>DAIDJF010000076.1:253-25792 GCA_027451525.1 Ktedonobacterales bacterium
CCAGGATAATGCCAAACATCAGGCCGATCAGTGCGCCTGTAGACCAGCGGCTCAATACTTGCGCCCGCTTTGCGCGGCTGAAATAATCCGCCATCATTGCTCCGCTGGCTGGACCATAGCCTGCTTCGCCAATGCCCAAAACCATGCGTGAGATGAAGAGGGTCGCGAAGCTATTCACGAAGGCTGAGAAGGCGGTCGCGAGGCTCCAAACTGCGATGCTGAGCGCGATCACGTTTTTGCGTTGTGAGCGGTCCGCCCATGCGCCGAGTGGGATGACGCCAATGGTAAAGACAACGATAAAGGCTGATGAAAGATAGCCGATGCCGTCAATGCCGAAATGTAGCTCTCGGGCAATCACGTTCGCGGCTCCTACAAAGACATAGCGATCAAGGTAGTTCAAGAAATTGACAAGGAACAGGATGAGGAAGACGTAACTGGCATAGCCGCTACGTTGCTTAGAGACCTCCAGGTCAACATTGGCGGATGGAGTGATCTCGCTCATATCGCCTCCTGTGCGAAAGTAAAAACGACGGTTTGTACTGGCACGTGGTAAAGGGAAACGAAATGGTGTGGTGTATGGCTATTATTGTATCACAACTTTGTGATACTATCTGAACAGGCCGATACATATATGCACAATCGGCGACTAGCCAGAGAAAGGAATATCCCGATGTCCGAATCATCCCGGCTTGGTGATTCTTTTATGGAGCGTCAGCTTTACGGTCCCAGAGACGCGAACGTAAGCGCACCAACAGAGCTGGTTCCTGGTCTGTACTACATCGAGAGCTTTGGCAATGTGGGGATGGTTGTAACCGACGAGGGCGTCGTGCTGATTGACACGGGCAGTCCCTCCAATCCCTTTGCCGCTCTTGGACCTCTGCGTCAGATTACGAAGCAACCGATTCGCTATGTGATCTACACACATGGTCACTCTGACCATGCTGCCAATACGCAGGCTATTTTGTATGAGGCGAGCCAGCGTGGTGATCCACGTCCGCACGTGATTGGACAGAAGAACGTGCTCAGGCGCATGGAACGCTATGCCGAGCAACGCGATTACAACGCCTTTATCAACCGCATCCAGTTTCGGATTCCTCAGCAGTTGCCAGCTTTTCCAACGACAGAACGTTTTGTGCGTCCCGATATCACCTACGAAGAGCACATGAGCTTTCGCTTGGGCGGTTTGACGTTCGAGTTGCATCACGCGCTGGGCGAAACCGATGACATGACATGGGTCTATATTCCTGAGCGCAAAGTGATATTTAGTGGCGACCTATTTGTCTCCAGTTGCCCTAATATTGGTAATCCGCTCAAGGTGCAACGCTATGAGGTTGAGTGGGCGGAGGCCTTAGAGCAGATGGCGGCTCTGCACGCTGATATCCTGAGTCCTGGGCATGGCCCTGTTTTGCGGAGTGAGGCGATCAACGACTCGTTGTTGACGGTTGCGCGCTCTTTGCGCTATCTGCACGATGAGGTTGTACGGCGCATGAATCTGGGGCAGTGGCAGGAACAGATTGTGCGCGAGGTCCAACTTCCGTCCGAACTGGCGCAGCATCCCGCGATGGCTCCCATTTACGGCTGTCCAGCCTTTATCGTGCGTGCCATTCACCGCCGCTACGCGGGTTGGTACGATGGCAATCCCAGCCATCTCTCACCAGCCTCTACGGCAGCGATTGCGGCTGAAGTGCTCGCGCTGGCGGGTGGTGCGCAATTGATGCAGCGGGCACAGCAGTTGATGCGTACAGGTGACGCGCGGATGGCTCTGCACATGCTCGATTTTGTGATTGACGGCACACGTGACGCTGTGCAGAAACAGCAGGCTTTAGAGGCAAAAAGCGAGGCTCTCAAACAGGTGGCGGCAAAGGAAACCAGCTATATCGCACGTAGCATCCTGACAACGAGCGCGGAGACGATGCTACAGGCAGAGCCACAGCAGGACTGAAGCGTTGATAACGCACAATGATATTTGGAAAATAGTCGGTGGGGATGCGAGAACGTCACCGATCTGATGAAGCGTGGTACTCATCAGATCGGTGACGTTCTCTAACTATCGCAAGCTACGCCCGTCACACCTGATATATTCGATATCAACGCTGTAGTTCAAGAAGCTTGACATCTCAAGAAAATAATTGTATCATAAAGATCACTAATGTATATATTCGTTAGATAACCATAACGTGCCTGGAAAATTCAAAATGACCGAACAAAAGAGATTCCTTTCTATTGGTGAGGCTGCCGAATTTCTTAACGTGAGTGAAATATCGTTACGCCGCTGGACCAATAGCGGAAAGCTGCGCTGTTTCCGCGTCGGAGGACGCAACGAACGTCGTTTCCTCGTAGAAGATCTGCTTGCGTTTATGCCTTCTATGGGCATACCGGCAGAGGTAGTACCTGACGAAACGGTTGCGAGTAGTAGCAACACGCAAGAGACGGAGTATACGGAACGCCATATTAGTCTGTTCTTCCGTAATCAGGAGGAACAATGGAACTTGTTGCGCCCGTATCTTATTCGCTATCTGAGTGCTGGTGAACCCGTTATTTACCTCCAACATAGTACCTCCTCGGAGCATTTGATGGAACGTATCCATGCCGAAGGATTGCCATTAGATAAACTGATCGCTAGTGGGTTGCTCAGGATTCTACCACCGACGCAGACGTATCTGCTGCCCGGTCGCTTTGATGCGCAACGCATGTTGAATTTTATCGAAACGGCTATCCAGGCAGCATTGGAAGCGGGTCATAAGCGTGTTTTTATGACGGGTGAAATGACATGGTCTCTTCAAGGTACCCCTGGTGCTGAACAGATGGCAATCTATGAAGATCAGCTCAATCCACTCGTTGATAAATATCCTGCTGTGACCATCATTTGCCAGTATGATCTGAAACGTTTTAGCGGCGATATTATCCTCGACGCATTATTAACGCACCCTTCTGTCCTTGTCGCACGAGGCGAGGGTTTGTTAGCAGGGTTTCATGGCTTGTAATGTCTGAATAGGCGTTGATACGGCCTTTGCGCTGGTAAAAGATAAAGCTGTTCTTAGTGATGCAATGCTGCTGCTATTGATGAAAATCAATCCTTCTCAACGTTGAGCGTTCCTCTAGGGGTGCCTCTTACCCAATCGTGCGATTGGGCGTGCCATGCATTTTTCCACACATTCCTAACTCATCAACTTTTCCCACGCAAGTCACCGATAGGTTACATCTTGTGTTGCATAGAGCAATATGCCAGCGTACTATTTGATCGTGTTCCTTTTTTTGTTCAGAGGCAAATAAAGATAAGTAAAGATAAGTAAAGCTGTCGGATAGACATGGTTAATGGTATTTTGAAGAAAAATAAGTCAATATGATAATGATTTTGAATTTTATTAGCTCGGCATATTGACTTATGACAAAAAATAGTTATAATAAAGATTATCAAAGATGATAATTTAGCAAAATGCTTTTCCAAAAGAGAGCATCTTCGATGAAGAAAGAGGTGATGTTCCCCTCATTTGACACGTTCCCCATTTTTCATGATTAAGTTGGTGAAGGTTGCAATCCTCTTTTTGGAATCAAGAGTGCAGTCTATAAGAATTTTTCAATGCACTCAAGATATTTCAGAGCGTTAGAAGTGTATCGCGAGTCCCCTGAAGATAAATTTCTAGTTCTCTGCCTGCGGCATATACGTCGTAGTATTGCTTTGGGCAAATGAGACGAGGATTGTAGACAGGTCAGGCCCAGGCATAGGTTTATTCTCAATGTCATCGAGTATGGTTGTTTAGCAGACGACGTTGTCTTTTATTGAAGGAGACACCATGAAGATTCGAGAGCAAGAGATTACTTTGCCAACTAGTATGGTTGGCAACTACCCCAATCCCCGTTGGTGGGACGCCCACTTCGCACGCAATTTTTCTGGCGACCAATTGCCCCCCGATGCATTTGACCGTGAGGCTCTGGAAGATGTGATCGCCGCCCTTGTCCGCGATCAAGAATTAGCAGGGCTGGATATTATTTCCGACGCGCGCGTCCAGGCCGATGACTATGCCGAACAAGCTGTCTATTACTACTACAAGCGCATGGGCTACGACCTGCGTGGTGGGCAACTTGGCTTCCCTATCTATAGCCGCCTTCATGCTGCCACGATCAAGCAGGCAATCCAACGGCGCGGGCAGATGATGGTGGAGCAGACAAGAGCACTCAAGAGGGCGACCAATAAGCCCATCAAGGTGCAGTATACGGGCATCCAGGTTCTTGCACAGGCGACCAATGACCTCTATTACCAGTCAAGCCGGGAACGTGCCATGGATATCGCCAAGGCCATTAATGAGGATATTCTGGCGGTAGAAGCTCTGGGCGCGGATTTCATCCAGCTTGACGAGTTCACCTGGCCTTATGGTTTTGAGGACTGGGCTATCGAAGCGTTTAATCGCGCAGTAGAGGGTGTCACCCGCGCAAAGATTGTTGTCCATGTCTGTTGGGGTAACTGGGGTGGCACACCTGCATATATGCCGGATGAGACAGCCCAGGCGGGAGAAATTTTTGACCTCACAGCCCGCAAAGGTCCAACCCCTGGTGATAGTACGTATGTCATCCCAAGAGCCTACGACGCTAAAATTGATGTGCTGAACCTCGAAACAGGTGGCCGACGACGTGATATGAGTGGTCTGGATGCTATCCTCAAACAGTATCCTCTGCCCAAGCATGTCCAGTATTGGGCTGGTGTGATTGATGTCAAAAGCACCATTACCGAAACCGCCGCAGAGGTTGCAGAGCGGATCCGCGAAATTCTGCAATTTGTTCCCGCTGATCAACTAGGTCTTACGACAGACTGTGGTTTGATCTTACTCCAGCGCTATATCGCGGCTGACAAACTCCATGCTCTGGTTGCAGGTACGAAGATTGTCCGCGAGGAACTGGCGAAACAAGCTACCGCTACTCCTGTCGGAGACTAGAGGCTGGCTGTTCACGAGTACCCATGTACGTTGTGGCGGGGATGTCAGGGAGGACCGAAGGGCTGGTTTTTCCCTGATATCTCGATTGGAGGAATACAATGCCCATTTTAACCGTAAAATGTCCGCAATGCGGTCACGAATTTCAAGGGCTGGTTTTGGCGGGTACGCAGCAACCAAAAATCTGGGTTTGCTCCAAATGTGGTAGTAACAAGGCAGAA
Organism: Ktedonobacterales bacterium; assembly: GCA_027451525.1. Classification (GTDB taxonomy): domain Bacteria; phylum Chloroflexota; class Ktedonobacteria; order Ktedonobacterales; family Ktedonobacteraceae; genus DTNP01. The sequence goes on from DAIDJF010000076.1 coordinate 5,403, forward strand.
ATCATGCCGGAGAAAAAGCCCATTCCGCATCCCTGGGAAGCTGGACATGGAAATGGGCTGTGTCCCTGTTGTCTATAAGGATGGAACATGCAATTACAAGGTAAAGTAGCAATCATTACCGGAGGGGGTTCCGGCTTTGGTGAGGTAACGGCGCGTCTCTTCGCGCATGAAGGTGCCGCTGTTATGCTCGCGGATATTAATGGCAATGCGGCGCAGTCTGTCGCCAACTCTATCGTCTCTGAAGGCGGTCAGGCTGGCTGGGCGCAGACCGATGTGACATCGCCTGAGAGTGTCGAGGCAATGGTTCAAGCGGCACAACAGCAGTTTGGACATATTGACATTCTCTTCAACAATGCCGGTATCGAAGGATTTGGTACGGTTGTCACTACCGATGAAAAGCTCTGGGATCGCATCTTCGCCGTTCATGTGCGTGGTGCATATCTCTGCTCTAAGTATGCAGTGCCAGCTATGATTGCGGGTGGTCATGGTGGTTCTATTATAAATGTTTCTTCGGTCGCTGGCCTGGTCGGTATTCGTAACATGACTGCCTATAGTGCCGCTAAAGGGGCCATCGTGAGTTTGACGCGCTCAATGGCTGTCGATTTTGCGCCACACGAGATTCGCGTCAATTGCGTTGCGCCAGGCACGACGATGACGCCTATGGGGCATCGTTTAGTCGAAGGCGATACGCCAGAACAGTTAGCAGTAAGGATGAGTCGTTATCCGCTCAACCGCTTTGGCCGCCCGGAAGAAATCGCCAATGCTGTCCTATTTCTTGCTACTGATAATAGTTCCTACGTAACAGGCTCGTGTCTGGTTGTCGATGGTGGATTAACTGCTGTATAGCATTATGGCAGTGTTCACGCTCATAGAGATCAAGAAGATGGATGGCTTTTATGGAGCATTATGGATTGTGGATTAACGGAGAAACCTGGCATACCGATAAGCAGCTTGTTGTGACCGATAAAGCAAGTGGCACGCCCTGGGCAACGATCAGCCAGGGCGGACTAAAAGAGGTGGATGCTGCGGTTACGGCTGCCTGTCAAGCATATGCTGGTAATCCACTGACAGCTACACAACGCTATGATATTTTGATGCGGGCCGCAGGACTCATTCGCCTTCGCCAGCAAGAACTGGCTTTAACAATGGCCTACGAGGCGGGGAAACCACTGCGCGATGCGTTGGCTGAAGTTGACCGCGCGGCAGACACGTTCATCTGGGCGGCTGAAGAAGCAAAGCGTATTCATGGTGAAATGGTGCCCCTTGAGGCTACGCCTGGTTCTGAGCATCGTCTGGCATTCACCATACGTGTCCCTGTCGGTGTTGTCTGTGCAATCACGCCTTTCAATTTTCCGATAAATATGGTGGCGCATAAGGTGGCTCCCGCGCTGGCGGCTGGCAATGCGATTGTGTTGAAACCAGCATCATATACCCCCATTATTGCCGCCAAATTGTGTGCAATCCTTACCGAGGCTGGCTTACCCCCCGGTTGGTTAAATCTGGTCGTTGGCCCAGGTGATAGTGTTGGCACAGCGTTACTCATCGATACGCGCATCGGCTTTTATACTTTTACTGGTTCCGTTTCTGTGGGAGAGGCCTTAAAACGCACAATAGGGTTGCGTCGTTGCACGCTAGAACTTGGTTCAAACTCAGCTGTTATTGTTCACGAAGATGCTGATGTCGCTAATGCCGCGACCCAATGTGCTTTGAAAGGGTTCTCTTACGCTGGGCAGGTCTGCCTCTCGGTGCAGCGTATCCTTGTGCATCGGGCGATTGCTGAAGAATTTACTGCAAAGCTGGTCAGCGTCGCGCAAAACTTACGGGTTGGTGATCCAAAGGAGCGAGAGACTGACATTGGGCCAATGATTAGTGAAGGTGAGGCACGACGCGCCGAGTCATGGATACATGAGGCCGTTGCTGCAGGTGCATCGCTACTTGCAGGTGGGCAGCGGCATGGTGCTTTACTCACGCCAGCCGTATTGACAAATGTGCAGTCTCATATGAGCGTTGTCTGCCAGGAAACATTCGCGCCGATTGTGGCTGTACAGGTCTATGACACGCTCGATGAAGCGTTCCGTTATGCCAATGACTCCGAATATGGCTTACAAGCGGGCATATTTACCCGTTCGCTCTCTGTTGCGATGGCGGCAGCCCGTAATTTGCAAGTAGGCGGCGTGATGGTCAATGATACCTCCTTCTATCGCGCTGGTCAGATGCCATATGGTGGTGTTAAACGTAGCGGCATGGGGCGTGAGGGACCACGCTATGCAATCGAAGAGATGACTGAGTTGCGCTTAGTCGTCCTGAATCCTCAGAGTTAATTCGTAGAGAGAAACGTTGTAACGCGACCCATAGAGATGATGGTTTTCTTTCTATCTAGGAAAGAGGCACCTGGTTATGCGCCTTGCGAATAAAGTTGGTCTGGTAACGGGGGCGGGTTCTGGTATTGGACGTGCCATCGCGCGTCGTCTAGCCGTAGAGGGCGTCTCTCTTGTGATTAGCGATATTGCAGAAGCTGGATTGCGAGAAACCGCTGCGCTGATCGCGGAAGCACAGGGTCAGACGGTTTCCGTTGTAGGTGATGTTGTGGAGCGATCCGATGCCGAGCGTATGGTGCAGGCGGCAGTGGATACGTGGGGGCATCTGGATATTGTGGTAAACAATGCAGGCATCACGGGTTCACGGCAGGCAACGCTTGCGCACAGTACCCCAGACGAAGAATGGGAACGTGTCATTGCCGTTAATGTAACGGGCGTATTTCGGGTTGCCAGTGCAGCCCTTCGTCAGATGTTAAAGCAAGATGGTGGCACGATTATCAATATCGCTTCTGTCGCTGGCTTCGTTCCATTTCCGGCCCGTGCGGTTTATGATACCTCGAAAGGAGCAGTCATCGCATTTACACGGGCATTAGCACTAGATTATGCAGCCAACCATATCCGCGTCAATGCAATCTGTCCGGGGATGGTGGAAACTGAGATGACACGCTGGCGGCTAGATATTCCAGAGTTACGGCAACAGGTGCTAGACATGACGCCCTGGGGGCGCGTTGGCAAACCCGAAGATGTGGCGGCGGCGGCGGTCTATCTGGCGTCGGATGAAGCTGATTATGTCACCGGACATATGTTGGTAATCGACGGCGGCTGGATGGTCAAATAAATTTCAGTACCTCACTCATTAAAGGGGTAAGTTATGCCAGTTTTTACTTCAGAACAGAAACAGGTGTCGTTGAGCGAGGCAGCGGCACTTGTCAAAGACGGAATGACGGTCGCTGTTGGCGGAGGATTATCGTGGCGTGAGCCAATGGCATTCTTGCGCGAACTCTTGCGGCAAGGTCGTCGTGATCTCCATATTATAGGAACGGCTCACGGCGTCGATGTAGATATGCTCTGTGGGGCGGGTGCCGTCAGCATCATTGAAGAGTCATATGTCGGCTTCGAGCAGGATTTTGGTATGGCTCCGAACTTCCGAAGAGCCTGTCAAGATGGAAGTACGAAGATCTATGACACCTGTTGCCATACTCTCTTACAACAATTGCGTGCTGCTGAGTATGGCATTCCCTTTATGCCTGTACGCAGCGTACAGGGCACGGATTTCTTGCACCTGCATTCGGAATATAAAACCATGACCTGTCCTTTTACAGGCATGCCACTCGTGCTGGTTCCGGCCCTCGCTCCTGATGTCGCTATCGTCCACGCGCAGTATGGAGACGCGCACGGCAACTTGAAAATCCTGCCGCCGCTTGTCGCAGATATGCTCTTCATTCGCGCCGCAAAGCATGTCATTGCGACCGTTGATCGGTTGGTCTCTACCGAGGAACTGCAAGCGTTAGAACCCAATGTGCCGTATTTTTGGGTGGAAGCCGTCGCCGAAGTTCCCTACGGTGCCCATCCTACCTCATGCTACCCATTCTACGCTTATGATCGCGAGCATCTGACAGCGTATTATCACGCGGCAAGTGCCGGTAAAGAAACATTTACGCGTGAATACCTGGAGCGTTATGTCTATGAACCAACATCGCATGACGAGTATCTTCAACGTGTTGGCGGTGCGGATAGACGCCAGGTACTCGAAAGCTGGAAAGATGGCGATGATGCATGGCGTTCGCTTTTTACAGCACCTGAAGGAGCAATTGCATGAGCGATCAGACAAGCACCTATGCAACGCTACCGGAAGTGATGATCTATCAAGTCGCGCGCACGATTCAAGATGGCGAACTGGTTTTTCATGGTTATGGTTCTCCCGTGCCAGCCCTCGCGATGCTTTTAGCCAAGCGTACGCACGCGCCACGCATGGTGCATATTGAGGGAGCCACCTATGCAATCAATCCAACGCCACCGTTTCTTCCCCCGACCTCCAATGACTGGTCGCTTGCGCGTGGTAGTGTGATGGCTATTGGCATTACCGACCTGTTCGATATCGCCGCGCGCGGCGATATGGGACGTATGTTTCTTTCCGGCGTACAGGTAGATCGTTACGGAAATCTGAACGTCACGGTGATCGGTAGTCCAGATGCGCCGCGCGCAAAGCTACCGGGCAGCGGCGGGGGGTGTAACCTCTCAGGTGATGTCCAGCATGTCACGATCTGGACGACTGGGCACCGTGCCTCACACAACAAAGCGGGAAAACGGCAGTATCGGTTTGTACAACATATCGATTTTATCTCGTCGATAGGGCACGTGACCAGGAATGGCACGCCGCGCACCGCTCTGGGGTTGCGTGGTGGTGGCCCTGAATGGGTTGTAACTGAACTTGGTGTTTTTGATTTTGATCCCCAGACGCATGTTCTGCGTTTGCGTGAACTCTATCCCGACACAACCGTCCAGGATGTGTTGGACAACACGGAATTCGAGCCGGTGATCGCCTCGGACGTACGGACCGTGCCACTACCCACGCCCGAAGACGTGGCCTTGATACGCAGTTTTGACCCGTTAAACACGCACCAGCGCGAATTTAAGTCTGCTGATCTGGGCAGACGTTTTTCTCTCGTGGTTAGCCAATAACAGGAGGTTTTCGTGGATATTACCCTGACACAAACTACGAACAGGCAATGGGTTGATCTGGTCGAAGAATATTCGCATAAAAGTGAGCCAATTATCAACATTCATCGCGAGGACACCAGAAAATTCGATGCGATTTTTATTGGTGGTGGGGCAGGAGGCCGCTTTGGCTCCGGCTATTTGCGCGCGATGGGCGGAAGACAACTCATTATTGATCGCTGGCCCTTCCTGGGTGGCAGTTGTCCCCATCAGGCCTGTGTGCCGCACCATCTTTTCTCGGAAGCGGCTCGTGAGCTTGATCTCATGCGCTGGTTTTCAGGCAAGCTCTGGTTCCCTGATGCCACAAATCTACGGGCCTCGATCCTGCAAATGGTTGAATTGTTCAAATCTGGGCGAGGCACGGCGCACGCTTTTATGAACTGGCAATCTAAAGAGCAGCTAGATCTCGAATATATCTTAAACGCTTCTGCAACAGTTATTGACGCGCACACCGTTGAAGCTGCAGGTGAGCGATTTTATGCGGACAATCTGGTGTTGGGTATCGGTGCTGCTCCGTTATCGCCTGATATTTCCGGTGTTGGTTTGCATGGCGTATACAATTACTCGACATTTATTGAAGAGCTTGATTTTGAGCCACAACGCTGTGTTGTTATCGGTGGTTCGAAAACAGGTATCGAGTATAGTTCGTTCTTCCAGGCGACTGGTTGCCCGACAACACTTGTGGCGCGCAAACCGTTGATGCGCACCTCCGGTCTGCATCACGTGGACGAAGATTTGCGTACCTATGTGGTCGACGGCATGCGCAAACGTGGTTTGACTATCATCGAAGGCCACGAGCCTGTAGAGATCAGGGGCGATAGCGAGGGCCATGTGAAAGAGGTCGTCATCCGCGACATGTCTACGGGGGAGCAACAAGTTCTTCCATGTGATTTTGTCTTTCTTGCCACTGGTGAGCGACCCCGCTCCGAACATTTCCAGCAGGTGCTTGGCGTAGCCGTCGGCGAGAAAGGGGAAATTCTGGTTGACAAGCATATGCGCACCAGCGTTCCCAACATCTACGCGATTGGCGATCTGGTTGGCTCACCGATGGAGATGTTTAAGGCGCGTAAGAGTGGCGTGACAGCGGCGCGGAACATCATGGGCGAGGAGTCCGAGTTAGACTGGACAAATTATCCTGATTTTCTGCATTCCACCTATGAAATCAGTTGGGTTGGTCTCTCGGAAGAGGAGGCCAAACAGCACTTCGAAAATGTGATCATTATCCAGATGCCGCCCAAGGGTGTTCCACTGGCTGATATTCCTCTGCCTTGTGCTGAAGGAACCATGCTCTACGCCTTCATGTATCCAGAACTCTCTGGTTTTCTCAAAGCGGTTGTTGATGGCGATACCCGTAAAGTGCTTGGTTTCCACCATGTCGGCTTTGGGGCCAAAGATGCCTTTCAGTATCTCGATTATCTGTTGCGTCGCCCAGAAGGTCTAACAATTGATGAGATGGGTAACATGAACGAGCTATTCCTCAATCCTGAACATTTCATCCAACTCTGCCGTTTACGCGCTGGTTCTCCCAATCTGAGAGACCTTTAGGTATAGAGCGCATTGTGTCATTGCAGCTTCAGATCAGGAGAGTAAAATGTCAATGATTGACCTCCCACAGCCGCAGACATGGGGTGCTGTACAAAATCTTGTGCCACTGCCCTACCGTCGTGTTAGTGTTCAACGATACGATGGAGCAATGACGGTCGATGCGATTTCCCGACTATTACTTAGTCGGGAAGCCTATCGCCGTACGGATTTTATTGTGTTACGAGGCACAAATGAGGAAACCGCCGTTGTAGCTATTACGCGAGCGGAAAGCGAGCCTCTGTTTTCCCAAATTACATCGGTTGAAGTGCTGGCAATGCCGGAAACCTGTGTCTTTATTCACCGACCGGAGGTTGATACTGGTAACCGTTCAGCATTGGCTGAAGCCGCATTGGAAGCCGGCGTTGATGTGAAAGGCACGCTGGTTGTTCAGGGTCTCTACGATCATGTCAACTTTATTCATCATCCGCACCCATTACGGGTGCGGGTGGTCGAGGTTGCTCCGCCTGAACCGCCCAAGTTATATGGGCTAGCACGCCAGGTATTGAGTTATGCCGATCTGCCACCAATTCACTTAGAACTGGAGCGTATCGAGCTACGCGATCTGGCGAGCGGAGTCCATCCACCCTCGTTTCTGGTCCCCTGCCGTTCGGGGGGACTTGATGACCTGGCCGCTCCTGTTCATTTTCTGGATGAACATCCAGAGCGTTTTGATTGGACGATGATTGGTTGCGAACGCAGCTTGCAATTTCACCGACACTTTTATGGCGATGAGCCGCCACGTGTGGAGATGTGTCCGCGCCTGATTGCAGGCAAGCGTTCAGAAGCGACATTAGTCAAATGTTGTTTGCTAGAAATGCATATCGAGCAAGATGGTGAGATGATGATTGTGCCCTGGGGGTCTGATCTTGCCATGGTTGAAGCCGCATTACGTAAACTCGCAGAGGAGGCCAAATATGTCTGAGCGAGCATGGGCAGAGGTTGTTGGGCGTGTATTACATGGGCGAACCCAACAACCGCGCCAGAGCGGAATCACGATGGTAATTGATAAGGGTCATGGCTTGGCGATGACTAACGATTTGCTTGAGATGTCTGGCGACGTGATTGATCACTGGAAATGTACCTTTGGCACGTCGGCCTTTGTTCCCGCAGATGTGTTGCGCCGGAAACTGTTACAGTTGACGGCACGCGGCATCCTGACGTATCCCGGTGGCACGTTGCTAGAAGTTGCGATTGTCTATGGGAACTGCCGCACATTTATGCAGCATGCGCATACACTGGGCTTTAGTGCGGTTGAGATTTCGGATGGAACAATTCCGCTCCCGCGGCACCGCCGCCGCAATTTGATTCGTTGTGCCATCGATCATGGTTTAATACCGATCACCGAAGTCGGCAAAAAAGACCCGACACAACAACCTACTGCTGAAGAACTGGCAGATCAGGCATTGCAAGATATCGAGTGGGGAGCGCAGTGGGTCACGGTCGAAGCACGCGAGTCGGGCAAAGGCATCGGCATCTATGACGATCACGGCATTGTCAAGACTGAAGCCGTCATAGAATTTAGCGCACGAATGGGGGCGTCTATTGATCGCTTGATCTGGGAGGCTCCGCTCAAGAATCAGCAGACCTATTTGATCCAACAGTTTGGCATGAATGTGAGTTTGGGCAATATTGCGCCCGCTGAAGTGCTGGCACTCGAAGCACTTCGGGCTGGCTTACGCTTTGAAACGTTCTCGACGATTGCTGAAGAGCTAGAACGTCTCGGGCAATGGAACCCCGATCTCATCGAGGAAACCTTTCCTGAACATCTATCCATACCTTTGTCTCAAAGCCATGATAAGGGAGGCGTGCAATGGTAACGCAGGCGAATGAGCCACCAGTGCCGTTTCCTCACGGAGACACGCGTGGTGGCGCATCTGTGTTAGGCGTAGGAGGCCGACTTGCAACCGGCCCATCAATGGAATTGGTGCAAACTGCATTCGCGCGCGAACTGGCGGATCAACACACACTCTTTAAAGGAATGAGTCTGGCTGACATCGCTCACACAATCACGCTGCTTGAAGGTGGCATCATTCCTCCTGCTGAAGGTCCCTTACTCTTGAACGCTTTGCTGGCCCTACACCGTTATCCCTCTGATTTCATCCCTGTTCCTGAGCAGGGCGATATGTATACCAATCGAGAAGCATGGCTAGCTGCCCATACATCTGCTGTGGGGTGGTTAGGAGCGGGTCGCGCACGCCGTGAGTCTACCACGACTGGTTTCCGTATCACGCTACGCGCATATTTACGCGCTTTTGCCGAAGCACTTATTAAAAGCGGAATCGCCCTGGTTGAGCGTGCCGATGAATATAAGAGCGCATTGATGGCCGACTACACCTATTTGCAACCTGCACAGCCAACAACGTTCGCGCATTATCTGCTCACTTTTGTATATCCACTGTTGCGCGATCTGGAACGCATTCAACAGCTACATGCGCGCATAAACCAGAGTCCTGCCGGTTGCGGAAGCGTTAATGGTTCGCGTATTCCCCAGAATCGCACACGGCAAGCAGCATTACTGGGTTTTAATGGCCTCATTCCTCATGCTCGTGATGCCATGTGGCAGCCAGATAGCGCGTTTGAAGTGCTATCAGTTGTCGTCATGGCCCTGGTGAACCTTGATCGTCTGGCTGAAGATTTGCAGATTTTTGCCACTGCGGAATTTAATCTGGTCGAACTGGCTGATGGACACTCCCGCGCAAGCGTGATTATGCCACAGAAGAAGAACCCATATGCATTAAACTACGTGCGTGGAGCGACCAACGAACTCTCTGGTACGCTACAAGCTGTTGCTGCCTTTGGACGCACGCCCTCTGGACAGGTAGATAACAGGGTTTTCGCCTATGGAGATGTGCCGCGCGCGCTTGAGACTGCTACTGGCGTAGCAACGCTTATGGCTGGCGTAATAACTGGAATGAGCTTCAATGCAACACTGGCTCAGACACGCCTGCTTCAGGGCTTCGCTACTGCTACCGATCTGGCGGAAACGATTACGCTCGAAACTGGTCTCGACTTTCGCACTGCTCATCGCATCGTGGGACGCCTGGTACGTACGGCCGCGCACACCAGCCATAGTATGCGCGATCTTACACTATCGGATCTGGATGCAGCTGCTCAGGCAATAATGGGGCACTCTTTATCTCTTTCCGAAGAGGCATTCACCCAGGCATTAAATCCTGCTACGGCGATAGCTGCGCGCCAGGATATTGGCTGTGCAGCTTCTGAGCCATTGAGTGTGATGCTCGTCGAATGCCATACAGCCTTAGATGGGTATTTAGCCTGGTGTCAACAGACCAGCCAACACATTGTAGCGGTTGAAGAGGAACTTGTGCGCCACGCAGAACGGCTGTGTGGAGGTGTATCATGACTTCTCATCTTATGGATTCGTTGGTCTATCAGAATTCCTGGGGCACGCCCGAACTGCATCAGCTATTCGATGATGTGTACCGTACCCGTTCATGGCTGGAGATTCTGGCAACTCTGGCGGAAGCGCAAGCGAATTTTGGCCTGATTCCCTTAGAAGCTGCCCAGGCTGTCGCGTCCACCTGCCGCACAGTCGAACTTGACACCGCATTTTTCGCAGAGGTGAGAGCGGGCTTTGAGGCCACCAACCATTCTACCTTAGGACTGATTCGCGCCCTGCAACGCCGTTGTCCAGGGGAAAGTGGTGAGTGGCTGTACTATGGAGCAACAGTGCAGGATATTACCGATACCTGGACGGCTCTGGCATTGCAAAAAGTACACGCGATTGTCGAGCGCGAACTGGTAGCGATTGAGGCTAACCTCTTGCAACTGGCGGCGAACTATCGCGATACCGTGATGGCTGGGCGCACACATGGACAAATAGGATTGCCAATCACTTTTGGTTTCAAAGCGGCGATCTGGGCTGTGGAAGTGCAGCGTCATCGCCAGCGATTGGCAGAAATCGCACCACGTCTCGCGGTCGGACAACTTGCAGGCGGTGTTGGTAGCCTTTCTTCGTTGGGGCCACGTGCCTTAGAGTTGCAAAAACACTTTCTGACAAAGCTCGGCTTGAAGCCGCCTGCTATTTCCTGGACCACTTCTCGTGACACGCTGGCCGAATGGTTTAGCTTACTCACATTGATTGCCTCGACTGGCGATAAAATTGGTCATGAAGTCTACAATCTTCAGCGTACAGAGATCAATGAAGTGTGTGAGACGTTTGTAGCGGGTACAGTTGGCAGTATCACAATGCCCCATAAACGCAATCCTGAAATTGCCGAACACCTGGGCACGTTGGCGCGCGTTATTCGCCACAACACGGCCTTGATTCTGGAAAGCCTCGTCCATGACCATGAGCGCGATGGTCGCTCCTGGAAAGCGGAATGGGCGGTGCTGGCTGAGACATGCCTTGCGGCGGGAAAAGTGTTGGGATTACTGCGCACTATGACAGGCAATCTCGAAATTCATGCTGATCGGATGCGAGCCAATCTGGAAGCCACGGGCGGTTTTGTGCTTTCCGAGACGGTGATGCTCACTCTGGCTGCGCGTATCGGCAAACAGAGCGCGCACATGCTTGTCTATGAGATTGCTATGGCGGCGCACAGTGGAGGGCGCAGTTTCAAAGATGCAGTTCTGGAGCATCCGCAGATACAGATGCATCTGTCGTCTGGGGAGCTGGAAGCACTGTTCGACTATCGACGCCATACAGGACAATGCGTAGCGATGGTTGACCAGATTTTAGTAGAGCTACAGAGATGTAGAGTTGAGGAACAATGATGAAACTGCCTGAAAGCCATGAACTTCAATGGCACTCTATTCCACGTGTTCCGCTCGGTTTTTGGCCGACGCCATTAAAAGAAGCTTCCCGCCTGGCAAGCACCATTGGAGGACCAAAGCTGTGGATCAAACGCGACGATCTCACCGGTTTTGGCTTTGGAGGCAACAAAATTCGTGGCCTGGAATTTCTGATCGCTGAGGCTCTGGCACAACAGGCTGATACCGTGATCACAGGGGCAGGCGCACAGTCTAACTCAGTACGAGCGACGACGGCGGTGGCAGTTCACGCAGGTATGAACATGGTTGTAGTATATTCAGGGACGCCGTTGGACAACATTGAAGGCAATTATCGCTTGGTACGGTTGTTGGGAGCCGAGGTGCGCTTTACGGGAGACCCTGACCGTTCTTCAGTAGACCCATATATTGAAACGTGCGCAGCGGAATTACGTCGCGATGGGCACCGCCCCTATGCGATTCCGCGTGGCGGGGCTAATACGATTGGAGCGTTGGGTTATGTGCAAGCTGCCTATGAATTAGCACAACAATGCGCGGCTCAAAACATCTCTCCTGACGCAATTGTGCTGGCAACAGGCTCATGTGGAACACAAGCAGGTTTATTGGCAGGTGTCCACGCGCTCGGTCTTCCCTGGCGTGTAGAGGGCTTTACCGTGAGTAGACCGGTCGAAGAGGTGCGCACACGCATCTATGCCCTTGCGCAGGCGGTTCTGGGCAGTCTGGACTTGCCGCAAAACCTGACTCCGCAAGAAGTAGTAGTACATGACGGCTTCATTGGCCCTGGCTATGGCATTCCGACAGCAGAAGGCGCGGCGGCGATTCGCTTAGCGGCACGTAGTGAGGGTATTTTTCTCGACCCTACCTATACGGGCAAAGCACTGGCTGGCTTAATTGCCTATGCGCAGCGTGGGCTGTATCGCGATCACGAAACGTTGATATTCCTACATACAGGCGGAGAGCCTGCATTATTCGTGGGAGAAGGGAGTTGGCTGTATGAGTAACTGGGGGGAAGCGGCATTTAATCCACGCAGTATTGCGTTGGTCGGGGCATCGGGACAGAGCGGGAAACTGGGTTATATCTTGATGAAAAATTTGCAAGATGGCTATCCCGGTCACTTATACCCTATCAATCCTAAAGAAGTTGAGATTATGGGGTATCGTGCTTATCCACGTATACAGGATGCTCCAGATGCGGTCGATCTGGCTGTGGTTGCATTGCCGCCAGAAAGCTGTGTGCAGGCGATGCGTGATTGCGCTGAAGCTGGTGTGAACGTAGCTCTCGTGCTCAGCGGCGGCTTTGCCGAAGTTGGTGCGGAGGGTGCCGCTCGCCAGCAAGCCATGCTGGAAATTGCGCAACAAGGTGGCGTGCGCCTGATCGGGCCGAACTGTTTCGGATTGTATAACTGTAACCTGGGCTTAAATGCCTCAATGGGGCTTGGTCTGCCACCTAAAGGCGGCAATATTTCGCTGGTTACACAAAGTGGCGCGTATGGCATGGCTATTTTTGGTCTGGCAAGGCAGCGTCATTTACGCTTCGCCAAAATTCTTTCGCATGGCAACAAAGCGGACCTTTCAGATCATGAAATACTTGATTATCTTGCCGACGACGACGAAACCAACGTCATTTGCTTATTTTTAGAGTCGGTTAGTCATGGACGGGCCTTCTTTGAAGCTTTAGCTCGCGCCGCGCAACGCAAACCAGTGGTTGTTGCGAAAACAGGAAGATCGAGTGCCGGGCAGCGGGCCGCCGCTTCGCATACCGCCGCCTTAACTGGCGATGCAACCGCATTCATCACGGCTGTACGACAGGCCGGAGCCATCCTGGCGGAGAGTGGTTTAGAGATGGTCGATATCGCCGAGGCATTGAGCCGTCAACCCATCCCCGCGGGGCGTCGTGTCGGTATCATTACCAATTCGGGAGGCACTGGCGTTGAACTTACCGACCTCTGTGAGCGTTTTGGGTTACGTGTGCCCGAACTCTCATCTCCCGTGCAGGCTAAGATTACGCCATTGCTTCCAACGTATGCCAGCCCGCGCAACCCGGTGGATGTCACACCGCTCTGGGCGCGTTTCCCCGCTATGTACGGTGGTAGTATTGAAGCTATGTACGAATCGGATGACGTCGATATCATTATTCCGATTTTGCTGCAACGTTCCGCGCTTATGCATGAGAACGTCGAGACTGTGCGCGATACTGTGTTGCGTTACCAACGAGAACGAGGCATTGCCAAGCCAACGTATATCTGTTGGGTAGTCGGCAATGAAGGAGAACAAACACAGGCAATGTTGCAAGATGCAGGTATTCCAGTCTATGAGTGGCCTGAACGAACTGCGCGCACCGCCGCCGCTGTTGCCACATATGCGGAAATGCGCCGTGCCCGTGCCGCATTTCCTATAGGACAGGAAACACCTCCGGCAGGAGCCTATCAGACAGCATTGTCGCTTCTTGCTGCTGTGCAAACACAAGGGCGGACTATTCTACTGGAAAACGAGGTAAAACAGCTTCTAGCTGCTTATGGAGCCAGGATACCACGCGAAACGTTGTGTAGCAGTTCAGACAAGGCGATGGCTGTAGCGCAGACGTTCGGCACGGCTTGTGTGCTGAAGATTGTTTCGCCAGACATCAGCCATAAGTCCGATGTTGGCGGTGTACGTGTAGGTATTGCTCCCGATCAAGTTGGAACAGTATTTGAGGCGATTCTGGCGACAGTCCGAGCCAAACAACCGTCCGCACATATTCTGGGGATTAGCGTCCAGGAGATGGTGCGCGGTCAAGAAACCATTATTGGTGGACTCCGTGATGCTGAGTTCGGGCCACTGGTAATGTTCGGTCTGGGGGGCGTATTTGTAGAGGTATTGCACGATATTGCCTATCGATTGGTGCCAGCCTCTACAGGTGAGTTGCAGGCAATGCTTCGTGAAGTGCGGGGATATCCCCTTTTAACAGGCGTGCGTGGCCAACCCGCTGTAGACCAGAACTCATTGATAATGACATTGCGGGCGGTGGCATGGTTGCTCGATGCGTTTCCTCAAATCAGTGAACTTGATCTCAATCCAGTTATTGTTAGTGCAGAGGGAGCCGTCGTCGCTGATGGGCGCGCAATCCTCTCTCTTTCCTAAGAGAAGATAGAAAGGACATGCTATGGCAAATGCTATGACTGTGAAAGCGGTATTGCAGGATGGTATGTGTTTTGATGCGGAGACTGGTTCAGGACACCATCTTTTACTGGATGCGGCTCAACATAACGGGGGAGAGGATAAAGGGCCACGCCCGATGGAAATGCTTCTGGTCGCGCTGGCAACGTGTGCCGGAATGGACATGCTCTCGATTCTCAGAAAAAAACGCCAGCGTATTACTGGATATGAAGTACACGTGCATGGTGATCGCACGGAGGAGCACCCAAAAGTATTCGTAGATATTACCGTTGAGCATATTTTTAGCGGTTATGCCATTCAGCCACAAGCGGTAGAGCGTGCTATTGAATTAACCGAAGAACGCTATTGTGGCGCAAGCGCGATGCTTGGAAAGGCCGCGAAATTGACGCACACTTTTCGCATCCTAGAAGCGCAAGAGCGTCAGTGAATTATTTTCACTGGCACTGTTTAACCGTTTAACGGAAGATGCGGTATTATTGAGCCTGCCCCCGATTTGCTGAAGTCTATTTTTGCCTCGCTGCCAGATGGGGGGAGGCTCAGATGCATACGTAAACTTGACAATCCTCTCAACTGCCCTCTACAATCTCTCTATAGCTCAACACTGCCGTTGAATCATTCTTCAGCAAGATGCTGCCTTATGTACGTGCTCACCCGTTTGATCGAAAAGGAGAACACACCATGCTCACACGCACAGAAGCAATGGAACAGATTTTAGCAGCAAAACAGCAAAAGGGATTGACCTTCGCGCAAATTGCGCAAGCTGTGGAACGCAGCAAAGAATGGACAACGGCCGCGATTATGGGACAGGCGACGATGTCCGAGCAGGAAGCGCACGCCTTGATCGCATTGCTCGGCGTTTCGACAGAGGTTGCTGAGGCGTTGCAGATGATCCCAATGAAAGGTTCGCTGGACCAGACCGTCCCAACCGACCCGCTGATCTACCGCTTCCACGAGATCACACAAATCTACGGCACGACCATCAAGGCCCTCGTTCACGAGATGTTTGGTGATGGTATCATGAGCGCAATCGACTTTGAACTAGATGTCCAGCGCAAAGAAGACCCCAAAGGGGATCGCGTCGTTGTTACAATGAACGGGAAATTTTTGCCTTATCGCAAGTGGTAGCTTGTCAGAGAACTCCCACGGCTCGCAGTTTGCCATACATATTGAACGAATAGTCGTGGGTCGTGAGGAGTTCTCACCTTGTCCCGGTCGGCTCAAATGACAATCATCCTTCGTTCTGGGCTACCCTGCTTCTCCGTTCATTAACGTTCGCCCCCCAAGCCCGGAGGTGAAATAGGGCAAGAGCAGTGTACGTATTTGTTGCATCCCCTCCTGAAAATCTTGCTCGGTCACCTGCCGCTGCTTGCTGCGTGTTTGACAGTAATCAATCCAATAGCGATTGATTATCCAGATATTCGTGGCTAGTGGATCCATCTCGCTGTTCTTGATCTGGAGCAGACCAATCAGACACAATCGTGCAAGAACACGCTTGATATAAGCATGTCCTTGCATTGTAATTTCGACCAATTGCTCATGTAGTTCAGGCAGCGTCACTATCAGGTCAACGTGATCCTGAAAGAGAAAACGGTACTCCCACATTAAGTGAAATTCTTCCACAAACATATCTCGCACATCGCTGAGTTGGCGCAGATGACTGAGATCACGTTGTTGTTGCGCCTTCACGCGCTGCTGCACTTCAGCAAAGAGGGCAAGGATTAGATCATGTTTGGTACGGAAGTGATACCAGACATTCCCCTCGCTTATACCAAGATGTTCCCCTATATGGGCCAGGGTTACATGCGCCTCTCCCTGCTCATTGAACAGTTCACGCGCCGCCTGCAAGATACGATCACGTGTCTTCACGCGCCGCTCTCCTGCACCATATTGTGCCTGCTTCCCCGCTGTTTCTCGCATGGCGTTCTTCCTTTCCTCGTCAAAATCCGTCCCCAAAATCTTGACATTCTAGGGTATTTACCCTAGAATTATGGCTGTGATTAGGTGAAATGCCCTAAAATTATAGCACATGCCGCATACGTGTATCGTGCTGTGCTACGTCTGGCAGGGAACAAGTGCAGACTCTTGAAGGCAAGAGGAGTCGTTAAGGCGAAAGCATTTTCGTGTGTTCTTCTTGTGTGAGTAAGGGCAATGCAACGTAAAAGGTAGACCCTTTCCCTTTGCTACTTTCCACCCACATTCGTCCCTGGTGGCGTGCCACAATCTCGCTGGAGATGTACAGGCCGATGCCAAGTCCCGGATAGGTTTTTTCCTCCGCATTGGTAACCTGATAGAAGCGTTCAAAAATACGTTCATGATGGCTTTTATCAATGCCGATACCAAAATCCTGCACACCCACAATAGCCTGTTGTGCCTCATCGTCTCGGAGGAGGCACACCCGCACGGTATCAGCCTGGGGAGAGTACTTAATGGCGTTGGTAAGCAGATTGATGTAGACTTGTGCGAGTCGTTCTTGATCGCCAAAGATGCGCGCCCCAGTATTCCCTTCAATCAATAAGCGGTGGGTCGTAGTCGCCGCTTGCACGTTTTCCACGGTTTCTTCAATCAGGTTGTCCAGGTCGAACAGCTCGGCTCGCAGTTCCAGTTTGCCCGACTGCATGCGCGAGATGTCCAGCAGATCGCTGATCAGGCGGGTCAGCTTGTTGAGTTGGGCGTCCATACGCGAGAGGTAATGTTGTGCTTGCGTGTCCCCCTGCTTTGCCATGCGGCGTTGCAGAACGCTGGTAAATCCCTTCAGGCTCGTTATTGGCGTTTTGAGTTCATGACTTGCCATACTGATGAACTCATTTTTACGCTGTTCGAGTGCCTGTTGCTCAGACACATCCGCCAGAACGTTAACAACCAGTTGGGCCTGTCCATCCTCATTGAAGATAGGTTGGGATTTGATATATACCCAAGCACTGTGCTCTGTCAGACTATCGTGATAGTGGAGCATCTGCTGAATGCCGTGTCCCTCTCGCAATGCGCGGCGACCTGGGAAATCCTCTGGCTTCAGGATATGCCCATTTTCATCCGTGATGACGAAGTGCTTGAGTATTTGCTGGTACTCCTCATGTGATGCACGAAGCATGGCTTCGGCTGAAGGGAATCCGCACATATGAGCCGCGACCTCATTGACGTAGAGCATATGACCTTCAATATCATGCACTGTAATCCCATCACCAGCATTTTGTAAGATAGCTTCCAGTTGGCCTTTCGCCGTGCGCAAATCCCTCTCCAGTTGTTTTTGCGGACGTATGTCGATCACAAATGTCACGATTTCATCGCGGGCGGCATTCAGCGCGGCTCCTCCAACCAGCACAGGAATCCGGTTGCCATGTTTGTCGGTGTACTCTTTTTCATATGGGTGAGAGACTGCTCCATCACGCCTGATCTCTTGCACGGCCTCTCTGTCTCGTGCCGCGTACTCAGGGGCCGTCAATCTGCTCCAATTGAGCATACCCGCTGCCAGATCAGCTCGCGTGTAACCTACCATGTGCAGAAACCGCTCATTGGCCTCCATGATGGTTCCGTTCGCATGCGTAAAGCTTACTCCAATCACATTAGAGTTGACCAGTCGCTGTAAGCGTGACTCGTTTTCCTGGATTTTTAGTCGTCTCTGAACCTGTGCGGTGACCTCAACGGCATGGATGAGAATCCCATCTACGATACCCTCGCCATCACGAGTGGGTTGGTAGACGAAATTGAAATAGCGTTTCTCGCGTTGCCCTGTCTGCGGATAATCAAGCTCTAGAGCCATTTCATGCCCAACAAAAGGTTGGCCCGTGGTATAAACCTGATCAAGAAATTCAAAAATACCCAAGCCTGCCAACTCTGGTCGAGCCGTCCTGATAGGCTGTCCCAGGATCGGACGCTGACCGACGTGTTCCATATACAGTTGATTCGCCAGTTCATAAACGTGTTGGGGACCACGCAGGAAGGCGATCATCGCAGGAGCCTGCATCAACAGTTCGAAGATCTGCCTGCGTGCGGCTTCTGCTTCTTGCTGTGCCATACGATTTTTCCTCCTCGAAGAGATAAAGACCTCATCCTGCTAATGTAGCTGTGAGTATCCCACGCCACGCTGTATGCAAGAAAAGCATGGTATTGCAATTGTCTATCTTAGATGAGATATAACTAGTAGACACACATGTGATGAAAGAAGCAAGGCTTTAAGACGAGTATAGCACATCGATTTCTATTTTGCCTGTAGCAGCCACATCAAGAAGGCGCACTGCTTATGCGTCGCCGAATACATGCGCTTTCAGCCATGCGTTGCGAAACGCGCCGCGTGGGTCGAGTCGCTCCACCAGATGGACAAAATCGGAATAGTGCGTGTAGAGTGGCGCGATTGCTGGTGCATCCGCGTGGAAGACCTTGCCCCAATGCGGACGTGCCGCGAACGGGGAAAGGGCAGCCTCGATCTGGGCGACCATCTCCTGAACTGCGTCTGGTTCACGCTTCCAGGTGAAGTGGATGCAGACGGAGTCTTGCTCATAGCTCGTGCTCATCCACAGTTGATCTGCGGCTACCCTGCGAATCTCGCTCACCAGCAGGATTGGCCGAAGTTGTGCGGCGAGGGCACGCACGGCTTCTATGGCCGCAATGGCATGTCGACGCGGTAAGAGGTACTCTGACTGGATTTCTTCGCCATTGCTTGGCGTGTAACCCATACGGAAATGCGCTAAGCGATCAGACCAGAGACCTGGTCGGCTCAACTGTGGTGTACAAGGCGTTGGATCGAGTTCGATAAGCGGGTGCCGCTCAACTGTTGCCGCAACCGCGCCAAAGAGGTCATCCTCAATCTGGTTGGGCATATCCATCCGACTCTTGACCCAGACCTGCTCATGCGTCTCGCCCCAGCGTGTGAAGATGCTGACGCTGTAGCCGCATGAGGTGATTTCGTCAAAGTGGTCGTAGAGAGCCTTCCAACTGAGACCCTCGAACACCTGCTGCTTCACCTCGTAGGCTGGCTGCACATCCAGGGTGATGCGGGTGACGGCCCCAATAGCCCCAAGTCCGACCACTAGGCCGTCAAAGTCGGGATTACCTCTGGATACCTTGAGAATCTCACCGCTTGATGTCACAATCTCCAGCCCTGCGACCGCACTCGCGAGGTTGCCACACGTGACACCCGATCCGTGCGTCGCTGTCGCTACGGCACCCGCGACGGAGATGTGAGGGAGCGATGCGAGGGTGTGCAAGGCTACGCCTTCGTCGTTCAACGTCTTTGATAGAGCACCATACGTTATCCCACCCGCGAGGGAGACCGTGTGTGCTGCATGATCGACGACTACATCGGCGGGCAGGTCTGCGAGTGATAGCAACTCTGAGGCATCGGCGATGTCGTTGAACGAGTGGCGCGAGCCTAATACATGCACGCTAGTTGCGTGGGCGACAATCTCCTGCACCTGTTCAATGGTTGTCGGTCGGTGCAGTTTCTCCGCCCGATACGTGTAATTCCCTGCCCAGTTCCTTCCCGGTGTTTGCGTCTCAGCCACGGTCTTGCTCCTTATTTGTGATGCGACACAGATGGAACGGCGGGTTCCATCAAAAAATCGCTTCTGTAAATTACAGAGTTTATTTTACCACTTTTCCCAAGTATCTAAAGATGTTTACATGTGTCTCTGTTTAAGCGCAGAGCAAGCAAGATAAGTGTAAGTAAGGACAGCCGCAATGTTTCTGTTTGTTTATGGGGCTTGCTGTTAACGGTGGCTGTTAAAAGCTTTGTGCTTCGCATCGAGGATACTTTTTGCTCGTTCAACCTCCTCAATTAGTTGGCCGATTGCTGGAAAATTGTGATCTTGTTCGATGATTGTGCCTCGTATCATGGTCTGAGATGCAAGTGTGGCTAGCAATTGCCAA
>DAIDJF010000077.1 GCA_027451525.1 Ktedonobacterales bacterium
ACGATGCCTGTTTTACCCGTTTTCATTGTAGGGGCGACCCTCGCGGTCGCCCTGCCTCTCCCAAACAGTTGGAATGAAGATTGACAGAGCAATACTACCACTCTTGCTGCACGTTTCAAAGCATTGCTCGCCTCTGGTCTGGACGAACTACTGGTGATGCCAATTACCGTGCAGAACTGTGAGAGCGAATTGAGCCGCCTCATGCAGTTAATCGGCAGCCTGTAAACACCATCAAAGCGATTTCACGCCCACGATGACCGCCGCTGGCAGTGCAAAAGAGAGGAGACCTTGCTCATTTGGCCCGATTTGCAGACGTTCCTTGATTACCGCTGGAGCCTCAGCAAACATACGCTCTATCTGTGCAACAGAGGCGAGAGGCGTTTTGATGCGCTGCGTCCACGAGGGAATGTCGAGAGGAATCGTCCAGGAGCGCACCAGATGGGCACGCAATCCAGCTTCCTCTAGCATCGAGAGCCACACCGAAATACGCTGATTGCGTTCATGCGAAGGGTCGCGTAATAACTCAATCTCATGCAGGAATTGCTCTATTTCAGGTTCTTCTGGAGAAACAGTATCATCCAGAACAACCTTGCCACCGGGTTTGAGAACACGCGCCCACTCGCTCACAGCCTGCACGACATTAGAAAAATGATGGGCTGCCTGACGACATGTCACGAGATCAAACTGATTGCTGGGAAGGGGTAGGGCACAAGCATCACCCTGAAGAAAACGCACATTGGTGATACCGCGACTGGCAGCCAGATGCCGCCCTTCTTCGAGCATGGGCAGCGTAATATCAAGCGCAATTACCTCACTTGCGTAGGGTGCGAGCGCGAGTGCGGTATGTCCTGTGCCCGTCCCGACATCAACCACCTGCTCCTTGCCAGTGAGAGCCGCCACTTCAACAATCCATGCTAAATCGGGGCCGCTGGCATGCACGCTACTCGTCGTGTATGCCCGTGCTGCAGCACCAAAGTTCTCCTGCACGAGAGTGTTGTTGCTCTTCGCCTCAGTCGTGGGAACTGTTTTCTGATCCTCAGAATTCGCCATAGCTGCATTCCTTTCATCGAAGCCAGGGGATATTTGATCGCCTGGTTAGCTACCAGGGCTTCTCTTTGCAGTATAATAGGTACGCGATGCACTTGTCTAATGCTTTCTTTTTCTCAGGTTGATAACCAAAAGACATCATCGCTATTTTGATCGAGGGAAAGCTATGGAATTTCGTCAGTTAACCTATTTTTTAGCCGCCGCGCACACGCAAAATTTTCGTCAGGCCGCTGATCTCTGTATGGTAACTCAGCCAGCACTCAGTCGCCAGATAGCCGCATTGGAGAAGGAACTCGACATCGTGCTCTTTACGCGCGAGAAACAACGGGTCAAATTAACCGTTGCCGGGAAAGCATTCGTCACATACGCGCAAAATGCCCTGGAGAGCGTCCAACAAGGTCAGCAGGAGTTTGTGAGATGGCGGGAAGGTCTGAGCGGAACAGTCCATATCGGTTGTAATAGCTCACTTGCCGCTCTCTTCTTACCTTCCTTGCTCGCCAATTTTAGTCATCAATACCCTGCCATCCACTTTACCGTAAGCGTGGCTCCCAGCGACGAAGTAATCAAGCGCGTTGAACGAGGAGAGGTTGATCTTGGCTTCATCTACGACCCAGCCATCCCTTCAGAAGTGGTAAGCATGAAAGAACTTTTTCGCCAACCGCTTCATCTGCTGACACGTCTTGATCACCCACTTGCCCAGCTAGAGGTTGAGGAACGCACGCTCACACGGATTGTCAAGGAGCCGCTCATTTTGTTTAATGAGGAGGCGCGTCTGCGTAAAGTACTCAATCATCTCTTTCTACAACGGGGCATATCGGTGCAGCCTATGATTGAAATTGCCTCTCTGGAAGGCTTGAAAGAACTGGTCAAACTGGGCTGTGGCGTGACGCTGATACCACCTGCCCTGCTTTGGCAAACGGAACAAAGCAATGGCTTGGTGCTTCTGCCGCTCGCTGATGTCAGCGAAACCTTCGTGTTCGCGCTCATCCACCGCCGCATCGGGACGATTTCGCCACCAGCGTATCGCTTTATCCAGGTCACGACCGAGATTCTAGCCGCAGTTGTCAAAAAGTACGCGCTGTGAGATGACCTGGCGACAACCTCTAATCTCAGGCTACAAACTATCTTTCTTCTCTGCGTCTATTATGACAGACAGGAAGCGGAATAGAAGCAACACAAAAAATTCAGCTTTTTGTAAAGATTATCCCCCACGCTATAAAATAGCAACTATACATTTCTATCATATAGAAGCAGCAGTAGCCAATATAAGCGGGTTAGGGACAGGTACCTATACAGCCTATCTCTACTACGGCGTCGGGTCTACTCACTTGTTAACTATAACAATTACGTTAACTGTGATTTGATAAGCATGATAAAGGTAGCAGCATCCCAAAAGTTAAGGGGTGCTACTGCTGTAAGATGAGAAAAAGCGTGACTTTTTTCCAGGGGCACCGTCTAAACTGTTGTGTAGGCTAGAGTACAAAAGCTGCGCTGATCTTCGCGCTGCATGTGCGATTGTGCGCACTATTCTATGTCCTGATGGAAAAGATCACACATGCGTTAAAAGCTTGTCTCTGGGCGTGAAAGCAGATCATCAGGTGTGACTCGATGATGCTTCTACACAGCTTTATTGCATTATTTATTGGAGGTATCCATGAAACACCGTCCCATCGGGGTAACGATCATTGCTATCCTCTTATGGATAGAGAGTGTGCTCGAAATTGTTGGCGGCATTCTTATCATTGTGGGAGCATTTGCTCTCGGCCATGCCGTCAGTGGGAGTGGTCACACGACAACCGGCACAGTGCTCGATAGCGTCGGAATTGTCGTGGCAGTCATTCCTATTATCATCGGTATTCTTACTTTCATCTTTGCCGTAGGGTTGTGGCAACTCAGAGCCTGGGCTTTCTGGCTGACCGTGATTGTTGAGATCATCAACGTAATCAGGAACGTCATTCAGCTTATCCAGCCCTCTCACGGGTCCACAGGGCTGATTATTGCGAATATGGTCATTCCTGTGCTGATCCTGCTCTACTTTGTCGTTGATGCAAACGTACGCAAAGCATTCATTGGGCAATAAAGAGCTATGCTTCGTTTCTTAGCAGTAGTGAAAGAAAGGACACGCAGTATAAGCTACGTGCCCTTTCTTCTTTCTACTCAGGCTTCGCAAGTGGTACGGCGAGACGGCCAACACAAGCGTGACCGGATGTTCAAAGGGCACGAGCAGTGTCTATGTGGTTGTCAGGTTGAAGAACTACTGTGTCGCTAGCATGGACAAGCAATTGAGGGCGGTGTTCTCCAGCACTGGCAGACCAGCATCTTGAGCATACGCGAGCATCGCTACATACACAGTCCGCGCCTTCTCCCACTCAGCGTTCAGTTCATAGGCACGCCCCAAGTGAATATAGAGGTGCTCAATCTCCGGAGCAGGGAGCTTGGCTCCCAGATCATGCCCTTGCAAGCGTTCGACCATCAGATGCCGTGCTTGCTCATAGAAGGCGAGGGCACCGCTCACTGCTACAACCCGCATCGCCTCATCGCCTGCCGCCAGACTCCAGTGGAAAGCCTGTTCCACAAGCCCTGCGGCCAGAGCATGGTAGGCCAGTTCCGCCGCAGGTGCCACAGCCACTTGTAACGCTTGCACTGCCCGACGGTGAAAGATGGACCGTCGTGCTTCACCCGCCTCGGCATAGACTACAGCACGTATCTTCGCATGGGCAAACACGTAGCTTCCATCAGTTCTTGGCCCTCCCTGGTGCACCGACTCAAGCAGCAAGCCGCTGTGTAGCACCTCGTCCAGGGCAGTGAGTCCGTCACGTTCTTCGAGATTGGCTACCTGGCACAACAATTCAAAGGTGATTCTCTGGCCGAGGACGGCTCCCGCTACCAGCAACGCAAAGGCATTGGGCGCAAGCCGATACAATCGGGCGACGATGACTTCGCGCACACTGGGCGGAAAAACTCCTCTGACCACTGCTTCATGCTCCATGGTCGCCGTGAAATCAATGGTCCAGCCGCCCTCTTCGTTGAGGCGCGCGGCGAGCACGCCGCGTTCGAGCAAGACTTTGAGTGTTTCCATCACATAGAAAGGTTGCCCCTCCGTTTCAGCAAACAACCACTGTCCAAAACGTTCCAGGTCCGCCAACTGCCTCTCGTCTTTGTCTGTTGTCCTGCCTACAGCCTGGAGCAAGCGTACGATATCTTCATCGGTGAGGGGCCCGAGTTGCAGGCGGGTCAGCGGTGCGGTGCGTTCCATATCAGTGCGCCACTGGGCGAGCAGGGGTCGCATCTCTCTCTCCCCTACGCGTAGCGTCAGGAGTAGGAGCGCAGGAGTCTGGCTCTCCGCGAAGCGTCGCGCAAGGTAATGCAACACGTCAAGAGAGGCAACATCGGCCCACTGTACATCATCGATGAACCAGACCAGCGGCGTGCGTGCCGCCAGAGCCTGTCCCAGGCGTGCCACAGCTTCAAACAAACGCGTGCGTGCTGCCGATTTGTCCCCTCCTGGATCAGGCAAATCGGGATAGCGATCGTACAACTCAGGGAGCAGGCGCGAGAGTTCCGCGAGCCACGTGTCTGAAAGCAGGTCGTCTGGAGCATTTTCTCGCTCGATGCGCGGGCGAAGGGCCTCGATCACAGGGTGATAGGGCAACAGACCACCGGTTTCAAATGCCTGTCCCCGTAGCACGTCTGCTCCCTCTACCTCTGCCCAGGCAAGAAACTCGATTGCCAGCCGTGTCTTGCCAATGCCACCTTCCCCTTCCAGAAACACGACCTGTGTCTGCCCACGTCTAGCCGTATGGTACACCTTGATTAAGGTACTCAACTCCGTCGTTCGCCCCAGCAACGGGCCATCGAGCAACGCCGCTGGAGAAAGCGTGAGCGTGGAAAGCAATGCCTCCTTGCGTCGAGGGGGAGCAACGGCACGCATACGGCTGGCTAATGCCGAGGTTTCTGGTGTTGGCTCGGTCTGCATAGCCGTTGCGAGCATAGCCCGGCAGGTATCATAGGCGTGCAAGGCCGAGACCCGGTCACCAGCCGCGAAGTGCAAACGCATGAGACGCTGATAGGCGTCCTCTTGCAATGGGGAGAGGACGAGCCAGCGGTTGACTGTTTCAATGGCAGCCTCAAGCTCTCCTGCTTCAAATTGCAGGTGGGAGAGCCGATCGAAGATCTCATTGATACGCAGGTGCCAGTACTCGCGTTGGAAGCGAACCCAGTCGTCGAAAGCCGGGGTATCGCGCGGCGAAAAGCCCTCCAAGAACTCGCCGCGTGGGAGGGTGGTCGCGTGTTGGAGCAAGGCAAACAGTCTACGACGCGCGACTTCTGACATGGTCAGCATCGTGTGGGCCGACGCATGCGCCAACGTCCAGGCTTCGAGGAGAAGATGAAGGTCAAGGTCGAGGGCTGAGGTGAGATTAAGACCGAGAGTATCGTGTGTGATAAGAAGGTGAGGTTGCGGTGCAGGAGAAACACCGGCATCTTCACCCAGTAGATGACGCAGGTGGAGCAGCGTAATGCGCAGGGCTGCCCGACCATGCCGCGCGTCCCCTTCTGGCCAAAACTGCTCGGAGAGTTTCTTGCGCGATTGGACAAGGCCTTCTACCGCCAGATAGATGAGGAGCGCGAGTTCCTTACGCGTGGAGAACAGCAATACCTGATCGCCATGGCGCACTTCCGGTGGACCCAACAATATCAAAGATAAATTGCCCATTTAACGCTCCTCATAACGCGCCACCGCTATTATGCGAGAAGAGAAGATATAGAAATGAGAATTATTTGCATGCACAGAAAGAAACAAAAGTATGTCAGAGAATTTTAACGAACCTCACATACGTCACCTGTCCATTATCGCACAAAACACGACGTGAGTAGAAGGAGCACCCTTATGCCCAGTAAAAATACAGCCTTGCCCGAAGAGCAGCGAACAAAACTGATCGCGCTATTGAACCGCCGCTTAGCCGATGCCATTGATCTGCAGTTACAAAGCAGGCAGGCGTACTGGAATGTCAAAGGACCGAACTTCCTGTCTCTGCGCACGCTGTTTGATAAGATCGTGCAGGGCGTGGAGAACGATGCGAACCTGCTAGCTGAGCGTATCGTGCAGTTGGGCGGCGAGGCCGAAGGAACGGCGCGCGCGGTCACCAACCGAACGTCGCTCGACGGATATCGGCTGGCGAATGCGGATGGGAAGAACCACATCGACGCGCTTTCGGCGACACTCACAGACATTGGCAGACATATGCGCTACGCCAGCGAGCAGGCAACTGAACTTCAGGACGCTGATACCGCCGACCTCTTCACCCAAATTGCCCGAGGCATCGACAAGTGGCTCTGGTTTGTTCAGACGAGCAAACAACCCGATAGTTGAGCTGGTAAGAAATTCATATAACGCTTGGTATAACGCTCGGCAGGTACACTAAGAAACAGAGAATAGCTTTCCTTCTGGGCCTGTCGGATTCAGAAGGAAAGCAGAGAAAACGATACATCTGTATTAAGGAAAGGACAACATCATGGCATTTGCAACACTTGTGCTTACAGCAGTGACGCTGAATCTGCAAAATGTGCTTTGGTGGCTGGTTGTTGGGTTGATTGCAGGCTTTCTCGCGAGCAGGGTGATGGGCGGTGGTGGCTATGGAGTCATTGGCGATATTGTGGTGGGCATTATCGGAGCTTTCTTAGGAGGATGGTTAGCCGGCTTCTTAGGGCTAGGCTCCTTTGGCCTGATCGGGACGATTGTGGTTGCCTTTATCGGGGCCTGTATTCTTCTTGCCATCTTACACGCTGTCTCGCGCGGAGGATCAAACGGGTCGAGAGGATGGGGACGGCGGTAAGGTGCAGTGTGGGGCGGCTGGCATCGATGGTCTCTCCTAACCATCGATGCCGGGTATAGGGTGAATCATAGAAAGTCAAGCATGAGGAATAATAGCAAGCGGCCAAAGATCACATTAACGCGGAGCTGGATTATCAGGTGAATATGAAAGCGGAGATGAAAATACGTGTTAAGGCTCGCAGAATAGTAGGAATATCTATGCAAACATATCTCGTGTCAACAAGCCACCAATCAGACCTGACGGATGATGATCTGGTTCAACAAGCTCAAATCGGCGATACAGGCGCGTTCGAAATCCTGGTCGAACGCTACAGTACCTTGCTTTTTCTCTTGATCTCTCGCATTGTACGCGACGAACACCTCGCTCACGATGTCTTGCAACACGTCTTCCTCCAATTGTACCGCTCGCTCCCTACACTGGTACCAGGGAGGACACTCAAGGCATGGTTATGTCAGGTCGCACGTCACCGCTCTATCGATGAACTGCGGCGCAGGCACCCCATTCTCTTTTGTGAGATCGAGTCGTTCTCAGATGGGAGTGAATACTCCTATCTTGCCACCCTTCCCGATCCAGGTCGACAGCCAGAGGAACTGGCTGAACTGCACGAGCTACGACAGAAGATCATTGAAGCGATTGAGGCATTGCCTCCAAAATTCCGCGCGGTTGTGCAGCTACGCTATACCACCCAACTGAGCTTCTATGAGATTGGGCAGAAACTCAACATCCCAACAGCAACAGCCAAAACGTACT
Source organism: Ktedonobacterales bacterium (assembly GCA_027451525.1). Classification (GTDB taxonomy): domain Bacteria; phylum Chloroflexota; class Ktedonobacteria; order Ktedonobacterales; family Ktedonobacteraceae; genus DTNP01. The sequence goes on from DAIDJF010000077.1 coordinate 7,632, forward strand.
TTTCCCGGGCGAAAGCACAATTGCGTATCTTGCTTGAGATGGAATTTGAGCATAAGAGAGGTATGGGGAAAGCTTTTCCCTCTCTCCAGCTTGGAAAGCCACAAGGAGACTAGCGATGAATTCACTGGTATTGGGTATTATTGGCATGCTCGTGCTGCTTCTTATAATCCTGGCACTCTCCGCGATTCGCATTGTGCAACAGTATGAGCGGGGCGTGATTTTCGTGCTGGGGCGTTTGAGCGGGGCGAAAGGTCCAGGTCTCTTCCTGGTGCCACCGTTCATCTCGCGTATGAGCAAAGTGGACTTACGTATCGTCACACTCACAGTCCCCCCACAAGAGGTGATTACGCGCGATAACGTGACGATCAAGGTGACGGCAGTACTCTACTTCTACGTCACAGACCCGATTGCGGCAGTGGTTAATGTGGTGAATTTCAACCAAGCAACCACGCAAATTGGTCAGACGACCTTGCGTAACGTCCTGGGCCAGTCGGAATTGGATGAACTGCTGGCCGAGCGCAAGAAGATCAATCACGATCTGCAAGCGATCATCGATGAGCAGACAGAACGTTGGGGTGTGAAAGTGACGGCAGTCGAAATCAAGGATGTGGAGCTACCCCCAACAATGCAGCGGGCGATGGCAAAACAGGCGGAGGCCGAGCGAGAGAAGCGGGCCAAGGTGATCCATGCCCAGGGGGAATTGCTCGCCTCGACCCAGTTAGCACAAGCCGCCGCAGTGATTGGTTCGCAACCCGCTGCTCTGCAACTGCGCTATCTGCAAACGCTGACCGAGATCGCGGTGGAGAAGAATTCGACCATCGTCTTCCCACTCCCTCTTGACCTCATAGCACCATTGCTTCGGATCATACAACATCAGGCAAGTGTGCCTGTTCATGAACCGCTGAACGGTGCTCGTTTGAATGAGCCAATCCCGACCAACTAAGCGGTAGCGACACGTGCGACGCAACTGGTCTATCATGCTCAGGCCGCTAGACTGGTAAAACCAGCTTTCCGCTTCAGTCTCGCGGCTGACGATGAGGCCATGCAGGACATCGCGTTACGTACGGCGATCACCTTCTACGAACAGACACAGCGTTTGCTGACCCAGTGGTGAAATAGGCAGTATCAGGCACGATAGTTCCCATATTTATAGAAATAAACTCCTCTTTAAAAGGATTCTTAATTTTTTATAAATTTGCTATTAGTACATAATTATGTTATACTATAATTAAGAAAAGGAGCAATCATCTCTCCCTTTTCCCAACAGGAACAGCTTCGGCCCTTCCCTGCTTCTGTGTTCTCCCAGTAAGGCCGCTGAAATATCCTTCTTTCATGCCCTGACTGCAAAACAGTAGACGCGAAAGCGTCGTTGGGCATGATTGCAATACACCTTGTCGCTGTGACGAGGCGTGAGCGCATTATCACGGTTGGAGTGAACTCATGAGTCAGACAATGATACAGGAACAGGGTATGTACGTCCCTGGTTTCCACGTCGCAGAAAATTATACTTTTAAGTCCGAGAGAGGACTGAGCAAGAAGATCGTTGAGCAGATATCCGAAATGAAAAGCGAGCCTGCTTGGATGCGACAGTTCCGCCTCAAGAGCCTCTCCCTCTTCGAGCAGCGTCCTATGCCAACGTGGGGCGCGGATTTATCAGGGATCGACTTCGACAACATCTACTATTATATCAAGCCAGTCGCGCAGCAGGGGAAAACCTGGAACGATATCCCATCCGAAATTAAGGACACGTTTGATCGCTTGGGCATTCCGCAGGCCGAGCAAAAATATCTGGCGGGAGTGACGGCACAGTACGAGAGTGAAGCAGTCTATCACAAAGTGCGTGAAGACCTGGAGAAACTGGGCGTGATCTTCACTGACATGGACACCGCCCTGCGCGAGTATCCCGACATCATCAAAGAGCATTTCGGCACTGTTATTCCGCCCTCTGACAATAAATTCGCCTCGCTCAACAGCGCGGTTTGGAGCGGTGGCAGCTTTGTCTATATCCCAGAGGGTGTGCGCGTGGAAATTCCCTTACAAGCCTACTTCCGTATTAACGCTCAGAACATGGGTCAGTTCGAGCGCACGTTGATTATCGCCGCTCCTGGCTCCTATGTCCACTACGTTGAGGGCTGTACCGCCCCGACCTATGCCAGCGATAGCCTGCACAGTGCCGTCGTCGAGATCAAGGTGATGGAAGGCGCGCGTGTGCGCTACACCACCATCCAGAACTGGTCGAAGAACGTCTATAATCTGGTTACCAAGCGTGCAGCAGTATACCGAGACGCCACGATGGAATGGGTTGATGGCAATTTGGGTTCGAAGGTGACGATGAAGTATCCGGCGGTGCTGCTGATGGAGCCAGGTGCGCGTGGTGATATTCTCTCCGTGGCATTTGCCAGCGAAGGGATGCACCTGGATGCGGGTGCGAAGGTCACGCACCTTGCCCCGTACACTACATCCCATATTCTCTCAAAGTCCATCTCAAAGGGTAACGGTCGTGCTTCGTATCGTGGCTTAGTCCGCGTCAACCGGGGAGCGCACCACACCAAGTCTAATGTCCGCTGTGATGCGCTCTTGCTCGATGAACATGCTCGCACGGACACTTATCCAACTATTCGCGTTGAAGAGAACCAGACCGAGATTGGTCACGAGGCAACCGTTTCGAAGGTTGGTGACGATCAACTCTTCTACCTGATGAGCCGTGGTATGGATGAAACTGAGGCCTACTCGCTGATCGTCAATGGCTTCATTGAGCCGATCACGAAGGAACTCCCAATGGAGTATGCCGTTGAGCTGAACCGATTGATCCAATTAGAGATGTCTGGTAGCGTTGGCTAAACAGTCCACTCTCACCTGAGAGGAAAATGTTGTTGTTTCTACTCATCTAGTGACTCGTCACTGAGTGCCAGGGAAAGTGAGGGCATTCTTGAATACCCTACAAATACGCACTATAGCACTGCAAATGGTAGGTGCTTACACCATGAATCATGTTGCCGATGTCATGGAGATGCTCCAAGACAAACATGGCGATGAGCTGGATGAAAAAACGCTCATTACGATCGAAGCACAGGTCAAAGCCATTGCCGAAGAACTCTCACAGCAATCGAGAGATTCCCTTTTAGATGTACAGGCAATCAAAGGGAAGCCTGCACCGTTTATGCACAAATGAAAGAAGTTATAGCGATGACCATGACAATGAACATTGCCTATACAGAGCAGCAAAGTGAAACATGGCTGCTTGAACGAATATATCATGCAAAACTGCGCGATGGGAGAGAACTTTCTGTCCCCGATCTCACCAGAGCGATGACACAGATCACAGGGTTCTCTGTTCCTCTCTCTACGTGGCAGGAAATTTCAGCAGAGCAAGCCCAGGTCGCCTATCAACAGGGAATACCTCTTCTGCTCTCTAACGAATACGTCTGGGAGCATCATCAAGAGACCAACGAACCGTGGGGACCCAATAGCAACATGCGTATTCTCATCAACGAGTACATACGTGTGCAACCGAGAGCCACCGCTGGAACTGAGTACGCGGTGTGCTATCTGGACTCCAAACGAGACACGTACTCGAATGCTGCTTGGAGTGCCGAGTTCCCTTCCAACACAGCCATGTTCCTCGATGGCAACGCCCATGCCGCCATCACCTTCTTCAGTCCTTGCGTGCAGTTTCCCTCTACTGTCCATTATACGGTGAAAACTTCAGATGGACACATGCATGAGTATGCCGACAGGGCTGGGGCAATGCAGGGATTCCAGACGCTTGTACCACAAGAGGGAGGCATGCTTCACCCAACTTTCCCCCAGTTCTGTTATTACAATGAGGTCACGTGTCCCAGCGGCATCTACCGCCTCGAATTCTTCGGGCCTCGTATGGATGAGCAGGAATACGACAGTGCTAGCAAGAGGAGCTAGGAGTGCCGATGGAACGGCCAATGTTGTCACTCGCAGCACGTCGCTTGATCGGTACCCGATCGAGGTCGCTGACAGAAACGGTCATATCGAGGTGCTGGTAACGGTCCTCGCCTCATTCGGTAAGCACATTCGATATGCAATCGGACAGGCGACGGACTTGCTTGATAAGGTGGTGCTCGATCTGGTAGTTCAGTCCTCCATACCAGAAACTACTCGCCTTGCGCTACGCTGCCTGGCTCCTCTTTAAGTTGCCTCGACTGCTCGATTGGCAGCAAAGGTAACGTAAACCAGAATGTGGAACCCACTCCTTCTATACTTTCAACACCTACCTCTCCGTGATGTCGGTTGATAAGCGTTTGACAAAGCGAGAGGCCCAGGCCCAATACTCCTCCCCCTAATCCTAATCCACCCTGCATCGTTACACCCGGAACCTGATAAAAACTTTGCCAGACACGCTGTTGAGCTTCCTTTGAGAGTCCCGGGCCTTGATCGCGCACCCACACACGTACGCGCTCAGGTGTGCATGTCAGCCCAACGGTGATCGGAGACGTAGAGGGGGAATATTTGAGCGCATTAGTCAGATAGTTTCCGATCACCTGACCAATACGGTCCTGATCTGCCAGCACAAAGACCGTCTCCTTATCAGGGATAGCCAGCTCTATCGTTCGCGTTTGCGAGACTAAGACTGCACGTTGGTCTTCGACGACGGAGCCCACAAGGGAAACAAGATCGCACGGAGCAAGCGACAAGTTGAGTTTGTTGGTCTGAATGCGCGTGGAGTCGAGCATGTCGTTGATAAAGCGGATCTGCACATCAATTTGCTGAAGGCTGCGGCTGAGCATTCTCACAAGTTCTTCGGCAATTTTATTTACATCTGCTGGCAATGTCTCTTTCTGGCGCACCAGATCATCCACGCGGCGTTGTGCTAGCTGTAAATACCCTCTAATTGATGTAATGGGTGTACGCAGTTCGTGGCTTGCCATACTGATGAATGTCTCTTTTTGTCGTTCCAACTCCTTGTGTTGACGTATATCGCGTACCACCGTAGCGACGCAAAATGGCTCCTTCGTGCGAGGATGTCCTATCAGGAAGAGATTCTGTTGCACCTCTATCGTCTCGTCTGTCTGGAAATGGCGAAACTGTACCTCCCCTTCCCATCGTCCCGTCTCAACGACTATGGGCATGACGCTCGTCTCAAACTGCTGTTGGCTTTCCTTTAACACATAGTCCGCAAGTTGTGTGGCAAGGGTTGAGTGCTCATCTACAAGTCCAACAAGGTGTTTTCCCGCCTGATTGAGATAGAAGACATGTTCAGAGAGGTCTGCCATGCCAATAAAATCCTTACTGTTTTCTACGAGTGAGACGAATTGTTGCTGCCGTTCTTCGGCTTGTTTGCGTTCGGTAATATCCTCGATTGCCAGAAGAATCAGTGGCTTGCGGGCTGCGCCGCGCTCGATCCGGCGTGCATTGAGCAACATGATTTTTGAGCCAATGGCGGAAAAGAGGGACTTTGTCTCGTAATCCAGCAAATTCTGATGGAGAGAAAGCACCTCTTGTAACAATATCCACAAGGGAGCGATGTTCCACTGCGCATTGCCTAACTCAGTCAGCAAACGCCGTTCGGTCTGCGCAGGTTCAAGTTGGAAGGCGGCGTAGAAGGCGGGATTAGCCGTTTGGATACGCAAGTCTGCATCCAGAATAAGCAGAGGGTCGCGTACGGTTTCCACAATCGCTTGTGCATAATCGCGGGCTTCTACGAGTTCCTGGTTGCGTTGCTGCAACTCCTGGTTGAGAATGCGGAGTTCCTCGTTGCTCGCTTGTATCTCTTCTTTGGAGGTTTCCAGTTCTTCATTGAGACTGCGGAGTTCTTCATTGCCGGAGAGGGACTCCTCGTTCGCTGAGTGCAATTCCTCGTTGGCCGCTTCCAGTTCTTCAATAATAGAGTGCATCTCCTCACGAGTCGCAAGAATATCTCGTTCCAGCTGCTCGATCCGACGATCTTTCTCTCCGCGTTTCATCACCGCCGTGGACTGTTCGTCTCCATGATATACCGGAGAAGCACTCGTTGTATCCTCAAAAAGGACAACGAAGTAGGGATCGGGAGCCGCAATTTTCAAAGGGAGGACTTCCAACGTCACCTGGCGTGTGATGCCAGAGGAAACAAGGACGATCCCTTCTTTTTTGACCGCTTGCCCACGCTTACGTGCGGTATGGACAGCGGTTCGTAGTTCAAGGCGGAGGCTCTCGTGAGCCATTTTGAGTAGGTTGAGGCTGGCCTTGCCAGAGGCAGGTTCCAGATAGGGGCTGGTGTGTCCGCGAAATTGGAGGATCTCCATCTGCGTATCAATGAGGACACTGGCCGGAGCGTAGCGTGCGAGCAGCAGGCGGTCAGCCTCCTGCTGGATATCTAATTCTTTATGATGCTCATACATCGTATTTCTCTCTTCGTGAGTATCATTCCCTCTAATACCAGTATGACTATAGATAATGTCTAGAGGTTGCCTTACAGAGGTAATGAGTTTGCTATATAATGGCAGTTTCTTCTTGACGTGCGTAAACAGTCCAGGAGCCACGTCCACGGTTTCTGATGGACCAAGCAGGAGAAAACCGTGCGGGGCCAGCGCGTAATGAAAGGTGCGAAGCACTCTTTTCTGTAAGATGGGCCCAAAATAAATAAAAACATTTTGACAACTCAGCACGTCCATGCGCGAAAAAGGCGGGTCTTGCAAAATGTTATGTTGTGCAAAGACACAGCATTTACGAAGAGACGGATGAATGCGATAGCTCCCATTGATGCCGACAAAGCAGCGTTGGAGTCGCTCTGGTGAGACACCTTGTACCTGTCTGGGCTGATAGACACCTGCTCTGGCGTACTCAATCGCGGCCAGGTCTAGGTCAGTGCCAAAAACTTGGAGTGGAGGAGGCAGAATTCCCTGCTCTGTACAATACTCTTGAAAGCAGATCACGAGCGAGTAGACTTCCTCGCCGGTAGAACATCCTGCAACCCACACTCTGATGGCCTCTCCTGCTGGTTTCTGTTCGATGATGAGCGGAAACACTTCTTGCTTGAGTGCTTGCAAGAGGGATGGCTCCCGAAAAAAACTGGTTACACCAATCAGTACATCGTGAGATAATGCCTCGACCTCCGTAGGGTTGACCAATAGGAAGGAGAGGTAATCCGCCATAGTTGCGCTCTGCATCAGGAACATACGACGCTGAATGCGACGCAGTAAGGTCGTCGGCTTATATAAGGGAAAATCTATCCCGGTCTGTTGTTGGAGCAACCGGAGAATAGGCTGGAAGGTTTCAGAGAAGTCCAAACTATGCTGCTCGCGCTCAGTCTTCCTCGGCTCTGGTTGCATCTGGTACAACGTATGCAGCGAGAATGTGCGACTGAGGCTGGTCAATTCTCTGGCAATGCCTTCAGGTGACTGAATCACATCAACAAATCCTGTAGCAATGGCATGTTCTGGCATGGCTGGATACGCGGCTGAACTCGCTTCCTGCGCGAAGGTCATTCCTCCTCCGGCCTTGATGGCCTGTAATCCTTGTGTTCCATCACTAGCTGTTCCCGATAGCAGCACGCCGATAGCATGTTCACGATAGACAACAGCAAGCGAAGAAAAAAAGGTATTAATCGAGAGATGTTGCCCATCCTGAGAGGTTCGTGGCAAGAGCCTGAGTACACCTGACGCTTCAATCGTCATATCGGTGTTAGGGGCAATCACATACACATGGTTTGGTTCGACCAGCAAGCCATCCCATACCTCATCAACAGGCATCAGAGTTGCACGCTTCAGGAGCGTGGAAAGAAGGCTTTTCTGTGTAGGAACCATATGCTGCACAAGGACATAAGCCATACCCGTATCCATAGGTAAGCCACGCAGCAATTGCATGAACGCTTCTAATCCGCCTGCTGACGCACCGATTCCGACAACAGGAAACGATGGGTGTACTGGATGTGCAGATTGCATCAGTGTCTTCGTAGCGCACTCTCTTTCTTCATGCGGCATTCTTTTCCGCTTCTCCTTATAATACCATATAGAAGGATACGTCCGTAAGCACATCTGTAGTAGCTCTGTGCATCGTTGATGTACCTTTGTTTGTTGATGTGTTTATTTATTAAAAAGTAAATTCAAAAATTTGTATTTTCACAATAAGTATGCTATATTTATTGTGATACATATTTCCTTATATGTATCATGTCCTTCCAGCCATGTTCCTCGTACATCACAGCGCGTTCAACCTCCCTCGCAATCATAAGGGCGCAATTGCTGAGATATCCTTCTTCGCTCTCCTCTGTGTGCTTGTGCTTCTCATGAGCGTGAGCAAGAAGTGTTGAGCATATCACAACAAGGAGTATTGTATGCAACCAATCATCTTGTTAATAATCGGCCTCGTTCTTGTCGCATTTGTATACTTTTACATGACTTACCGTACAAATGCCCAGAGACGCGCACACGCAAAGAAACGCAACCAATATAATGATCGCGTCTGAAATATCTGCTTTTTCCTGACATACCGCGACTTGTGCAGTACGTATCGGGAATGGCACGCTTCTCATCTTCATCTGTCATGAATACTATAGGCAAGGGAGTCAATCACATGGCAAAACAAGATTATCGTCTCCTTCTTTTATCAGGGAAGACGCGTTGGGACGCATGGCGACAAGCTTACCCTGATATCCAGGCGTTAGAGCCAGATTTACACGAAGCGGACCTGCACGGAGCGGACCTGCACGGAGCAGACCTGCATGAAGCAGACCTGACAGAAGCCAATTTACAGGAGAGCAACCTGCGCGACGCAAACCTGCACGAAGCGGACCTGCGCCATGCGAATCTCAGGGATGCTGATATGAGCAATGCAGATCTCCAAAGAGCACGCCTCAATGGTGCAGATTTACGCAATGCCACGCTGTACCAGGCCAATCTATCACGCGCAGACCTGCGCGGCGCAGACCTGCGCGGCGCAGACTTGGGAGAAGCCATTCTGAGCAAAACCCAATTTGACGCGACGTTCTTGCTCAAAGAGGCAAAAACGCCGCTCGCGGCTGAAGCAGTACCCCTACCAATAGAAACACTTGTGTGAAGGCATACACGGCAATTTCATTATTCTGATCGGAGATACAACTATGATGAGTAATCCTATAACGCAAATGCGCCTTTCTATGCGTTTAGAAAGCTATCTGAGTGAGTATACACAGAAAAATACGAACAAAGATGCGCGCGATAAAGATGAGTGGGATACGGTATGGCGCGTCGCTGATGATGCGCGTACAGTGAATAATCTCACACCAGAAATAGTTGACGATGTTCGAATAGTACTGAAAAGGATCCTTTTATGATGTGGGGATATGGTTTTAATTGGCCGGGCATGACGCTGATGATGCTCGGTGGAAGCCTCTTGATTGTGTTGCTTGTCGTTCTTGCCTGGGCCGTGCTTCGCTGGCTCAATCAACGCACGATCCAGACAAAGATACAGACGGGGAGTGGCCCAACAGCGCAAGAACTCCTGAGCCAACGGTATGCACGAGGTGAAATCGATGCGACCACCTTTGAACAGATGCGAGAGAGACTTGGGGCATCAGACACTCTTCCCCAAAAGAGTTAGGCTGATTGATATAGGCCAACCTGTGAAAGACTCTTCGAGCGAAATATAGGAGCACAACATGCAAGTAACACAGGCTCCTCCCAATGCGGATAAAACAGGCACACAGACCATTCCATTAAAAAAGCTGTTTGAGCAACTAGAGAGTAGCGAACAGGGGTTAACAGGCGCAGAAGCAAGCAAACGGATAAATACGTATGGTCCCAACGATACGACTGGTCTGAAGCGCACGTTGCCAGTTGTCCAGTTTCTGCGCCTGTTCTTGAATCCGCTGGTTGCCATCTTGCTTGTCGCCTGTGCCGTCTCAGTAATCCTGGGTGATCCTGTTGATGCTAGCATCATCGTGGTCATCATTTTACTCAGCAACATCCTCAACTTTATCCAGACCTACCACTCTCAAAATACCATTGAGAAACTGCGTGCGGATGTTGCTCCCACCGCCAGCGTGCTTCGTGATGGCATCTGGCGCGAGCTGCCACGCCGTGAGGTAGTGCCGGGAGACATTGTCCGTCTTACGGCTGGGGATCTGGTACCAGCAGATGCACGTCTGATCCAGGCAACTGATCTCCATGTGCAGCAAGCCGCGCTGACTGGTGAATCACTCCCCACGGAGAAAAGCGCAGATGATGATGGCGATGCCACAGAAAATGTTGCGGACGCACACAATTGTGTCTTTCTTGGCACGTCCGTCGTCAGTGGCCTGGGAACTGCACTGATCACGGCGACCGGTCGTACCACCATCTTTGGCGATATCGCGGTGCGCCTGGCTAGCCGTGCGCCTGAGACCGAGTTTGAGCGTGGACTGAAGGGTTTTAGCCAGCTCATCATGCAGACTGTTTTCTTCCTGGTGCTCTTTATCGTCCTGGTTGGCGTGATCGGGCATCATCAGCCATTCGAGACAGTGCTCTTTGCTATTGCGCTTGCGGTCGGCCTGACACCCGAGTTCCTGCCTATGATCACGACCGTGACGCTGGGACAGGGTGCGCTACGTATGGCAAAGCAAAAGGTGATCGTCAAACATCTAGAATCGATCCAAAACCTTGGCAGCATTGACATATTATGCAGCGATAAGACGGGAACGTTAACCAGCGGCGAGACGAAGCTTGAAGGGTCTCTCGATCTGCAAGGGAAAGAATCTGAGCGTGTCCTCCTGTTCGGGTATTTGAATAGCACTTATCAGACTGGCATCAAAAGCCCCCTCGATGATGCGATTGTGCAGTATGGCGCGGTCGATATTAACGCATATAGCAAAGTCGGCGAGGTTCCGTTTGATTTTGAGCGGCGCTGCCTCTCAGTCGTCGTGCGGCACGAGAGTGAAACCCTGCTCATTATCAAAGGTGCTCCCGAAAGCGTTCTACAAAAATGTTCCGCGTATGAATACAACGGCGAACGCAAGCCCATGGAGAGCATGAGTGATGATGCGCGAACAACCTATGCGAATAGGTATCATGATTTAAGCACACAAGGGTATCGTGTCCTCGCAGTCGCCTATCGCTCTCTCGCGCAACAAGATGTCTATCGCAAAACGGATGAGCAGGACATGGTGCTGCTGGGCTTTTTGACCTTTGCCGATCCCCCCAAAGCGGATGTGGCCGAGGTACTCCAGGAACTCAAAAACGTTGGTGTGCACGTCAAGATTGTTACGGGCGATAATGAACTGGTTACCCGTCATGTCTGCGAACTGGTCGGATTAGAGAGTAGTAGGATCGTCCTAGGCAGTGAACTGGAGCAGATGACAGACCCTGCACTGGCTCAGGTCGTCGAGGAGGTCAATATCTTCGCACGCGTCTCTCCGGCACAGAAGAACCGCATTATCCTGGCACTCAAGAGCCGCAAGCATGTGGTCGGCTATATAGGGGATGGTATTAACGATGCTCCCTCGCTACACGCGGCTGATGTTGGCATCTCGGTCTCTACGGGCGTCGATGTCGCCAAGGACGCGGCTGATATTATCCTGCTCGAACAGGACTTACGGGTCTTGCATAATGGTATTCTTGAGGGGCGTAAAGCCTTTGGCAACGTTATCAAATATCTGCTCATGGGGACCAGCTCAAACTTTGGCAATATGTTTAGTATGGCTGGGGCATATGTGTTTCTGCCCTTCCTTCCTATGTTGCCATCGCAGATCCTGCTCAACACCTTCTTGTATAATCTCTCTCAGGTAACCATTCCAAGTGATAATGTGGATGCAAGCTATAGCAAGAAGCCGCAACATTGGGATATTAAACTGATCCGGAATTTTATGATCTTCATCGGGCCAGTCAGTTCCATCTTCGACTTTCTGACCTTCTTCGTGATGCTCTGGGGTTTCAAAGCGAATGCCGTGCTCTTCCATACGGGCTGGTTTGTCGAATCACTCGCCACACAGACCCTTGTGCTGTTTAGTATTCGGACAGCGGGCAACCCATTGCGCAGTCATCCTAGTCGCCCACTCATGATCACAACTCTCTTGATTGTTGTGGTTGGCATCCTGCTTCCATATACGCCGCTGGCGGGTCCACTCGGCTTCGCGCCATTGCCACTACTCTACTACGGGTTCCTGGCCGGGGTCATCGTGGTCTATCTGCTCCTTGTTGAGTTGGTGAAGCGGCGCTTGATGAGACGATATGCGTAGTAGTTGCAGGATTAGTCTGGCTGTTGCGTAAAGGGGACAGTAAAGATGAAGGAAGATCTATCATGACCACACAGAAATATGAAGAGAAGGTAGCGCAGAGAGAAACGGGACCTTCGTTCTGGCGACAAGAGCATACGGTGCATCCTCTGATTAGGAATGAGGAAGAAGCACGAGTTTGCCTTCAACATCCCCATCTTCAAGCAGTTTATGGGCTGCGACAACCTCCGTCAACGGGAACCGTCTGGTGATCACCGGCTTGATCTTCCCTTGCACAAGCAAATCGAACAAAGTAGAGAGATCTTACCGAAACCACTCAGGATGTTTCTTCTTGAACCCGGTGATGCTATAAAACATGCCCTTTTTCCCGGCAAGGGACAATGACCACACCATCAGACGGATGAATTGCCAAACAATACTCAGCAATGGATTTCCATCATGTGCCCTCACAGAAGAGAAGCCATACGCGACCAATCGCCCACCCTTGCGTAAGGTTTGAAACGACTGATTGAGGTGCGTACCCCCAATTGGATCGAACACGACATCGACCCCATCACCCGTCAGCGTGAGGATACGCTTCACAAAATCTTCTGTCTTGTAATCAATCGGAATAGCACCCAGGTCTGCCACCAGTTTGTGCTTGCCTTGAGAGACCGTCCCATACATTGCCGCGTGCGCCAATGCGCCCAATTGAAGAAGCGCGGTTCCAACACCACCCGCTGCTCCATGGACCAGAATGCGCTCTCCTGATTTGACGTGAGCCATGCGGTGCAACATTTGATAAGCGGTAACATAGCTCAATACCAGACAGACGGCCTCAGCCGGATCTATTCCCGCTGGCAAAGCAACGAGTTCATGTGCTGGGAGGCAGATATATTGGCTATAGCTGCCGAACACTGTCAGTGCGGCAACCAGGTGCCCGTGTTCAATCCCGGAAACCTGTGAGCCGATTTTGTCCACGCGGCCCACAAGATCGTATCCTTCCTTGAGCACGGTAAAGAACCCCCAGGTTATTCAGACTTTCAGCCGTCGCGGGATACTCCGCTCCCAAGGTTTTTTCACGTATAGCCAAAGCCCGCTGGTGCAACCTTTCCGCTTGCGCATAATCACCCTGCGCGCGGGCAAGAACCCCTAGATTATTCAGACTTTCAGCCGTCGCGGGATGCTCCGCTCCCAAGGTTTTTTCACGTATAGACAGGGCTTGTTGGTGCAGCGATTGGGACTGCTGGTGGAAGCCATGAAAATAGAGAAACGCTCCAGCCTTAAAGAGGAGTTGAGCCGCTTCTGGAAAGGAAAGTTGGTAGTGATCAATGAGGGTGGCACACGCCTGAGCATGCGGGAGATAGGCCTGATAGCGTATTCCCGCGTCAGCCTCGGCTTCTGGAAATGCTACGTTGACGACGCGCACGGTGCGCTCAGCCCAGGCGTGCCGGGTTTGCTGATCCATATCGTCCTTGAGTACGGCCTGTATCAAACGGTGGATGCTCAACATGTGCGTCTCCGCATGGCGCTGGATCAGCGAGTATCTGAGCAACACGCCCAACATTTCGTTGAATTGGAGCGGATCAGCCACCGCTGCGCCAAGAGCAGTGCCCAGTTCCGCACACCCTCTCGTCAGCAAACTTTCGGGAATAGCATCGGGAGCCAGAAACGCACAGAAGCGTAGTAGATCAGCGGCGGCAAGGTTAGTCCGCTCGATATGCTGAAACGAGAGCGACCAGGTAGTAGCTACCGTGTCAGGATGATCAAGTATGAGACGGCTGGACCGCGCCAGCAGCTTTTGGCGGTGGGTCGCATAGAGATTGAGATAATCTTCCAGGCTACAGCCAGTCTCCTGCACGAAAGCCCCTGCCTGGACAATGGCGAGTGGCAACCCATCCATCTCCCGTACAATACGCTCCGCAATGGCTCTATCCGCTGATCGCGCCTGGTCGAGAGGCACATCACTGTCCAGTAACCGACACCAACGCAACAACAGCAGTATACCTTCTTGTACGCTTAATCGCTCTACTTCGATATTGGTCGCAATAGTGCCTGCCGATTGAGAACGCGTGGTAAACAAAATATGCCCTTTATGGTTCGTGGGCAGGAATTCTACGGCCAGAGAGAGGTCGTCAGCGTTGTCCAAAATAAGTAGCCAATTGTTATTAGTAGATAGCCAGCGTTGTACAGCCACAATGATCGATAGCTGGTTCGCATCATCTTGCTCTGGCAAACCAAGCAGTCCGGCCAGTGCAACGAAGTCAGTACAGAGGGTATCGCGGGTAGCGGCTTGTACCCAAAACACGTGGGTGTAGTCGTCACCATAGCGAAAGGCGTATTCAACCGCTGTCCGTGTTTTACCGATACCACCAAGGCCATAGAGTGCCTGAGGATGGGTTAATGCCGCCGTTCTTGCAATCGAAAGCCGTTCATGCAGCAAATCCAGCAAGCATTCACGGCCTGTAAAGAAGGGAGTGTGCGCAACTGGAATTGTCCACATCCTACGTGGCGGCGGTGCCACTGGTTCCAGACCAAGTTCGGCAAGCGTTTTGTTAAAAACCTTACAAAGTTGCTGGCGAAAATAGGGCGAAGGAAATGTTACTCCGTTTTCCCATCGATTGACAGTGACTTTTGTCGTGCCAATACTATCAGCAACCTGTTGCTGTGACAATCCAAGCTCTGAGCGCGCCTTGCGCAGCCCAGAACCTCCCAGGCGATCGCGATTATTATCTTTTTTTGCCTTCAAGATATACCTCTTGCCATCTTTAGATGGGAAAAGAAAAAGCAAATCCAGGCAGTGCTCTAGGTAACTCTTCCAATTGATAATCAGATGATAACAATGTTATTCCTCTTTCGAATGTGTTTATGGCATAGTTACTTACAGAGGCTGACACTGTGAATGCTTAGATGATGGAAAGCCCACACTTTTCATCATTGTACAAATTTTCACAGGTCAGCACAACCTCTTATTACATTGCACTCAAAGCCCAGCATGAGCAATACCGTCTCCCCCAGCAAGCCCCTTGATTAACGTCAGCACAATCAGCATTATGTCGGAAGAGCATTTCCATACCATTTTTGGTCAGAGGGTGGCGTGTCTCAAATCAAGGCAGAGGGGTGTGGAGGGACAAAGGCAGGGGGTCAGTGGACAAATCGTGTGTGAACACTTATGTTAGCCGCTGGCAGGTGTTCATTGGAGGCTTTTTATGGCACAACAAAACCGTCATCTCAGGAAATCATCACTGCTCGCTTGTCATTATGCGGACTGTGAAGCACCTTGAGAACGACGGTTCATCATGTGGAGCGGGAGACGGGGCTCGAACCCGCGACAGCCTGCTTGGAAGGCAGGGCGTTCCAATTTCACCGATTGTTTGCTATGAAGCGGCCTCACAAGCGGCTTGAGTGCTACCGACTTCCATATGAGCGCGTCGGACACAAGTGTTCACAGACACATTTTTTCATGACCATCTGCCTTATCCCGGTCGCAAACCTCTTCCACACAATCCTTATACCGACAAAAGTGTTCGCCACCATGCAAAGGCAGGTTGTACGTGACTGAAACTGCTTACAAAGCAACTATACGCTATACATGAAGAAAAAACAAGTGAGGCAGGTGTTCATAAAATCAGCTTTTTTCATCAGAAATACACTGCTTTCTACTGAAACGATGATATGCCTCGTGATGAGGCACATCATCGTTTCTCTCTCCTCCCCACTTCTTAATACAGCTATTTTCTCTTCTCCACCTGCCCCGAAAACAGAGTCCATTATCCCTACATTACGTTGTATAATAATTTGTATTCTCAATCTTTCTGGATCAACTCCAACCTGACCTGCACAATGCTAACCTGAATCAGGCAGGCTCATAGGCCGAAGAAAAATACGCCCTAAGGCGTAGCAAAGATGGGATCAAAAGCGTAGCAGGACAGGCTCACCTTTCCTTATACTTTCCTCAGAAGATCTTTCAAGGCGCATTCGTCTAGCGGTTCAGGACATCGCCTTCTCAGGGCGAAGATCACAGGTTCAAATCCTGTATGCGCTATATACACCGTTGACGAGCTGTTCCGGCTCCTGCGGCAGCACAATGATCTGGAAATCAAACTTTCAATGAACATGTGCATTTTTAGAAGTACAGGCAAGGAGCAGCAAGCATAAAATAATAGGTTGGACCTCAATAGACTGGCGGACAGGCGAATTATAACGGGAGCAAAGACGCTTGAGAAGCGCGTCTATGATACAAGTTTCCCTGGTTCATGCGCCATGCCCATAGCCCACTGACGTCTAACCTATAGCAACGCAGTATTCTTTAAAATTTCTGCTCTAAATACCTGTTGAAGCTACAATTTTCGATCAGAAAACCAGGCATTAGCACGAACAGCTCCCACAGCTCGTGCAGCTTGTCGTGCTGCTTGTGCTGCTGGTACTACAGCAAGCTCCAGCAGTTTGCTCGGCATCAACCAGGTCTTCGATTTCGAAGGTTTCGACTTCAAGTTGATGAATTTCCTGATCCAACTGAACGTCAAAAGTCTCTGACATGTGCTATCTCCTTTCACAAAAGATTGGGTATATCCGCCCGGTAGGGATGGTTTCTCAGGCCAAGATTGATTAGCTCCCACAGCTTGTGCAACTCGTTGTGCTGCTCGTGGTGCTGGTGCTGAGGCTGCCAGCAATCTGCTCGGTTTCAGCCAGGTCTTCGACCTCGAAGGTTTCAACTTCAAGCTGACGAAGTTCTTGCATTATAGGTTCGTCCATCTTTACCTCCTTCCCTGAAGAGTCAATCCAAAGTACACGTTTTTCGGAAAACAGGCTCAAAGTGATAGCACACTTATTCTGTTCTCCTCCCTGAAGCGGGCCAAATTGACATTCAGAAAAAACGCGCAGATCAGGTTCGTTAGAAATCTGATCGGGTTGCCGTGTGATCCCTGCGTGATCGTTAACCAACCTGATCACATATCTAGCTTCTCTTTAACATTACCTGAAGAACGGGCGCAGCACCATAGCATTTAACTAGCATTTGCCTATCAGTTTTTGGTGAAGGAGGATTCATGCCTGGAGTGAGCTGCTTGCATATAATGACAAGTCGTGCGAGACAGATGGCAAAAAATCGGGGATGACTCATACAATGAGGATACAGTTGTGCGTTGGTTGCTTAGCAGGCTTACAACCACTCGTGTCCGAGCCTTGAGATAAGACGCAAGCCTGCTCTGAGCATGGTCGGAGGTCACTGCATCTGTTGATACCCCATTTCATAGGGAGCCTGGACCTGCTCCTCCCAGGAAGCCTCCTTGGGCAAGGAACCAGGCAGAGGGGGCACATTTTGCCTGCCAGTATGCGTGTTACGCATCTGTTCCAGTTGAATTTGCAAGCGCAATTCCTCGTTGCGCCGCTCCTGCATACGCTCACGATGTTTGAACGATTGGCGGATATACACACTTATTCCGTAGATGATGGGGCCACCAAAAACAAACAGCAATCCGAAAATGGCCCAGAAAATGGTCATGATTACACCTCCTGCATATTCAGTTTCTTTGCGCTCCCTTTCCTGACGGCTTTTAAGCCTAAGTGCTTCTTGCTCAAGCCCGTCTGAGAGGGAGAGACGCGGAACGATAAGGATTACATCTACATCACACAACTTTGTTTGCAGCCTGAGCAGCA
>DAIDJF010000078.1:0-24683 GCA_027451525.1 Ktedonobacterales bacterium
CATGGCTGTTGACAAACAACAAAAAAGAGCATGACCTTGAGGGTCATGCTCTTTGCTTGCTCTGTGGAAGAGCGGCTAGCGATATGAGGCAGGTGCGGCTTCGATAGAACCCGTTTCCACCATGATCTCGCGCAACTGACGCGCATCAACCGTCTCGTGCAGACGCAACGTCTTCGCAATCGCGTCCAACGTCGCTTTATGCTCAGTCAAGAGGCTCACAGCCTTGTCATAGGCGACCTTGACCAGACGATTGACCTCCTCATCGATCACAGCCGCCGTGCGCTCGCTGTATTCACGCGAGCCGGTGGCAAGCGATGTGCCAGCGAAAGGATCTTCGCGTTCACTATAAGAGATCGTGCCCAGGCGATCACTCATGCCCCAGCGCGTCACCATCTGGCGTGCAATCGCGGTCACGCGCTGCAAATCGTTCTCCGCACCAGTAGTGATATGCCCAATCGCCACCTGTTCAGCGGCACGTCCACCCAGAGCCGTGACCATCTGGGCCTCCAGGTAATCGCGGGAATAGTTGTAGCGATCATCGAGCGGCGTATACATCGTGACGCCAAGAGCCTGTCCACGCGGCACAATCGTGACCTTGGTCACCGGGTCAACGCCCTCAGTCAGTAGACCCGTTAAAGCGTGGCCGCCTTCGTGATAGGCAATGACATTGAGGTCATCGTCGCTCAAGATCAGCGGACGTTCCGCACCAATCAGGATTTTATCGAGAGCCTCGTCGAAGCACGACTGTGTAACGGCATCCAGATTACGGCGCGCAGCCAACAATGCCGCTTCGTTGACTAGATTTGCCAGGTCCGCGCCGACCATGCCGGGCGTACCACGCGCGATGGTAATCAGGTCTACATCGCGACCCAGCGGCACGTTGCGCGAGTGAATCTTGAGAATTGCCAGACGGCCATTCCAGTCGGGGCGGTCCACCGTTACGCGGCGGTCGAAACGGCCAGGGCGCAACAGAGCTTTATCAAGACCGTCGGGACGGTTCGTAGCGGCGATGACAACCACCGCTTGACGCGCATCGAAACCAACCATCTCGACCAGCAACTGGGTTAAGGTCTGCTCACGCTCGTCGTTGCTGTTGATACTTGAGCCACGCTGGCGACCAACGGCATCGATTTCGTCGATAAAGATGATACTGGGCGAGGCTTTCTTGGCCTGATCAAACAGGTCACGCACGCGGCTTGCACCGACACCAACCAGGACCTCGACGAACTCAGAACCGCTCATCGAGAAGAAAGGTACGCTTGCCTCACCTGCTACCGCACGCGCTAAGAGTGTCTTACCAGTTCCTGGAGGGCCAACCAGCAGCACGCCGCGTGGAATTTTGCCACCCAGCCGCTGGAATTTCTGCGGCGTCTTGAGGAATTCTACCACCTCAACCAGATCGCCTTTGGCCTCGTCAACGCCCGCCACATCCGCAAAGGTTGTGCTGGGACGATCTTCCAAGACCAGTTTAGCGCGACTCTTGCCGAAACTAAAAATGTTTTGTTGGCTCTGCGTGGCTCTGCGGGCAATGAAGAAGAACACGCCGATAATCAGCAGCCAGGGGACAACATTCAGCAAAATCGTCCAGATAAGATTGTTATCCTGGACTGGTTTAGTCTCAAAATCTGGTACGTTTTTGAGAATCAGCGCATTGAGCGTTGGATCACCATTCGGCAATTGCGTCAGATGAAAGTCAACGCCCGTTTGTGTGCCACTGCCATTGGGATTAGGAACCGTTATAGCAGTTTTAAATTGCCCGGTGATATCCTGACCCTGGAAGACAACCTTTTGAACATTGCTCTGTTGCACTTGCTGATAGAACGTGCTATATGGCACTTCTAGCGCATTTGGATTACTGCTACTGCTACTTCCACCCTGGAAGAAGTACTGGAAAAAATACCAGCCGAGCAGAACAACAACGACGACGAGAATAGTGCGCACAAGGATGGACATGCTGTTTCCACCGCCACCATTCCCACCATTGCCGTTGCTGTTTCCACTAGAGTTTGGACGCTGTGTACCACGAGGCCCGTTATCATTTGGGCTATTCTGGTACATGTATATAGCCTGAGCATCCATTCAGTTCAGACCTGCTTTCTTGTCAGACGGTGCTGCTCAACAGTACCGTTGTGAGTATCAAGTACTGCAATACGGAATAGTATCTTCGTAGTTTTTTCTTTATAGTATACGATACACGCCCTACACGTGCCACTGCTGATTTTTTTGCCCCATTTGGGCTATCACACGGGATGTGTCTACGCCCAGCCAGACAAATATGCCCCATTACCCACATGCTCCACGTGGTTTTATAGCGTGTCAGGAATTTGCTATACATACGTTTCTCAATGCACGTGAGTTGCAGAGGCAACGACAAAAATTTTGAACGGCACCTACTTCAGTAATAAGAAGAACAGCACAGAAAAAACAGGTATTCCGCATTGCTCCATAGCATAGTTCGATGCTGAATATCGGCGCAATGGCAAAATACCTGCCCTCGGCTGGTGGCTATTTTACCTACGTTAGCCGCGCTCTAGGCGTGCAGGCTGGCTGGATGACAGGCTGGCTCTTCGATCTGGCCTATCTGCTGATCGTTCCCTTACAACTGCTGGTACTGGGTCCCGTGATGGATTCGTTCATGAACACGACCTTCCATGTCTCGCTGGGAACCAGTGGCTGGGCTATCTGGGCAATGGTCTTCGCGCTCACCTATTTTGGCATTAAAGTTTCGGCTGATGTCGGCGTAGTGCTGGGAGTGATCGAAATCGCGGTCTTTGTGCTAATCTCCATCTGGCTGATTGCGACCGCAGGCGGAGCCAACACCTTCTCAGTCTTTACGCCCACCTATAGTCAGCAACCTGGCCTAGGTGGCTGGCAGGGCGTTATCTTCGGCATGATCTTTGTGTTTCTGGCTTTCGCGGGTTTTGAGTCATCCGCGCCGTTGGCAGAAGAGGCCCACAATCCACGCAGCACTGTACCCCGCGCTATCGTGCTGGCCGCCATTGCAATCGGCATCTTCTACGTCTTCTGCTCCTACGCGGGTGTTGTCGGCTGGGGCGTCACCAAACTCTCTAGCTATATTAGCGACCCCAATCCCTGGGATACGCTGGCAAAGCGTGTCTGGGGACCATTCAATATCATCGTGGTGCTTGTCATTCTGAACAGTGCGCTGGCAAACGCCAATGCCGGTGTCAATGCAGCCTCACGTGTCCTCTACGCGATGGGACGTATTCGCACGTTGCCCGCGCAACTGGGGCGCGTGAACAGCTTCGGCTCACCTGATATCGCGATCATCCTCACGATGATTATTGCCGTCATCGCAACGCTGGTGCCAGGACTGATTTATGGCGCATCCACAGCATTTGCCCTGATCGGCACAATTATCGTGATCCCAATTGTGCTGGTCTATATCGCGACCTGTCTCTCTGTACCCTTTTTCTATCGCAGAGAGCACGCGAGCGAGTACAACGTGTTCCGCCACCTTATACTCCCCATCATCCCGATCATCGTCCTGTTATTTGTCTTGTACTTCTCCTTCGTACCACTACCATCCGCCCCACTCAATCTGGCACTGCCAATCTGTGCCATCTGGCTGGTTGCGGGCATTGTGATTGTGGCTATCCTTAGCCGAACCGCACCCACCATGCTCGCACAAAGCAGCAAAGTGTACGTCGAGGGTGAGTAGATAGCGAGAATGTGAGAGGAACACGGCAATACACATGCATTGCCGTGTTCCTCTCACACTTTGCCACCTCATTTGCGCACAAACTCGATGCGCGTTGCCAATACCGTTCCCAGAATAAGCAGGAAGAGCGTCCAGAGCAAGAAGATGGGATTAATCACTTGTAATAGCCCCGTTGCGCAAGCCAGAACGAATAGCACCAGCAGCGCGTTTTTATCGCTCTGGGGATAGGTCCGTCTGAGCCACAGCAGACCAAGCAAGGCGACAAGCAGAACCTCTGGCAGCAGCATAAATGCGGGCAGAATGATATGCGGTAAAGCGATCTGGCGCGGCATAACCGGTGAACCGTTAACAAGCAGCAAAATGCAGACAAGCACATCAACGAGCAAGATAAAACGGTCGAGAGCATTCACTGGCCGTCTTACTCGCAGCAGCGATAGCAACGCCAGTAGCACAAGTGCACCCAGCACAATCGTATTAAACGACACTACCCAGTTTGTTTGTAATACCAGATGATAAGCGAGCAACGGCTCATTTGTGCCAAACGTGTTTTGCAGCACGAAACAGGCCACCGTCGCCATGAGAGTAATCACATGCTCCAGACTTGAGCGGACACTTTGTACCTTGCTAACACTGAGATACTTAGCCGCTCCCGCTCCCACGCGCGGCATATGATGGAGCAGTTGCGCAAACAGCGCAAAAATCCCAAACAGAACGTAAATGCCTACGACAGCATCGAGAATGACTGTAACCAGATTATTCCCCGCTAGATTGTAAAGGGCTGGCATTTTATCGGCCGTTAGACTCGACGAGCCACTGGCAGAGGCCGTCATAAACTGATTCCAGGTCGCGTTTTGCAGCAACATGCAACACACCACCACACTAAACAGCACAATGTGATCTAAACCAGTGAATTGTCTGCCAAAGCGCGTAAACAACAGCACACTCAGGACGAGCAGGATGGCGAACAGCAGTTGATCGGGCGTAAACAGCGTCTGCAAGCGTGCTTGTAAAGGATAGGCCAGCGCGGGCAATGTTTTGAAGGGCAGAGAGACACCACCAGCCAGTAAAAGCAATAGCGGCACATAAATCACCGTTACGAGTACCAGCGGAACACTCGCCCAACGCGTATGCTTCTTCGGTAAAACTAGCCAGAAGAGCGCACCACACACCGGCAAGATGTCAAACAGGAGTTGTACCATCACCACTACGACAGGATTTGTCGTGATTGTCAAGCTACTCACGAACGAGAAACCAAAGGCGATTTGTAATGCACTTACGACTATTGCCAGCAACAGGAACAGGAAGCGATCAAGCCCTGTAAAATCCGCCAGGAAGCGCACGCTTGTCAGCAGCAAGATAGCAACTAGCACGCCAAGCGCAACAAGATTGACCATTTGATCAAAGACGAGAGGAATGAAAGTAAAGTGCCGCCACTCGCTCACACCATCAGTAAATTGCAGGGCGATACAGGTAAGCGTCAACAGAAGGATTGTCAGACGCGCCAGCCAAACAAAACGCTCTGGTGGACGCAAGAAACTAGCCCCTGCAAGCGAGATGAGCAGCATGCCGATGAGTTGACCGCTCGTGGTCGTTTGCAGCGCATACTGCATATCCGGCAATCCGGCAAGAGTAAGCGCAACCAGGAAGAGTACCAGCGCACTAGTAAGCAGGATGCTTCGCGCCAGCGCGTGCTGGATCGTGTTATGAAAACTGGCCAGCAGCGTGAACAGCATGAGCAAGAGGCAGAAAGCAAAGCCCATTTGGTGGAGCGACCAATGGAGAGCATTTGCCATGTAGAACGCGCTCACAATCATCAAAAACGGAAGCAGGAGCAATAGCGCGACAAAAGAAGATTGCCAGACTGGCGGGGCGAAACCGCGCAGCAGAACCGTAAAAAAGCCGCTATTGCCGCGCTGTGCATCGCGCAACCATTGCAGAAAGGCGATACGAGCGCGTGTGCTCTGGAACATTATCCAGGGCCAGAACGTGGCGACAAGCCATGTAGTTAACAGGCTATAGGTTTGGGCAAGAAATGGAATGAGCGTTTTTGCCGACCACATCCCAATAAGGCCAGGAAGCTTATTGAAGTACGTTCCCAGTTGAAGCGCAAACTGTGCCGCACGCGCTTTATAAGGATTGTAGAAAGAAAGCGCGATCGGTGTAGTAATCGCGCCAGGCAGATTGGACGTCCCCGCTGCCGCCCATTGTTTGATCGACTGCAGTGTCCGCAAGACCTGCTCGGCACTGGCAGGGCGGCGCGTGTCTTCGGTTGCTACCAGGTGCTGGATCAACTTATCAAGGTCCTGCGGGACCAGCGGATTATATGTGCGCACAGGGCGAAACGAAAAGAGCGTGGGTGAGTTCTTGCGTGGATCATTGCCACTCAGACAATAATGCAGCGTTGCTCCCAGACTATAGAGGTCAGAACACGGACTGGTATGACCAGCATACTGCTCCGGCGAACAGAAACCGGGCGTGCCCATGTTCGTGGTATCCCAGGGTTGTTCCGGCTTGAAGGTGCGAGCAATTCCAAAGTCAATCAGATACACATGACCTTGTGCTGTAACCATGACATTGCTCGGTTTCAGGTCACGAAAAATGATTGGCTGTGGCTGGGTATGGAGATAGGACAACACATCACATAATTGGATGGCATAATCAATCACTTTATTGATAGCGAGTTGTTGATTAGGTGCTTGCGCGTGCAGAGCATACAATGTCTGCCCTTCAATAAATTGCATGACGAGATACGAACGATCACCCTCATCGAAAAAATCATACACTTTGGGCAGATGTGGATGAGAGAGTCGCCGGAGCATCTCGGCCTCCTCACGAAAATTTTCACGGGCCTCCACAACTTTATGAGGACTGACATTGCTTAAGCTCAGCTCTTTCACCGCCACAATACGGTGGTTGTTGAGCGTATCAGTAGCTTTATAGACAGCGGCCATTCCCCCTCGACCCGCAGGCTCCACGATAAGGTAGCGGTTATTAAGCAGAGTATTCGGGCTAAGTCGCCCAGTAGCATACGTGGGCGTAGACATAGAATGCCTCTTTTCACAACTAGGAATACATCAAAAAGCTCCCTTGTAGATAGACGTATATTTTAGCCTTATCCTAACATTTTTACTCATCCAGGTCTATATGGAAAGCACGAAATCACGGGATCACGGGCTGGCTTTCTGCTATCATTTGTATGTCTAGGTGTGGTACCATGCAAACGTCTATGAGCAATGGGGTACCGCTTGCAAGCGAAGGGAGTTCTATTGTGCAATTTGATCTCAACGAAGAGCAATCAGATATTCGTGCTATGGTACGTCAATTTACGACTCAAGAGATCGCTCCATACGCGAGCGAATGGGATGAGCATGACTATTTCCCGCGTGCAGTGTATCAGAAGATGGCGGAGTTGGGCCTGATGGGCATGACCACCCCAGAGGAACTGAGCGGGACACCCCTGAGTCGTTTAACCGCCGCTATCGTCTACGAGGAACTGGCAAAGGGCGAGATGGCAACAGCGGTCGGCCTCTCCGTACATAATATGGTGACAGGCTCGCTTGCCCGTTTTGGCAACGAGGAGCAACGCCATCGTTGGGTTTCGCGTCTGGCAAACGGCGAGTTATTGGGAGCCTTCTCGCTCAGCGAGGCCGATGCTGGCTCGGACGCTGCCAGCCTGCGTTGTCGTGCAGAGCGTGTAGACGATCACTACCTGCTTACAGGTTCCAAGATGTGGGTGACAAATGGAGGAGAGGCCGATCTCTATCTCGTCATGGCACGCACGCAACCGAGCAAAGGCGCAGCAGGCATCTCGTGCTTTGTCATCGAAAAAGATACGCCCGGCCTCACATTTGGCAAAACTGAGCGCAAGATGGGTCTACACTCTTCGCCAACACGCGAACTGATCTTTGAGCAATGCGCTATTCCCACCACACAACGCATCGGCGCGGAGGGACAGGGCTTCAAAATCGCCCTCTCATCGCTTGACGGCGGACGCATCAATATTGGGGCCATCGCTAGCGGAGTCGCGCAAGCAGCATTTACCGTTGCACGCGACTATACGCGCACGCGCACGCAATTTGGCACAACGCTCTCTTCTTTTCAAGGCATTCAATTTATGCTCGCCGATATGGCAATGAAGATCGAGGCGGCGCGTCTGCTTGTTTACGAGGCGGCCTATAAACTAGATCAAGGACAAGCGGCCTCTATGTACGCGGCAATGGCAAAGTGCCTGGCAAGCGATACCGCAATGGAGGTCACGACACAGGCAGTGCAGCTACTCGGCGGCGCGGGCTATGTACGTGATTACCCGGTAGAACGCTACATGCGCGACGTGAAGGTGGCCCAGATTTTTGAAGGGACGAACCAGATTCAACGCATTGTCATCGCGCGTGCTCTTCTACAAGAGTATTCGTAAACAATCAAGGGCCAGTATCGCACTGAACAGGAGGGCATGCAGAGCCTGGAGCAACGGGAGCGACGCAAGATGTGGCTCTTGCATGAAATCACAATGGGAAATTTTGAGCGTAGTATCACCTTTAGTCGCCCTGTTGATGCAGGCCGGATCGAGACAAAGCATGAGCATGGCCTACTCACACTCAAGATCCTATTCAGTCAAAGCAGCCGATCACGTAAAATAAACATTTCCGGTCAGAACCGCCAGGAACAGATTCCAGTCAGCAGCAACACGAGCGACTAAGGCGACTAGCAAAAATATGCCGTAAAAATTTATTCCTAAAAAAAGAGAGAAACCCACAAATGGCAGCAGCAAACATGCTGCCATTTGGTTATTACAGTTTAATACTACAGAGCGAAAGCTTCATTGCAAGCAGCGAAGTTACCTGCGCTGGAGCTATCACTCACCCTTTTCCCCACAAACAAGTGGTTCCTTCGCTACCACTGTCTAAAAAGGAGAAAGGCATGTTTATGTATACAGGGGCTAGACGCGCGCGCTGGCAAATTCCTTAACCAGTGTATTGAACGCGGCGGCCTGCTCATCCTGGACGTGACCACTGCTCTTGTCAATGATGCGTACTTCAATGCGTGGGTTGACGCGCTTGAATGACTCGCTCGCCTCGGATGGTGTCAGCACACCTTCGCGACCCCAGATGGCGATCACGGGCATCTTGAGACGGGCAAATGCCTCGTGAACATCAATGTTCAGGGCATCAGTAATGAATGCGGCCTGCGAATAACGCGCATTGGACTGGTGCGAACTGGTATAGACATACTCGACCAATTCATCGGTGATAAGGCCGGGGTTATGATAGCCTTGCACATCATAGTAGCCGCTGATAGCTTTGCGGGAGTTCAACATGTTATAAACGAACTCACCAAGCATGGGCAGGCGTAAGACGGAGCGGGCAATCGAGGCCAGAGGACCGGGCAGAGCCTCTTGTAAGATGGTTGGAGGCGGTGTCAACAGCACCAGTCGCTCGAACAGTTGTGGACGGCGGAAGGCACTCTCGATGGCATACGCGCAACTGAGGCCATGCGCAACAACAACGGTCGGCTTGCCAATCGCCTCTTTGATGAAGTCGCTGATGAGATCAACATAGGTCTGTGCGCTGTAGTCAAGCGCGGGACGATCAGAGAGACCGTAGCCGAGCAGATCAATAGAATAGACGCGGAACTGCTCTGCCAGATTGTCGATATTCTTACGCCACTCGTAGGACGATGCGCCAGGGCCAAAACCGTGAATGAGCAGGAGGGGCTTGGCATCACGCGCACCCTTGACCTGATAGTACATATCGCCATATTTCCAGGGATAGCGGCGTTCCTCTCCGAAGAGCGTCGTATCCAGCTCTCCCGCCATCATCTCAGTCACTTTATTATAAACAGCCATTGCACCCAGCGCGCCACCTACAGTTAGACCGGCCGTCAAGATTTTACCAGCTAATTTCATTGTCTTCTCTCCTGATTTGCATACGCAAACGCTACTATTGTTACAAAAAATTAAGAAGATGCATCCGTAAATGATGCCATAGATAAATAAATGTTGTCTATTGTGCTACACGAACAATGTACATAGAGGGAAACGCTCCCTGTCATAGAGACTGCTCTACTTGGGCTATAGAGGTCAGACCCAAGAGATACTATAGCATGTTGCCTTCCAAAAAAGCAACCATAGTACTAGATGGTCATATCGTTGAGCTAAGCAGGCATTGCCTTTTTACAACGACCCGGCTATACTGAAGAACAGTAGTTAATGAGAGAGGATACATGCAACATCACCATTCTTATGTAACGCTTGCAGAGGAAGTGCAGAGCGCGCTGCATGAGCGGCGGGCGGTAGTCGCGCTGGAATCGACGGTCATCGCCCATGGTCTGCCCTATCCGGCCAATATTGAGATCGCACAGGCGATGGAAGCGGCAATCCGCGCGGAGGGAGCAATGCCCGCGACAATTGGCCTGTTTGATGGTCATATCAAGATTGGCTTGACCTTGGAAGAGATCACTCGTCTAGGCACATCTCAGGATGTGCGCAAGGTCAGCCGCCGTGATCTGGCAACAACATTGGCAAGCCACGCCTTGGGAGCGACCACAGTTGCAGGCACAATGCTATGTGCAAGCATGGCGGGAATACGCTTTTTCGCCACAGGTGGCATTGGCGGCGTCCATCGTGGAGCCGAGACAAGCATGGATATTTCCGCTGATCTCACCGAATTAAGTCGCACAGCGGTTTTGGTTGTGTGCGCAGGAGCCAAGTCAATTCTTGACCTGGGTCTGACGATGGAATATTTAGAGACGCAAGGTGTACCCGTCATCGGCTGGCAAACCGATGAATTGCCCGCCTTCTACGTGCGCTCAAGTGGGTACAAACTCACACAACGCATTGACACGGTCGAGACACTGGCGCAGACCGCGCGCGTTCAATGGGCCTGTGGCCTGCATGGGATTGTCGTTGGCTGTCCCATTCCAGAACAATATGCACTAGATGCTGCACCGCTAGAGGCCGCGACCGCCGAGGCACTCCACCTGGCCCACGAACAAGGGATTCGCGGTTCAGCTACCACGCCATTTATCCTATCGCATGTGGCGCGCCTGACATCTGGTGAGAGCGTTGAAGCCAATAAAGCCTTATTACTCAATAACGCACGCTGGGCTGCGCGCTTCGCCACGGCCTATTGGCAACAAGAGGCAGAGACTGACGAACAACACTAAAAACCGTTGATTTCTTACGCGACAACGACTACAATACGAGATACAAGGTAAGTACGTCTGGGACTATTTGCCAGCGTACCAGTATGTCCTAACCCTGTATCCTATTTACTCAGTATCTCCTTGAAAGGAGCTTTTTATCGTGACGGCCTCGTTTGAAATACGAAAAGTTATAGGGAGCGTCTTCCTCACGATTGTGTGGATCTTGTGCTTCTTATTGATCAAACCCACACTGTATGTCGACTGGCTGGATAACGGAAGCATCACCACTCCGCTCCTCCTGCTGGTCACTGTTATTGGTGTCCTTGTTTTAGTGTTCTATCACATTTTCTATCGCTCTACTAGTGAGACCACGAAATTGAGTTTAACGGCGGCCTTGACGGTCATCTGGCTCTCTCTTATTATCTTTTATCCTTTTAAAGACCCAACCAACGACGCTGGCGGTGCGGTTGGCTTCTTTGCCTTAATTGGCGGTCTCGCCGTGTGCGTTCTCTGGGTACGTTTTTTCGCCGACGAAATTGTCGCCTAGTCTCTCCCATAACAAAAAACAGGCAGCATTTGATCGCTGCCTGTTTTTGTTTGATGCATTATGCACGGATTTGCGACTAATGACGGAAATGGCGTTTTCCCGTGAAAATCATCGCGATGGCATAGCGGTTTGCCATGCGAATTACTTCTTCATCGCGGATAGAGCCGCCGGGCTGAATGATCGCTGTCACGCCCGCCTTGGCAGCCGTTTCTACACCATCGGCAAAGGGGAAGAAGGCATCTGAGGCCAGCACAGAGCCACGCGCCCGCGTTGCAGCTTTCTCAACCGCCAATTGCACACTGGTCACACGGTTCATCTGGCCCGCCCCCACGCCTAAGAGTGTCAGTTTATGCGCCAACACAATCGCGTTCGACTTGACATGGCGCACGACCTTCCAGGCAAAAAACAGATCCGTTAACTCTTCCAATGTTGGCTCGCGTTCGGTAATCACGCTATACGCGGTCTCGCCCTCACCGACCGCATCCAGCGTCTGCATCAGCAAGCCACCGCTCACAGTCCGCACTTCTGGGCGTCCGCTGTATACTGACTGCGCGCTGACCGCCTTCGGCTCAATTGGGCAGTGGGTAGCGAGCAAACGGATATTCTTCTTCTGACGCAAAATTGCCAGAGCCTCCGGCGTATAGTCAGGGGCAATAATAGCCTCATAGAAAAGTTGATTGATTTCGTGTGCGCTTGCCTCATCAATCACGCGATTGCTACCAATGATGCCACCAAAGGCCGAGACGGGGTCACCTGCGTGCGCGCGCTTATAGGCATCAACCAGCGTATCGCCACAAGCCAGACCACAGGGATTCGTGTGTTTAATAATCGCAATCGTGGGAGCGGTAAAACTCATAATAGCCGCCAGAGCAGCATCCAGATCAAGCAGATTATTATAAGATAGCTCCTTGCCGTGGAGCACATCCGCATCCGCGATAGAGGGTGACTTGGTATGAGGAGCGGCATTTGCCCACCGATAAAAAGCCGCCTGCTGATGCGGATTCTCACCATAACGTAGTCGTTGAATACATTCCAGTGAGATGGTTAGCTGTTCAGGAAAACTGTCTGCGCTCGCACTGTGCATACGCAGATATTCAGCGATCAGCGTATCATACGTCGCGGTATGTTGAAACGCGGTCGCAGCAAGACGACGGCGCGTCTCCAGGCTCACCTCGCCCTGTTCACGCCACTCCTGCATCACAGGAGCATAGTCTTCGGGACGAACCAGAACGATCACATCTGGGAAATTCTTCGCGGCAGCGCGGACCAGCGTCACGCCCCCGATATCAATCTGTTCGAGAGCCTCACTCAACGTTGTGTCCTGACGAGCAACCGTCTCAGCAAAAGGGTAGAGATTGACGGCGACCAAACCGATTGGCTCGATACCGTGTACCTGCAAATCTCGCTCATGGGCCGGAATATCGCTACGCGCCAACACGCCGCCGAGAATAGCAGGGTGCAAAGTCTTAACCCGCCCGCCCAGAATCTCTGGAAAATGTGTCAATTCACCGATTGACAGGGCCGCTATCTCTTCTGCCTGTAACGCTTTTAGCGTTCCACTGGTCGAATATATTGTCACCTCGTGACTCTGAAGCTCACGCGCCAATTCGGTGAGACCCTCACGATTAGCAACACTCACTATCGCACGCATAGAATGTCCTCATCCTTTCAACCCGAAAGAATACCTCATCTAAAAGTAAAGCTGATATCATTATATCGTATACTGTATCATGTTTGGTCAGCTGACGTAACCGCTCGTACCGTCCCTCCGCTACATACCAACACGTCTCACATAGTCAATTGCTGTTACTTTTCGTACCCTGTTCCTTCAAGGCATGCCAGCCCGCTATACCGCTTACTCGCACTAGCAGGTTAAGACATCTTAACCTCTTCCTGGTACTTTCCTACTAACGCTAGAGCGACATATGCTAATATAGCAATTCCAGTGTGGTAAGATCACAACCAATGGAACTATCACAAAAAGTATCAATAACAATCATATCAGTTCACAGTATTCTTCGTGTTATCGCTGTGACTGCCTCTATCATACACCAGTTCTCTAGCGCGGGAGAACAACAGGTATATAGGTATTTTCATGGGGGTAGTAATGCTAGGCTAAAAGCATGTTTTAGCAGCATTATGAGCGAAAAAGCTCGCAATGTGCCTTGTCCAGAGCACTATTTCCGCCACGACAACAGGCACAAGCCGAGCTATCCAGCTAGAACAGGTACAGTGCGTACCAGAAGGATGTTTAGTTGCAATGCAAACACTGACACGACCACCTAAGATATCAGGCTCCCGGTTGCAGTCAACGCGCTCCCGCCGACGGCGCGTCTCTCCGCTCATGTTTATCGGAGCGGCAGTAACCGTGATTATCGCGCTTGGCGCAGGAGTGTTTTTCTTTATTCTGCCACGTTTTGGTTCACACGCGGCGGCCCTTAATATGGACTGCACCTTGATTGTGCCGCAGCATCCGCTCTCGGCAAAAGGTCTGGCAACGCCCTATCAGCTTGTTGCCACAGATCCAAATAATGGCCCCTGTAACGAGGCAAATCCCAATCAGGCTGCTTTTGTGCAGGGTGCTGTGATTAATACGGTCACGGGGCAGATCTCCGTTTATGATCCGCTCGTCGTTGACAAAGGGACAAAACCGGCTATCGCTCCCGTTGTCCCTCAACTACCGCAAAACGCTGTTGTCGCGCTATGGTTTGGTTTTAACGGCAATCTACTACAGTTACAGGGACAGCAGAACAGTTTGAACGATGGGCATTGCGTCAATGGAATTAACGGTGCAATTAATGGGTCTATTTTCGGGCAGGTCGGCTACTGCAATGCTCCCGCCTTCTTTCAAGCTGCAAATCAAGCCATTCAACAAGGTCAACTCCACCCACCCGCTCTTGGCAGAGCCAAAGATGGCTTGATTTGCCCCACCGTGCGCGACTTCTCAGTCGTTGATATGGACCAGAGCGATAATGTCACCACCGCCTATCTTGTGACAGGCAACGGTCAGACAGCCCAAATGACCAACGCAAACGCGCAACAATTGCAGAATGCCCAGCTACAGATCAACGGCAGCGATAATCGCCTGCTCTCAATCGCCATTGACGGTGCGCTGGGTTGCCAGCCCTGGATGGCTCCCGATCTGGCGAATCCTGGTCAAACCGCAACTGCGCTACCGCTTGACGAACTACAGGCAGCCACTCACCAGCCAGCTCCTGTTGCGCTTGTGCCATCACACGATGACATGGTCGTCGTCAACGGTCAGGCCAATCTCCAAAAAATCAACGCCTATCGTGCTGGTGTCGATCAGCCATTAGCTCCCAATCTTGGATCCGCTGGCACAAAAACCTACTGCATGAATCTCCGGCAGATCGCCCCTGCGCGCCTGCTGCTCGATAGCACATTCACGATGACGGCTCCCTCGCTAGTGCCCGCGATGGCAAACAATCTGTTCACCTTCCTGGCGCAGCGTTTTGTCGCCACCTACGGCCCCAACGGTCTCAACTGTGTCGGTCTGCTCAATATGCCCGACCCGGTGAGCGTGCAGACCGACAATAATGGCGTCGCTATCGCGGCAACCATTAATGGTGTGACGCCGGGAGCAACTGGCACAAGCACAACACCAGCCTGTAATGTCAATGGAAAAACCCTGGCAGGCTGCACAGGTACTACTACCATCAACGGACAGGATTGTACCTTCTCATTCGCCAATAACACAGTCAATGTCGTTTGTCCTGCCGCCAAGCAGCAACCACCTGCGGGCAATCAGCAAGGCAACAACTAATCACAAGCATAAGAGAGGGGCCATGCATCGCGCGATGCATGGCCCCTCTCTTATGCTTGTCTGCCTATAAAATGCTAGTCAACAACGAGGATCTCTTCACCCTCAGTGTACTGCGCGATCAGCTCGGCAATTGAGGGCCGATCAGGAAACTCTGTCACAATACTCACCGAACGGCGTTTGCGCGTATCATGCCCAAACTTGACATAGCCATCAATCAACGCAAATAGCGTGTGATCGCGACCAACGCCAACTGCTTTGCCGGGACGGATCTTTGTTCCACGCTGGCGCACGATAATACTGCCAGCCGTCACAAGCTGCCCATCAAAGCGTTTGACACCAAGCATCTGTGGATTGCTATCTCGTCCGTTACGAGAGCTACCTACACCTTTTTTATGTGCCATTGCTGCTATTCCTTTTCATCTACAGGAGCTACCGTATCGGCATCCGTGCTAGTCGCCACGCCCTCGTCAGATACATGCGCGCGTAGCTTTGGCTCTTCGCCTGTCACCAGACTCTTGCCGTTGGCAACAATATCGTCAATCGTCAGAATCGTCAATTCCTGACGATGGCCTTTCTTATGACGAAAACGCTTCTTCGATTTGTAGCGGAATACGATGAGCTTCTCGCCGCGTCCCTGTTTAACGGCCGTCGCCAACACCATCGCATTTTCCACGACGGGTGTACCAATCATGGCCTTGTCAGCGTCCGAGATGAGCAACACTTCATCAAGTTGCACCTGCTCACCATCGGTGACCGGAAGGCGGTTGACTTCGAGGGTCTGGCCTACAGTCACTTTGTACTGTCGCCCACCGCTTTTAATTACTGCGTACATATTTCTCCCATTTGCCTTTCAGAACGTCTTAAACGTCTCGATTTCACCCACGCGCTCGGTCGATATGCTGAATAGCACCAGAGTGTGTATCCAGAACATCGTCTGAGAAGGGATACGTGAAAGGCATGGGGTACGAGCCTTCTGCACAGTTCCGTTTCTCCGCATAACTTCGCGCGCTCGCCCATTCTTCAAGGGGATGTATTGGTTCTCACTACATCTCATTCGCAATCATGGGTAACCTACTCGTATGAGGCGAGCATGCCCTGGCGTGGGGTTAGCTATCAGCCACTCACAGCTAATAGACCTTTTTATAGCCATGAAATAATAGCACGATCTCTTCCCGCTGTCAATTCTCTAGACCGAGTTGTCTATTCACTCGCTTCTGGTCAATGCATGATTTTCTCTGTAAGACTTCTGGTAAAGGCATTACCCGTTTTTTCTCTTTGCTGCGTCCTTTTGACGAAAAGAGAAAAATAAAGCATCGTACTTTTACCAGAGTATGAACAAAAGATGTGCAAACTATGGACTTACTTCTTATTCTATGGTATTCTATAGAAAGTGGCACACCATGCTGGTGTGCTCCCTTGTCTAGAGCATTCTTTCGCTGAGCCGAGAATGATCGGAGAAAGCGCATGACTGTACGTGAAGGACCGATTGAGCTGCCCAATCAGGAACAATACTCAGACGCTCCTATTTTTAATACTAAAGCTGTAGTACAGCAAACGGGCGTACCAGCACCGACGCTTCGTGCATGGGAGCGTCGCTACACCCTACTCTCGCCGGAACGCGCAAATAACGACTATCGCCTGTACTCGGAACGCGATATAGCGATGATTCGCTGGCTCAAAGAACGTGTTGACGAAGGAATGTCAATCAGTCAGGCAATTGCGCTTTTTCGCCATATGAGCGAAGAGCAGCAAGCGGCGCAGGGAAGTCAAACGGCCGCGCCAACAGAAAACGTGTTTCAGCAACCGAGGGCAGATGAACCCTCCGCGTTTCATGTTGCCCTATCAGGCGAGACAGGACAACACCCAGATATAAGCCCATCAGAAAAACCTAAAAACGAGAAACCGCCAGAAGCATCCGCGCGCGATTGGCCTGCCTTAGGAGTGACAGATGAACTGTCAGGCAAACAGACGGATGCCGCTTATCAGAAAGGCATGTTTCCCGCTATTCACAACATGCGTAGCGCGCGCGAACGCTTGCAAAAGGCATTCAACGCTTTTGATGAAGCGGCAGCCAATATGATCGTGGCTTCCATGCTAGCAATCTATCCAGTTGAACAGGTATGCACAGAACTGATTACGCCCACGATGTGGCAGATCGGACAACTCTGGGTTGAGGGCAAGATTACCGTCTCTGTTGAACATTTCGCCAGCAATTTTTTTCGCGGCCTGCTCTCCAACCTCTACCATGTGACGCCTCCCGTCGGTAGTGGCTCGTTGGTCATTGTCTGTAGCGCGCCGGGGGAACCACATGAACTCGCCCCACTGATGCTAGCACTTTTCCTACGCCGTAGTGGCGTGCGTGTAGCCTATCTCGGACAGAGCATTGAAACCATTGGTCTCTTACAGACTATAAGAAAGCTTATGCCCGCTCTGGTCTGCATCTCGCTTACCATGCCGACCTATCTCTCGGCCCTGATCGACCTGGGACATCAGTTGCAAGAACTCCCAGAGCCACGGCCCGTTTTTGCCTTTGGTGGACAGGTGTTCGCGCACTACCCTAATATCATTACGCAGATTCCTGGTGTCTACCTCAATGGGGATTTACAGACAATCGTGGATAAACTGCGCGGCATGGTCCAAAGTCGCTCTGAAAATAAAAATTAGTCAGGTCGGGCATGCTAAAAAAACTTTTTTTACCGCTCTATGGTTGGTTTGGGCTTGCCCTGTGCCTCACGGCCTGGGCAACATCCTGGCTCCGCATTGAACCGTTCTATCGCTATAGTTTCTTCCCGCTCTGGTTGGGTTACATTTTAACAATCGATAGCCTGGTATTTCTGCGTCACAGTACCTCATTACTGAAACGTATGCGCCGACGCTATCTTTTCATCTTCCTCTACTCCAGCCTCTTCTGGTGGCTTTTCGAGTGGCTAAATATTCCCGTGCAAAACTGGCACTATATTCTAGATCAGCCCTATAGTCCCCTCGCATACTTTCTATTCGCCAGTCTTAACTTTAGTACAGTGCTACCAGCAGTGATGGAGACAGCCGAGCTATTTTCTACATTCAAACCTCTGCATCCACGTCTGCCCGCCAATGATTCAGGTCCACGCCTCCCGCTTCCCATCTTATGCGCTCTAGTACTCTGTGGACTTGTCATGCTGGCTCTGCCCTGGCTGTTACCACACTACTTCTTTGGCCTGATCTGGCTCTGCCTGATCTTTTTGTTGGATCCAATTAACAATTTTTTCGGACGCAAATCGGCCTTTGCGCATCTTGCAGCACGCGACTGGCACTTCATTGTGCTGCCGCTGGCGGGTCTGTTCTGCGGCTTCTTTTGGGAGATGTGGAACTATTATGCTCTGCCCAAGTGGTACTATACGGTTCCCTATGTCGGTTTCTTCAAAATTTTTGAAATGCCCATCCTTGGCTACACGGGGTATCTGCCCTTCGCGCTTGAATTGTTTGCTATGTATCAGTTTGTGCTGCTGCTCACACGACAAAAAAACGATTACTTGCTTATCTAAGAAAAATATGCTATGTGTGAGGAGAGAATCGTCTCGCGAAACGACAGGCTATAAAAGGGGAAACACATGAAACAGGGCAAAACGCTTCGCATTTTGCATGTAGGCTGCGGCAACATGAGCCACGCCTGGCTCGATGCCGCGCTCACACTACCAGACGTACACATTGTCGGCCTGGTCGATATCTTTGAAGAGGCCGCACAGCAAAAAGCGTTAGCCTACGGATTGCAAGAGGTATTTATCGGCACAGACCTCAATGCCGCCCTCGATCAAACAATGCCAGACATTGTCTTTGATTGCACAGTCCCCGAAGCCCACTACGCAGTGACACTCGCGGCTCTAAAACACGGTTGCCACGTGCTAGGCGAGAAACCGCTGGCCGATAGTATGGAACATGCCAGGGAGATGGTTGCCGCCGCGCAAGCAGCACATCGTCTGTTCGCGGTCATCCAAAACCGCCGCTACGATGCCAATATTCGCCGTCTATCACGCTTTCTACGGAGCAATGCACTGGGAACGCTGACAACGCTGAATAGCGATTTTTATATTGGCGCACATTTTGGTGGTTTTCGCGATCATATGCATCATGTGCTATTGCTCGATATGGCTATTCATACCTTTGATGCCGCTCGTTTGCTGGCGCAGGCCGATCCTATCTCCGTCTATTGCCAGGAGTGGAATCCCGTCGGCTCCTGGTATGACCAGGATGCCTCGGCCATCGCCATATTTGAGATGAGCAATGGCATTCGCTACACCTATCGCGGAAGTTGGTGCGCGGAGGGACTTCCTACGACATGGGAAGCTGACTGGCGCATTATCGGGCAACACGGCAGCGTTCTATGGGATGGAGGAACGCAGATGCGAGCACAGGTTGTTGCGCGGCGCGAAGGCTTTATCTCACCTTATCAAGAACTGACAATTGCGCCCGCTCATGCCAGGGATTCCATTGATGGTCACGCTGGCATCATTCGCGACTTCATTGCCTGCGTGCGCAATGGGAGCATTCCAGAAACTATGTGTACCGACAATATCAAAAGTCTGGCAATGGTCTTTGGAGCTATCGAAAGTGCCGAAACAGGCAAGCCTGTCGCGATCAGGCTGTAAGATTTTTTCTGTGCCCCTTATCTCCACTACTTGCCCCCTAAATGACGTGTTCTTACCTCGCATCTTACCATACACTCTTCCTTAAGAGAGCTAGAAATATCTCCGCCTATGCTTGCTATTATGAAGGCTAGCGGGTTGTATACAGCGTTGTCAAGAGGTTATGTAAGTATGCCAGATTTTCCCGCCGATCTAGAGCATCACTTTGCTCAATTTGTACAACAACAACGGCATTTTATTTATTATACTGCGTTGAAAATGCTGCAAAACCAGGACGATGCCGAGGATGTAACCCAAGAAGTATTGCTCAAAATCTACACTCACCTCACATATTTTCGCCAGCAATCCTCTTTTTCCACCTGGGTTTATCGAATAACAATCAACAGCAGCATTGACGCACAGAACAGAATTGCACGCCAGCAGCAGGCCACCTTACCTTATTCCTGCACAGAACACAAACCGTGTCACGAGACGCCCATACAAGCAGAACAGATACAGTTAGGGACAGAACCTGAAAACTATCTTTTACAGCTTGAGCAACGTATGCTGGTACGAACGATCCTCGCAGAGATGGAATATGAAAAGGCGCAGTTGCTCTTGCTCCATTATGTGGCTCATATGAGCTACAAAGAGGTTGCGAAGAGGCTGGGCATTAAACTGAGCACAGTCAAAATGCGCATGTTACGCGCACGAGCAGATTTTCAACAACGTTTTTATCGCTATGAGGCGCATGCCGTTCTCTAATATTATGTCCATCGGGCAGAGCGCAAAGCATACGCATGGGATGCAAAATGTTGTACACTATCTCCATATGGCAGTACTCAAGCAGTAAGTACGAGTGAACAGGCACTGAGACTGACATGAGGAAAGATACATGAATATCACGACAATCTATGATGAGATGCATACCGCAATGCGGCAGGGACAGCGTATTGCGATTGCGACCGTTGTCAAAACGGCAGGGGCCGCCCCATGTGGCGTGGGCAGTAAGATGCTGATCCGCATGGATGGGACAGCAGTCGGCAGTTTCGCGGGCCCCAAAACAGATAGCAAAGTTATACAAAGTGCAGAACAGGCACTGCGCGATGGGCAATCTTTTCTGACACATATCCATCTGGATGCTGACCAGGGGGAAGCGGTTGGCAGTTGCGGAGCAACCCTAGAGGTGTTTTTCGAGGTGTTGCGCTCTGAACCCCGCTTGATTATCGCTGGCGCGGGCTATGTGGCACAAGCATTGGCAAAATTCGCAGGCGCACTCGATTTCCGCATTATTGTCGTTGATGATCGCCGCGACCTCGCCGACCCCCACATGTTTGGCGACAAGGTACAACTGACGTTTGGCGACATTCCCCAAAGCGTACGCGAACTGGAACCAGACGAGTCAAGTTGGGTGGTGATCGTCACACGCGGTCATCACCTCGATATGGATGCTCTACGCGCCGCCCTGGAGTCAAAAGCTGCCTATATCGGCATGATTGGCAGTCCGAGCAAGGTCAAGCAGATTTTCAAAAACCTACTCAAAGAGGGGATTCCATACGAACGTTTAGCACAGGTACATGCCCCCATCGGTCTCGATCTCGGCGCGGAAACACCTGATGAGATCGCGCTGAGTATCGCAGCGGAGATGGTGATGCTACGCAAAAAGGCAACAGGTGTGCCACTGAAGACGCTCCACTCACTGCTTGAAGCGTCTTCCGTCGGCAGCGACTAAACATGCACTACACGAAGAGGGCACGTTCTCGCAATACAGGTTGCATTTGCGAGAGTTTCGCGTATAAGCGCAATAGTTCACCTGTACAGAGGATCGAGGCGGCGCAAGATCCAGCATGATGCGGCGCATTACCGTCAAAGACGCCACTACACATGCCCTGCATCCCATCGGCAAAGCGCTCCTGAAGCGGTTGCAAGAGTTGCAACCCTTTGCGCCAGAGATGCTCAGGTGCCAGTTGGCCGTTGGTTGATTCAAACTGCGTGCCTTGAGTGAGTAGCGCGTCAATGTAAGGGCCAAACCACCAAGCCCAAACACTTCCCTGGTGCAAACTCTCTTGCAGCGCATCGGGTTGCAGACCTAGAGAAGCATGGTAGAGCTTATCAGCAGGAGCAAGCGTGCGCAAACCATACGGTGTTACGAGATCGCGCGTGACCACTTCGATGATACGCTGACGAAAGTGTTCTGGCAACAGACGGGGCTGAAGCGAACATGCCAGCAGTTGATTAGGCCTGAGAGCGCAATCTGCGCCAGCGGGACCGTCAATCACATCGTAGAGATAACCAC
Organism: Ktedonobacterales bacterium; assembly: GCA_027451525.1. GTDB lineage: Bacteria > Chloroflexota > Ktedonobacteria > Ktedonobacterales > Ktedonobacteraceae > DTNP01. The sequence goes on from DAIDJF010000078.1 coordinate 22,051, forward strand.
CTTCCTTATACCAGAAACGTTGTGCGAAATTGCGCTGACAACGCTCTAACGTCTCCCGATAGGAGGCAGGAAGATGGACCTGACGCCCACTACGATGCAATTGGCGCGACCATTCGACCATGCATGTTAAGGCATGATGCCAGAGAGCATTGACCTCGACCGCTTTGCCAGTGCGTGGCGTGACAGGCGTACCGTGTACGCGCGCATTCATCCAGGTGAGTGCGTGCCCTCCTGGGTGCGTGCGCAACAGGCCGTCGTGCGTATCGACCCCAATACCAGCATCATTTCCCCGCATGTAATAGTCCAGATGCTCGATCAGACGGTGATACAGCTCGCTGAGAAACTCCATATCGTGCGTCACGCGCAAATAGGAATCGAGCGCGAAGATATACCAGAGCATCAGGTCAACACTGCGATAGTCATCTACGGGAATGCTATCTTCACCTGTAGGCAGATATTCGGGTAGCATACCTTGTTTGAATGTATGCGCCAGATCACGCAAGAGCCGACGCGCCAGATCATACTGCTGTGTCGCCAGCAAAAGACCGGGGAGAGCAATCAGCGCGTCACGGGTACGCGCCTCCAAACTAAAGTAGTCTGAAAAGAGCAGTAACGTGCTCTCCGTCGAGAACGAGTGCAACGTTGTCAAGGTCTGTTGGCGGCTTTCCTGCGCTCTAGTCCGTTGCGCAACAAAGTGCCGTCCCGCTTGCACAAGCAAGTGCAAGAAAGACTCATTTGTCGTATGGGCATCGGTCATCCCCACGTGAGGCTGTGTAAAGAGAGGATATGCATGGGCAGCTTCGCCTCCCTCACCAAAATAGCGTTGCGTCTGTGGGAGCACCTGGCGTTGTCGCTCGACACTGCGCGCAAACGAGCGCGTGAGTTGTTGTGGGTGAAGCACCTGTGTAGCAAGTTCCTCGCTACTCATGATGATCGTCAGGGTTGCCTCTTCTCCCGGCCAGAGTGTTGCCCGAATGACACCTGGCAGATAGAGATCATCCGTTGCAGGTCGTTCGGCGGTGCTATTAGACCGTCGTAAAAAGTTCCAGTACCAGACATTCGTAGGAATGAAAGCGGCATGGCACGCGGGCGAAGCAACCGCCAGAATATGATAGGGCTGTGCCCCTTCATAGGCACGAATGGTGCATCCCGTCACGCCTTCAGGGAGAAAATGATATGCCGCCTCTTTCTCAGGGACATAATGCTGGACCTGAAAGTGCCAATCGTGCTTGCCATGCTGCGGTTGATTATAGGGACGATAGGCAGCTAAAGGCAACAAGGTTAAAGAGAGCGTGCGTTGCGTGGTTTCGGCATACTCAAAGTAACGCCCATGACCGATATTGAGAGGTCCAGTTGAACTAGAGCGCCCGTAGCCGATATGTGCGCCCGCCGCTGTACGGAGAACGCGATATTGCACGTAGGTCGTGTTTTGTCCTTCAGTCATCCAGATGCGCTTTTCCAGCATAATGCCATCCAGACCGCCGATATGATAGGTAAAGATTGGGAAACCTTCTTCAAGGCGAAACGTTTCAAGGTGGACAAAACCTGCAGGATTCAGGGTTCCGTCGCGATATTCATTCGTGCCGAGCAGGTAAGTACGCTGGTCAAACACGACTTCTTCGTCGATCTTCGCGAGCAAAAGTTGTGGGACCGAGGTATTGGGCAGTGAGGCGACGAGCAGGCCGTGTTCCATGCGTGTCAATACGCCTGCAATAGTTCCTGCTGCATATCCCCCTAAGCCATTTGTAACAAGCCATTCGCGACTGATGGTCTCGTTTAAGTCACAACAAATGCTGCGATCATATGCAATGGTCATAATAGACCCTCCAAGCCCCGCGATAGAAAAGCAACGAGTGTGTACTTACAGAGAACAGGGATGCACCATTACATCCGCACCTTACATAGTTTAACATAACTCTCGTACAGAAACAGCACATTTTTTATCATTTCCACTACTAAATTTGGTAGAAATAATGATGCAGTGTTTATAACTCGAATACAACGTGATAGAAAGGCATGCCAAAGCGTAGTTAGATAGAGATGTAGTATTTTTCCAGGTCTCATATGCCCGATGGGTAGGATACCTATTACTACGTTTTTCGGCAGTGAAAAATAACATCTCGTGCTCAAGCGGATAGACGTATTTCACAGCGGTAGAGGAGACTATTTTTTCATGACACACCTATCTCGTCGTATCCCCACTATGGGACGGCGCACACCTTTTAAGATGGTATATGTGGGCGCGTTCATCATTCTCGCCATGCTCTTAGCAGCATGTGGCGGCACAACTAGTTCTAGTAGCAGCACGGGTTCTCCTACAGCGACAACGCAACCAGCGATTGCGGCACCGACCGACCTGATTACACCAGGCGTTCTTACGGTTGGGAGTGACACGACCTACCCTCCACAAGAATTTGTTGACACAGCAACCAACAACTATGTTGGTTTCGATATCGACCTTATCACCGCTGTTGCGCAGCGTATGGGTCTCAAGGTGAACGTTGTCAAGGCTGACTTTAGCACGATTATCACCAGCTTACAGGCAAAGCGTTTCGATGTGGTCATGTCGGCTGTCAGCGTGACCCCAGATCGCCAGAAGGTCGTTGACTTTGTGCCATATTTCAACGCGGGTG
>DAIDJF010000078.1:24693-24962 GCA_027451525.1 Ktedonobacterales bacterium
GGCAATCCAATGAACCTTAAGAGTGTCTCTGACCTGTGCGGCCTCAACGTCGGTGTACAGACAGGCACTATCGAGCAGGATGATCTCAACACGGGTAGCACAGCATGTGTTAAGAATGGCAAACAGCCTATTCATCTTACAGTCTTGCAAGATCAAACAGCTGTGATACAATTGTTAGCAACCAATCGCGTTGTTGCAACCTACCAGGACTCACCTGTGACGGATTACTTTATCAAGCAGAATCCAGGTCATTTTGACGTTGGTGGCTC
>DAIDJF010000079.1 GCA_027451525.1 Ktedonobacterales bacterium
GGAAGTTGGCTCAATCCCGACACCCAAGAGATGGAGGGATGTTTGTATGTGTGGCAGATAGGTGAAACGCTTTCTGCTGAATGAAATGCGTTTACGAACGCGCATGGTACATGAATCTCTGGACAGCAGGTCATCCGACAGCAAAGAGCGCGTATCGCAAATGATACGCGCTCTTTGCTGTTTTTATAAATCTTCTTCTACGGGGTAGTGCTACGGACACTTCGTCGTATTGGGACTTCTCGTCTTTCTGGATACTCTTCCTCTTCTGATTTTTGGTTCGTACCATGCTCAAATCTTATTTCTGTCGTGAATCTTGTAGATTGACACTGCACAGGTGATGTGTGCAGCAGTCACACATGTGGTACGTCGGTGGCTCTGTGACAGAAGGTCTCTGATCATACGGTTGGTCAGGCAGCGAAAATACGCTGAAGTGGCACAAGAAAACGTTCGTTTTTTGTAGCCAAAAACGGCAACAAAACGCACTTGTATTTGTAGCCGAAAACGGCTACAATAACCCCATGAAATGACGTTTTCTTTGCCACCCCCGACATGATGCAAGCAAGCAAAGAGAGATGGATGTGAGAATGGGAAAATTGGTAGAACTGATCTAGCACAGGGGGGGGAAGCATGTTCGTATGCACATCCCCACCCCCCCCTCTCTACAGATGTTCTAGAAATTCTTCGGGAGTAATGGCAGCTTGGCGTAGGATGCTACGCAGCGTTCCTCTCGCAAGTTCACGATGGAGCGGGACGACGCAACCGATCTCCCCTCCCGACGTTTTTTTCTTCAGGATCACATGGCTCCCTTGTTGCCTTATTTGTACAAAACCCAATCGTTCTCATGAACGAATTGCTTCCTCAGCCGAAACTCTCGGCAATTGAGGCGGCATAGGTCGCCTCAAACGTGGTGACAAATGGCCGACTCACATCAGGCAAAGGAAATTCTTCCAGGTACAGTTCAGTTGCTTCTTTTAGATTCGCGAGTGCTTCCTCACGTGTAAAGCCCTGGCTGGCCGTGCCCACTTCAGGACATTCAGCAACAGAGATGTCTTCCTCTTTATGGAGAACAGCAGGAAAAGTTCGGACATGCATAGGAACACCTCCTCTGATTCTTCTAGAGTATACCTGATTTCAAAGAAAATGACGAAATGTATCGAAGGGACGAAGGGAGAAGGGAGGAATGGGGATTTTGAACTATGCAAGCATGCACGTGGCAACTGCCGAGGAGAAGCAGTGTGGTGTGGAAGCTCTCTCTGCTGTTTCTTCTCTGCTCTGTGAGATAGTTCTGTGGTCTGTGATTGCGTCATGGTTCCCTCCTCCGTTTCCAATGGCCTGATGATCACTGGGGAATCTGCTGTTTTCTGGTTCTTTCTTGCCGAAAAGACCTCGTATGAGGGAGTGCAGAAAACGACCGTTTCTTGTACCGCTCCGTTTCCCCTGTTTTTTCCCTCGTGCTGCCCCAAAAAGCCGTCTGTTTTCCCGTCTGAAAATCAACGTTCAAAAACTTGCCTTTTCTCATGAGTTCTTGTACACTGGAAGCATGCACCCGTTGAAGGAGGAACGACCCCTGATGAAAATTGGCTATATTCGTGTGTCGCGTGACAAGCAGGCGACGGCCTTGCAGGAAGATGCTATGCAGCGTGAACAGTGTGAACAGGTCTTCACCGATAAAATGAGTGGCAAACGCTTTGATCGCCCGGAGTTCGTCAAGATGGTGGAGCGTGCGCGCGCCGGAGATATCATCGTCGTCTGGCGACTGGACCGCCTGGGCCGTTCGCTCAAGGAACTGGTGGAGACGGTCAATCAGCTGGCTGAGCGTGGTATTGAACTGCGCAGCCTCAAAGAGAGCATTGATACCTCGACGCCCACGGGGAAACTGATGTTTCATATTATGGCAGCCCTCGCCGAGTTCGAGCGCGACAGTATTCGGGAGCGCACCCTGGCCGGGCTGGAGGCGGCCAGAGCGCGTGGCAGAACTGGCGGCAGGCCCAGTGCCCTGGCGCACCTCCGTCCAGGGCAGTTGGAACGCGCGCGCAAATTGTACGCATCCAAGGAGTATACGATTGCCGAGATTATGGCCTTGACGGGTTTTAAGAGTAAGGCCACGTTCTATAAATATGTCGTCAACCCAGAGAAGCAAAAATAAGATGAGCTGTTGTCCGTGTGGTGACGCGTAGTGGGGACAACAGCAGCGCAAATCGCCCTCACCCATCCTTCGCGGGGAAAATGGAGGTAAAAATGTTGGTTGGGACCCCATAGAAGCGACAGTACAACAGATACGGCAGCTTCGCACAGGAGGTATGCTATGAATCACGAGAGCAGTGAGCAACAAACGTTCACCGCCACGCCAGGACGCTACAGCCTGGCGACCGTCTCAACGCTTGGCGCGTGTGTGCGCCAGACGAAACGCGTGCGACCAACGCCCATCCTCTCCATGTTTCTCGGCGCGCAGGGCTGGTTAGAGCCTGAGCAGGCCATTGCCTTGGTGAACACGCGTCAGTCAATAGCGCTGGACTGGGATGCCTATCTCGACAGCGGTAACGGACCAGATCCGGCGGGAATCTACCTGTTTGGGCCAGACGGGCAAGCGTACCGTAGCTTTGAGATCGAATGACCGTAAGCGTGAATCGCAACCGTGGCGGCAGCGCCCCCAAGATTGAAACGAATCTGTTGTTACGGTTGCTCCGTTTCGCTAGGTAGCGCACATGCGAAGAGAAGAGAGGAAAAAGAGGGCTATGCACCATCTGCCACCCGTACAACCGACGCCACCAGCACGCAAGCCGCTTGCTGAGATGACCCCATTCGAATTATGCGTCTGGTTTGATATGCAGATCGTCGAACTCGACACATTTTGTCACTTTGTTCAAGGCGACCTACTGCGCCGGATGCAGCGTGGTCAACGAACCGCCACCGATGATCGCTACGAACAATTTCTCGCGCAGGCCGCTGATTTGCAAGCAGGCCTGGAAGAATTGCGTCAAGCTACAGAACAGGCAGCATTGGAAGAACCAAACGCGTGAACTGTTGGCCGTTTCACCAGACGTGCTACATATGAGCCGCTCAACGCCATCATTGAGGCCAAGAAAAATCGAATACTCCGATTTTGCTACAGAGAATTTTTGAAGGAAACGAATGATCTGTTGATAGAAGATCGTAAAGGCAAGCAGACCATTCCACAGTAGGGGCTATTGATGTGCTTGTTGAGCGGTGTGAGAAAAGGTCTCCACGTCCGGCAGCAATCAGCGATGAAGAAACACAGCAATCAGCCCCTACTGTGGAATGGTCTCCATAATGTGATAGAAAGGAACCAACGATGACAGACACGCCGATCATCAAACTTTGGCCGGAGGGAGGACCAGACCTGGAGGAGGTCGAGGCTATTCTGGCAAAAGAAGGGGTGCGAAAGAGATTGGTGGAGGCATTGCGCACCTACGGAGTGCAGGCCCTCGTTATTACGCCAGAATATAACGACGTGCGAGCGGAGGAGACCGGAAGCACCCTTGTGTTTTTCTTTCCTAATACAGTTGGCAGGGAGGTTTATGATCTTGTTAGAGTGACAGAAGATGTTGTGCGTCAAAAGGGGGCCATAGAGTTTTTTAGCCGTGAGGATGTGGCTCACTTTGGAATTCGGTTTGGCATGCTTTTTCTATCGCTCCAGTATAATCCGCTTCAGCAGGTGTTCACAGAATTGGATGCTCTCTGACTGGCCTGACTCTGGAATTTCGGAAAGTGCTTCTTCAGATTCTCCAACATGATACAAATGTGCCGAGAGAGGCGATAGAGGGGCCACAGAGAGCAGTTGGGGAGGCAGGAACGGGCGGGGAATGTTCGTCTACCCGTTCTTTTCTCATTCTGGTTATTGGTATCATCTGCGTGTCTTCCAGAGCGACAGGTCGCGACAGTATCGTCGCTAAGGATACATTGCTCCTCTAGCATAATCGTCTTATGAGGTTCCTTGTCGCTACCTGTCGCACATTCTAAGAGTATGGATGATTTTGAGATTCTTTCAACACGTGAAATGGCGCAGCAAGCTGAGGTCGATGTGCGGACGGTGCAGCGGTGGATCAAGCAAGGCAAATTGTCAGTAGAAGTGCTGCCGCATGGAAAATATCGGGTGAATCCCCTCGACCTGGTGGAACTCTCGTTGCCACTCACAGAACGCGCAGCAGCAACGCCCACAAAGCGGCGGTTGAGCTACGATGAACTGTACGACAGGCTGATCCAGGTGACGTGTGAGGTGGAGGAACTGGAACATCGACTCATGCAGGCCGAGCAGAAGATAGAACGCCTGGAGCGGCAACGTGCACAGGCGCATACAAGCACGCCGACGAAGAGAAAGAAGTGATCCAACAAGAGCCGTTCGACGCTACCGCGTGACCTGGTGACCTGGCGTGCGTTTGCGCGCTTGCACAGCATTCCAGAGAGTACCGTGGCACGCGCTATTCGCAACGAGCAGATCTGGGTGGAACGCGGCTTCTGGACGGTGGATGGCCGAACCGTGCAGGAAGCCCTCGACTACGTTGGGGTCAAGCAATTCATCGACCTCTTTGAAGAGCACCCGCGCTTTACCGAGTGCGACGAGTGCCCACACGGGGCACATAGCTGGTAGAAGCGTAGAGAAAAGGTCCAGTGACGGAACCTCACTCGCCGCCTACTTCATAGTGCTACCCCAAGCGTCAGTACAATGACACCGCCCTGTCTATGTGGTATGGTAGAGAGTAGGAGAGATACTACGTTCACCTATCCAATACAACAAAGGGGGTATTTCACATGTTCAAGCGACAGCAGCAACAGCAACCTGTAGAAACGCCACTCTTCGAGACCAGTTTTCTCGGCTTTTGGTGCAAAGTGTACGCCAACCGTGTTGAGTTCAAAGCCACGTATGGCACAAAAAGCGTGTCCTTATCTCAAATAGCAGGGATTGAGGCCGGAATGAGCTTCGAGCTAACCACAACGGGCGGGGAGCGATACACCATTCCAACCAACAAGAAAAAGGAGCTACAGCAAGCCATTATGCAGGCACAAGCCAACTTTCTCGCATCCATGCAACAGCAGCAGCACGCAACACCAGCAAAAAGTATTGCCGATGAGATAGCCAAACTGCACGCACTCTGGCAGCAAGGGATTATCACGCAAGCGGACTTTGAGCAGGGCAAGAAAACCTTGCTAGGGCAGTAGGAAGACAACAGAAGGGGATTGGAACACTCCTTGCCCCTTCTGTTGTCTTGCATATCATTGAGTAGAGGCTACTGCCTTCGTCAGCCTCAATTCGAGACCCATAAGATAGCGAGCGTAGTCCATCCAGTGCCGAGATACACCGAAAATAGGACATAGAAGAAACATAGAGGAGGCCGCTCTCTACGTTACCAAGCTCATGAACTGTTCCTCACGATAACTTATCCTGGTCAATAACAGCCTGCGTTGCTCCTATCTTGCCACAAGGGAGCCCGTCCTCATATGCAATGTATAACAAAACACACTGTTTCTCGCCTCCATTTCATTTCATTCATTCATTTCATTGCTTGACAATGAAATGAAATGGGAATATCCTTACAGGGAAGAGCACGCAGTGAGAAATGAGGAATGGTATGCACCAGGATGTTCCCAACGATCCACAGGCAGCGGCAGCGATCCTCGCGGAACTCGTTGCGAAAGATGCCGACGAGACGATCTGCCGTTATCCCACCTGCCATGCGCCACGTGAGGCGCGCAAAGAGTCAGGGCGGCCATCCGCCTATTGCCACAATCCCGAACACACGGCGATTAGCAATCATCGCGCACGTCGTCGCCTTGAAGCCCTTGCCGCCCAAGCCACGGCAGAAGCGCCGAAACCCATCCCACTGAGCAGTATGCCGCAGACGGAATCCTTGCGCCAGTCTGTGTTACTGAGCGTGACGCAATTACAAACACACCTGGAACGCTACGTCACTACGCTGACAAGCATGACTGATCCCGATATCGCGCTGGCACAGCTTCAGGCGGCGCAGGCCCAGGCCGAAAGCCGAATCGCGGAAATCCAGCAGAGCCTGAGCATGGAACGTTCGCTGCGTCTGGCAGCTGAAACCGACCGCCAGCGTGCCATCCAGCAAGCTCAGTCCGCACAGGAGGCCGCTGAGTTGGCAATTGAGCAGATGGAAGCGGTGGAGGCAACGATGCAGCAGGTGCGAGCGGAAAGCGCACAACGCATCACACAGATACAGGAAGAAGCGGCACAACGCGTTGCCGACATACAAGCCGAAGCGCAGCGGCAACAGGAAGCCGTGCAGCAACAAGCCAGCGAACGTATTGCCCAGGCCCAGGAGCAAGAAGCCCAAGCCAGAACAGAGGCGAACGACGCGATGCTGCGCGCACACGATGCTGAAACCCGTGCCCGTAGCCAGGTCGAAACGGCAGAACGGCTGGTCACTGAGGCGCGTGCGGCACTCGCACGGGAACAAGCCGAAGTGGACCGACTACGCGAGGAATTGACCCGCGCCCATGCACGCGCAGAAGCAGATCGCACGGAAGCGCGTGCGGCACTTGCGCGAGAACAAGCCGAAGTGGATCGCTTGCGCCAGGAAGTGCAGGCAGCCCGCACACGCGCCGATCAACTGGAAATAGCACAGCAGGAGCTACGTGCTCAATTGATGCAGCTTCAACGAACTCAAACCGAGCAAGCAGAAGAAAAGAAGCATCTCTGAGGGGCATCTCATTTCTTCTTGGAGTGGCTATCACCAGTCACAATGGAGCAGTTATGACGTGTAGAAACGGTATAGTTCCTCATCACTTGTTCCTGTTTTAGAGAGAGTCGGAACTTCCAGCGCAAAGATGAGTATAGCGAAACAGCCCGTTCAGCACAACCACACATCGTTGCAGTAGGGCAAATGGGTCAAGTTCTTTTCCAGAAAAATTTGCGGAACTTCCTATTGCTCAGTCTGTGCCCGTCGTACCCGCTACTCTGCCCCTGGTGACAGCTTACGTAGCGATACCCCAAGAAGCCAAAACAGCGTTGTTTGACTACATAGAAGTCTTTTACAATCGAAAAAGAAAACATTCTTCTCTAGGGTATCTTAGCCCAGTTGAGTATGAAAAACAAGGAATACTGAGGAAAAATAGTTTTTCTTGACAAAGCTCTTATTGTAGTGTATACTCATTCTATACCTACAAAGAGTAGCTTTTCACACTTTTGATGAATCTCCCTGGACTCAACTTCCACGTTCGAGTCCTCCCCAAAAGCGGGTCAACCTCAGCTGCTGTTCGTACAAAAAGGTCAATTCTCGCTGGTGATGCACATTGCACAGCGCATGTTGGCACGGATACTTCCAGTAGGTGTTCCATCCATCGTGAACACTGATGCCTGCAAAATCTGGGAGAATGCCAATCGCCTGCAAAGCATCACTGCCCCGTTTGGGATGCACCGCATAATGCGTCAGATGAGCCGTGGCCGCCACATGGGTCCACAAGCGCTTGCCCATCACATACGTTCCTGTTTCATCTCCGTGCAGGACATCGGCCTTGCGCAAGTGTTCCTTGATCTGCTCTTCTATTGGCTTCACGTGGTGGGCACAACGCTCCACCTGCGCTTTGAGGGTGCCAACCGTCATGGCAGATCCCAGAAGATCCTGGATGGTTTCACAGGCGCGTTCATACGGCAAGAACTGTTGTTGCGTCATGTACACCCCAATGGCTCCTATCGCCGGACCGTATTGCATGGGAGCCGTGATGCCGATGGGAAACTGCGTCCTGGTGATGGCTTGGCAGTGAGGACACACCTTCTCTTCGGTCCGATGCTCGATTACCACCCATCGTTTGGGCGGCACGTCCACCACTTGTCGACGTTCCACACCATGCGCGACCACCTCACGCAGATCGTGCTGACAGCAGAAACAGGTCTCGACAGGATAGGTAACCACCTGGTCTGGAGTGCTGACCTGCATCAGGGTGTTGCCCTCATGTCCCGATTGCGCCCCCGGTTTCTTGCCGCTCTTCTGCCGCAAGCTCTTTGTCTTGGGTTGCCGGACGAAGCGATCGGAAGAAGGAGGCAGATGGCTATTGTGGCTGTCTTTGGACAGACGGCTCTCCAACTGCTTGACCTGCGTGCTCAGTTGTTCTACCTGCGTTTTCAGTGGCAATAATTCTGCTACCAGAGCACGAAGCGTGGCATTTTCTTCCCGAAGGGTGGTGTTTTCTTCTCGAAGCGATTGGAAGTCGTCTTGCATCATGTCTTTACTCTACTGTTTTCTTGCCGATTTGGCAAGGGTTCTAGGAGACCTAAATAGTTACCTTTCATTTTGGATAATTTTACCGTATAATAACACTTATATTGTATGTTGTATCATTTCGGCAAAAAAGATACCGATGGCTTATTGTTTGTAAACTTGAAGAGGTGCAGGCGTATATGTCAAATATCGATAGCCTCAGACAAGCTATTCGAGATCTCTGGAGACAAGTGAATAGGTTTCTTGAAGAGGATAAAAGAAGAAAACCAATAGAAAAAGAGCTTGTGCGTGAGTCCTTGGAGTTAGCTACAGCATTAATAAATGAGGTTTATCAAACAAGCCCTTCCATAGAGCAGCTTGGTGAGCTTGGCAGCGAAGCTAGCAGAGTGCTTAATGATATCATTCGTTTCTCAAATAACGATGAGATGGCAGAAGCGCAGTACCAGTTAGCACGGCTGGGTGAACTCGCTGCAGATGTACTTCTTCCTGATAGAGCTGGCCGCCTTTTTATGGCAGGAAGGGATTATGAACGTGCTGTAGACTTTTCAAAAAGAGGATCAAGGGCAAAGCTCGCTTTTTATGAAAAGGAATTAGTTGAGTTCCGAAGAAGGTCTAAATGATGAAGGCTATCGGCGACCTCTCTTTGCTAGAGACTCACGGTTCGCTTAAACCTGGAGACTTTTTCTCGCACCTCTCAACAAGCACATCAATAACCCTTACTTTGGAATGGTCTCCCTACCGTGGAAGAGGCAATTAGTAGATATAGGCGGAAGAACGGGTTCACCTAAGTTGAAATAGGAAAAGCAGACTATGGTAGTAAGCTAGTACGATATTAGCGCGGGGGATTATAGATAGTTCTACAACAGAGTGATGGACTCAAAAACAGGAGGCGATAGAGACATGGAATTCGAACAGTGCGAAATTAGGGCAAAAAGATATGATGTATTCCCATTGTCCTGCGAGTTTGAATTCGTTGCAGAAGCGGTTGGTCCTAATGGAGGGTATGTCGTTGCTCGTACAGAAAGATTCTCTCCGTATGAACCAAGTCTTATGCATCTGTTTTTTATGCCCCGGCATAATTTCTACGAACCCGATGATAAACGATATCAACGGGCATTCTTCGATGAATTAGTTGATTATCTCACCCGTGATGGATGGGAATCTCTGTTGGAGTCGGGAGTGTATTGGTTCAGTAGGCGATTCCGGCGTCGCGTTTCCCTCTACGTCCCTGACCCAGAGCCAACCACGCCTTACACATTGGGTGACCTGGAAGAATGGCAAGGAAAGGCGCTGAGAGCGTTGGATCAGTACGAACGACACAGAGATGCTAGGTCTTGTAGCAAGCTGGCTGAGGCGTTTTTGCAGTTGGGTCTTTCTCTAGAACGAGAGCACCAATTCGAAGACGCATGCAAGGCCTACTTTCAAGCGGGGCAAAAGTTTGAAGAGATTTCTGCCACAGCTGAGGCAGCAAAGGCGTATCTACGAGCCGAGCAAGTTCTTCATCGAAAGTAAGATTGGACAAGTTTTTCACTGAGTAAAAAGGAGAATCAGATGCCATTACGCATTATTGATGTTCTTTTGCAGGAGATGGCAACACTGATGAACCAACATCACTACCAGGAAGCCTTGCAAAAAGGACAGACCTTGTTGACAATGTTGTCAGCGGATGAGCCTGACAAGCGAGCACTCGTCTTCTACAACATGGGAACCTGCTTTAACGAACTAGGCCAGTACGCAGAGGCAGAAACCCAGTTTGCGACAGCGGTTCAGGAAGATCCCAGGGATTCCGATTATTGGTATAATCGTGCGAATAATCAGCACCAGTGGGGAATATCTCTACAACGTCGAGGGAATAGCGCTGAAAGTCAGATGCATTTCCAACAAGCCATGGACTATGCGCTCCACGCAAAACGCATCAATCCCGGCGATAGGGACATTCTCAATTTGATTTCGCTGATTCAGCGCTCGATGTAGTGAGGCATGATTTGCCTTTGGCAACTCTTCCTTGGACTTAATTGATTGGTGCGAGCACGAGCCAGATGAGATAATTGTCATTCGCCTGGTAACTAAGGAGGAGTGAATGGCACAGCTCGATCGGGTAGGGACAAGATGATCATCTTTATGCCAACAAAGAAGGGAGAACAGTATCCATGAAAAACGTCAGAGTTGTTGGGATGTTGGATCGCTATGATAAAAAAGTCAGGATTGTCGGGATGTTGGATTCTTACGATGAAGAGGTGAGGGTTGTTGGGATGTTGGATCGCTACGATTGGACAGTCAGGATTGTCGGAATGTTGGATCCTTACGACCTGAAAGTGAGGGTTGCGAATCCAGAAGCTATCCCAATGCAGTATCGCAACTCTTCATCGTGGTGTGACTGAATCAAGGTCAGCATTGACGTTGACCTGAGAGACATCACAATCTAGCGTTTGGACAAAGCCCAGGTGGTGATTAATCAAGTCAAACTACTTTAGTGCAAAGAGCCTTGATTTATCTCTACGGGTACACTTGAGCCAGGAGAGGTGTTCAGTAGTCACTTCTACAGGAGACGATGCAATGTTCTGTTCCTATTGCGCGTATGGTCAACTCCCTATGAATATGCCTTGTTGCTATATCTGTGGGCACTCACCTCCCTACTCGATCGAACCGCTCTATATTGCAAAAAAGGGAAAACCGAGGCTTCCTGGCGAATGCCCAAATTGTCGGGGGCAGTACACTGTTTCGGGAAAGGATAATCTTAAGGAGGACATCTCCATAACTATTTGGGGAACGCTCTTCACTTTAGGCATTGGCCTGATTATTTTTATTCCTTACGTATTCGTACATGTAGCTACCAAGCATTATACTCCTAACAGATATTGGTGTAGAAACTGCAAGCATATATGGGAAGAGTAGGTGTCATTGGAGTGTAAATACGATAATTACGTGGCTCTCCCGCACTTCTCGTGCTATGGGTGCCACGTGACTCTATCGCTCAAAGGAAGAGTCGCCCTTGGAGCCGATTGGTCTGAAGAGACTTTCACACTGGCTACCTTTGAGCACGAGAAGTGCGGGAGAACCACTTATTGTCAAGATTTACATATAGTATACCGACCGATTAAGAGATGTTAATCCCCATTGCTCGACCTTGCGCGATTTCAGCATCTGAAAGTACCCAATAATTGGGATTTCCTGTCATCTGCTCAACTTCACTAAGTCTATTCATAAGCTCTCTTTGTTTCGCCCATGCAGACTCTCCGTCAGCGAAAGGACCGGCAACTATATACATTGACCGATACCCTCCGACGCCGTGATCAGATCGATATCGTTTTGCAACCCAATATTCCATGTTACGTCTCCTTCCTCTTGTCCAGGACAATTCTTTCTTGCTGTGATTAGTTAACCTTGCTGTGATTAGTTAACCTTACGACGAAACTTATGGCTCCACCACCTGGAGCCTTTTGTTGGAAGAAGCTCCCACCCTCGAGAGACGAGGTCTCTGATCAACGCATAGTACACCCAGGAATCTCATAAGGACCGTAGGTTGCTCGGCCATATGGAGAATACATTGAAACATGATGAAAGTCAACTATCCGTATTCACTCTGAAGGAAACTGTTCAGACTTGACCTCTCTGATACACTCAGAATATGACAGCAGAAGAGATGGTAGGCTTATTAACAGCACAACTGAAAGAAGCGGTAGAGCGACTACAAGAAGTGAGCGAAGACGTGCGACAAACGCAGAAGCACTTGAAGCAGACGCAAGAGCACCTGCACGAGGTCCAAATGCGCATTGCGGAGCGAGAAAAGCTGAAGACCCCACCGGCAAGTTTCGTGAAGGCCAACAAGAAAAAACCGAGAGCCGAAGAAAAGAAGCCTCGCAAGAAACGGGACACGCAGTCCAATCGTGCCCGTCGCAGAGCTACGCCGACCCAGATCGTAGAACATCGGATCGTGCAGTGCCCTGACTGCCATCTGCGTTTAGGTAGGATCAGTCTGGCCCGAACACAAGAAATCATTGAGGTGCCAAAGCCACCGGCAGTCGAAGTGACCGAACACCGTATCTATCACGGGTGGTGTGCAGGGTGTCAAAAATGGCATGAAGCCCCAGTGGACGTGAGTGATCAGGTGCTTAGACAGGGGCGCATCGGGGTCCGCTTAGCCAGCATCATCGCCTATCTGCGGACCGTCATGCGCTTGCCCATTCGACAGACCCAAGCCTACCTGCTCAATCTGCATGAGGTGACGCTGAGCATTGGAGAGATTGTCGAACTGCTTCATCGTCTCCGTGAGCACCTGTAGCCCACCCTTGATGCCTTCAAAGCCGAGATCCGCGCCAGCCCGGCAATCCAAGCCGATGAGACGGGATCAACGGCTACATCTGGAGTGTTTCCACCCCAAGCATCCGCTATTACAAATATCGCCACACACGTTCTGGGGAAGTGGTCAAAGCCCTGATCGGCGATGAGTTCAGCGGAGTCCTTGGCTCTGACTTTCCCACGGGATGCGCAACGAGATTTGTAACTGAGTGTTGTAAGGACCATAAATTCGCCACTTTTGACACATAAATTCGCCAACTTTTTGAGCGTAGCGAGAACACCCGTTCTGGCTCTTGACCACTTCGGGGGCTTACTTCTCGCTTGCTTGAAGGGGAAGTGAGAAAGAGTGATATAGTCTTTTCCAAAAGTGTTTCCTCTTTGCATCTTTTTTCTGAGAAGAAGAAAATAAGATAACGATATTTTTTGGAGGGAAAATCATGAAAACATTACCTCTTGAGGCAAGCGATCAAGAAATTTTAGATGCTGTACGAGAGTGGGTAGGTTTGCTCATAGAGGAGCGATATACTGATGCCTACGAGTTTTTGTATCATAAAGAGGGCTCTTCCTACTGGACAGCAGAGATGATTGCGACAGCGATTCACTATTACGGTTCTCTAGAACCTCTGGAGGGCGGCGAAATATGCAAAGTGACTCCTTCAGAAGAGGCGGTCGTAGACCCTCCAACCTCTATGCCACTGCGCCAGGATGTCCAGCGGTATGAGGAGGATCTAGAGGGCTATGTCTGGTTTGATCTTGCGCTCAATGGATATGCAAGCGACCTTACTGCCACACTTGATTTTCGGGTGGTGCAGAACCACTTCGTTTTTGAACTCAATGACATACATGTGATGTGATTAAAGTGCACATTACAAAATTCGTGGAAGACGCTTGCTTGACTTTGGAGGATATATGGGCATCACAATCGAATTCTATGCTGCCAACCCGGAGGTGTTTGTCACCTTGCAAAAACAGCTTGCTTCCCCATATCCTCGCGAAGAAGAGGAACAATGCCTTAATGATCAGATGAGAAGGTATCCTCATGCTGATTTCTCTCTGCATTTGCGTTGGCCCGATGATATTGATGCTCTTTGTTGGGCTATGGGCACTGAAGGATTGCAAGGGCCGTCTTCAGCTGATGACCTGCTGGAAGAGGAACTCTGGTTTGATGGGGTATCCGCTTTCGTCGGTCGTCTTTCCCAAACCTTTCCCCTGGCACTGGCACAGGCAAGCGATAAATCCATCAAACACATCACCGAACGCTGGGTGAGCAGCTTTCTTCCTGAGAAGAGCGATCTGGCTTACCGAGTTTCTGCGTACCAGAACTGTGTCAGGGCACTCTTCGATCTGCGCGGGATTGCTCAAACGGCTCTTGAGTCCAGGGAGCCGTTGCTCCTGTTCCTGTTGTGGTAAAGCCTCTCTTCCCTGCTAAAGCGCATGAAGTACGCGCTTGCGTAGAAGAGGAAAACCGGCCCGGCCATACCCCTGTCTCTTGTTCAGTTTCAGCTTGGTCACATGGCCCTCAACCATCCCGTTATTGATCGACCAGCTAAGCCCTGCTTTCACCGCCTCTTTGTCTTTCTCGACGCCAGAAGCGAAGGATTGCAGTTCAGCAAGGTCGCTTGCCTGGATGCGTCCCAGCCAAGCATCCAGGCGATATCCTTCTCGCTTGCGGACCATTGCCAGGAAATCTTGAGTCAGTTGATATGCCCGTGCGAGTTCTGGGCTGGCCAGGCAGAACATCTCAAGTACCTGCTTTTCGATTTTATCGAGCTTTTCGGGATCACGGATAAAGAGCCAGATGGCAGTGCTAGCGGTAAATTTTTGCAGACGATAAACATCAACTGAAGCTCGTACTTCAGCCTGTTTCAGCGGTTCGAGATAGCGATAGACGGTGCGCGCCGACCCATCATAGCCTTGTTCCTTGATGTCACGATAAATGACCAGACCATTTCGTTCGCCGGCTTCCCAGCGCGAGAGGACATACGGGGCATAGATCTCAAAAGCACCAGACCGCCTGCGCCGCCGCTTGGCGTCAGGGAAAGTCCCTGTGGTGAACGAGCGCTGAATGGTTCGCCCTGTCACGCCAAGCATCTGCCCAATCTCTTGAGAGGATTTCCCTTGTTTGTTGAGTTCGACAGCCTGCTGGTAGCGTGCCGAGCGTTCAGCCCGTTGGGCGCGTTGCACTCGCTCCACATGAGCTGGAATATTCGGACGCTATTCAGCAAGCGAGATCGTTGAGAGTTGGGAAGCGGGCGTTTTTTCATCATCCTGCGGCGTTTTGTCCGCCAACATCTCGGCCAGACATCGGGCGATCAAGGGCTGAAGAGCTTCCGTTAAATTCTTACATACATGAAACCGGTCAGCACATTGAGTCGCCTGGGGAGCTCCAAGATCTGCAGCGGCGGCAAATTCGCCTCCACGATCACGACTGACGACTTGAATATCTGGGTGTTGCCGCATCCAGTTCGCGGCGGAATCTTGTCGCCGGTCTGGCAGCAGATCGATGACACTGTGGCTTTCCAGATTCACTAACAGCGTGCCGAATCGGTAGCCACGCCGAAAAGCAAACTCGTCGATCCCCAGATGGAAGACGGTCCCATGCATTGGGTCAGGGAGAGCCATGATCCGGCGCAAGATGGTTTGGCGGGAGGTCTGGATGCCCAAACGGGCTGCGAGTCTCGCTCCACCTTTCCCACAGGTAGAAAGGCCGATGGAAGTGATCTGTTGACAATGGCGGATCGTCGTTCGGGCCCAGGGCTCGACCAAGTCTGGGAATCTCTCAGCGAACACTTTGCGCTCACAGTACAGGTTGCGGCAGGTAAACTTGCGCACGGTCAGCAGGAGTTGGACGCGGCGACCCGCGCATGGCGCGTCACGGAGTGTTCGCTGGTAGTGACAGTGAATCGATGAGGATGGCTCCAAACAGAGTGGGCAACACGAAGTGGGAGAGGTCGCCATGACCTCAACGACAAGACCGGTTTCAGTGATCTGGATTTGCGATACCTGCATTCCTTTGGGCAGGTCAAACAACGATGGAAGGGACATCGTGACCTCATTTCGTTAAGGAAAGACACTCTGGAAGAGACTATATCACCCTTTCCCACTCTAGTCCAAGCAAGCGAGGACTAAGCCCCCGAAGTGGACAAGAGCCCTTGCCGACCAGAACATCAAACATCTCCACAATATTTGTCGTGACTTCCTCGGCCCGGATACGCAGAAAGGCGCAGAGCATCGTGTAGCGCTTGGCTTCTGGATACTCACGAATATTACGTGCCCGGTGTTTGCGTACCACAGCGGCCCATTGCCGCAGACGATTGGTGGTCATAACACCCCAGTTGATCTGGGAAGGCAGTACCTTACGAACAGCGGAGAGCTGGGCGCACTCTTCCTTGATGACGCTGGCCGCAGCCGCACGCGGCGGAGCTGCAAGCCAGGCGATCTGGCTGGTTCCTGTGCTCGTATCAATTAGGCTATCAAGAGAGGACCGATCCTCTAGGGTGAGTTGCGCGGCAATCTGTTCAAAGAGTTCCTCTTCCGCCTGGTGACGTGCCTGGTAAATCAGACGTTCCAATGTGGTTTCCCCGTAGGGACGCAAAATGTTTTCGGAGGTGAGCCAGTCCATGGCAGCAGCAAAGAGAGCCTCATAATTTCCTGTGTGAGCTACCTTCTCTCGCAAGTAGACACAGAGATGCTCCTCGTCTACTTCCTGGAAGGCTCGTACACCCAGATAGGCACGGACCGCTTCAAACGTGGCAGAGCGCATCATGGGAGGATTGCGTAGGTGGGCGAGCACGAGAGGGGTAAGTCCCAATTGTTTACTCACCTGCTTGATCACTGCCTCCGGGATACTGCTGGTTTCTGTGAATTCTCAGGATTATATTCGTTAGCCGATCAGATAACTGTTCTCTCATTTCAGGTGAGACGGCTTGTATAGCCAATCCAGCGCGTTTCTGTCTAGTTGGCTTTTCTCAGATAAAATTTCTAGGCCACACAGGCGCGTTTACGTAGGCTCGAATAGACCATTTTTCTCACCTAAATTTTCGCCTGATGGCTTTCAAGCCTCTCTACAGGCCGATGAAATTTTATGTGAGAAAACACCGATCTAGCTCGATGCGCTTGCCGATAACGATACTGGTATCTCACAAGAAAATTTATGCGAGAATTCGCGCCCGTTCTGCCGTTCATAAGTGCTTGTGCAAGGAAAATTTATCTGATTGCGGCGAATTTAATCCTGAGAAACGACAGTTTCAGCCAGTAAAACGCGCTCAACGCGTGCCCATAGCAAGACTAACGCTCGGTAGAGGCGCTGAGCGTCGGCTCGGATGGGGCGCAGAAAGTACAGATCATCAGGCGAGAGCGTAAAGAGACGGCGCACCTCTTCGTTCTCGGCATCCCATGCCAGTGTTGTGCGTTCCTTTGGCATCCTCTTATCGCCGCCTTCCTTTGCGCCGTTGATATTGCTGGAGATCCTGTTTGATCGTGGCTTGATCGACCTCCGCATAGAGCAGTGTGCTCTGAATATTGCGATGCCCCAACTGCTTCCGCACCGTCGTGATCGGCACGCCAGCCTGGAGGAGCTGACTCGCTCGGCTGTGACGAAGTTGGTGGATAGTGGCTTCCACCTCAGCCGCCTTGCAGTATCTTTGCCAAGCATAATGGACAACGCTGTACTCTAACGGAAGAGGACTGCCACCATAGCGGGGATCACCGCGAAACACAGAGCCAGAGGTGATGCGACTCTGCTTGAGGTGCCTCCGCAACAAGCGAATACTTTCAGGGGCAGCGGTGAGCATCACGGTTCGCTCTCGTTGGCCTTTGCCAAAGACGCGGATTTTCTCATCATCTTGGGTGAGGTCCACCTCTGTTGCGAGTAGGGCGAGGGCCTCCCCGACTCGAATCCCTGTCTCATACAGCAGTGTAAAGAGGGCACGGTCATTGGCCGTCGGGATGGCTTGGAGGATTTTTAGCACTGTGTCGGGATGAAGCGGACGTGGCTCACGCTCGACTGATTGAATGGGATCAAGGTACTCCATCGGGTTGATTTCAACCACCCCATGACGAATGAGCCAATGATAGAAGGCACACAAGGTGCTGTAGCGTCGTCTGCGCGTGGCAATACTCAGATGATCGAACGTGGCGAGAAACTCCGCAATCGCTTCTGCCGAAACCTGTGGCAGATCAGTAGGCATTGCTTGGACAAACAGGCGCAAATCATGGGCATACGACTTGATGGTATTGACTGGAACTAAGCGTTGACGGAGGCTGGCAACGAAGGTCTCCACGGCATCAGCGAGAAGTGGTGGCTGGTCAGACATGCGTTTTCCTACTCTGTTTGATGTTAAGTACCATATAACTAGCAAAACTGCCCATACAGCAGTCGATTAACAGGAGAAGAAGGAATGGCTAGAGAAGTCGATTTCTTGTCTCTCTACATCTTCCATTTTTGGCAATTGTACCATATAATGAGAGTTATATGGTACGTTGCATCTTTTCGTCACGATCTCACTGATAGGCCAGATCAACAATGATAGCTCATTTGTTTGCTCAGAGTGCCAATACCTACCCAAATAGACCATCTATTTGCATTGATTCTGAGGTTCTAACTTATGCTGAACTCGCGGCGGCCGCAGGTCAGGTCTGCTCATGCCTGCGGACATCAACCGTGACTGGTCAGAACGCCTGCATCCTGGCGACTAGACGCACATTCGCCGGATTTGCTGGGATTCTTGGTACTCTTGGTGCTGGCAAAATATATGTACCAGTATCTCCTAGCACATCATACGAGCGGGCTATTTCCATCAGCTCAATAACATCCCCTGTGGCGATTATCGCAGATCATGAAGGATTCAATCTCGCCAAATTGATTGCGCAGAACTCAACCCAACCCTTAGCTATCATTTTACCGGAACATGAGCCGTCCGAAGCTGATCGTGGCGACTTTGCTCTGCATAAAGTGTATGACAAATCCGACCTACATCAATTTCCTCAGAAATTTGAACCGGTCTATGTGAATCCGGCATCGCTTGCATATATTCTATTCACTAGTGGTACAACAGGTGAACCCAAAGGTGTGCCAATTCGGCAGGAGAGTGTCGTTCAATATGTCCGTTCCATGGCCTCACTGTATCCTTTACTTCCTACCGACCGTTGCACGCAACTGTTTGAGCTAACTTTCGACCTTTCCGGGCACGACATGTTTGTGACTTGGAATGCAGGAGCATGTCTGTTCGTACCACACAGAGGTATGGCGTTATTTAGCACGGACTTAGTTGTAAGTCATGAGCTGACAGTATGGTTTTCTGTTCCTTCAGTAGTGTCAGAATTAATGCGTTCTAGGAAACTAACGCCAGATGCACTCCAAAGTCTGAGGCTCGCATTCTTCTGCGGTGAACGTATGCCCATCCAGCTCGCACAAGCGATGAAGGTTGCCGCTCCGAATGCTCTTATTATCAACATTTATGGTCCCACTGAAGCAACCATCGCTTTTACACATTTTGCATGGGATGGGAGGGATCTTCCAGAAATTTGCCATGATCTACCCATCGGTTACCCACTACCAGAACAGAAAGTATTCTTACTAGATTCCAATCGTCAGCCCGTACCACCCAACACTGTTGGCGAGATGTATCTTGTCGGTTCTCAAGTCTCCGATGGATACTGGAAAAATCCGACGCAGACTGCCTCCCGATACCACAATCTAATCATCAACGACCAACCCTCTTTGCATGCATATTCGACAGGTGACTTGGCCATTGAAGTACCTGATCTTGGGTTTGTCTTTCGTGGCAGAATTGACGATCAGGTCAAGCTTCACGGTGTACGAATCGAACTTGGTGCGATTGAGGCTGCGGTCAGACGGGTGAGTGGAAGTCAACAAGCAGCAGCAATGGTTTGGCCTCAGGACTATCCCACAAAGTTAATAGTATACGTTGAGAAGGGAGACGTATCAGTAACTGATATTTTAGAGAAATGTCGGAATCTTTTACCACATCACGAACAACCGCATGAGATCATTGGGATTGATCGTTTACCACTAACCAACAATGGAAAGATGGATCGAAAGAAACTGGTTGTCATGTACAGAGAGCGAGTAGAACAGAAGACCAATGATCCTTTAGTTGAGCATCTCCCATTACCAACAGTCGCAGATATCGAGTCTACAGTGCATGCCATCCTATCGAAACAGCGCTCACTGGGTTCTTTTTCTTTACCAAGTTTTAAACCTGATGAAGACCTTATAGAGCACACTGACTCACTCGGGTTCATAAGCATGATTCTTGAACTCGAAAAGAAATTTGCAGTCACCATCAAGGATTGGAAGGCCGTCACACGTCTTGATAAATTAGTAGGTGAAGTAATAAAAGCGCGAGGCACCTCCATTGATAGCCAAATTAATGTTAGTCATAATCCTTTTGGAGGTGTAGACGATGCGCCAAAAATTCAGCGTGGCCTTCAAAGCGTGATTTTGGACTATAGTTCGATTTCTAGTATCGACGGCAAAGATGGACTTCTGGCGTATTGCGGAACGCCGGTTGATAAACTAGTGAGTCAAAGATACATAGACGTAGCCTTTTTGCTATTCCATGACCGCTACCCAACCAACAATGAACGAGTTTTTGCACTTGAGCAATTCCGGCTAGGACAAGAACGCGAGGGACAGATGGCTGAACTAATGGGCAAGATCTTTATAGTATGCCCCTCGCCAATAAAATTCATTTTGAGTGTGGTTCCTTTGTTCCAACAGCAGTCTCTTCGTCAGAATGCATCACAATGGTCACTCGCCTTACAGCTACAAGGCTTCGTATCAGCTGCGATCTGTCTTCACGCGACTTTAGCAAGAGGGGAACACGAATTTCGATCGAAAATCGAGCAATCCCTTCCAGAGTGGGTACTAGAAGCACTATCCGGACGTTCTCCCTCTGATACGGAGAAGAGAGCTATCGAATCCCTCTTCGTCATGTTGGCGGAATGTGTAACTAACCCTGGAACGTTTGCTGCAAGAATATCAACGTCAACCGATGCAGACTACGTATCAGCAATTGTCGCAGCGCTGGCTGTATTCTCCGGTACGAAACATGGTGGAGCTACAGACGATGTAATCGCCATGATTAAGGATATTGGTACACCTTCAAATGCAGTTGATTGGGTGAAAACAACACAGCATGAGAAACGTTCTGTTCCCGGATTTGGACACAGAGTTTTTCAAGTGCCAGATCCACGTGCATCTCTTATAGCTAACTGGATTGAGGCGTTAATAAAAGAAGGTGCTGATGCAACACCAATGAAAATCATAACGGAAGTTATAAATACTATGGCGCCAATGCGTCGTCATGGGACTCATGTGAATGTAGATGCCTACACTGGAGTGCTTCTCACAATGCTAGAAGTACCACGCGGTTACGGTACGCTCGTCTTCGCGCTAGCACGAATGGCAGGCTGGAACGCTCATGTGCAAGAGCAAAAGCTGAACAATATCATGATTAGCCCACTTATATCTTATCGCCCTAGGCAGGCGCAAAATGATTCTAACAAAATGAAATAGGAGAGAGAATATGCCGACTAGAGTCAAGTATAGTAAGAACAGAAATACCAGCATCGTAAAAGATGCAAGAACTATGAAACCACCGTTCGTGCTTTTTCTTGCAGATATTCAGGATACGCTTGCCGCAAAGTCAGCGACTGGGCTACTCTACTGGCGTCCTGAAGATTGTATTGCGCAGGTAAGGATGCCTGATTGCGGAGTTTCCATCGAGCTCCCTGCCGTCGATTTGGCTGAGGCTGCTCGACTCGGCGCCAAGACTTTTGTCATTGGGGTTACAAATTCTGGTGGCATACTCAACCCTAGGTGGCATTCCTATATCCTTTCAGCGATCAATTACAGGCTAGATATTGCTAGCGGGACGCACGATCGACTTTCTGACGTGCCAGAGTTTGTTGCGGCAGCAAATAGAACCGGGGTTAGACTCCTCGATTTGCGCCATACTGACACTCCAATTCCAAAGGCAACGGGCCTGAAACGCCAAGGGCAGCGATTGCTGACAATCGGAACCGACTGTGCCTGTGGCAAGAAATTCACGGCTCTCGCAATTACAAGAGACATGAAAGCACGAGGCATAGATTGTACATTTAGAGGGACGGGGCAGACTGGCATCATGATTTCAGGTGAAGGTTTTGCACTTGATACAATTATCGGTGACTACATAGCTGGAGCGGCTGAGCTACTTTCTCCCAGTAACAAGCCTAATCATTGGGACGTGATTGAGGGTCAGGGCTCAATCCTCCATCCTAGTCACGCCGGTGTGCCCCTAAGTCTTTTACATGGATCACAGCCGGATGCCTTCGTTTTATGTCACGAGCCCACACGACTTCACATGTTGGGCGTCACGTATCCAATTCCTTCAGTCGCCGCAGTTCGTGAAGTTACGGAGAGAATGGGACGATTAACCAACCCCAATATTCGTTGTGTTGGTATTTCATTAAACACAAGCGCATTTCAGAGGGACATATTTCAGCTGAAACAGCAACTTCGCAAGGAACACAATGTCCCCGTTGTAGATCCAGTTATCGATGGAACGAACGAAATTATCGACTATATGCATTCAATTGGTCTTCTTACAGAATAAGTGGGGGATAGCTGGTCGCTAAAAGCCAGCTTCTTTACATATCTCGAAGAACTTTGTCTTCTTCCAAAGGACGGGCCTCGTGTCAAGGTATTCACAGGTAAAAACGGCTCTCTTAAAGGCGAATGGTAGGCTTTCCGTGGGTGTAAATCCCAACATTAAACGGGTCTGGCACGCTTTTGGTGATCCGGTAATGTGTGGTAGAATAGAGGAACAGTTGTTCGTTCCCCTTTTCTTCTCACGGAGTGTTTTCTTACCCAGATGCCCATTATTCCCTTGCTCGCCTTGCCTCTTGGCTTTGAGGTGACTGCATTCTCTCGCCAGGAAGAAACGTTGTGCGTGTCTTTACTTTCCACGCAAGCTTGCTCTCGTTGTCCTTTGTGTGGCTCCGCTGCCACTCGTATTCATAGTCGCTATCAACGCAAACTGGCTGATCTGCCCAGCACTGGGCAACCCGTGCGTTTCCTGCTCTCGGTACGGAAATTTTTCTGCGATGTCTCCACCTGCCCACGAAAAATCTTCACAGAGCGGTTGGCCCCCTTTGTTGCTCCTAGAGCGCGTGTCACGCAACGGTTGTTTCAGATTGTGCAGGTAATTGGGTTGGCAACCGGCGGCAGACTCGGAGTTCGTGTGACTGATCGTTTAGGTATCCAAACCACACGCCAGACCATTCTTCGGCGCATTATGGCCCTGCCGACAGTGCCGGTTGGACACATTGTTGAGCTTGGCATCGATGATTTTTCGTTCAGGCGTGGGCGCACGTTCGGGACCATCCTCGTCAACCTGCAAACGCGCCAGATCATCGATGTGCTTGCTGACCGCAAAACAGAAACCTCAGCCACCTGGATGACCTCTCACCCAGAAATCAGGCTGGTGAGTCGGGATCGTGGAGGCGACTATGCCTCTGCTGCGGCTACTGGTGCTCCCCAGGCGGTTCAGTGTGCAGATCGCTTCCACATGTTGAAAAATTTGGGGGAGGCGTTGGAAGGGTGTCTTTCACGTCACCTGGCAGCTGGTAAATAAACTGAATGCTTGACCGATTTTGCACGCAAGGGTGGAATTTTTTACTGAAGGATGGAATCTGCCGCTTTGTTCCCTGGAAAAACCGCTTCCCATCTGGGAAAGCAGGAGAAAAATTGGAAATAAACCAACTTTCTGGCGTTTTTTTCCGCAGTCAGATGTGAGAAAACGCAGTGCATCGGCGTGAGGCAGGTCAGATCTTGATGGCGGCTCTTTCCCCTCCAAGCACATCCCAGTTCGTTTCGCCTTCCCCTCTGGCCCATCGCCGCCCAGTATTGGGCGTGTTTGTTTTCCGTTTGGGGTGCGATTTGAAGCGCAGCACACCGCTGCTCGGAGAAAGGGTCCACACTCTCCCACAACCAGGACACTCCACAGCCGAGACGCCGCTCTGCTCGAAACGCTGGAGGGCAATGGGAACCATCCCAGAAAACGTGCAGTTGCCCGATGTGGCAGATTGCGACTCCTCTTTCTTCTGGGATCGTGCCTGCGTCACCAGTTCAGTGGGAGGCAATGGAGATGGTTGCACCTCGTTCGGGGGAGCGATCTGCCCGGCAGGTATCTCGCTCACGGTCTCTTTTTCCGTCTCCGATATCAGGTCCGTTTCGGTGCCCGGCCCTTTCCCATCAATAATCCGAAAGGTATCATGGCGCAGCACAAGTAATTCTGCGGCCCGCTCCAGATATTCCACTTGCACATCGGTGGCCCTCACCTCATAGGACCATTCCAGAGCGGCAAGTACCAGCTTCATTAGGTTATCCATACTCACACGGCCAGAGCGGGCTGGATCAAGGACAATATGCGTCAGCCAATCATAAATCGAACTTGTCCACTGGCGGAGATTGAGTTGTGGCAAAAGGGGCTGAAAGACGGTTTCTAGGGTGGCGAGGATTTCGCGGATTTCTTCACTGGTGTGGCCTGCAATGCGGCAGAAGGGTTGCATCGGATCAAGTCGGCGACGCCATTGGAGCCAGGTCGGATCGGGTTGGTCTAAGATTTCTTTGAGCGGGATCGTGTTCCCGCGTCCGGCAGCAACCAGACATAACCCAAGGGGATGATCATACTGCAAGCACCCCTGGTCCGTCACTTCCTTGAGGAACATCAAGTGAGGCATCGAAAGATCGTGTGCATCATCCACCACCAAGCACTCTGTCCCAAATTGGTGCAGGTGTCCCATGAGTTTGGGCTTGCGGGTACTCCAATGCCCCCGGATCGTCACGCCGAGGGCAGCAAAAATCTGATCGCCTAACGCCTGTGTTGAACGATAATTAGTGTGTCCGATGGCGACAATGAGAAAGTCCGGCCATCGAAGAGACTTTCGCCTCCCGATGGCCTACAATGGCACTCACATCAGTCATGAGGAGAGTGTCATGAAGAAAGACGCAGAGGTCCTGTTGTATATGAAAGAACGACACAAAGGTACTACGCAATCCGTCGCCGCCGCACGAGCAGGCATGAGCGAACGCACTGCTCGCCGTTACGAACGAGTGGGCAAGTTGCCCAGTCAGATCAAACAGCCACGTACCTGGCGCACCCGTGAAAACCCCTTTGAAGCGGATTGGCCGTGGGTGGTGGAGCAATTGCAACGCGATCCTGCGCTGCAAGGAGCCACCTTGTTTGCCCTGCTGTGTGCCGAGCACCCGGGCAAATATCGTCCCACACAGGTGCGCACGTTACAACGGCATATCGCGACTTGGAAAGCCACGCATGGCCCGG
>DAIDJF010000080.1 GCA_027451525.1 Ktedonobacterales bacterium
CATTCCATGCTACACTGAGTCTATTAGTATTTTATTACATGGAGAAGGCATATGCGTACTACACAACGTCCCAGGATACTGGTCACGCAACGCATCCCAAATCCTGCCTATCCCCTCTTAGAAGATATAGGTGAGGTTGAGGCTAACATGCAGACAGGGCTGATCTGGTCTTATGACGAATTGCTGCGCCATGGTCCCGGTCACGAGTATATTCTCAGTTTGCTCACTGATACAATCGATGCGCGTTTCCTCGAAGCGTGTGCGCAGAGTACCCCGTCCCTGAAACTGGTGGCAAATATGGCCGTTGGCTATAACAATATTGATGTTGCCACGGCGACGCGCCTCGGTATCGCTGTCACCAACACTCCGGGCGTGCTGACGGATACAACAGCCGATCTGGCGTTTGCTCTGTTGTTGGCAACGGCACGTCGTCTGGGAGAGGCAGAACGTTTCTTGCGGGCAGGTAAATTTACGGGCTGGGAACCGTTACTCTTCTGTGGTGCCGAGGTTCACCATGCCACCCTGGGTCTGATTGGCATGGGGCGTATCGGGCAGGCTATGGCGCGGCGCGCACGGGGCTTTGAAATGCGCGTATTGTATTATAATCGCCGTCGCCTCACACCAGAAGAAGAAAGTGCTTTCCAGGTTGAGTATGTCGCGTTGGATGAACTATTGCGTCGCTCTGATTTTGTCAGTATCCATACACCGTATACCTCGGAAACTCATCATCTGATCGGCGCGCGCGAATTGGCGTTGATGCCTGCCGATGCTATCCTGATTAACACTGCTCGCGGACCAATTGTTGATGAAAAAGCCTTAGTAGCCGCTCTGGCGGCTGGTAAACTTGGCGGTGCTGGTCTGGATGTCTTTGAACGCGAGCCAGCGGTGGAACCTGAGTTGTTGCAGATGGAAAATGTCGTGCTGTTACCACATATCGGTAGCGGCTCGCTGAAAACACGCACCCTGATGGCGACCACGGCTGCAAACAACATTGTTGCGCACGCACGCGGGCAACGCCCTCCCACGCTGCTCAACTCTGATGTATGGTTATAAATTAAATTGACATGGTTATATGGCACAATGTCTGGAACACGCCGTGTTCCAGACATTGTGCCATATAACCACTGTTTAGTGGCGTTGAACGATGTTGCTTGGTTCTATAACGGACTGTGCGGCGGCGGTTTCAACGCGAAAGGGCGTGCTGAAACGGCGGCGTAGCAACATTGCCAGCGCGGGCCAGCCATCTTTCCAGGGTGCGAGTTTCTTCTCTTTGCGTGGCGTGTAGCTGATCGGCACTTCAACGATTTTATACCCGGCCTGGAGAATGCATGATGTAATCTCTGGTTCGATCTCGAAGCGGCGTCCTTCCATTGGCAAGGCACGTGCAATCTCGCCCGGCATCATCTTATAGCAGGTCTCCATATCATGGATGTTGCTGCCAAAAAGCAGATTTGTGATAGTTGTGAGGAAGCGATTGCCCCAGCGGGTTGTGAATTTCTGTCCCGCCAGATTGCGATAGCCGTAGACTGCAACCTTCTCGTAGCCGATTGCGCGTGCCTCCTCCCATTTACTCACCAGTTTGGGTAGATCTTGCGGATCATATTCCATGTCGGCATCTTGCACGGTTACCAGATCGCCTGTTACTAGGCGAAAACCTGTCCGTAGTCCCACACCTTTGCCTTGATTATATTCGTGGCGCACATAGCGATAGGTGTTAAATGGCTCCTGCTGCCGTAATTGTTGTAAAATCTCCCATGTGCTATCAGTCGAAGCATCATCGATCACAATGACTTCAAGATGAAGTGAAACCGCTGCCAACAAGCCGAGAACCTGTGCTACCGTTTTTTCTTCGTTATAGACCGGAACAACCACCGAAATACGCATGAATGTTTTTCCTCACTTCTGTGTGAACAGATGATAATACATACTATGAAAATGAATAGAGCAGGGAAACATGAAAAATATTAACAGCTAAAATGCCGCTGTTATGTCTATAGGCACGCAGTACACGGACTGCGAGGACATCTTCCCTGCATGGTCGGAGACGTCGCAAGGAAGCATAATATGTTCAGCCTATCTACATAAACGTATGAGATCAGAAAAAGGACAGTCCAGGCTACATTACTCCCATATCTGAATGCGACCGTCAGTGAGGGCAACGATCAGGCGGTGTTCCGCGAAGTGCAACGCACTGATCTGCCAAGGATGATAAAACTTTTGAATGACCTGCCCTGTGGTGATGGACCAGAGATCAATCACGCCTTCATTGACCTCGCTATCCTCGCGTGCAACGGCCGCCCACTGTCCATCAGGCGAGAGGGCCAGACGCGCACTACTGCCCATTGCCCCGCTCAGAAGCTCGGTATAGGTGCCTGTCTCGGTATCGCAGAGGCGTATCTTGTTGCCCCTATAGGTGAAGCCGAGCATGTGTGTGTCTGCGGTCAGCGCGTAGGGCGGGGTGCAATCCGCACATGCGCCGAGTAGAATGGAGGTAGCAATCTGCGGCTGAAATTTGGCGCGCGCGCGTTTGTGTATCTGTTGCCCTTGTAAATTCCAACGGCGCGCAATAATCATTTGCTGCGTTTCATTGGGCACGTTGGCGCAAGAGAGTGTAATCAGACGGTGAGCATCATGTGAAAGGGAGCGCAGACGGATGGCCCAGAACTGGCGTTTTTCGATGGCCTCTTCCATGCATAACTGGAGGTCCGTCAGTTGGGTGGGGGATGTGCCGAACGTGTGGCTGACAACATCAGTGGCGCGTACGCCCCAGGCACGTGGTGAGCGCACCTCGTCCGTTTGGTGCGGTAGGGCCAGGCGAGTCGAACGGATGCCCTCTGGAGTCACCGCCAGGGTCACATCAATCGAGTAGGGGGCGGAGACGGCGCGCTGGCGTAGGGCATAGCTCCAGAGCAACTCGCCTGTGCTGGCGTCCCAGACATGTAAGCCGAGTTGTCCCCAGCCCGCGACCAATCTTCCTCCCGGCGAGAAGCGCAATTCCCGTAGCGACTCAACCGTAAACGCCGGATCTGCGGCAAAAGAGATTGGTGAGCCAATTTTGCCATCCACGAGCGGCCAGAGCATGCCCGTCCCGTCGAGCGAACCTGCAGCGATCAAGACACCATGTACGGTCGAGATTGAGCGCAAGGAGGAGATGACCCCTAGCGATGAGCGAATCGTCAAGCCTGCGCGGAATGGTCCTTTCGTGCTAAAGATATTGAGGCCCGAAAAAAGGATATCCTCGTCAGGATTAAAGGTATGTGGTTGGGGGCGTGGACGTGCGAAGCCCCCAGCGCGTAGATCCATCACGCCGCCGAGAACAATATCATAATTGTGCCGTTTCTCCGGGTCGCTCAATACATCATACGCGCGATTGATGCGCTTCATCTCGACTGCCCCTTCGGGACCCGCGAGGTCGGGATGATAGCGGCGGGCTAGTTGGCGGTACGCGCGTTTGAGCGTATCGGCATCTGCATCGGTTGTTATGCCCAGAATAGTGTAATAATTTTCGGGTGTATCCATCATACATATCTATCGTATCACAAAATTAGAGCGAGACAATGCGTGTTTTAGCACGTTCGTTGTGTTGCATTAAGCGGCGCAATCCCCACATATACCACGTTGCAAAGGTGCGATAGGGCCGCCAAAGTTCGCCTCGTTCCTGTAGCTCTTTGCGTGTTGGACGCGCTGGCAGGTCGTATGCCACGCGCACTGCCTCTACAAAACCCAGGTCATCGACGGGTAAGACATCGGGGCGTCCAAGCGTGAAGATGAGACACATTTCGGCTGTCCAGCGTCCAATGCCTTTGACCGCAGTGAGTTGCGTAATAACTTCTTCGTCGTCCATCTCTCTCAGGTGTTCCAGTTGAAGTTGCCCTGAGTGAATATGCTCGACCAGATTAAGGATATAGCGTGCCTTTGGTGTAGAGAGGCCCAATGTGCGCAGACGTTCAAAATCCCACGCGAACAGTGCTTCGGGCGTAACATTGCCTTCAGGTAAAGCGGCACGCACGCGCCCCATAATCGCGTCTGCGGCCTTGACCGAAATCTGCTGTGAGATAATCGCGTCAACAAGAGCCTGAAAGATATCAGGATCGGGCTGCAGCGTGCAAGGGCCAACGCGCTCAATCGCGGAAGCCATGATGGGATCAACGCTAGCCAGATGGGCACAAGCGTTTGCAATCAGCGTCTCCATTGGAATGGTGATGGTCATGAAATAACTGCTTTCTTTCTCGTCCTACTCATGAGCATATTATAGCAAGTTGTACCAGAATTGGCGACAGGGCAAAGAAGTAGAATGCGTGATGCGGCAATTTACGGTATTTCTGAAACAACGCTTTGCATCCTGCATCGTAGAGGCGTGATTTATCACGCCCAGCCCGCCCATAGATCGGCCTGGGGAGCCGTGTGGGAGGCCGTGTGACAGGGGACGAGGGCGTGATGGAATCACGCCCCTACGCAACCCATGCCGGATGCGGGTGAATTTGTTCACCACGATCGTCACGCCCTGCTCGCCCATCGATCGGCCTGAGAAGCCATGTGGGAGGCTATGCGAACAGGGAATGAGGGCGTGATAATCGTGGTGAGCGGTCCCTACTTTGCGTTCTATGTAGTAGGTAGGTCGCGTCTGTTGAAAATGAACAGACCAGCGAGGGTGCAGATCAGACCCGCCGTGACCAGCACCCAGGGATGCCAGCTTGTGAACTGGTGTTGCACGAGAGCCTGCGCGCCCTGCGCATAGTAAAACGGATTGATTTTCAGCAGCCAGCTAAAATTGTTGGAGAGCAGGCCAATCGCGTTGGTGATGTAGATCAGGCCAACAATGCCTACCGCTGTCCCGCCTGCGGCCCGGCTGGCATTGATGAATGAGCCAAAGAGCAGACCCACGCCAACGAGAAACACGAACAGCGCGAACTCAATCAGTTGCGTCGTTATAAGCCAGGACCAGTCGATACCTGCATCCTTGACGAACAGCGAACTGAGCCAGACCGCGAGAACGGTGAGTACACTCGTAATCAGGCTTGCCAACAGTACTGCCAGCCACATCTCCAGGTAGTAGCGCGTGCGACTGACAGGACGCGCCAGTGCTAAATCCATTGTGCCGTTTTCAATCGTCGCGGGCAGTGCGGCTCCGGCGATATACGCGATAATGCCACCGAAAAGCAAGCCATAGAAGGAACCGTAGAGTTCGATGGCGATCAGGGCGATAAAACTGTTGGCGTGGGCCAACTTTACGCCGACCAGTCCCGCGACCGTGTTTGAGGTCAGATAGGCACTCAGGTTAATGTTTGCCAGTGTGGGATAAATCAGTCCGACGACGATCGCGAGAAACAGGGCATAAAAAGCACCCGCGCTGATCAGCGTTTTTGCGTTGTTTAGGGCGTGAAGTGTGACGGGTAGCCCGCTGAAACGTTTGCGCGCTTTGCTACTATATTGTGGCACGGAAACTGTTGCCATGATTTTTATCCTTTCCTTTTGCGCCTGCTCTTAGTCATTGACGCTTGCCGTTTGGCGCGGTTGCTCTTCATAGAATTTTAAGAAAACCTCTTCCAATGGAGCCTCTTCCGCTTGCAGACGTAGCACCTCGTGACGGCTAAGAGCTTTAATCAGCGGGTCCATGCTACCGCTCATCGTAAAGTGATAGCTACCGTTGGTGAGTGTGACCAGATTTACGCCGGGGATGTGGGCCAACTCCTCATTGGAAACCGGATCGCCAAATTCAACTGTCACACGCTGACCAGCCTTTTCGCGCAATGCCTCGACTGTTTCAACTGTGACCAGTTCGCCCGCGCGAATGACCGCCACGCGCTGGCAGACCTTTTCAACATCGCTCATGATATGCGAACTCATAAAAATTGTCTTGCCGCGTGCCTGTTCCTCAAGCAGAAATTCGTTAAAGGTTTTCTGAACCAGTGGATCAAGACCAGAGGTTGGCTCGTCGAGGATTAGCAGTTCGGGGTCGCACATAAAGGCCAGCACGATGCCGATTTTCTGGCGCATACCCTTTGAGTAGCCCTTGAGCGGACGCTTTAATTCCACATCGAAGCGTTTAACTAGATCGTTTAGCAAGACTGGCTCAAGGCCTTGCAGGCGCGAGAAGTAATCGATGATTTGTCGTCCTGTCATATCGCCAGGCAGACGAACGTCACCAGGCAGATAGCCGATGCGTTGATGCAAGGCGTGCCGCGCATGTTGGGCGTCTAAGCCAAGAATGTGAATGCTACCTTGTGTGGGGCGAATGACATCCAACATGCAGCGAATGGTGGTCGTTTTGCCCGCGCCGTTTGGACCAAGAAAACCAAATATCTCGCCGCGCTCAATGCGCATAGAGATACCGCGCACCGCTTGTATTTTTCCATACACTTTATGCAGATCAGCGATTTCGATTGCGGCATCCTGCCGTTGTGGCTGACTCATTGTAGTGCCTCCTGAATCTGAGCGTTTGCTGTATCCAGTAACGTCTGATACATGTGCTGAAATTGCTCTGTTACCTCGCGTAGAGCTTCTGGCGAAACGGGCGTCTCCGGCTCAAAAGTGCGACGAATAGTTTCTGCCAGCAGGTCTGCCGTCTCTTCCCATGAGAATTTATATTCGTCAGGCATTAATGGCTCTGAAAGCATAAAACCTATAGTAATTGAAGTGAGGGCGGAGAGTATTTTTTGATCGCTGAGATTTTCGCGTACCATGCCTTTGCTGCGTAACAGCGTCATATACATTTGCGAGCTGGCAATTTTCTGCTGGATTGTCACTTGCCGCATCTCTGGACGCAGCAATTCACCCAACATCTCGGTGTCTTGCAAGAAAATGCCGCGTATCAGCGGGTTATGCATGGTGGCGAGAAAGGAATGTTTCATCAGCCCGTGTAGTGTCATACCTTCTGGGTCATCTGTGATGTTGCGTAACATTTCGTCGGCGACAGAGAGGCTTTCACGCAAGAGTAAGGTATAGAACAGCGTTTCGCGCGTCTTCCAATGCAAGTAAATTGTGCCTTTGGCAACACCAGCCTGACGAGCGATATCGTCAATCGTTGTTTTGCGATAGCCCCAGCGTTGGAGAAGCTCGGCTGCCGCGTCCAGAATGCGATGGGCGCGTTCCTGCCGTTTGCTCGTGTCCTCTTGTGTATTGGCTTTATATCTCTGACCAGCCACTATACCCTCTCTTTTTCTCTAATATAGTTAGGGGTGACACGCGCGGTCGCCCTCCTTTCGTGACTAAATGACCAGATGAATATTGTGACTAAATTTGTTCATCTGGTCATAAGTGTAGGCGCAAATGTGGCAAAAGTCAAGAGCCACAAGTGGTTCTATTGGATTCGTTCATGCAGTACGATAGAGGCTCCACATGCCTGATCGGGCAAAATCCAGAGGCATGCATGTGGCGTCGCTTGATACGCGTAAGTTACGCCATGCCTGTCGAGGTAGCTACGCGCTTGAGGTAGGCTGGTGACGGCAAGCGTCATGCGGCACAGGCTTTCGCCAAAGCGTTGCAGGTGATAGGCTAGCGCACCTGCCTGTGGTACCATGGGTTTGCCCTCAATGGGATCAAGTACGGGTGGGATGGGGGCTGCCAGTTCGAGACTCTGCATCTGCTCGTGTAACAATAACGCGCTCAGCGTGGCATCCCAGCCATCGACCTCACCCGTATATGGCTCCGAGACCTGTAGCCCATAGATATGCTGAAAACGGCGCGTGGCCTCGTGCAGATCCGTGACAGCGATGGTTGTGTTCAGCACCTTTGTTGCGCCGAGCGGATGGGGAGGTGGCGTTGTCCAACCTGCCAGCCGTGTGCGCCGCTCCTCGCCGCTGCTATCGTGCTGGATGAGAAAGGGATAGTGCTGGGTTAAATCGGGGCGTTCGACATCTACTCGTGCCCAGCCGCGCGAGCGTCCATCCGCTGCGGTGAGCATGCCCGCGTTAGGGCCGATGATTGACACGCCGCGCTGACGCATTGCCGCGCTATCGGCCTCAAGATCGTTGGAACCCAAAACACAGTTGAGATAGCCTTCTCCCTTTGCCAAACGTTGTAGTATGCTGGGTTGCGCCTCGTCTGGTGCGCGCACGGCAATCAGCTCCAGGTAAGTATCGCCGATCACGATAATGCGGTTTGCCGTCCCTCCTGTGGGATGGATACCGCCGCCGCTGACGGCTAAGCCAAGTTTTGTGCTAAAGGTATCGGTCGCCTGTTCCAGGTTATGCACGCCAATAATGATATGGTCAAGTCCAATCAACATCCTGCTCATCTCAGCTTTCTCTGCCTGAAAAACACAATAGAAAACAGGATAAGGACGTATCCCTATCCTGTTTTCTATTGTACCTTTTGTGAACTGGTTTGCTGCTTAGCGCGTACCGACCAGTTCGCGATTCGGGCGTTTCTCTTCGACGCGGTTGCGATTGAACCAACCGAAGACCCACTCGTGTTTCTCCCACATGACCAGCAACATACTGGCGTTGAAGATCGAGGAGTAGGTTCCGCTAAAGATACCCACGAGCAGAGTCAGCGTGAAGGTGCGGATGCTGACGCCGCCAAAGAGTGTCAACGCGCTCAGCGTGAAGAGCACGGTCAACGAGGTGTTGAGCGAGCGCGCCATCGTTTGCACGAGGCTGGCGTTGACGACCTGATCGAAGGTTTCAATAGTACGTCGCTGCATGTTCTCGCGGATGCGGTCAAACACCACGATGGTGTCATGCACGGAGAAACCGACGATGGTCAGCAGGGCCGTGACAAAAAGGGAGTCGATCTGGATATTGAATAGCCAGCCCAGGATCGAGAAGACCCCAAGCACGACCAGCACGTCGTGGAGTAGCGCGATGATGGCACTGGCTCCATAGCGCCATGGGCGTGGCACTTTGCGGAACGAGAACCAGACATAGAGCAGAATGGCGGCGGAAGCTGCCAGGACTGCAAAGACGGCGTTGCGTGTGGTCTCAGACGCGACCGAGGGGCCGACTTCAGAGTTGCTCACCAACTGCACATACGGGCCACCATTGCTGGTGATCGCACCCATCAGTTTGTAGATGTCGCCGGTCTGGAGCGGCGTGGTGGTCAGAATGGTGAAGTTCTGGTTGGTTGTGCCTTGTATCACATTGGTGACTTTGACGGGAATAGTCGCCGCTGGATTGCTGGTCGTGGTAGTAGGCGTAGATGTTGCCGTTGGTGTCCCACTTGCTGCGGGCGTGCCAGTCGCGCTTGCGGTTGCGGCGGCGGTTGGGGTCGTGCCAGCTGTTGCTGCTGCCGTAGGCGTGGGCGTAGCCGTGGTGGACGTGCTAGTTTTGGTCACGTCAGTCGTATTAGGCAGCTTGCTGAGCAACGT
Organism: Ktedonobacterales bacterium; assembly: GCA_027451525.1. Taxonomy (GTDB): domain Bacteria; phylum Chloroflexota; class Ktedonobacteria; order Ktedonobacterales; family Ktedonobacteraceae; genus DTNP01. The sequence continues at coordinate 9,308 of DAIDJF010000080.1, forward strand.
TTGAATATCGCTCACTTGCGGGACTGTCGAAAAGCCATCGGCAACAACCATGGTCACGGTTTGTCCGTTGAGTGGCTCGTCGTAGAATTTGACATTTGTATTAGCATATTTGCCCGTGATGTCGCTCTGAATCGCCTGTTGCACCGTTGTGTCGATGCGCGTGTTGAGACGAATCCAGACAGTTTTGCCGCCGGTCAGCGTGGGATCACTCCCAAGCACGACCGAAGCATCTTGCAGGTGGAATGGCTTAATCAAGTTCAGCACCTGCGTTGAAGTAGTGGCAACCTGCGGACGAAGCTCGATGCTCGAACCACCCTTGAAGTCCAGGCCGACGTTCAGACCACGTGCGAACAGGGAGATGACTCCAGGAATGATGATCAGGAGCGAGATGCCTAGAAACAGGTAACGATATTTGACAAGATTGAACACGACATACTCCTCTACATTACACGGTGCTACGCCGCGCAACGTTGGCTGAGGCTGAGGCGACGACATCAGAGGGCAGCCCGAAGAGCGCGGGATGACTGATAAGACCCGTCGGCACAAGCAGATTCAGGAAGGTGCGCGTAACGACAACGGCGGTAAACATACTTACCAGCACACCGATAAACAGGGTGGTCGCGAAACCGACGATGATGCTGGCTCCAAAATTGCTACCGAAGAAGTAGAGCACGGCGCAGGTGATGAGCGTCGAAATGTTTGAGTCTCGAATAGAGGGCCATGCGCGCTTCCAGCCGATATCAATCGCAGCTGAGAGCAGGCGACCAGCGCGTAACTCCTCTTTGATACGCTCAAAGATCAGCACATTGGCATCAACCGCCATACCAATTGAAAGAATGAAACCCGCGATACCGGCCAGCGTCAAGACTACGCCAATCATCTTGAAGAGGGCGAAGACGAAAATGGAGTAGAGAATCAGCGCGACATCTGCCAGCAGTCCTGGTAAGCGGTAGTAGAGTAGCATGAACAGAATGACGATGCCCAGACCAATCGCCGCCGCGATCTCGCTTTTAATGATCGAGTCCTGTCCGAGCGTTGCGCCAACTGTATCCTCACTCTGAATGGTTAGCACGATAGGTAACGAGCCATATTTCAGCACGTTGACGATATCTTGCGCGCTTTGGAGCGTGAACGTGCCCGTAATCACGCCGTTGCCTGGGATTTGTGATTGAATGGTTGGTGAGCTAATCACCTGTCCGTCCAGCACAATCGTCAAGGCGTGACCGATATTGTTGGCGGTAAAGGTGCTCAGGCGTTGAATGGCATTGCCCTTCATGCCGAAGGTAATCTGATAGTTGGCTCCGCCATTCGGATCTGGCTGGACACCAAGCTGTGAAGGGTCAAGGTCCGCACCTGTGAAGAGTGCCTTATCGCCCGGATTATACTGGGCATATTGTTTGGGATCGAAAGTTGCACCCTGCGAGAGGTTGCCGCCAGGGCCGGTATCCCAGAATTGCAGGTCACCCGTTTTCAAAAGCTGTTGAATCTGCTGGAACGGGTTACCGCTGTTCAAACCAGGCAACTCAACCGCGATGCTGGGAACGCCATTGCTGCTCTCCTGACGGATATCTGGTTCACTGACACCCAGACCACCGTTGACACGCTGTGTAATTAGCGCGATGGCGGCGGGCATGGCCTGATTAATCTCGTCAGTGGTATAGTGTTTGTTCGGGTCTGGCACCAGCAGGACACGCACACCGCCTTGCAGATCAAGCCCCTCGCGTACCTGGAAGGGGTTACTGATGCCGTGCCAGGGTTTCCCACCTGGACCCGCATTAGGCCAGAAGACGACATACGATGCGCCCAGACCTAACAGGATAATAAAGAAGAGGAGTGTGAGTGTTCCTCGACGCATAACTTAGTGTTTCCTCTCACTCAAAATGTTCATAATACAGGACACACACGACTTCGCTGAGATGAATAATCTACGTCGTTGTATCCATCCTGGCCCATCTTCTTTTAGACGCAATAAATAACGCTTTTGTGATAGAACATGAAAACGCCACTATTGTTGCAGTGAGTATAGCATAGTTGGGAAGGATTGCATATCCCATCGTTACTTCTTCACGAGTGAGTCCGATATTTTTTACATCTTTATAGAAGGGTAAAAGAGGAATGAGATGTTACAAAGGTTGGGAAGGGACGATATCTTGGCCTTTCCCAGCCTTTGTGTGTGAAAAAACGCCTATTTCCCTAATTGTTTGACGAGCGCACGCGCCAGTGAACGCTTATGGACCTCATCCGGCCCATCGACAATATGCAGCGTGCGTCCATGTGCCCACATCGCCGCCAATGGATAATCGTCGCTCACGCCAGCCGCACCGAACAATTGAATGGCGCGATTGACTACATTGGTCATCATCTGCGGTGCTGCGATTTTGATCATGGCAATCTCGTTTTGCGCCGCTTTTTTGCCCAGCGTATCAATCATCCAGGCCGCTTTGAGCGTCAACAAACGCGCCTGTTCGATCTCAAGGTAGGAGGTAGCGATCCAGTCCTGCACCATGCCTTGCTCGGCCAGTGGTTTGCCAAAGGCGACACGCGAGGCCGCGCGTTGACACATCAGTTCAAGGGCGTACTGCGCGCCACCAATTGCGCGCATGCAGTGATGGATGCGTCCAGGTCCCAGGCGTGCCTGCGCGATTGCAAAGCCGCTGCCCTCTTCACCGAGCAGGTTGCTAACGGGCACGCGCACGTTCTCGAACTGTATTTCGCTATGGCTCTCGTTATCCATATAGCCCATCACGGGTAGGTTGCGCACGATTGTAACGCCAGGCGTATTTTTAGGAACTAGAACCATGCTCTGCTGGCGATGGCGGTCGGGATTGTGTGGGTCGGTTTTGCCCATCACGATCAGAATTGTACAGCGTTCGCGGCCCGCTCCCGAAGACCACCATTTACGCCCGTTGAGCACGTATTCGTTGCCTTCGCGCGTAATCGTCAACTGGATATTGGTTGCATCCGAGCTGGCTACCTCTGGTTCGGTCATCGAGAAGGCGGAGCGAATCTCGCCATTGAGCAAGGGCAGCAGCCATTGGCGTTTCTGCTCCTCTGTGCCGAATTGGGCTAATATTTCCATGTTGCCCGTATCGGGTGCGGCGCAGTTAAAGACCTCCGAGGCCCAACCGACGCGCCCCATGATCTCGGCGAGTGGGGCATATTCCAGATTGGTCAGACCCGCGCCGTACTCTTTGTCGGGCAAAAAGAGGTTCCACAGGCCCTCTTTCTTCGCAATCGCTTTCAGTTCATCCACAATCTCGGCATGGTGGTGCAGGTTGCCAGATGCGGCGATCTGCTCATGGTACGTTTTCTGGTTAGGATAAATATAGCGATCCATGAACTGGCTCACCTGGATGCGCAGCCCATTGACCTTCTCCGAATAGGCAAATTCCATCGTCGTATCTCCTCTGATAGACAAAGCACTCCATCCTGATCATACCACACAAGAGGCTTGCGCTCCTATCACAGTTGTCTCTCACTGTGTGATGTTCATTTGCAGGAAATCGGAGGTCGGCGTTGAGGGATCGCTGGCCCCACGCTCGACAAAAACGTGCCCTGCCCCATCACAAGCGGCCGCCCCTAGCATAGAGCCACCACCTGGGAGTGGCGCAAGTGCGCGCCATGTGAGCGTGTGCAGGTCAACCAGCCAGCTTTGTTCTACGATACTATCGTGTATTGCGTCATAGCCCCCGATGATGACTTCTTTATTCGGCCCAATCAGGCAGCTTGCCGCACCGCTGAGTGGCATGGGGGTAGCTACCGATGCTTTGCTCCAGCGATTATGTGCGACATCGTAGCGGTAAATCTGTCCGCTCTGGACGTGCTGACCAGCATCAACTGCACCGCCAATCAGTACAATACTGCCATCGCTGGCCTGTGTTAGCGTAACATAACCCAGTCCTTGCGGGAGTTGTTCAATCTGATGCCAGCTTCCATCGGCAATATCGTAGCGATACCAACTCGTGCCTGCCTGTGCGTGTGCATTGCCACTCTGTGTAAAGCCTTCGGTCAGGTAGATATGTCCATGTTGGTCAGCCAGAATGGAGGAGCCAAAACCGAGATGTAGTTGCGTGGGGGGAACGATTTTCTCTAACGTGTCGCTAGCGGGCTGATATTTATAGAGTAGTGATGAAATGGTATAGGTATCGGTTGAATACCCTGCTGTAAAGAAGAGATTGCCGTGCTCATCTGCTACAACGGCGTTGTTGACCATGCCTGGAAAGTGCGCGCCCACCAGATGCTCCCAGTGTGCGGCTGCAATATCATAACGATAGAGTGTGCGGTCATAAGGTGGTACTTGTTTGGCACCGCGATAGCCACCGCTCATGTAGATATAACTGCGTCCCTGCACCTGTACATATACAAGCGTGTTATCCGCTTCAGGTGAAGGTAACGAGGGCAGAAGTTGCCACGAGCTTGCCAAAGACTGTGTGGTAGTTGGTATGACCTGTGTTTTCTGTACCTGTGCTGATGGAGCGTTATGGGGCATTACGCGCGTGTAGATGAGTAGCGAGGCCATGATGAGACAGAGCAGCAGCGCGACAGCAAAACTGATCCTTAGCATATTCTGGATGCCGCTACGGGGTTTAGAGGCTAGTGGTTGTGGGAGTTGCTGCTGTTCTTCAAATGGCCTGGGTATTTGTGAAAGTGGCAGTGTGGCGCGCATTTTCAAACTCTCATCGACCGAGGCCAGTTGTACTTCGAGTCGCTCCTGCTCTAAACGCTCAATGCGTGCCTCTTGTAGTGCCTCATGAATCTGTTGCCGTTGCTCCATCGTGAGTAATGGAATTGCTTGTGGTGTCTCATGAGGCACGGGCTGTTCTTCACGTGTAAGGACAGCGGTTGTCTCCGTAGCTGTCTTTTCTGCGGTGGCAGGTGGCGATGTTGTAGTTGAGGATGGTTGTAAGGCGTATTTATAGGCGCGTGGTTCCTCAACAAGATAGGCGCGTTCAAGGGCGAGGTAGAACATGCGTGCCGATTGAAAGCGATAATTGGGGTCGTTGCGCGTTGCCAATGTGACCAGACCGCTAAGCGCAGGTGAGACGGAGGGCACAAGCTGGTGAACCGTATCAAGCGTATCACGCAGGTTGGTAAGCATATTGGGACGCTCACCCGTGAGCATCTCGTGCAGGATAATGCCCAGGCTAAACAGGTCTGAACGTGCATCGGTCTGGTTATCGCTCTGGTATTGTTCGGGTGAGGCATAGCCGGGCGAACCAAAATCAGCCGTGTCATTAAGCTGCCCCTCCTTGAAGTAGCGGGCGATGCCAAAATCAACCAGCATAATTGTGCCGTCAGGCGTGAGCAGCAGATTAGAGGGTTTGAGATCGCGAAAGATGACAGGCGGCGTTTGCATATGCAGATAATGCAGCACATCACAGAGCTGCATCGCGTAGTTAATCGCCTCCAGTGGTGGTAATGGGGCGTGTTGCTGCACATAGCGCGTCAATGTTTGTCCTGGAATGAAATCCATGACCAGATGCCAGTGCCCATTTTCAAGAAAATAGTCGTAGAGCGAGGGCAACGCGATATGGTGCAGGCGTGCTAGCAGTAACGCCTCACGCAGAAAACGATCTGTATGTTCCCCGCCGCTGCTCGGAAAATCCCTATGCGACCTTGCTTTCTGCGCTGATGGATAGGCCATGACGCGCTCTTGCAGGAGCATATCCAATTCGCGCGTTACCTCGTCAGGCAGTGGTTGATCTGCTGGCATGCGTTTAATGGCAAGCGGAATTGTTAAAGCGGTGTGTGTTGCCTGATAGACGCTACCCATTCCGCCGCGCCCAATGACCTTATGAAGTGTATATTCGCCCTTACGTAGCATTTGCCCAACCAGATTTTCTTGCGCCGCTGGTTGTTCCTTGCCAGATGTCGCCATAAAAAACTCCCTTCCACTAAATGCCTCACCCTTACTTCTTCTTATAAAAGCTTTGTTGTCTATAGTACTGATTAGTGTCTCTTTCGTCAACAAGCGGGCAGAATTACAGCATCTATTTTCGTCTATGCCGATAGCAAATTGATCTTTAGCAAGGGATATTGTATAGTATCTATGTACAATATATACAGGAAGGAGCAAGAAAATGATCTGGCAAAAATTACTTAAAGTAGGCAATAACTATGTGGTTACTGTTCCGAAGGAAGAGGTAGAACGGTTGCAGTTGCAAGAAGGACAACTCCTCTCTGTCGAGATACATGCGGCAGAAAAACGAGCAGGGATTTCTTCGCTTGTGTCTGAAGCGTTTGAGGAGAGCTGGGAGCGTAATGAAGCTGGCTATCGCTATCTTGCAGATAAGTAGGATAGTTCGATATGGATACTCCCCATTATCTGACAATGGCTGATGTACTGATTATTCACGAACTGATGATGAGGCGTTTTGGACGTTCTCCTGCACCATTAAGAAATGAAGGTTTGTTAGAATCAGCCATAATGCGCCCACGGATGGCAGCCTATTATGACAACGCAGATATTATAGAGCAATCTGCTTTGCTTGCTATTAGTATCTCACAAGCACAGGCATTCATGGATGGTAATAAACGTACCGCGTTTGCTGCGTGTGATGTTTTTTTGCGCCTTAATGGTTATGCATTCGCAGGAGACCCTATAGCTTTGGCAAAGCAGCTAGAGATAGTTGCTGAGCGCAAAAATAGCCTGGAAGAAGCTAGCGCACAATTTGCCCTCTGGTTACGCAATGTGGTATGCGCAAAAGACGACTTGTAAGCCTAGCCATGAGGCCACAATTTTCCCCACCATTGCGCCTTCTGCCTGGACTGTTCATAGGTGCCCTCTTTGCTGCGCCTCACCTGCTTCATTGACTCCTGATAGATTGCCAGTTTGAGCGCAAATTTGGGCATTGTGCTGCGAAGTAAGAACGTCAGCGGCGCAATACACCAGCCAAACAGCAGATAACACTGATAGATGAGTGATTGGCGACCCAGGGCCAGCCACGCCGTAATCCAGCCGATGATTTCCACAGGGCTGAGCGTGCTGAGCGCAAGCGTGTAGATACGCGCATAGTAGCGTGGCGTGTTGAAGACCACGCGCGTGTAGTCCAGCCAACCGATACGGTCTTTGAAAAAATCGTTAGTGACACGCGGCCCCAGATCTGCCAGGACGCGACAGAACACATTCATCGTCTCGTTGACCTGCCACGCTGGCTCTTGCCCCTCCGCTTTGGCGATCATAAATTTACTAAAGGCCCGTGCGACAGCTGGGACCGCCTCGGAGGCACGAATCTGGTTTAATGATTGCGCCTCTAGCTGATTGTTTTTCAAGGCATACGATAGTAGCGTTGTGATGCGCCGCAGGTTGCGCACGTAGGAGCCGAAACCGCAAAATGTTAGTGGTGATTGAAAGGCTGCGGCATCACCCAGGGAAAGCACGCGATCATAGGCCAGCGTTTTCTGCCCCTTGCTCCAGGGGAGCGCGATATTATAGCCCGCTGGAATAAAGCCGTAGACAGGTTTAAGAATTTCGACCGCACTGATATCTTTATAGCCGGGCAAGAGCGCGAAAAAGTCATCAAAGAGTTCGAGCAGATCAACGCGTTGGCCCGTCTCCGCATAATAAAAGAGGTAGATCGCTACCTGATCACCTGCGCCAGGGAAAGTCTCCCAAATCAATTGGCGTCCCTTGCGCGCATCCTCTGTTGAGACCAGCACTTCACCTACGGCAGGCGCGACTTCATTGGATGCTGTGCCACGTTTATAGCCACGCGCTACTGTACCAACTGTCGGACAGACGAGCGAAAAAGGTTTGCCACAATTCAACTGGCAGGCGATTGGCGAGGTCGATCCCATGCCATCAATGAGGAGCGCGGCCCCGTAGCTATGCGCTTCTCCACTGGTGTTTGTCACATCAACTGTGACGCCACGTGTCGGCTGCACCGCGCAACGCGTAAAGGTTGTGCTATGCAGAATGACATTGGGCAGGCCGTTTTTCGGTCGCTGTGTCTGAATTTTGCGTATACACAATGCTGTCAATTTGTCGGCATCGACCGCAACATCCAGCACATCTTTAAGATGGAGTTCAGCGGGTGGCACATGAATATTGGCTGCGAAGAAACGCACAAGGCCATCCTGATATGTACTCTGAATGACGCTTTCCAGTTCAGCGGGGGTGAGCAGACCAACCTCAAGCAGCTCGCGTAGTTCCTCACGCGAGATGTTCCACTCACGATGTACTGCCCCAACGGTAAAACGGTCGAAGACGAGGACGCGCAGACCATAGCGGCATGTCATCACAGCGGCGTTGAGCAGGTTGAGGCCGCCACCTGCGTAAATAATGTCGAACGTATCGACCGCTGGCACGGGCGCGCGCTCCTCAGTTAAGATCACCTCTGTATAGGGGCGTGCCTCGTCTGTGCCTAGCATCTGTTGCCATGTGTCGTTCAAATCTTGTAGGCGGCGCAAGTGGCTCTCACTTTGCGGTAAAGATGCGAAGGCGGCCGCCAAATGTGGGTAACGGCTTGAAAGCTGCTCAAGGGCTATTTGCATGGTTTTTCCTTAATGTTACGTCTTTACAACTAAGGATGATTGTACCACGCAAAATGGGGCATCTGAACTGCGTTGACGGTAAGAGCGTTCATCGTCACACGATGAATAGCAGTATCACTGCAAAATCATCTCTGTACACACAACTGTTAAATGATTGCATATGCCATATAAAGGTAAAAAATATGTTTCGAATACCTTTGAATGTGCGTTTTTACCTTAAGAAGAATGTATTTTTAATAAAAAACGTGCTTGATATTCATAGACAGCTGTGCTATTATCTTTGTGTACGCCTGGATTTGTTACGATCGCATTATAATTTGACATCAAAAATGAATTTGAGACAGGAGAACTAGAAATGCAGTGCCCATCCTGTAAAAGAGAGCTGCTCTTAGATGCGGTTTTTTGCAATTACTGTGGAACGCGCGTGCAGAGTAGTCCACCTACTACGAGTCAACTGCCGCCTACTTTTTCCGCTCCATCCCCGTATATGCCAAACAATACCACGCAACTATCGTCTCCTTTGCCCTCACCATCTAGCCCTGGAATATCGCCCTCTATGGGGAATATGCCGCCTGTAAACACAGGGAACATGCCTGTATTTACAGGGAACATGCCACCTGTAAGTACAGGGAACATGCCACCAGTAAGCACTGATATGATGCAGCCGACAATGCAACCATTTAGATATGGAGAGGCACAAATAACGAATGGGCTGATGCAGCCAACAATGCAGCCGTTTAGATACGATGTGACACAGCCCCAACAGCCACCGCAGACCCCTGTCGCACAAATGTTGGAACCCAATGCACTGCAAAAGCTGCTTGAGCGCATCTTTCAGCCTGCGCTTGCGCGTAGTGCCGCATTAGGCATAATTTTGGGGGGTATCCTGCCTGTTATTCTAGGTGTCATCTGTTCGCTGGTATTTCTCGCCATTTTAGAAGGCCGATCCGCTTCACCAGGTGTCGCATCTAGTTCCACGTTAAATTGGGACTACTTAGAAACTCTGCTAGACATGACGCCAATCCATGTCCTTTTCCGTGACGCGCTGCAACTCTTTCTTGTGGCAAATGGAGTTGGCATCCATGTCCAGTATGGGGCGGGAGCAGCAAGTACAGGGGCAACTTTTTCCGTATACCATGCAAATGGTCTTCATGCCCTGTTGTTCGTGCCTGCGCTCCTGTTGGTGTTTGGTGGTTACCTTGCGGCCTGTTCTGATTTTACAAATAACCCAAAAATCAGTATGTTGCGTGGGATTGCTATCGCCATTCCCTATACGGTTGTGCTGTGGCTTTTGACTACGCAGGTCAACGGGTTGAGAGTCAGTGTGAATGGAACAGCATCACCCCTATCAACCTCTATGATGGTATCAATGGATATTCCCTCTCTGTTGATGTATGGATTACTCTGGGGGGCTTTGTTCGGAGCTATTGGTGCCTCGTTAAAACTGGCGCGTGGACAATGGCGACGGATGCTACAATTTTACCTGCACACCAAATTATCTCCTCTATGGGCTGGCACGCTGGCAGGTGGGGTAGTAGCGACGATCTTTGGTATTCTGCTCTCCTGGCTGGCAGTACTCAGCCTGACTCCCAACGTGATTGTTTCTGAACCTATTGTGTCTCGTGTGCTTTGTGCGGGTTCTGACTGGCAAATTCTTACGATGTGGTCACTCTCGGATAGCTTGCGCCATGCCGTGACACTGCTGGCTTTTTTAACGGGTAGCCCGATTACGGTTGTCAATCAACTGCAGAGTACATGTTTTTATTCACAGGAGATGCAAACCACGTGGTCACTTTTCAGCTCTAATCTGCATCTGCCCTCCTGGATCTTCTTGCTTGCGCTGATTCCTGCTTTCAGCCTGTTTCTCGGCGGGCGGGTTAGTGCTGCTACCGCGCGGAGTCAGGGCGTTGGTCCTGCCGCGATACAAGGGGCACTGATTGCGTTGCCATTCACGCTCTTGATGGGCATCTTCTGTGTGATGGGAACCATACAGGTCACAGCCGCCAATCTTCCCAGTTCTTTCTCGCAGAGTGGGTTGAGCACATTGACCATTTCCTTTGGCGTAAACCTGACTGATATGCTACTCTGGACGCTCTTGAGTGGTGCGCTCTTTGGGGCACTCGGCGGCATTTATCAGACCAGTGCAGTGCGACAACAGGTACAACATTCGCTGGCAGGCGTGTCTTCTGCCCTTGTAACCCTTTGCGCTCCTGTATTCGCGCTCTTCGACAGGCTGAGTGGTTACACACAGCGCGGACAGCGCAGTAGCGCGCGCAACCTCCTCTATGGCGCATTCCTTATGGCCTTGCTTCTGCTGATTGTTGTCGCCATCGCGGGTGGGTTGCTGGTCGAATTGAATCAGAGTATCTCGTATGTGACAAATCAGCAGGTGCAAAGTGACTTGTCTACCGTGTTGATCGCTCTCCCCGGTGTATTGTTGCTCTGTAGCGCGGTGGTCGCACTCATCTCAGTGCCTGATACGTATCCCCCCGCAACCTCGATTACGCCACCGAATAGCATGCAGATGTACGGCCACTAGAACGCCTGAAAGGAATGTTGTTATGCAATCCACAGCACCATTTATGGGAAACCAACGCTCTACAAGTATGGCCTCTTCCAGTCCCTATGCGCGTGTAATGAGCCTGCTATTCCCGCTGTTGGTTATCGCCGTCATTATCATCGGGCTGGCAGTGCTACCCTCGCTCGCGAAATATGGCTTGAAACTTGGGTATCCTCGACCTGTCGTGAATATTACCTCGTTACCTAATGGCGGTAGGCTGCTTATCAACCGAAGCGAGCAATTTACTAGCAATGCGCGCGGGCGTGATCTAACATATATCTGGGATTTTGGCGATCAGAGTGCATCTGTCACGACGAAGCAACCGACCGCTGTACATGCATACCAGAGTAATGGCAACTTCAACGTGACAGTGACTGTGCATGACGCGCTTGGTCAGCAAGGCACGGATACCGCCTCTGTCCAGGTGTATCCGCCTCCGCCTACTGCAACTTTTACTTATTCTACCTACTCTGGCTATTATGGGTATGCTGGCTATGTCACCTTTGATGCCTCTGGCTCCGCTGCTGATCCCAGTACCTCGCTTGCGAATTATCAGTGGGACTTTGGGGATGGCACAACCGATACGACGTATTACCCACAAGAGAGTCATCAGTATGTTAATTCCGGCACATATACGGTGACGCTCGTCGTGACAGATGCAACTAATCAGGCCAGCACACAATATACTCAATCGGTGACCGTGTAGGTTGTTCTACTGTAAAGAAGCGATAGTTTGAAAAGCGTATGCCATTTCTTGCCCAGATTGGAAACGCTTTTCAGGCTGCTCTGCTAAGGCTTTCACGAAAAATGCGCCCCATTCTCTCCCGATACTCTGTGAGGCCGATTGTGAGAAAGCGTGCGGAGGTGGGCGATGGCCCGTTAACAATTCATACACGACAATCCCCAGGCTGTATATATCGCTCCGTTTATCAAGTGGCTGACCATAGAGTTGTTCTGGTGAAGCATAAGCTGGGGTATAGGGAGAGATTTCTTTTGAGGATGTAAATCTGGTGCTTTCCGGGTCATCAAATTGCACAATCCCAAAGTCGGAGAGCATAATGCGTCCATCTGGATAGCAGAGCAGGTTATGGGGCTTGATATCGCGATGAATAAGACGCTGTTGGTGGACGTAATCCAGGGCGGTAGCTACCTGTTGTAATACAGCGAACACACGGGCAGCGGGTAGTGGGCGTTTGCCATTGGCCTTGATTTCATCGGCAACGGAGCCACCCGCGACATAGGGCATGACCATGTAGGGGATGTCTCCAGCCTGATATTCATAAATTGGCAAAACATTGGGATGGTTCAGGCGCGCAACCGCTTGGGCTTCATGCGCAAAACGCGCGAGCAATGTGTGGCGTTGCGTGGGTGTGCAATCTTCCAGTATTCCCAAGATTATTTTGACGGCGACCGTGCGTTGCAAGGAAAATTGCTGTGCGCGATAGACCGCGCCGTAGCCTCCTTTTCCCAGTAACGCTTCAATCTGGCACGAGCCGAGCATATTGCCAAGTAGCTCTTCTGGCCTATTAATATGGATTGCTGATGTCTGCCCATATGAAGCGTGTGTGCTACTAAATGGCGGTTGGTTATGCGGATGGGGAGTGGATTGATTGCTCATGGATGTTTGATTGTATGCCGCCAAGGGGTTCTGCAAAGAGGTCTGGCTATGTGGTGCTGGTGGATTGCTAAATGGTCCCTGGTTGCTCTGACTAAATGGCGTGGAGAGGTTGTTGCCCCAAGATGTCTGGTTTGTGTTGTTGGGTGCAGGCGTATGTGCTAGCGTGTATGCCTGGGGAAGTAATGGGCGCACGGGAATACCTACCGCATCATCGCCTTGCGCAATCGGAATGCGGAACGCGCCGCTTGCTTCCGTGGCATCCATTAATGCGCGCAGTCGTCTGGTGTGAGGGAGTGCCATCCCTTCGTTATGCCCCCAGGGAAGCCACGTGAGATGATGCAGGCTATAATAGGCGGCATCCCATTCTGCTTGTGTGGCAGGGGTGACAAGCACAGGTTCCGCTGTGATCTTGTACGTCGTGATACCTCTATATGGCGTGTGGACATCCTCAAGCGCGAGTTCTGCGCGCACCTGTCGTTCGAGTTGTGTGAAGGTGCGCATGGCAGGTGTCGCAAGACAGAGGCGCAGGAGAAACGGTTGTTGCAAGCGCGTGGCATATTCGCTATAAATCGTGTAGGTGGTCCGCCCGTGTGGTCCGCTCTCCCACAGGAGATCTCTGAGAGATGGTGAGGTTGCGTGACTAAGATGAGCTTGTTCTGCTGGACTCAAGCGTGTTGGTTCCAGGCACACACTAAGCAGGCAATCGTCTTCGCGTTCCAAGAGCATTGCAAGCAGGCGCGAGCGATTTTGGCGTGTCCATGTCCAGGGATAAGGAACATAAGCCTCAAATTCGGTGTAGCTATTTTCAAGTGTCAGGAGAGCTTCGCTACGTCGTATTTCGCCGAGATATTGTAAACGAAATGGAAACATGTGATATTGTAGGGTTGCTTCATCCGTAAATGGCACTAATTCGTAGCCGAAGTGTGCGTAAAGCTGTTGTGTAAACTGCATGTGTTGTTGGCATTGCTGCTGTATCTGTCGTTCACCAACCTGCTTTGCGTAGGTAAGACGGCAGAGTAGGGACAGTCCAATGCCAAGTTGGCGGTTCGTACCGATAAAACGCAGATCGTAGGCGCAACCCGGTCTATCCCAGAGTCTTTGTAACATCTGGATTTGCATCTGTAAGGCGACATTGAGCCGTTCATGTTGTGGAACGCCCGTAAGCCATTGAGCGTTTTGAAGATCGGGCAAGAAGGGGAGGGAGAAGCCAAATATGGCGTCTACCATCCCCTGTGTTGCGTTGTCGCGTGGCATAAGACGGACAAATGGTGTTGCATCTGCCATGTATGTCACCTGCTTTTATGTTTAGATAACGCGAATTCTGCGTTTGGGTTGATAGCCCTGTGATGGAGGCGTAATGGTGCTGGCATCTAAGCCGAGTTCTTTTACTGACTCCTGAACCACCTGGTCAGTGAGATGCTCCATCAACGCAATATCGTCAAGTTGAAAGTCATTGAGTATGTTGGGGCGTAAAAACCACCAGAAATCTTTTTCCACAATCAATGTAATAATAGAGCGCGCAAGTATGACTGCGAAAAAAATGCCGAGCGGGAAGGATATTGCGACTGTAACTACTGAACTAATTGCCGTGGCAATCGTTGCGGCTCCGAATGCGACGGCGGGATTCGCGCTAGATGCCGCACTGGAGAGTATGCCGGAAATGATGCCAGGAGCAAAAAGCATGATAAAGAGCAAGGCGGCATAGATGATAACGCGTACATTGCTAATAGCGGGAAGCACTGTCGTCGCACGAGAGATGTAAATGTCCTGCCCTGCGGGCGCGACATACGTGAAAACGGTGGAGACTCCGCGCGTGGTTGTCACATAGGTACGTTCCTCTACCGCAACGCCGCGTTCTGCCAGTTTTTCAGCTTTGATCGTGATATTGGCTACGTTGTGCTGGCGTAGCTTTTCCAGAATAGTGCTCATAGCTGTGGCTGCCTGCACATGTTGTCCAGGGATGAGCCAGGAGTGATGCATGACAGCGACCCCATGACCCGCAAATGCGCGTCGAATGGAGGCGGGGCGTGCGCCGAGGCCCATCTGTTCAGGGACAGGGGTAGCATACCCGCCAGGACCCACAGGGATTGGCTGGGCTAGAGGCTGCATACTTACGGGAGGTTGTTGCAACTGTTGCTGCATTCCGGCGGGTGGCGCGTATGCGCCTATTGGCAAGGCTTCTATCGGGTATGGCTGGTTGTTCGCACCGACTCCATAGGCTGGTGGCGGAATCGGTGTATTTGCGCGTAGATTGCTCAGCGATGTGCCACAGCGTGTACAGAATGTAGATTGATCTGGATTGGTGTACTGGCAATTGGGGCAATTTAATGCCATTGCAACCTCCTGCTACTCTTAGTTTCTTGACTGGCTATATTTT
>DAIDJF010000081.1 GCA_027451525.1 Ktedonobacterales bacterium
GATGATTGTCTTCAACAAAATAATGCAGATATGGTGTAGGGGCGTGATGGATGGTGTTGAAAAATTTCATCCGCATACCACGTTGGTTACGTAGGGGCGTGATTCCATCACGCCCTCGTCCCGCGTCACGCCCTCGTCCCGCGTCACACAGCTCCCCAGGCCGATCGGTGCGCGAGCAGGGCCAATCGATCCGCGAGCAGGGCGTGATAAATCACGCCCCTACGATTTTAAGGGTATTACAGGCGTATAGCACATGTCACGTGGTGATATCGGGATAGGGGAGTGACCAGTGTTGAAGTTTACGTGCATACTCGCGTTGAAATGCCAGTGGCTCTTCGTAGTCACGCTCAAAGAGGGCAATAAAGAGCGTCAGAGTTAAGAAATTATGCGCACCTAACTCAAATAGCTTGACGTAATCGTGCGTTGCCAGTGCCTCGCGCTCTTCGTCGGTAAAGCGCAGCCACGTACTGGCTTCGTTTTCCGGCAAATTGAGGATTACGTTTGCCCGCTCTTCTTCCCACCACGTGACCGTGCCACGTGGGTCTTCACGGTAACGCTCGACCAGGAGCGGGTCACGATCAATCGTGAAGAGGAACTTATTGAGAAGGTATTTGCTCATGCGTCCACTCCGTTCGGATACCAGGTGAAATAGGCCTCCATCGTGTGAAAGAGATCGAGCGTATCGGCGTAATCAGCTTTGGCACCTTCGGCAACACCCATCATCAGCATGAAATCGAGGAAACCATGCGTAGCGTTCCCTGGTTCCCAAAGGCTATCAAGGGTCACTTCGCGTAACGCGCCTTCAATATCCCCATTAGCGATCCACGCGACGGCTTTGCGATCAAACTCTGGATCGGGTCCATGTGGTCCAAACTGGCGTGGGCCACCGAGTTCGAGCGACAAATGGCCTGTGCCGATGATAGCAACACGTTCCTCACTGGGCCACGCCTCAATCAGGCGACGCAGGGTGCGCCCTAGCTGCACAAACCGTTGGGGCTGGGGCATGGGTGGAGCAAAAATATTTGTGTAGATAGGCACAATTGGTAGATCTGCCTGGGGGCGCGTCGTGATAATCGGGCACGTAATACTATGATCCACGTGCAATTCATTGCTAAACGCGAAATCAAAACCTGCATCCAATCCCGCGCGCAACAGATAGGCGGAGAATGCCTCGTGCCCTTTGAGGAGCATGCGCGGCAGCCCGAACTCACGCTCTTCATTGTAGTAATTCGCGTTGTAGAACGGTGCTTTGCCAATAAGGAACTGCGGCATATTGTCATAGAAGAGTTGATGGAAGTGATCTGAACCGACCATCACCAACACATCGGGTTTGGCTTTAGTCAACGTTTCACGATACGCCTCCACTTTGCGGACCCATTCATCCGTAAAATCGGGCCTGCTCTCTGGGGGTGAAGTGCTGGCACGATAGAAAAAGGGATGATGGGTTGTGGCGAGAATAGCAGTAATAGTTGCCATAATTGCCTCCTTCGGACATTCACCTGCTCACATGGCAGGGGTAGATAGGTTGAGCTTAGTGATGTTCAGTGCCGTCATCTTCTAAGCGTGGCTGATACACGGCATTTCGATCAACAGCCGCATAGATAGCAGGTGCGATGGGATGACGCATCTCTTCAGCGATGTGACCGAGTAGCCCGGCTGCACGTGCAAGCAGAGATACGCCGCGCAGTAAATCGGGGGGCAGTCCGATGTCAGCTAATGCCGCGCCTGCGACTCCTGCTCCATTCAGCGGTAACTTGCGTCCAAGCACCTCAGCATGAACACGACCAATGGCCTCGAACAGCCGCAGATGGGGACCGCGTAAGCCTTCACGATCAGCAATAGCAATGATCACAGCAGTACGCGGATCAACAGTCTTATGCACAGGATGACCTAAGCCTGGAATAAAACGACCGACCGCACGTTGTGCGGTGACTGCCTGCCGTGCCAACGCATCCCATTGCGCATCGCTTTCTGGCAATTGGCCCTCGACCGTTGCCAGTACCCCGGCAAGAAAACGCCCCGTGTCTTCGGTCACACCGAGGAAACGCGAACCGCCGCCGAGCAAGCCTGCCGCCATCGCCCCTTGTAGCGCGTCTGGCGCACTGTATAAGGTCAGGCGTGCCGCAATAGCGGTCGGAGTAAAGCCATGATCGGCCAAAGAGACCAGGACAGCCTCAAAAACACGGACCTGTTGTGGCGTCGGGCGTTGCTGTGTCGCAAGCCAGAGAGCCAGTTCGCCAAAGCCGACATTGCCCATCAGTTCACCCGCAAGGTCGTGACCAAGCAGGTGAATAGTGGTAGTATCAGATGTACCTATACCTGTAGGATATTCCATATGTTTCCCTCTAAAGATCACTAGCAGTGCCGACGATCTCATCTGCCCCAGTTCAGTGGGTGGTGTCTTCCTGACTGAGCCAGGCGCGAATCTGTGCGCTATCTTGACCAAGTGCAGGTGGAGGAAGTGTGTAGCGCGGAGGAGTCAGCGAGAATGAAATTGGGTGGCGAATCATAGGCACAGCATCGTCTCCGCTACCAACCTCGACAACTGGCTCGAGGCCTAGTTCGTGGGCAAGCTCGACTCCACCCGCAATGGTGTTAATTGGGCCGCAAGGGACACCAGCAGCACTTAACAGGTAAAACCACTCGTTGGCTGTTTTCATCTTCAGCCGTTCAACCAGCAATGGACTTAGCAAGTCACGATTATAGTTGCGATCTTTAGGACTCGCAAAGCGAGGATCACGTGGCAACTCAGGCACGCCAAGCACAGCGCAAAGTTTACTGAATTGCCCATTGTTGCCAGCAGCAATCACAAGCTCCTGATCTGCTGTTGGGAGCGGTCCATACGGAAACAGGCTGGGATGGGCATTGCCCATCCGATGAGGAACGACACCGCCAGCGACATAGGCAGAGGTTTGATTGACCATGCCTGAAAGGGCCGAAGCGAACAGGCTGACTTCTATATGCTGACCTTTACCTGTACGGTTGCGATGATTAAGAGCCGCCAAAATACCAATCACAGCGTGTAAGCCAGCCATCACATCAAAGACTGAAATACCAGAGCGATACGCTGAACCATCAGGATCACCAGTGATGCTCATTAAGCCTGATGCCGCTTGTACAATAACATCATAGCCCGGTAGAGATGCTCCCTGTGCTGTCCCAAAACCGCTAATAGAGGCATAGATACTCCCGGGATTTTGCTGCTGAACCGTGTCATAATCCAGGCCGAAACGCTTGAGACCGCCGGGCTTGAAATTTTCAATGAAGACATCGGCACGGGCAGCCAATGTACGGGCCAATTGCAGATCGGCAGGATCATTAAAATCGAGTACGACTGAGCGTTTGTTACGGTTAATTGATAAGTAGTAGGTTGCGACATCATTACGCTCTGGGGGTATCCAACTACGCGTATCATCACCTGCGGGACTCTCGACCTTAATTACTGTCGCGCCGAGGTCACCTAACAGCATCGTACAATATGGGCCTGCCAGTACTCGTGAAAAATCAGCGATCAACAGCCCCGCGAGCGGCCCCAGCCTCTGGTCCGCATCCTGTATATTTTTATCCTTATCCTGTTTGTCCTTATCCTGCGCTGGCATAAGGTCGCGCCTCCGATGCATTGGGAATAGCTTATTCCATATCTCACACGTGGAGACCGTGCATTATAGCCAGCCCCACGCTTGCATTACGAGTTGTCCGTTATGCGGACGATTGTCCGTTAAAACAAGTATAGACCGCCAGTGATCGCCATGTCAAGGGTGGACACGATACAAAAACGGGACAAATACTGGCAGTATGTTCCCGCTAGATGCAAGATCAGTTAGCGGATGGCGTAACACCTGGTTGATGTAGCATAGTATTTGAACTATTTGGGCTACGCATGATGACTGGACGGCTTTGCCACTGCGCCCAATCACTACTGATAGCGGTTGCAGCTTGCAGCAGCAAGGGAAGGTATTGTCCAATCAAGGTTTCAAGGCTGGTTTCCGCCGCGTGAACACTGACATTAAGCGCGGCTACGACATGGTTACTCCCATCGCGTACGGGAGCGGCAATTGAGCGAATACCACGCGCGAGATGCTCGTCCGTGAGTGCCCAGCCCTTCGTTTGCACTTCATGCAAAACGTTAGTGCGTTCTTCAAGATCGGGCTGCCACAGCGGCGTAATACCAGAACGGCTCGGCTCACTCAAAACTCGTTCCACCTCATCTGGTGACAGTTCGGCAAGCAAAATTTTCCCCAATGATGTCTGTAGGGCTGGAAAGCGCGTACCAATGGTCACAGCCAGCGTGATGATCTTGGGCACAGCGACACGCACGACATAGATAATATCGGAGCCATCGAGTTGTGCGAGCGAAGAGGATTCACCCGTGTGTTCCACAAGCCATTCCATGTGTGGACGTGCGATATCCCAAATGTGCGTTGCGCCAATATAGGCCATACCTAATTCGAGTACACGCGGGGTAAGTGTAAAGCCGCCCTGTACCACGCGCACATAACCCAACTCCTCAAGGGTAAGCAGCATTCTGCGGGCCGTTGGTCGCGCCAACCCGGTAGCCGCCGCTACTTCACTCAGACTCATCTTTGGTCGCTTAGGCCCGAATGCTCGAATGACATCCAGGCCGCGAGCCAATGCCTCAATGAAGTCGGCACCTGTTTCGTTGCGCATTAGTTCCACCTCTGGCCTATCCGTACTTATAATACATACGAGACTATCATGTATTCATGGTAGCAGAAATGTTTCCGCATGTCCAGATAAGTCATGAATCGTTCACGTTACTAAAGAACTATGCACATGACCATTTATAACGATGGCACGGGAAATGACCATCTATCATCCATCATCGTCCTATTCCTTCCACTATAGCTGCACCTGCAGGAGCGGATGGACTCCATTCGGTAGCGGTTAGACGCCGCCCGGTTAAAGCATGGGAGGCATCAGAGGCAAGAAAGATAGCTGGTGCCGCAACAACCTCTGGCTGAAGCAAGCGGGAACGTATATCGGAAGGCGTACCAGCGGGAATCATACCCGTGTTGGTTGCACCGCCCGGAAGCAGGATATTCACGCGCACACCAGAAGTTGCTAATTCCTGTGCCCAAATTGCTGATGCTGACTCAAGGGCCGCTTTAGAGGGTCCATAAGGAGAAAAACCACGACGCTTCATCGTCTCGTAATTCATACTCACGATAATAATGCTTCCTGTTGCCTGCCGTAGCATATGTGGCACAACGGCGCGTGTCATATAAAAGGTTCCATTGACGTTTGTCTCAATTATCATCTGCCAGACCTGAGGATCTATCTCCCAGAAGCGCGTTGGCTCCGTCATAAATGCAGGACTTACGTACTTCATACCACGTCCAGCATTATTCACCAGCACATCCACTTTTCCGAAATGCTGAAGTGCCTGCTCGACCACCCGTTCACAAGCGGCAATATCACTCACATCAGCGAGGTGTGCCAGACCGCGTTGCGACCTCTGTGGCTCAGCGAGCCAATCCAACTCAGCCTTCTCACGCGCCGCTGTTCCCACAACAAACGCGCCTTCACGCAAATACGCCTCGGCAATGGCACGGCCTATTCCTCGCCCCGCGCCAGTCACAATGGCGACTTTTCCATCTAAGACACCCATATATTTGTACTTCCTTCCAAATTCTAATCAGACTATTCTACAAAATTTATCGCGCCACGCAAGCAAGTATCTCTAAAACGTCAGATGCTGTGTGATGAAGCCACACAGCATCTGACGTTTTACACAGATCAGCAGAACCTGATCTATGCCTTGAATGTAATCGGCAAGGAGTGAATCACAAACACGATGCCCATATTCGCAATAATGGGCTGACTTTCCACGCGCCGAATATCTTTCAATTGCTCCAACATCATTGATAGCGCAATTTTCGCTTCAAGACGGGCCAGTGGTGCGCCAACACAATAATGGATGCCATGTCCAAAACCGACATGACGGTTTGGCTCACGTTGAATATCGAAACGGTCAGCATGCGGGAATTGGTGCGCGTCGCGGTTCGCTGATGCAATCCAGGGTAGCACAAGCTGATGAGCCGGAATATGTTGCCCATTCAATTCCACATCAGTCTTGGTATGGCGGAAAAGGAACCAGACAGGTGAGAGATAACGTAGTACCTCTTCTACGGCAGAAGGCATCAGCCCAGGCTCTTGTACAAGCTTTTCCATTGTATCGGGGTGATCTGTAAAGCAGACAAGAGCATTGGCAAGCAGGTTTTTGGTCGTTTCCTGACCTGCTGCTAACAGCAAAGTACAAAAGTTGACCAATTCATTATTGTTAAGTCGTTCGCCATCTATTTCAGCCTTGCTCAGTGCCGTAATCAAGTCTTCGCGCGGATTGCGTCGCCGTTCCTCTAGCAAGCCAGCAAAGTACAATGCCATCTCGTCCTGCATTGTCGCCCCTGCCTGCCGACTTGCAGGTCGCCGTTGCCCATCATCACCACGCGCCCAACGTTGGAAGATATCCCAGTCCTCGGCAGGAACGCCTAACATATCCGCAATGATTTTTGCCGGTAGAGGAAAGGCGATGTCAGAAACAATATCCATTGTCCCCTTTTCGCGTACCTCGTCCAACAATTCTTGCGTAATCTGTTTCACACGCTCAGACAGATGCATAACCGCGCGCGGCGTAAAGGCCTGATTGACCAGATTACGTAACTTCCGATGGTCAGGCGGATCTTTTGCCACTAATGTATCCTCAATAAATGAGCCAGCAAACCCCACACCAGAGAGTGGCGCGGATGAGAAACGCTGATAATCGGTTAAAACAGTCAACACATCCTCGTAACGAAAAATCTGCCAGATGGGTAATGGTGTGCGCTCATCGCGAAATACAGGTCGCTGAGAACGCATCTCCTCAAACCAACCATATATTTGTGGTAGTTCATCAATGTTGTAGGAATGAAACAGTGGAAAGGCTCGTGAACGGAATTCTGGTTGTTGCATGAAGTGTTATTTTCCCTACTAGGTTACTATTCTTCGCACTGTACGAACACGTGAAGTTGTGCAAAAACAACCTCGACACTCTCAATACGTACAAACAGGCGAGAAGTTCTTTTAGGCCAAGCTGTACCTATCACCTACAATGCGTCGTCGAGTCTGCACGGTTTCTCTTGACAATGCCGTTCGTGCTCATCTACAATGCCTTCAAACTGTGCGGGAATATCTTACTCAACGCCGAACAATGCATGACAGACACTGGGCCAAGCAAAAGAGCATTTCCAAGCCTTCATAACAATACATTGCGAACAGCTATGAATGTTTTTACCTTTTATTTGACCATTGCAAGCGGCGACATACAATCCACGAGTGTTCCCCCAATGGAGGTATCATATGCCACTGAATATCGAACTCTACCGCCGTAACGTCTATGTTCCTGGTAGACGCGGAACCCAGGATGTACGGCGTATCAGCGTCATCGATATCCATCCTGAAGGGGCAACACAGACCCTCGTCTTTGTGCATGGCTTTGGCGGCGATGTCTCGCAATGGCTCTACCAGTTACGCTTTTTTGGACAAAATCAACACGTTATTGCATATAATCTGCGTGGACATGGCTTAAGTGAAGATCCGCCCGGACTCGCCTATACCATCGAGAGTTTTGTCTCCGATCTAGAGGCTGTCCTGGATGTGGCGCACATTCAGGAGCCGATTCATCTCATCGCTCACTCGTTTGGAGGGGCTATTGCGACTGAGTACGTGCGTCTACATCCAGAAAAGGTGCGCAGTCTCGTGCTGATCGGCGTGAGTACACACTTCGATATGATGCCACTCTTAGGAAAACTCTTGCGCATTCCCGATCCATTCTTTGGCTTTGCCGCCAAAAGAATGGGTATTGCGCTCTTTGCCTCACAGCGCACACTCAAGGGAATTCACGAAAAGATTATGCCGCTCTGGTACATGCCATCCTTCTCCGTCCCTACACTCGTTGTGCTTGGCTATCGCGACAAGGTTTTCCTACGCAAACTCTATGAAGATGTCCTGCGCTGCAATCCTGGCGCACAACTGGTTGATATTCCAGTCTCAGCGCACCTCGTGCAGCTAGAACGACCTGACGCAGTTAATCGCGCGATTAGCCTCTTCATTGAGAAACAGACGGATGAGCAGATTGGCAAAGATGGAGCAAAGAAGCAACCCGGCATTTTCCAGCGCATTGCGCGCAGAATTTCCTTTGCCGCCCAACATACTGATATGCCCTGGCTTAACCATTATGATGATAATGTCCCTGCCCAGGTTCCACAGCCCAAACAACTCCTTCATGAGATGCTCAGCACCAGTGCAGCCGCGTTCCCACATCGTCCCGCCATCATCTTTTTTGAGCAGCAGATACAGTATCAAGAGCTTGATAACTTGAGTACACAGTTTGCGCATGGCTTGCGCAAATTGGGCATCAAAACGGGTGATCGCGTCGCCATTGTCCTGCCCAGCATCCCTCAGTGTGTAATTGCGTTTTATGGCACGCTCAAGGCGGGAGCAGTCGTCGTCTTTGGCAACCCTCTTTTGCAAGAAGAAGAACTGCATCGCCAACTCCTTGAAACAGGGGCGAGTGTGTTACTGACCCTGGAATCTCTGCGCGATGCGACCAAGCGCGTGTGTGCCGATACAAACATCACGCAGGTAATCTACACCAATGAGCGGGAATACCTGCCCAGGCGGCGACGTGATCTGCTACTGAACCTTATTAAAGAGAATCCTCTGGCAGAGGCACTCTCTAGCCCGTTCTTAGTAAGAAGCGATGAGACCCAAAAAGCTTCTATGCCTTCTCCCAAGCGATCATCATTTCGTGTCTCTTCTTTTCGGGACGTGCTCCGCCGCCAACCACTTACACCCATCGAGAGCGGCAATACCTTTCATGATCTGGCTCTCATCCAGTACACAGCAGGTATGAGCAGTCTTCCCAAAGGAGTCATGCTTTCCCATGGCAATCTCGTGGTCAACGTCGTTCAGCTTTGCCATGTCGTGCCCGATGCCTCACGTGGACACGAGGTCATTCTCTCGATGTTCCCCCTCTCACACATCTATGGCATTACCGCAGGCATGAACGCTGCGATTGCCTGGAGCGGTTCCTTACTGCTCGTGCCCACCACGCAGACAGATGTACTGCTCGAAGCGATCAAGCGGCATCGGCCCAGTATGCTGACTGCCTATCCGGGCTTGCTGCTTGAAATCGCCAACTACCCGCATGTGCGCAACTACAACATTTCAGCTATTCGTCTCTGCATCAGCAGTTCAGATACCCTATCGGTTGAAGTACAGGAAGCCTTTGAGAAGCTGACACGCGGACATTTGATTGAAGCATATGCTTTGACGGAAGCCTCACCTTTCACGCACATCAATCCATCTAAGAGCGAACGGAGTACTGGCAGTATTGGTCTGCCCTTGCCCAGCACAAACGCGAGAATTGTCGATGTTGAAACGGGCGAGATGCTACCACCAGGAGGCATCGGCGAGCTACTGATTTGTGGACCTCAAGTTATGCAAGGGTACTGGCAGAAATCAGATGAGACAGCTACAATACTCGCCGATGGCTGGCTGCGGACAAACGATATCGTCCAGATGGACGCGGACGGCTTCTTTACCTTCATTGACCACAAACAACAGTTGAGCCTCTCTGGCACACAAAACATCTATCCACGTGAGATAGAAGAAGTCTTATATGAGCATCCCAAAGTACTTGAAGTTGCAGTTGTATGCATCACACCACCAGCAGAAAAAAGCGAGCGCAGAATCACCCGCGCACTCAGTACACCAGCAACGCCGTTGATACAAGCCTTTGTCGTTGTGAAGCGTGGTCAGCGCGTGACAGCCGATGAGCTATTGGCGTACGCGCGTGAACGTCTAGAGGACTACAAGGTGCCACAACGCATCGAGTTTCGCTCAGAATTGCCGAAAAATGCCGTTGGGAAAATCGTCAAAGGAATGCTCTTCCAAGAAAAAGGGCATTCCTTCAAGAACTAACATCAAGCATTATCAAGGATACGGGCGAAGGCCTGAAGATAGCTGGCGTCGCCACATTGCTTGCGCAACATCCAGTACTCTGCGCCCCAGAAGAGATATGCATACAGAGGCACATCTTGCCCGGACCAGCGCATACAGGTGTTATAATTCTTGATGACTTGTTCCGGCAAACAACTATACACCCCTTGCCCGTCTGGATTGGGCGGCACCGTCATGGAAATGGCTGTTTGAGATGGTGCATTGGAACAAAAAACTCAGGGTAGCTAAAGGTTTTCAAAGGACCAAGACATAGAATGATCTGCTTTCCAGCCTGTTCGGCTGCATCGATCTGTCGATCAAGCTCATCAACGCAAAATGTTCCTGGCTCAGGTTCTATCTCATTCCAATAGGCACCCAGACGAATGAGTTGAAATGGATAATTGAGCAATTCTCGCAATGTAGCACGCGCCTCCAAACCCAACGTCGCAACTTGTGGTGGGCGGAAACTAATACCCAACAAGGTGGAACCACGCGGTTCAATCTGCCGATGCTGCCATGCGTCCGTTAAGCGTTGTGCTGGCTGCTTGAGCCGCATTTCCAGCGCAAATGGCAAGGTAAGGGCGCAAGCGGCACCGACACCAAGTGCGACGGTTCGCGCAGCACGACGTGAAATCTTGTCTGTTATGTGCATGTTTGTTTTTCTTTCAAAAATATGAGAGCAAGTCTGTCATATGCATTATTTATTGCGTTCACTGCGCACAAAGAGCGTTGTACCAACAAGCAGAAAAAGCAGGAACATGAGAGCCATAATCAGGAAATTGATAGCAGGCGCAACAAGCACAACCTTCTGGTAGACTGCTGATTGCCCTTGATAATAAACAGCGCGCGTCAAGTCTACCGCGTAGCGCAGAGGTGAGATGATCGAAATAAGCTCCAGATAGAGCGGAAGTCCTTTTAATGGATTAAAGATGCCAGCCAGAATGAGTTGTGGAATGATCAGGAAAGGCAGTATCTGATTCGCGGCACGTTGGCTGCCCATCGTGGCGAGCAGTACCAGACCAAAGGCTCCGCCCAGCAGGCAGGTAGCAAGAGCAACCAGGAGCAAACCAGGCAGCGTCGCCCAGATTACTGGGACGCCAATAACAGCACCGAAGGCGACAACAACGACAGCTTGTGCGAAAGCCACCAATGACTCGCCCAAGATTTTTCCGAAGATAAGAGAGTAACGTGAGATAGGGGAAATGAATATTTCCTGGGCAAAATCATTTTCGCGGTCCTCAATCAGTGAAACAATACCCAGGGCGGTCGATTGAAACAGTGTTTGCGCCAAGACACCCAGAAAAACGAACGTAAGGTAGTTGTACCCAATGCTTGAACCAAGCGTGGTCTGTAGTCCTTCACCGAACAGAGCAACAAAAAGGATCGGTAGTACAAGCATAGCAAGTACACGTGCCGGGTCACGCGTAAATTTCAGCACATCACGATAGGCAATAGTGACAATTGCATTGGCTTCTCTGCTCATTCCAAGCATACGCATACTATTTCTCCCCCACAATTTGCAGATAAGCGTCCTCAAGCGTTGGCGTATATGTCTGAACAGAGGTAAGTGGCGTCTCGATAGCTTTCAGCAGTGCGTGAATCGCTCCTGTCTTCAGTGATAACTGAAAGGAGGGCACCTCGGTAAACGGGAAATGCAGGCGCGTGAGTTCAGCACGTAGCGCGGCGCGATCTTCGGCGTCAATCAGCAAATATTCCTTCACCAACTCGGCCTTAATGTGTGCAGGGGTTCCGCGTGCAACGATCTTCCCTTTATTCATAATACAGATGCTATCTGCTTGTTCAGCCTCTTCTAAATAATGCGTAGTCAAAAAGATGGTTGTCCCATGTTCTTTGCGCACCTGCGACAGATAGTCCCAAAGACTTCTGCGGCTATAGGGATCAAGACCAGTCGTTGGCTCGTCGAGAAAAAGCACTCTGGGTTGATGCAATAGGCTACGCAAAATCTCTAGTTTGCGTTTCATGCCGCCAGAATACTTTTTGACGGAGCGAAAAAGGTCTTCCCTAATACCCAGCACAGTCGAGAGTTTGTCGATCTGCTCCTGGTACGCGCGCGGCATCATGCGATACGCCGGGCGAAATGGATAGAGGCCATACAGTGCCGCGTGGAAACGTATATTTTCTTCAGCAGTCAGATTGAGATCCAGGCTGGGTTTCTGAAAAATAATACCAACCGTATCGCGTACCGCTTTAGCCTGCGTCGAGACATCATAGCCCGCAATCGCTACAGTGCCAGAGGTTGGAGTGAGCATCGTAGTCAAGATGGAAATGGTGGTTGTTTTTCCGGCCCCATTTGGACCAAGCAACGCGAAAAGTGAACCGGGGGCCACAGTGAAAGAAATATCATCAACGGCATGGATCGTCTCGCGCTTATAACGTTTGACCGGATGCTCAACCGTGATTAGCGGCATCGGTATAGCTATGTCCTGCACCATGTGGAATCACCGAGAGACCTCGTTCGCGTGCGGCTGTGAGTGCGTGTCTGATGTCAACGCTATTCTGCGCATTAAAAACAAAACAAGCAGAGCGTTCCGTCATACCCCAGTTCATGACATTATTGTGTTCCCACGACAGAGGTAGACTATTACCATCTTCAGAGTTCATGAAGTACTGATGCCTTTCCAAGGGAATCGATGAGACCATGGTTATCTTCGATCACCAGCATATACATAGATAGATATCCGACACAGCCAATATCCACTAACCTGTGCCTTTCGGTTTCATTATCGCATATCCAGTAAAAGCCAAAATTAAACGGCTCTCTCCGCCCAGCAGATAATGAAACCCTGACAATTTCCCAAACAACCAACCATAATATTTTATAACCTGATATTCACAAGATTAAGCATATCATTGTGATTATGCAAGAAAACAGGCTACTATCTCGATCAAGGACAGGACGCAGATTGCCCAAATGACCAGATGATTTGCAATCAACCATCGCAAAAGGTAAAGGTTCCTGGCATCTGGAATCCCTTGCCAGCATTCGACACAGTAAAGCAGGACGGGCAACTCGGCAATGTCCAGGATATCGCGAACTTCTATACCGCTGCCAAAAATGGTTCGTTGCCTGCGGTCTCCTGGGTTGTGCCGAACGGAATGAATAGTGAGCATCCGCGCGCCTTGGTAAGCACAGGCCAGACCTACGTGACGAACCTGATCAATACAGTCATGCAGGGACCAGATTGGAGCAGTTCGGCAATTTTCCTGGCATGGGATGATTGGGGCGGTTTCTATGATCATGTCGTTCCTCCCCATGTCGATGAAAATGGCTACGGCTTGCGCGTCCCTGGCCTTGTCATCAGTCCCTATGCCAGAAAAGGTTATATCGACCACCAGACCTTGAGCTTTGATGCCTACCTCAAGTTTATCGAAGACGATTTCCTGAGCGGGCAGCGTCTCGACCCCAAGACAGATGGTCGTCCAGACCCACGTCCGACGGTGCGCGAAAACGTCTCTATTCTGGGAAACCTGATAAACGACTTCGACTTCTCACAAACCCCGCGTCCACCGATGGTCCTGTCGCTTCATCCCGCACCTGGACCTTCATCAACACCCCGACGATCTTACAGCCAAATTCGATGAACTTGGCTCAGAATCACAAAAAAATGCTGCTTGGAAGAGCGCCATGAACTTGCGCTTCAAAGTTACGCAACTTTGAAGCGCAAGACACACAGACGATCACTCCCGACCGCATTACCACACTGAAAGATGACTGGTATCTACAGCACTTTTTCCTTTTGGTCCTCCTGCTTCGCCTCAACGGAAGAAGTTTCCGCTACATCAGGCATGTTTTTGTGTCTACGGTTTTGCAGCACCAGGAAGAGCAGCAAAATGATCAGTGGAATAGAGCCGATGAACCAACCAAGCCAGTTAGGAATGGCAGGTGGAGCAGTTGCCTCAATGGGAACTTCGACAGTCCCACTTCCTGACTGACCACTGACGGTAATACGCAAGACCCAAGGACCGCGCACAGTGATTTCCGCATCACCTTGAATGCTTCCAGGGTGCTGAGTGTCCGCGCTAATACTGGCACGTACAGGGGTAGCAGAGATAGTTCCCGTCGGTATAGAGAAAACGCTATAGGTAAGCTTTTGCGCGGGTTGCGCTTGGATAGAAAACGGCAACGTGAAACCCGCATTGGCAGGATAGTCGTAGAGATTGACAGTGAGCGCATAGGGACCAGCCATCACGTGCACCACGCGCTTAGGCGTACTGCCATGCGTGGTTGCCGCAATAGAGATGACCAGTTCGATAATGAGCGTTAGCAGAGCCAGTATCCCTATGACAAGCATAATACGCTGGAGTACCTTGGGGAAAGTCTTTGACATACAGGGCTTCCTTTGCTGATTACTGCTCCAGTGTTTCAATAACTTCACTGCTACGATTGCCAAGCCAGCCACCAATATACCCACCAGCATAGCCAACAAGCAAGGTGATGATACTGCCAACTACGCCTATTTTGCTTGCCAGAAGTGCTGGATAGAGCGGGGCAACCAACGGCATGGGAAGAAAACCAATCAGCGTAACGCCTGCCATCACAGCCAGCAATTTACGTGTTGACCAGTGACGTTTGCGCGCCTGATAGTTCACAAGATCGAAGATGACGGCGGCCACAATGAAGATGATCGGCCAATCAATAGTTACGACAGGGGGGTGCGCACCTCCTCGACGATAAGAAAGTTGCTCAAGCGTCAAGAGCAATGTTGTAGCAGGCGGTACATAGAACCAAACGATCGTCACAAACACAAACGAGACAGCGACAATGCTGGTCGCAGCCCAACGCCAGGGCAGAGCACGCGCCGCAACGATGAAGGTATAGAGACCAAAGAGAGCGGCAAGCGTGGTAAACACGTTGATGGTAACGGGTCCAAGTGTGGGTGTTCCCATATTACCATAGGCATCGAAGAGCAAGAACGTGAGGATGGAAAGCATTACAGCAAGAGCGATGAGGATGCCCGCATCACCCCATCGACGCGCGACCCGCGCAGCATCACGATCTGCCAAATGGACAGTTGAAGCCAGCATATAGACAGCACCAAGTGCCACCGCCACCATACCAGCGATAATCATCACATGGAAGGGTGCCCAGATTTGGACATCAATGCCATAGAGCGAGTGCCAGTAGCTATCCAACGGGAAACCAATCGCGGAATCTAATGCGCCAAAGCCTGCGATATATGCTCCCAGCGGGGCATGAAAAGCGTCCGCGAACTGGGTACTGGTACGAGCAACTTGCTCATTGCGATGCGCCCAGAATGTCTCGATTATGACCGTCGCGAGGGCGACAACACCACACAGGGTAATACCTAAAAGCATAATAATATGCGGTGGGATTAAGGTACGATCACGCCCAATAAAGGTATGCCATTGAATATCCCAGCTTGTGCCGAGAAAAAAGAGAGCCGCGCCAAAAAGGATAATGTAGCCGGAAATCAGACGGAGTGTGCGTACCATGCGTAGTGAATATATACGCGTATCTTGAACATTAACAGCGTTAGAGCCAAGTATTTTTGCCATCTATGATATATCCTTTCAAACCCATAAACGCAGGTTGCTACCGCACGATATATACGTAGAAGGCGGCAAAACGTTGCGTAGTTGCCTATGCCAGTCTGATTTTTCGATAGATGGCATCAAAGGGGAAACTAATGCCAAGCGCGGTCAATTCTACAGTATCGCCTTTATCACGCCCTGCCATCCACCCGACGCTGTTGAAACGCGCTTAGCACACGCTGTGCTACTAAAATAAGTTCTTGAACAGATGGGTTCATTGGTGATTGCATTTTTCTCCCTCATAGATATACATCTCAGCAGCAGCATATCAAATCCTATAAAATTGAGCAAGCAAAGCTTTTGGTCATTTGCGTGACATTTTTGTGCTTTGCCCGATGCATTCATTGAGATCTCAAAATGACATAGCAAAGGATGCCTGGATGGAACACAGACAAAACCAATCCGCTGATGCATTCGCCAACGCATTCATTACCAACTTATACCAGCAGTATGCACTTTCTCTCATGACGTATGTACGTCGGCATGTTCCATCGCGGGAAGACGCTGAGGATATCGTTCTGGAAGTGTATGTCTATCAGGTTTCTAGTCGTACAGGAGAGGCAATAGACTTGAACGCGGTCTGGTCACCTGATGGCACGTATATCGCGAGCGTCGAGCGTATCTGGTCACCCGCGCTTAATGACCAGTCGTACATCATCAAAGTCTGGGTAGCGTAGCTCCCCGTCTCATGCGTAAAAATGTAGTGCTCTGTCAAACGTCATGCGATACGTTGTGTGAACGGACGGGCAACTACAAAGGATTGCCCGTCCGTTCCCCTCCCATGCAAAGAGGTGCAATGAAGCTTGACAGAGCAGTCATCGTGCACATTTTTTGTGCCTGGGAGCAGGGCGTGATAATGGTGTTGAAAAAATGCACGCGAACATGTTACAGAATGGTGTAGGGGCGTGATGGAATCACGTCCTCGTCCCGCGTCACACGGCTCCTCAGGCGAATCGA
Source organism: Ktedonobacterales bacterium (assembly GCA_027451525.1). Lineage (GTDB taxonomy): Bacteria > Chloroflexota > Ktedonobacteria > Ktedonobacterales > Ktedonobacteraceae > DTNP01. The sequence goes on from DAIDJF010000081.1 coordinate 16,531, forward strand.
TGCGCGAGCAGGGCGTGATTCCATCACGCCCTGCTCCCACTCGATCTTGTTGCCCGTCTGTTCACACAACGTATCGCATGACGTTTGACAGAGCACTACGTTTTTTGCTACAGCATCAGAAAATCTGTGATTGCTTCAATAAATTGCTTCTGTCTCACAATGAAAAATAAATGACCACCATCAAAGGTCTGCATGTGCGAACCCTGGATTCCAGCATGCATTGCTTTAGCTAAAGGATAAGGAGCAGTTTTGTCTTTTTGTCCGTGCAGGATAAGAGTTGGCACGTGAATCTCGTTGAGTCGATCCATACAGTCATAGACTAATCCTGCCTCGCGCTGCCGCATAACAGCATAATACGGGTTTGACCCTCTAATCATCGGCAATTTCAGCATGAGGCTGACGCGGAGACGCGCCCAAGTCATCGGCGTTCCCTTCAGACTTTTCACAATTGTTGAAACAAGTATCAGACTTCTGACACAATTTGGATGCTGAAGTGCCAGAGCAGCAGCGATACGCCCGCCCAGAGACGTGCCAAGTATATGTGCCTGCTCGATATCCAGTACATTCAAGAGTTCAGCAGTATCGTCAGCCATCATTTCAATAGTATAGGGAATATCAGGCTTATCAGTTCGCCCCACGCCACGATTATCGAACACGATTACCTGATATTTTGCCGAGAGAGAAGGCACTATTCCTCGATACAAGGTATGATCGCTGTTTAGTCCCGCAATCAGAACTATTGGCACTCCCTCACCGTGAATCTCGTAATACATCATGATATTGTTGACTTTTACTATCGGCATAATACCTCCTTGATCATATTTAGTATACGCCAGGCCGCCTGACTCCACCAAACAAGGTCCGTGCTATCTTGCGCAACGTGACCTCCCGACAGACAGAAAAGCGAGGAGGCCAACTATGAATAGAGTTGGCCTCCTCGCTTTTCTGTCTCCAGAGTGCTGCCACTAGCCGTTCAAAATGCGCTGTTTCTGACGCTCAAACTCGTCATCGGTCAGCACGCCGGATGCGCGCAGTTCGCCAAGGAGTTTGAGTTGTGCCAGTTTGTCATTCCCGTCACCTGACGATGGTGCGGATGGCATCGGTGGTGCCTGATAGGGATACGGTTGATATACTGGCTGTTGTTGGTTTTGCTGAGAAGCATTACTCCCCAGTGCATAGCCAACTCCGCCTGCCAGCAGGCTCGTCAATAATGGAGAGCCACCCATGCCCATACCCATGCCACCCATAGGCATCACTAACGGAGGCCCGAACCTTCTCATGCCGAAACCACCTCGGCCAAAGCCTCTTCCGCCAAATCCTCCTCTAGGCATAATGCTCCTCCTTTACTGCTGCCAGTTCCGCGCTAACCTGTGCCAGCGCATCAGGGCTGACCATGCCACCAGTGAAGAGCGTCCCGCCAGCATGTTGCACCGCCTGCGCCAGTCCGAGTGTCCAGGCGTGCTCTAGTAGAACAACAACCGCTTCGTTGCCCGCAGGAATCTCTTGCGCGAGTCCTTCAATGTCTTGCGCAGTTAACAAGCCACTGAGATTATCAGCTAGAAACGCATAGACCTGCTGTTCTTCCTCACTCAACTCGCTCACTTCCTGCACCGATGTCTTACCATCAGCATCCTTGCTAATGAAAAGCAGATCAACCACCCGAATGAGGTCATTCTGCTGAATCGCGTTCAACTCCGGCAAGATATCGCTGGTGAAGCGATCATCCGGCAAGCCAATCACGACATATTCAAGCGGACCAATCTCCATCTATTTCTCCTTTTGACTCGCTTCATACGCATTATGAGAGAATTTCCACTCATTGGCCCATCACACAGCATTGCAACCCATACCGACCATGAGTGGAAATGGTTATTTACACGGTGAAACATGTCCACCCATGAGTATAGGCTCGGCCTCTCACTAATGAGTCACACGAAGAAACAGCAAAGGCACAACGCTATCACAGTCTATAGTCGCACCAATTGGAGTGATCTTTTGGGAGGTATGTCCCGTTGTTGCTATCTATCTTAGCATTTTCCACACTTTTCCTTATATTACCGATTGCTATCCCTCTATCCATGGTCTACAATATTTTCAAGCAGAGGCATTGTTGCTATGTTATCAGGAGGCACTATGATAGAGACCGCCGCCACACCTCAAGGAGACGAGAGATGAACAAACGAACCCAGGTAGGCATTATTGGAGCCGGACCCGCAGGCTTATTGCTCTCTCTGCTTTTAGCCAGAGAAGGGATTGATTCGGTAGTTCTTGAAAGCCGCAGCAGAAAAGATGTCGAAGCAACTATCCGCGCAGGTGTACTTGAGCAAGGCACGGTTGATCTGCTCATAGAAATGGGCTTGGGCGAGCGGATGCAACGGGAAGGGGCAGTGCATCATGGCATTGAATTGCGCTTTGATGGCGTGGGGCATCGCATTCCCCTCACCGAACTCACCAATGGGAAAATCATCATCCTCTACCCGCAGCATGAGGTGTTGAAAGATCTGATTGCAGCACGTCTCGCTCAAGGAGGTGAGATTCTCTTTAACGTGGAGCATGTGCAGCTATTTGATGTCAATTCTTCTCAACCACGTATCCACTACACGCACGAACATGAGACAGTTGAATTACAGTGCGATTTCATCGCGGGCTGCGATGGCTTTCATGGCGTCTCACGCGCTTCTTTACCAGAGTCAATTACGACAGTTTTCACACGCTCCTATCCCTTTGGCTGGCTGGGCATCTTGATGCAGGCTCCCCCCTCCGCCGACGAATTGATCTACGCCTATTCCAAACGTGGCTTCTCGCTAGTCAGCACGCGCTCACCAGAATTACAGCGCATGTACATTCAGTGTGACCCTCATGATAACATTGCGCGCTGGTCCGATGAGATGATTCTTGAGGAGCTTCAGGCGCGTCTGACAACCATCGACCCCTGGCAACTACGCATAGGACCAATCACGCAAAAAAGCATTCTCGCCATGCGCAGCTATGTGATCGAGCCGATGCAGTATGGACGCCTGTTCCTCGCGGGCGATGCGGCCCATATCGTCCCACCAACGGGAGCAAAAGGCCTCAATCTGGCTGTCGCCGATGTTCATCACCTGGCGCACGCGCTGACAGCTTTCTATAAGCAACAGCGCAACGATCTTTTAGAGGCATACTCCGCAACGTGTTTACGGCGCGTGTGGCGCGCGGAACATTTTTCCTGGTGGATGACCTCAATGCTGCACCGCTTCCCTGATGATGACCCATTCCAGCAACGCATGCAGCGCGCACAGCTCGACTATACGGTTCGCTCTCATGCCGCTGCCATCAGCCTCGCCGAAAACTATGTTGGCTTGCCTTTGGACTGGTAGACAACAGACATATAAAAATGGATATACGTTCATGAGAGGTCCTATTTGGTTAATTTTCGCCACCGGAAAGATAGAAAGGGAATCCCATGGCCGATAAACGGCTCTCGTTGAAAGAGGCTATTGCCGCGCATGTGCAGGATGGTATGTCAGTGGCGATTGAAGGCTTTACGTCTTTCATCTGCTTTGCCGCTGCCCATGAAATCATCCGCCAACAACGGCGCGACCTGACACTGATACGCATGACCCCCGATGTGATCTACGATCAGATGGCGGCGGCAGGCGTCGCACGCAAACTGATTTTTAGCTATCTGGGCAATCCAGGCGTCGGCCCTCTACACTGCCTGCGCCGCGCAATTGAAAAAGGCATCCCATCACCGCTTGAAATTGAAGAGTACTCCCATTATGGCATGGTAGGCCGCTACCTTGCCGGAGCCTCACACCTGCCCTTCTTTCCCTTGCGCAGTTACCTCGGCTCAGAGATGCCACACGCGAATGAGCAGATCAAGATGATACAAAGTCCTTATGGAGACGAGGTTGTCGCGGTCGTCCCACCGCTTCATCCTGATGTGGCAATTCTTCACGCTCAACGCGCAGATATGCATGGCAACACGCATCTGTGGGGCCTCTTGGGGGTACAAAAAGAGGTGGCCTTTGCCGCCCGCAAGGTGATTGTCGTCGTTGAAGAGATCGTAGAGGAAGCCGTCATTCGTGCCGACCCTAACCGCACGCTGATCCCTGGTCTCGTTGTCGACACGGTGGTGCATGTTCCCTATGGGGCACATCCCTCCTACGTGCAAGGCTACTATGATCGCGATAATGCATTTTACCTGCACTGGGATGCGATCTCGCGTGACCACGAGCGCGTCCTGGCCTGGCTCGACGAATGGGTCTATGGCCTATCAGATCATAGCGAATATATCCGCAAGCTCGGTGTAGAGACTATCGAACGCCTCAAACCCGGTAGCGCACCCGCCGCAAGCGTAGAATATGGAGACTATCGATGAGCGATCTCAACATACCATATACGCCCGCCGAAATTATGGTCGTGGCAGCGGCACGCGCATTGGCAGGTATGCGCACGGTCTTTGTCGGTGTTGGCATGCCCAACGTCGCCTGCAATGTCGCGCGCTCGACCGTCGCCCCCGATCTCGAACTGATCTACGAATCAGGAGTCTATGGTGCCCAGCCAGCACGTCAGCCACTTTCCATTGGCGACCCAACACTGGTAACTGGAGCCACTTCGGTTGTCTCGATGGCGGACCTGTTCGGTCTATATCTACAAGGTGGCAGAGTAGAGGTGGCCTTGTTAGGTGGAGCGCAAATTGATCGCTATGGCAACTTAAACACAACCGTCATCGGCGACTATAACGATCCGAAAGTGCGGCTGCCGGGCAGTGGCGGAGCCTGCGAGATCGCGATCAATGCGCGCCAAGTCTACATCATCATGCAGCTCAAAAAGCGTGCCTTTGTCAAACAACTCGATTTCTTGACCAGTCCCGGCCATCTACGCGGGGGTTCGAGTGCCCAGCAACTCGGCATACCCGGCAAAGGTCCACAACTAGTGATTACGGACAAGGCCCTCTTTGACTTCGCCAATCCGGAGCGCGAAATGCAACTCATCTCGCTCTATCCCGGCGTGACGCGAGAGGCAATTGCCGCCGAGATGGGATGGCAGGTACGTGTGGCCGAAACACTGATTGAAACACCAGCTCCTACCAACGCGGAATTGGCGATGGTGCGCAGGTTGCGTGTCGGCGGAACAGGTGAAGCATAACCTAAGAACGTTGCGCCCAGGGTGATTGGATTTCGCCGCGTAGCATCCTGACGAGCAACTCTACAGTCGGATGCTTGACGCGCCGCAATTGCTCAATAGCAGCCTCGCGACCATACTCAACATAAGCTGGTAGCCAGTTGCATCAGCCTCTCGCAGCGCATAACTGGCTTCCAGACGCGCACACATAGGATTGCTCACACTGCCAAGATTGAAGACGCGCACGTGCCCAACCATGCGCTCTAATGGCACATGCGCATTTCACAACTCCTGTATTGCTACAATTGACCTTCTTCATCATCCATTTGATCAGTTTATCATATCACGCAGACGATAGAGGCTACTAGAGACAAAAAGGTGACATATCTGTGTTTTTTGCCGACCCGTTTGAGAGCACGCAGTGATGGCGAAGCAGTACGATAGTACATGACATATAAGCAGTGGGTTTACAGCAGAGTAGATAGCACAAATTTTGATGATGCATTGAATGAAAGTCAGTAATACGATGGCATAGCAGCCACATGGGTAAGCATACATTTTATTGGGCTTAACTGAGGAGCATAACCATGACAACACTAGTCACATATGCAACAAAATATGGTTCAACGCAAGAGGTAGCCGAGACTATCGCAGCTTCGCTCCGCCAACAGGGAATACAGGTAGAATTGCTGCCTGTGCGAGAGGTAAATACACTCAGCAACTATAGCGAAGTCGTGTTGGGAGCAGCTATCTATGCGGGCCGCTGGCACAAGGATGCGCGCAAATTTTTGCGACAGCATCACGCGACACTCGTCAATCTACCTGTGGCGATCTTCGCGCTTGGTCCACTTAGTGATGACGAGAAAGCCTGGCAAGGTGCACGCGCACAACTTGACCAGACTCTTGCACGGTTTTCCTGGCTCACACCAATAGCGGTGAAGATGTTTGGCGGCGTCATAGACCCGTCGAAATTACATTTTCCATTCAACCATATGCCAGCAGGGGACAAGCGCGACTGGGAAGCAATCCGTACCTGGGCCAATGAGCTGGGCACTAGCTTCTCTTCGCCTACAACCTTGAAGCCTGTGCTGGAAAATACCACACCAGCGAATATCACTGGATAAATCAAATAGAGCGAAGATGAGCATAACGCAAGATGAATATCGTCTTTGGGCACAAACTCAAAGTGTTTCCGGGTTTGTGCCCAAAGACGATATTCATCCTAACGTGCTAATGGGCTTGACACATAGGGATAGAGCATGGCACAATAAGCCTTACGCAGACCTATTGTTGTAGAATAAAAAATCTGCACATTTTCTGTTCATACACAAAAACACGTTTTCAATCTTTTCCTTCTACTAGCACATGACATGTTTTCATGCTGACCATAGTGCTAGTATCTTATTGTTTACAAGGAAATATAACCTATGCGTAACCCTATAGCAAAATATCAACTGGACACCAACGCCGCTCCTCTTAGCGAAACAACCACATCTCCCTCTCGTGTGATACAGGCCATAAAAAAAGTTCCAGAGATTACTGTCTATTTCTGGATTATTAAGTTATTAACGACCGCAATGGGCGAGACAACTTCAGACTATCTTGTACATCAGTTCGATCCCAAATTCGCGGTTGCGCTTGGCGGCATTGGCCTGATTATTGCGTTAGCCCTACAATTTTGGGTCCGTCGCTACGTGGCATGGATCTACTGGCTAGCGGCGATTATGGTTGCTATTTTCGGCACGATGGCAGCCGACGTGCTTCACGTTGGACTAGGGATTCCCTATGTCGTATCAAGCGCGTTCTTCGCGGTCTCGCTTGCCGCTATCTTTCTCGTCTGGTATATAAGCGAGAAAACCTTATCCATTCACAGCATCTATACCCGCCGTCGCGAGATGTTTTATTGGGCAACCATTATGGCAACATTTGCGCTCGGTACAGCGACGGGCGATATGACAGCCAGTACGCTTAACCTGGGCTATTTCACATCGGGCTTGCTCTTCATTATACTCATCGCCCTCCCAGCCATC
>DAIDJF010000082.1 GCA_027451525.1 Ktedonobacterales bacterium
CAAAGTAGAGGCGATGAGAAAGAGCTTGCGCATCGGCGACTCACTGATGCTCGGCACTGGAGATGGTCTCAACAATATCGGCCAAGGCACGCTGTTTCTTCTTCCCACAGGAATCTGAGCGCACGTTTCCTTATGATAGAATTTTACATGTATCCTAAGCTTGGCTCTACTTTGCCGTACAGGCAGAGCGGTATATCGAACACATCAGCACGGGCAAGCAGGTCGGCATTGATCTGGGCCTCAAGGAATTCCTCACCACGTCGGAGGGTGAGACGGTTGCCAACCCACGTCACCTACGCAAAGCTGAGAAGCGGTTGAAGCGGTTGCACCGTCGCCTCTCTCGCACGCAAAAGAAGAGTAAGAACCGTGCAAAGGCATGCAAGCGAGTAGCCAAAGCGCATCTCAAGGTTCAGAGGCAGCGTGAAGATTTTGCCAGAAAGACGGCAAACGCGCTTGTCACGTCTCACGACCTGATTGCCTACGAACACCTCAAGATACGCAACCTGGTCAAGAACCACAAGCTCGCCAAGAGCATCAGTGATGCGGCCTGGGGTCGGTTCTGCACATGGCTCACCTACTATGGGCATATCCATGACATTCACGTGATTGCTGTAGAACCTGCTTTCACCACCCAGGATTGTAGTGCCTGTGGACATCGGGTGAAAAAGTCGCTCTCCATGAGAACGCACATCTGTGCAAGGTGTGGACTCGTCATGGATCGCGACCAGAACGCGGCGGTCAACATTTTAGCCAAAGCATGTAGCAGTACCGTAGGGCATACGGGAACTGGCACCCACGCTGGGCAAACGCCCTCGGCGGTGTGAAACGCTTCTGGACATGAGGCCGCTACTTTCGGAGTCGCAAGGCTCCCTGAGCAAGCCCTGTGGGAGAAAGAAGAATCCCCGTCCATTCATGGCGGGGAGTGTCAGCACATAAATGACAGGTTTCATCCATACTTTGCACATTCCATTCAGTTCACTGTTGTTCTTAATTGCCGGATCATCAGAGTTGCGGAGAAGATACACCAGACAGGCAGTAACAAGGAGCGCGTGAGCGATAAAAGAGAAGCCTTATGGCAGGTCAATGGGCATATAAAGGGCGCCATTCGCCACCATGATACGAACAATCCCCGCGAATACCACCGGAAAGCGAATACATCCCATCATTGCACTCATTGACATACCCATGCCCATTCCCAAAGTTGTTAATACAGGAAAAATACTGACAAAAGGCAGCTGGCGGGCTGTAGATCAGTGTTCCCAGCGCGAAATTATAGCCCCAAGGATTGCCATTCACTCCCGTAGGCGGGGCAGGCGTTGGTGTTGCCGCCGGGGCAGGTGGCTGCGTGGGAGCTTGCGTTGGCACTGGCGTCGGTGTTGGGATCTGCGTCGGCACTGGCGTCGGTGTTGGGATCTGCGTCGGCACTGGCGTCGGCGTTGCGGTATCAGTCGAAGCAACGATCTGTGCAACTGTCGGCGAAGGGGGTACCACGGCAGTATATGCACCTTGTTGTTGCGTATACTGCGCAGTCGATTGCGGCAGAGTAGCGGCAGCATTGGCTGCTGTCGATAGAAGCAGCATGAACAGTGTGAACAGCACACCGACACCCACGGTAATCCGTCGCCTCATGCGTCCAGAAGATGGAAACACAGGAACCATCGTGAGCATGGCTTGCGACGCTTGCCACTGCCGTAGCGCACGCTGAGTACGAAAGAGGTAAACCGCAATGAGAATGGGGAAAAACAACACGACAAGGGTCCCAATCAAGAACCGTCGTCGTTGAGGCTTGAGCAGCCCTTGCAAACTCATGTAGCCTCTTGCATCAAGCAGCAGGACGATGAGAAACAAGCCACACAACAGACTGGTTCCCAGGTTGGAGAAAAAGGAGAGCACCAACGCATTGCCCAAAAAGGCACTCACCCAGGCCAACACACACAAGCCAAGCAACCAGCGTAGACTCAGGGGACTATAACGCGTCGCAAATACAGGCGTAACAGGCGGGGACGCACCCCAAGGAGAAAGCGAATTCATACAACAACTCCTTCCACATCAGTGTATAAAAAATACTTAGTGTGATTATGAAAATCTCATCAAATTATACAAAGTGCGCTATAGGTAAAATAAGAAGAACAGGTCATGATTTGGTTGAGAAATACAAATATAGACACAATATTCTGAATATTCATTCATTTCTTATGCGGGTAATTGAGAGAGATTTTGGATGGAAGAGCGAGAATGTGAATACCTCCATCAAAATCGATTGCTTCTTCGCTGCTCAATACGGTTCTTTACGCGCTGGCATCATCAACAGGAAGACCCCACAATCTTGCCGCAGGATAGGGAAAGCGTTTGGGTTGACGCAGTGGGGAGAGTTTCAAAATGGATACCGCAGGAAGCATCTTTGGGCTGACGTAGCGTTTTGACGCCTTCTCGCTCCATGAAGAATACCTTCCAGGAGTGAGCATATATTTTTCAAACTCTACTGGCACTAAGTCAAGCCCATGTGACCAATAATACACTATCCCATTATAGAGTGAGGACAAATCTCGTTCCCACTCTTTCGGCGCATATCTTCCAGAGAACATCTCAAGCGATAAAATCGGCATCCAAAGCACATAAATATTTTTCTTGGTATAAGCAGCCGTTCGACGGATCAGTTCATCAAATGAGAGCGGACTAATTTGGATTTCAAGAGCGATATACCTCTGCTCGAAACAAAAGCTAATATCGGGTCGCACCTCTTTTAAGTAGCGCTCGACTTGCAACTTCGATACTCCTGGCTGCAATTGGAGTGCCTTATATATTTCTAGCTTTGTTTCGATATGCGTTTCGCTCTCTGGTTCGCCCGCATACGAACAGTCTGTATTCGGGAGGTGGGCGAAGTGAGCGATTTTGACTCTTCCCTGTTTAAGAATCAGTTCTGTCTCGCATTCTGGGCAATGGAAGGGACCATCATTCTTATGAGCCTCTGTAGCCAGGACAGAAGCATTTTCTTTCGTATACGCACAGAGCATAGACCGCTCCTTCATGGATGTACTGTAGTAACGCCTGTTTCTTCAATGAATTTGCGAGATGAAGTGCTGTAGTTATTGAGCAAATTTCCTTTTTTATTTTTTGTCCGTCACAAGTCGCTCGTGTTGGAAAGTATCAAATATTCAGGCAATTTACAAAATCTCTTCATGTTCTCCCCACAAAAACAGACGAGTAGCAATACCACGAAACGGCCACTCCTGCACAAGAAAACGCTATTAGAGTCTGTTTCTTTTTGGAGCAGAAAAAACGGTTGTAAAAAGATGCTACCTGCATATCTCTACGAATGAAAGCAATATATATCAGCATATTACGTGTTCCCCCCAAGAGTAGGACACAGAGCATATGGTGAAGTCAAGTTCCTCATTGAAAAGCAGATACCCCCCTGCTGTGCCGATCACGCGCACCGTACATTTCGATGGATTGCTATGAGACGCTGTACAGCGCAAGGAATATTGTGCAGCCAGGGTGGTTTATTTGTTCGTTTGTTAATACTGCCAGTTCACTGAATGCATCAGATTGGAGACAAAGGATGATGCAAAGATGATGCGCAATGGAAGGGATGAACAAGACAGAGCAAGGTGCGTAACGTGCTACGATGCCAGTTGCATCTTTCAAGTATCTGTGAAATTTCGCGTGGCTGGCGTGTCCTGCCTCTCTGCGCTGCTATTCATCTACAAGCGATCTAAATACGCTCTACAAGCAATCTCTCTGTTCTCGGAGAACGATCATTTCCACTCGTCCCTTAAACCTGCTACACATGTAGCCGGATGACAGGCGAAACAATCCGACGTTCACCTTTTCCTCTTCACGAAAATAGAACCCGCTTTTCTTTTGAAGCTGGCTCCGTTTCTCTTCCCCTGAGACAGGCCTCATGCCGCTAGAGGATCCGTTGTCCCTGTGGCGCCGCTGACGGCTGCTGCTTCAGCACGTGTTGGATGTGGTCGATGCGCTGCGCCACATAGGGCATAGGCTTGAGCCATCGTCCCCCTCTGGTTGCTTGATCGATACGCAAGAACAGCTGATCGAGTGTACGCACAAGTGCAGGGCCTTGTCCGTATTCAACCGCAAATTCATCAGCAGCATAGACACGTGCCTTCCAGTACCACATCCAGAGTGGATAGGTCAACACATGCCCTAGCGCAAACGGCCAGCCAGCAAACGCGCCGATGATTGCCGCTGGTGCCGGAAGCATCGCATACAAGCGGTGCGCCAGGCGATCTTCGCTATTGGCATGCCCCAGCTGCACGGCCAGCAAGGGCGTCAACGCACGATGCTTCAAGAGTTCTCGGTCAATGATTAATGTATACCCATGCCAGCGCATCTCAAGACCACTGCCATCATGGACCAACCAGACGCGCGGTCTGCTTAGCGGGGCATTGCCTGCACGAATAATGGCGGCAAAGGCTGCTTCAAACTGCTCCCGCTCACGGGCAATCGGATATCTTACCCCCTGGTTCCATCGCTGGAAAAACGGGGCAAGCAAACCATGCCAGAGAGCGACCACCACATGCACGCCGACAAAGAGGCTATAGAGGACCAACGTGATTCCTTGCGGCGTCCAATGCAGGTCAATCACGCGTCCGCTCGGGGTCGTATAACGACTCCAACTGGCGAGTGCGGCGGCAAAAGAGGCATTGCTCGGCGAGACAACCCTGTACCAGGCGGTGTTCCAGTACCACCACATGATGGCCCATCCACCGCCCAATTCGATGGCCCAGGAAACCAGCATAAGCACCAGAAAAACAAGGCCCGTCTTCTTCCTCATGACGATCTCCTTCCCTTAACGATAGAAGTCAATCACCTCATCATCACTTTCCTGTTCACTGTCTATCTTCTGTTCTTCAGAAGACTGCGCGGATTGCGGCATCAGTTCCTGTACAGGCAGCTGAGGCATTCCTTGCCCCTCTGTCTGAGGTGTCAATGGGCGTTCCCCTCCACCTGCGCTCCCAGAACGTTGACTGCCCTTCCCTGCCTGACGATTTTTTGAAGAGGCTGCGCCCTGAGATGGGACGTTTGTTTTCGATGAGGACGGAGATGCCGCAATTTTCTTTTTCCGCCCCTGCTTTGGCTTCGCAGATGTGGGTGATGCTGGTGGCGGCGTAAGCGGCGTAAATGGCGGAGCGGCTTGCAGCAAACTGGTCGCCGCCTGGATCAACGGCTCAGGGATTGCCAACGGATACACCTGCACAAAGCCGCCTCGTCCTCCACTTATGAGCGCGATCTGGCCTCGTTCTAGCTGCTGCACGTCCTCAACAGGCACCGTTAAGACAGTTTCAGGGCGCATCATGGTCTGCATGCCTTGCGCGCGTTCTTCGCGCACGTGGTTGGCAAGCGGGTGAAACACGTCTTCATCATTTTCGCTCCCAGCGACCACGCGTGCATAGGCATACTGCTCTCGCTCCCCCGCGTACGCGACAATCGGGCGCGGATCGCCGGTCCGATGCAGGATTTTGACGAACGAAGACGCCACTACCTGATCGCGTTCCTCTCCCAGTGACTGATAGGATTGCGCCGCTGCATAGACACTCATACCTGCCTCTCGCACTTTTTCATAAAGTGCCGTTGCATTTGTTGAGCGTAAGCCACCAAACTCATCAATAATCAATAAGACGTGTTCGTCAGGTGACTTGCGCGCCGTCGCATAGTCAGCAGCATCTTCAAGTAGGTAGCGCCCCAGCAGCGCGGCCTCTTCCTTGTTGGCGATGCTATCAATCCCAATATAGCACGCATCCCCGTCCTCAAAAGCCCAGGACCCATCAAGGCCTCCGGCAATCCCGCGAAAAAAGCCAGCAAACACCAGATGCGCACCTTGCAAATGCGGTTCCAGTGCCTCGATTTCACGCAGTGCCTGACCATCGCCTGCATAGGCTGCCTTCAGCCAATCAGCGTCCAGCCGCGCCAGAAACTCATACGAGTTGCGCGGCATCCCACCAGGGGCATGGCAAGCCAGGCTCACCAGCGTACTCCCAACCCCCGTCCGATAAAACGGATGACTACGGGGATCAATCTGCTCCATCAAACGGTTATAGAGTGCCTTCGGGGTTCCACGCCAGCCGTCATACGCCTCAATGGGATAGATTTTTATCTGTTTGATCTGCAGCAACGACATCGTCGCTAAAAACAGGGCCGCCGTTTTCTGGCTACCCTTCATGTCGATATAAATCACCTTTCGCCCATACTGCTGCGCGATTGCTGCCAGACGAATGAGCGTCCACGTCTTGCCCATCTGCGGCTCACCAAGCAGCAATCCATGCAACTCTAGCAGATTCGGAGGAATGCAGAGTTCCCCGTGCGAAACCCATTGCTCCAGTTCACCCCACTGATAGGCCCCGAGTACCGCATGACCAGTTTGACTGCGCGGCAGCATCGCAAGCACCGCAGGAGCAAGTACCGAGGGCACCTGCGCCACCCCCTGGTGCGCTGAAGATCCACCGCTGGTGCGATCAGACGACAAAGGGAGCATCTGCCCCCGACAAAAACGAGCGAGCAAAGAGGGCCAGGACACCGGAGCCAGATGCACCAGCAGCAGACCACACAGGGGAGCAAGCCAGAGATTGAAGGCCCACAGCCATCCGAGCAGGTGCTCAAGCGACGGCAACAGATGCCACGTCAGCGCAAAGAGGATTCCCCTCCAGAGCCAAGGGAGCGGATCAGCAAGCCAGAGCCACAGGCCATAGACTCCGACACCGAAGATCGACACCGCGAGCAGACCACGTTGAAACTCACGCGGATCGTAGGCCGTTACTGCCCAGAACCAGCAACACAGGCCCAGAAGAAGCGAGGGCAACGCGCATGCCGCCGCCATACCAACAACAAGGACAAAAAGAAGAGCGCGGAGTGCCGCGCGGAGTGCCACCAGCCACCCATCACGCTGACGATGTGGGGCTGGTGGGCGGGACGGCTGCGGGTGGATGTGTCTCATAAGCTTGTACCAACGTTTCCAGTTCAATGACCTGCACCAGACGGCGATACCTCTCTGCTAACCGAGCACGGGCATCCTCCACCATCCGGCGCGCCTGAACGTGTACACTCGTCGCCTGATTGACAATATACCAAACCGTCTTATAGCGAAACACTGATCCATCTGGCAAAGCCACACCAGTGACCAGCAACTCATCAAAGATCGCGTCATACTCCTGCGCCGACTTTGGACTCAGCTCGACTTCCACCGCCACAGCACGCTGCTCATCCAGCCAGACTTGCGCGTCTGGCAGATGAACCAAGTCATCCCCTTCCACCCGTCGGCCTAATAGCTTCCGCAAGCTGCGCTCACTAACCCAGCGGTGCTCAGGATGCCGCAGCTCAATATTCAGCCGGACGGCATTGATCGCATGCAGGTGCGCCAGCGTGCTTTCTCGGAGCGTATGACGCCCATACGCCGGAATGAGTCCCTGGCTTGCCAACACCTCCACACCATACGCGGTCGTCCAGACCCAACCAGGAGTATCCACGTAAAAACGCTTATATTCCGCCCAAGCAGGCTCTTGCGCCCAACGCCCAATCACTTGTATGATTGCCGAATCGCTGATCCCCGCTGCACCTGGCGCAAACCGCTCGCTGGTGTGACCTGGCTCTCGACTGAGGAGGTGGCGCAAGTGGTCCAATCGAAGAGCATACTGCTCAGCGATCCAACACAACACACGGGTATCACGGGATTTCATTATCCGCATGCCCTTATCTCTGCGCGTTTTACGCGGCTCGTGCATCCCTCTCTCCTTCTAGTTACCCATGCAGGAAACATTCGTTGCCAGAGATGATCGATCTAAAAAAAGTCTACAACCATCCGAAACCCAGAGTATGGTTTCACAAACAGAACAAGTGTACCATACAACACAGCAGGAAGCAAGCAAGAAGATACACAAAGAAATGCGGTAAAACAAAAAGAAATGGCGAAATGTGGCTATACTTCTGCGTCCATTTCATCATCTTGACCGAACGTGTGATGCTGGCGATGTGCCTGTGCGATCTGCTGGTAATGGTCCCATCCAGCAGGCGTCATCATCGCGCTTACCCACGTCGGCGGTTGCCTTCTACTGCGAGCTGCCGCTTCCAATTCCGTGCGCGCCTCGCGAATCATCTCCCTGCCAAGCTCGCGCAACACCGCCGCTTTCTCGCCCCCTTGTAATCGGACATACAATTCGAGCGCATCACCGCCATCAGGATTCCCGTCTGCGCGGCGCGCGCGTACGCTAAAATCCGTCCAGCGTTCGCCCTCCGGCGTCTCATGATAGCCTGTGCTGGGCGTCCGTTCGCTGACAGAGGGTGAGAAGGCCATCCCACTCTGCTCACGTGGATGCAGTTCATCCAATGTGTGGCGCGCATTGAACCAAGCCGCAAGCTGCTCTGGGCGATAGCGGAACCAGAAGAACCGCTCCGCTTGTGTGGGACCAGTGGAGACCGGGGGCATAAATTGTTGTAGCTTGGCGCGTGGTGTTGCAATCGGCGTGACCGATGAAACACCATCACGGGGCGCAACAGGATCGCGCAGTGTGATCACCTGGGGAGTCTCACCCGCTGGCCGTTCTACAGATGGGATAGAGGGAACGAGCGATGCGTCCGTCTGCATAGTGAGCAATACCCGCGCCGCACCTGCCCCATCACGGGACAGTTCCTGACCAGTGGCATCATAGAGCTTGCACCACACCGCCACTTCAGGGGAGACATAGCGTCCACCAGGTAGCCGGATTCTATTCCAGCCAGGCACATCGTGCGGACCAGGCCAGTATTCCGCGATTTGTGCTAATGCAGGTGCGATCTGCTGCACCTGTTGTTGCGCAGCACTGGCATGCACGAGGGCAGCAAAGATGATCCAGAGATGCCCACCGCGTCCGGCAGGAGACGGCTCTAGCAGGGGCACATATCCCTCCTGAGCAAGGGTGCGCGCTGCCGCTTGCAGCTGTTGCCATGCGTGCATGTCGTCGGCGTCATAGGCCAATGCGCGGGTCTGACCATCCGGGCGACGACAGAGCGCGCCTTTGGTCTTGACGCCACGCAGATGGAGCCGCGCATCCTCCAGTGTCAGCGGTCTGGCAACGCTATAGTATTTCTTTGGCCCGCTGCGGCTCATTTCGATATGCTGTGTCGCGGGACCAGCAATCTCGACCAGCACATGGGCGGCGGAAGCGAGTGTTTCCACATCCATATGTTGAGTGTATCACATGCTGAGAAACCACTGGGAATGAAAGCCAATGTTTATTATAGCATGCCCACTTTGCATATGCGTGTGGCACAGAAAGAAATCTATCGGGTAAGTGCCTTCGCTAACCAACACGCTCTCGTGCAGCTACTAATGCAGATTAGCAGCACATCTGTTGTATTACACACATCTGTTGCATTACAAACCCACCGAAGTGCATTTCGTAGCATTGCGCTTCACCGTACTTTAAACCTTCCATATCATGGGTTACTCAACACGGGAAAAGCAAATATGGAAAATAGAAAAAATTTATAGGATGAACTGATTACAGACTGGCAGTTCATACGTTATGATGAGTATAGAGAGGTATACGAGCGTAGAAGGACGTGGTTGTTGATGGATGCAAAGAAAATCCATAAGAACACTATTACAGGTCAACAAGGCATCAACCTGATCGAAAAAATAGTCTTAGAGATGGGCTTTCTCTGGTATCCTACCGGAGCAATAGAGGCAGGCATTGATGGCACGATTGAAATCCGTGAATCAGCGACAGGGAAAGTATTGAATACGATCATTCAGGTGCAAAGTAAGGCCACGAGAGGACAATTTCAGGCAGAGACGGCAGAAGGCTTCGATTATCTTTGTGACGTGAAAGATTTGGAATATTGGCTGTTAGGAAATGCTCCAGTTATTTTGATAGTCTCTCGCCCTAGTACAGATGAAGCCTATTGGGTTTGCATCAAAGACTATTTCCGAGATGTTGCGCGGAAGAAAGCACATAAAGTACATTTTAGTAAATTACAAGATCGATTTGATGCCAGATGTGCCACTTCACTTGCGCATTTAGCAATACCAAAGGAGGCAGGCATTTATTTCTCTCCCTCTTTGAGTGAAGAGCAGCTTTTGTCTAACTTATTAGAAGTAACGTATATAGCCGAAAACCTCTATATTGCTCATACGGAATTCCGTCACCGACAAGAAATATGGAACTGTATGCGCTCTTTAGACGAACAGGTAGGGAGTGAGTGGATACTAAAAAATCAACAAATTATCAGCTTTCACAATCTCGCAGAGTACCCATGGAAAATGGTCTGTGAAAGTGGCGCAGTTGAGTGTTTTCACACACACGAGTGGGCCTACTCACAAGATAAAGAGTATTTACAAGACTTTGTCCAGTTGCTGAATCAAGCACTTCAATCAAAAGTACGCAAGATGCATCCAGTAGTCTTCTATGACACGAAAAAAAACTATTATTATGTGAAAGCTAGTCATAATCTTTCACCGCTTACTTTTGCTTATCAAAGCCTTGAGAATAAAACAGCACGAACAATATTTGGTCCCTACTATAGTAGAGGTAAGCCAAAACATATTGTCTACTACCGTCACTCAGCATTTGAAGGACAATTTCGGCAATTTGATCATAAATGGTATTTAGAGATTACTCCAACCTACCGATTCACGAGCAACGGTTATTTGTTATCAGAATATGCAGATGAAGCATTAAAAGGTATCAAGCAATTGGAACGAAACCAAGCAGTTTTAGGACAAGTCGTCATGTGGGCAAATTATTTGCATAGGCCACCTGAACTTTTCACACTCAAGTATCCCTTTCTCGAATTCGGGCAATTACAATCTGTTAGCCTTAATGTAGGGATTGATGATGCATCTTGGCTCCGTGAGGAGGAAGGCGATTTGGCGAAGGACTCCGAAGCTGATTTAGATGAACCCACATTATTTCCATTATGAGAGTAGATTTTTTTCAAGAACCAGAACTTGAGTTTGGAGCAGGAAGACACATTGATATTAGATTTGGTTTGATGCACTATGGGCCACTGGATGGCGAATACTCACTTGCGCCCAAGTTGATCAAAATAGGAATCATCGGTACACCTGAAACAGTAGAAGGTGTACACACATGGTTAGAACGTTGCCAAGATGAGATACCAGCAAAACCAAGTAGGAAGCCAAATCTTTTTCCGAAGTTTCCTGGATTTAATCCAGAAGCGAGCTTTCGCTCCTCGCTTCTGACGGATCAACAACTCCAACGGGAGATTTCACCACGTTTCTTTGAGGCGTTGAGAACGATATCAGATGCAGATCAGATCGTTACAGAGGTGGTTGAGGCATTTTTTAATGAACTTCGCTACCTCACTGAAAAGGCGAACGGAGATGTTTTTATTTGCGCCTTACCAATGGAACTTCTTGATCTCTTAGAGCAGCGAATGCAAATAAATAAAGGACGGGTCGAAAATAATTTTGGAGAGCAGGAAGATCAGACACATCTTGACCTGCACCATATGCTGAAAGCGCGAGCAATGCAACTAAAAATACCCATACAGATTGTATTGCCACCGACATATGATGAGACAAAACGTCGACAACAGAAGATCCACGCAGAACGCGCAAGAAAGCCACAAGATGAGGCAACTAGAGCCTGGAATATTCATACTGCACTGTACTACAAAGCTGGTGGTATTCCTTGGCGAATTATCCGTGAGGCAAAACAGCTTGCGACATGTTATATTGGCATAAGCTTCTACAAAACTTTAGATAAAGCGCGGCTTTTGACAAGTATTGCACAGGTATTTAACGAACGTGGAGAAGGAGTAATAGTTCGAGGGAGCGCGGCACAGATTTCTAAGGATGATAAGCAACCGCATCTCCAACGGGAGGATGCCTTTGCATTACTCAATCAGGCACTTGAACGATATCGACAAGAACATCGCACATTGCCAGCACGAGTAGTACTACATAAAAGTTCCAGCTATAGCACCGGAGAGGTTGAAGGTTTTACAGAGGCTTTACGCAATCAGCGTGTTGATTCTATTGACTTGATACATATAACTCACTCCTTTACCCGCCTTTTCCGTAAAGGGGTCTATCCGCCTCTGCGTGGAACGTTTCTTAGTCTTGATGATCGTTCTCACATTCTATACACACGAGGTAGTATTGATTTCTTTGCTACCTATCCAGGCATGTATGTTCCCCGACCTCTTTCGTTTCGATGTGAACAGACAGAACAAACAGCAAAGTTTCTTGCCCAGGAAATCTTAGCTTTGACAAAAATGAATTGGAATAACACTCAGTTCGATGGAGGCGACCCGATTACACTGCGAGCCGCCTACCAAGTAGGAGCCATTCTAAAATATCTCGGAGAAAACGAAGCTATTATGCCGAGATACAGTTTTTATATGTAAAAGCAAAGTAGTGCAGTGCGCGATAGCTGGATGAATATGTTGAGTGATTAGAGGTAGGCCTGGAGCATGCAAAATTCTGGTGCTAGGATCTCGCTTTCGATAGAATTTCATATGTTATCGAGTCCACCTCAGCTTACATAGCACCAAACCTCAATAGCGTGGCTCAAACGCGTCATCACTCGGCGTATGCTTAAGTGGCCCAAGCGAGACAGTATAGGTGGGACTCTTACCCTCGCGCCAGCGATAGTTGGCATAGGGTCCATAGCGAACGATAGCAAACACGTCCTGCAGCAACTCCGGCGGCACATCTGTTAAAAGTCAACTAGTTTGGCTCTTCCCCAATTTAAGTGAGCCAGCTTGCTGCAAATGCTCCAGGTTTCTGTTACAATGGGAACAGTCTTTCCCTAGGAGGAGTATTCTCATCATGGATTCCAGCACTCTGGCTCTCTTCAACGCGTTGTTTCACTTCCCCACCGGAGTCGTCGTCACTTCCATTCATCCTTGTGCGAGCGACCTCGTCATTGCAGTGGCGTGTCAGACGAGCCGAATGCCCTGCCCTGAGTGTCAGGTGCCTTCGGAGCGTCTTCACAGCCACTATCAGCGCACCGTCGCCGATCTGCCATGTGCGGGTTGCACAGTGCTCCTGGCTCTCACGGTGCGTAAATTTGTTTGTAGCACGCCCACCTGCTCGCGCCGAATTTTCACGGAGCGACTTCCTGGGCTGGTCGCCTCCTCTGGGCGCATGACTGACAGACTCATCGCGCTGGTGCAAGCTCTGGGACTGACAGCGGGAGGGCAAATGGGAACACGCTTGGCCAACCGAATGGCCATCACTACCACGCCATCGACGCTCTTACGTCATCTCATGCAGCTTCCTCCTCCCGCCCTGCAAACTGTGCGGGTGCTCGGCGTAGACGATTTTGCATGGAAAAAGCGGCACCGCTATGGGACGCTGCTCGTAGACCTCGAACGTCATCGAAACATCGATGTGCTCGCGGACCGTGAAAGTGTCACGCTGGAACACTGGCTACGAGCGCATCCCGAAGTCGAAGTGATCAGCCGTGATCGTGGCAAGGAATACGCGAAAGCCGCGACACGAGCTGCACCGCAAGCGCAACAGGTCGTGGATCGCTTCCATCTGGTGCGCAATCTGGCAGAGGTACTTCAGAAGGTCTTGGCGACCTGCCGAGCGGAAATTCGGCAGGTCGATCCCCATCAGCCCAAGCTTCAGCACCGACGAGCCGAGACCTCACCTCGTGAACTGCCAACCCCGCAGACGTGGCAGCAACGCACGCCACCGCACGTGGAGCGGAGGCATCAAGCTCGTCAAGCGCAACGCGAGGATCAGTTTCAGCAGATGACGGCATTGCGAGCACAGGGATTGACGCAGCAGGCGATTGCCCAGCGCATGGGCTTGTCGGAGCGAGCGGTGCGCCGATGGCTCAAACAAGGAGCGGCTCCCACCGGGAAACGTCGCTTCCGCCGACGCAGCATCTTTGATCCGTATGCGGCGTATGTGTTGCAACGGTGGCAAGAAGGAATGCACGAGGGCAAGCAGCTCTATGAAGAGATTCGCGCGCAAGGATTTGTGGGAAGCATCCGCGTGGTTCAACGCTTCGTTCAAACGCTGGCCGACCATCCCGAGGGAATCACCCTTCCACCCATCTCCGCAGCTGAACGTTTTTCGGCCAACAATCTGGCATGGGTCTTCATTCGCGACCCCGTGCTACTCACCGCAGAAGAGCAAGCCGAACTCCAAGAGGTCTCTGATGCCAGTTCCACTATCGCCATCGCCTACGAGTTGACACAGCAATTTCTCCGCATGCTGCGAGAGCGTACAGGGGAGGGCCTTGAGGCGTGGATCCAAGCGGTTGAAGCCAGTCCTTTGGTTGAACTTCGTCGGTTTGCGCAAGGATTACGCAAAGACCAACGTGCTGTCGTTGCCGGTCTGACGCTCTCTTACAGCAATGGACCAGTCGAGGCGCAAGTCCACAAGCTCAAACTCATCAAGCGATCCATGTTTGGCCGTGCCAAGTTGCCGCTCTTGCGCCAACGCCTTCTCCACGCTGCTTGATCGACATCGACCAGCTTCCTCCCGCGCGTTTCTGGTTTTTCTGGCTCACTCCCTCTCGCATTCGTCATCTCAGCAGGTTTGTCTCTCTAAGCAAGCTGGCTCACTTAAATTGGGGAAGAGCCAAACTAGTTGACTTTTAACACCAGGGGAAACGAGTGGGCGTTCACGGAAAATAATATGAGCACATTCGACAAAGAAACCTATTGGCAGCGTAGGAACGAAGGGAAGCGCGGCTAGGCGACAATAGTCAAGATCAGTGCACAGCTCTCGCACGGTAAGACGTCAGGCATGCGAGCTATTATGCAAAAGCAATGGCGCGAGGCTAGGCGGCGAGCACTCAGGGAGCGGCGAGGGTCAGCCAGAGGGAACTAAACACTACATTGGGGCACGGTTTGTGCCCCATCTTCGTTTATATGGTATTATATATGTAACCACTAGAGTTGTCCAAGCTGAGATTGGAAGTGCTGCTATGGCATTTGAGCGATATGAGATTATCAGCCCCAAGGCTTCTGAGCTGATGCAGCTGATTGAGCAACATAGACAAACGCCTCATCAGGCAGGGCTGCCACGGGTCACTATCCTTGCACGGAAGTTGGGTATCGTACCATCCGATGAGATAGTAACCGACGTCCAGCTGCTCGGCGTATTGTACGGCGAGAACAACGGTAGCCACATATACGGTGAGATCGGCAACAACCCGGTATCGACGGCCGATATAGCTATTTCGGATGCGCCGGACTTCCCTGCGGTAATGACGATAACTGTACCTGACCGGATAGAAGATATCGGTGCTATATAATTGGCTGCATGCCAGTACGCAACCCCAACCGCCTCGTATACGGTAAATTTTGACAATACGCTGCTGATGTTTTTGCTCCTCCACTGCTGAAAACACTGCTCAGAGAGGCTCTTTTTGAGACGGGCTCCTGGAACAGTGGCTTGAGAAGCGGCAAGAGAAGCCATGCACCCTGCAGGAAAATTCCCAAAGAATCAGCAGCGTATTGTCAAGATTTACAGGCATGCTGCGATTTTTTTACCCTTATTCTGGCAAAATTGTGAAGGATAACATGGCTCATGCCCACGTTCGGGGTTTACTACCTGCTTACTCAGCATAAAGCGTCCCCTCCCCAAAGAAACGTTCTGCCCGATATGCTAAGCAAGTTACTTGTAAACCCCGAACGTGGGCATGAGCCATGTTATGCGCCAAAGGACAGTAAGCTCTTTTTCCTCTATGGGAGTAGATCAAGAAAATTAGTCATGCCTTGGAGGGCTAAGATACTGATGATAGCATTGGCTCGCCGTCGTGTTTCGGATGCCTCTTGCCGCAACGCGTATGTTAGCATCGGTTGTACTGCTTGTTGCCAGATGGCAGTTGTCCACATCATCGTATCGCCCTTAACGAGACGTTCCAAGCATTTCATCACTTGGGACGGATTTTGTTCCACGAGTTTTGCTAGTCGCTCGATCACGGCATAACTCAGGTCGATGCGCTCCACCAGTGTGAGTACGGTTTCAAGTTGCTGTAACCCCCACTCAGGAGGGCAACTCTCGCCCCGAAACCACCAGCCGAAAGATGCGAGTTCTTGTACGTATGCTTTTATCGAGGATGCTGCTTGTGCTTTAGAAAGACGCCACTCCCACAGTCGTTGGCACCGTTCGATGATCTCAGAAAGGACTTCCTCTCCTGCATGTTCTGTATGATGGAAAGCTCTACCGATAAAGGCGAATATCTGTCCTCTCAAGATATCAGGTGCCTTTGCAAAAAAACGTGTCAGGAGGCTTTCGTCGGTGCCAAGTAGGATGAGTCCACTCCAATAAAATTGAATGAGATGTTCACCAAGGTGGTAATGAGGATTCTCGTGGATGGGGAATCTTTGCTCTATTACAACTGTTTCTAGGCGATCAATGGCAGCAGTATATTCGTCGCGCAGAAGCTTTAGTGCTTTAGCATAAGGCTTAAGAGAAAATAATATAGGTGTTCCAGGTGATAGATCGTAACGTTTTCTTATCAGCCTCAGTTGGGAAGAGACGTGTCAAATGGTTCTCGACCCATTGTGCATCAAGGGTTATAAGGCTTGTTAGGTGTTGTCCATACACCGAACGCACTGCTAAGGAAGTATCCACGCTTGGATCAAGATGACGTTCAAGGACATCTCGTACTTCCGGCATCATATGGAAGTCCAAAGTGGTATCACTGCTTTTTTCTTGTTCTGCCAACTGATGTAACCACCATGCATACTGTATAACCGCGTGCAGTGCTGTTCCTCGAATGCTATTAATAGCGCGTGTTGCATATTCCATAATCGGTTCGTCTTCACCGACCTCTTTTTCCTGTGTAAGATCTGGATCTTCTACGAGGCGTTTGAGTACGTCCCATATCTTGGTACGAAGCGAGGCTGGAAGGATTGGAGGGTGTGCCGCCGTTGCGCTCAGGATCAGGTTCGCAACTGTCTGACTCGTCCATGCCCATGCAGGGTCACAGATCATGAGCGTATCATCCTGTGAAAGCCCATAGCGTTGCTCAGTAACCCACGAAGATAGGTCTAGAATAGGTTCCCAATCCAAGGAATGATGGTTTTGTACTGCTTGAGTAAAGCCTTGGATCACTGCACTGATATAGATGGGATCACATTCCTGAAACCGATTGGCATGTTCAGCAATGCGACCTGGTTCTTCACTAACAAGGGCGGTAAGAAGCCGTCCTAACCCTTCACGTGAAGGGCTCATGAAATCATTTGTCGGTTGCCAGTTCTTCAAAAAAGTGATGAGTTGGTCAATACTCATGTAGCGTAGATCTTCTATTGAGAGCTTACTGGCGGAGCCTACCCAGGTGAAATCTATATCATCAGGCTCTATTGGACCTACCTCTGCTACCAGCACATCATAGCGCGCCTTCCAGGCTTTTGGCAACCGATCACCGATGTACCCAAACCAATCACGACGCCATGCATTTGCATATTGCTGTACCAAGCTCTCATCTGGTTGCACATTATAGATACGTTTATGCTGCTCCTGGTAAGTCTGCAAATCAGGTCCGGCTTCTATCCACTGGTACAGTTGTTCCTGTTCGTCATCGGACAACTCAGCGAATCTTGCATATAAGAGTTGTCCATATTCATGGCGTACGTCGCTATCATCAAACATCGTTCGATCCATAAGATAGCGACGTACTATTTCAGGTTGTTCTTGAGGAAAACAACTTAATAAATTGAGCATAAAGCGCCGGAAGATGCGCCCTGGATATCCCTCAAAGAGCGGTGCCATGGCTTCTATTGTTAGCAGGTGTTCTTGAATTGCTTGTTCTGCCGTTTGACGTATTGTTGCCACCAGCAGGTTTAATGGATCGTGCGAGCCGATTGGAAAGTTGCCATTAGTGTCAATTGTGCGCCGCCAGGATCGAGTACTTGCCTCTTGTGCCTTTCGGCGCAAATATTCTTCTTGCTCATCTTGTACGTCTCTGAAACGAAGGTAGTGCTCATAAAGAGCTGTGTCCATGAGCTGGCAAAGCATAGAGAGTGTCTGAAATGCAGTACTTTTCACCAGAAGTGGGATAGTTGTAGTAAGTAATTTTTCGTAATCCCAATACTCAGTGTATGATGTACTGCGTCCAAGTACTGTACTGCACGCTTCGACGAGTGCGAGAGCTGCTTCATGTTCATGACCCTGTATAAGGTGAATAGCGAAATCATTTATCGATTTGAGTGCTACAGATCCCAGAGATGGGTCTTGTATCCATTTTTGAACTGACGGGACGAGTGTTGTAGCGAGAGTGACGGGGAGTGCCTGTGCGATCTCAAGCAAAGCTGACCGGACAAAGGGGTTATCGCTTTCGGCTACCTCATGTAGAATAGTGAGAACTGTTTGTTGTACAGGCTCGAGTGACGCCATGCGAAGCAGGTAAGGTGCTGGCGGCCAAGCAGAATAGAGAGGTCGGTTCAGTTCTTCATTCCACTCTTGTGTAGGGGGAGGGCGAAAGAAATCTGCTTGATGCAACGGTTCTAACCATCCAGGGCTCTGAAGTCGTTCAAAAAAGTAACGGTGAGTTACGTCATTGTGAGGTATCCTATTCTTCAGGACAGAGAGATCGCCTTTTTTCTTGCTCGGACGCTCCTTCTTGAGCAGACTATCCAAGAGAGTAAAAATAGGTATTGACTGCTGTTCAAAAGTAGTAAGCACAGTATCGAAAACATCCTCAAATGAGCAGACAAGGTTTTCGAAAGAGTCATCCATTTTTCGGGGAAGTGATAGATCTTCTCGATGAGCCAAAGAGGCGAGACCATTGTATGTATTATTTCTCGTCGCAATCTCTTTCCATCTCTTCTGAATATGATTGTCTAACCCTAACGATTTCACGATCTGCTCGATCTGGGCTGCGTGCATTTCTGAGCGGTTACCGCATGTTATACATGCCTCGGGGAGCGTGAAGTTGTGAGGTAACAGCACTCGGCGTATCGCGCTCTCGATTTCTCGCAGAAGATGCGCTACGATGTGTGTTATGCTTGTCAATTGGTGCGGTGATGCCATCAAGCCTCGTGCCTCTCTGTAGAAGGAGGATGGACCTGGGCCAAGGCGTCGCAGATTTGTATACAATCGTTTTTGCTGTGATGTTTGGAAGCGAAATGGCTCTTGAAAAGAACGCGAGAATATAGTATCTTCCATCTTTCTACCCTTCTCACCTTATATATGATAAAACGTTCTGTGTTGATAAAACTGAAGAGGATGCAAAAAAGTAAATAGGTAGGAAAATTACCTCATGGTTTTTCACCAAAAAAAGAGTTTTCTCATGCGCGTCATGCCGTCATTACTTGCGCCTGCTAAACGTACTCATCTCAAGAATATGGTACCATGCTTATTTGTCCACCCAAAAGAACACGGCTAGCTTCAGGGATGCACCATAAGATGTGCGTGTGGTGCAAGCGCGAGATGGATTACTCATGCATCGTGACGAACAATGCTGCGCAGTTGAGTTATCATATGCTATGCACGCCCCAAGGCCACTGACTACATTTCCTCTCTATTATCCATCTAAAAACACTTGCTTTCTAAAGGCTCTGTTGGTATAATAATAATATTGAATTTAGACACCACCACTCCTTCGCATGGCAGTTCGTGAGGAAGTCGGGACTATCTCGAAACAAGAAACAACAAAACAGACAAAAAGTGCATTTTATACACTGATATGTGATCAGGAACTGCCTATAATCTGCCTTTTTGTAAGCAATTTTTATATGCATGTACTGCATTAATGGCATTGTTTGCTATTAGTCTACTTGCATGGATTTTTACTTACAAAAGGAAGACTATAGATGCCTAATTCTTTACATCCTATAAGCAACCCTATCGCCGCTCACTTCGTGCTATGCAATGGTTTCTATTGGTAATTTTTGCGCTTTGCTTGCTTGGTTCCATTGTCTTCAGTATTGCCGCGCTATTGCTCACTCGGAGTCTCTTCGCTCTCGTCATTCCTGCACCACTTCTTTTGGCTATGCGCCCTATGATCAAATATATATTTTCTTAATGCAATTGGTGGCTCATCTCAAACAAGAGAGCTGTAAATACGATAATTACGTGAGGGAAAGTGAAGGGTCATTTCTCTCCAGCAACGTTGCTTTGTTTGCTTATAGAGCGCATTGAGTGACCCATGAAGCACTCTTATGTATCTCAGATAATTGTCGTATTGTGCCACCATTTCATTATCGTATTTACACCCACCAGCGTCTTGCAACCCTGAGGCAATCAATCAGTCCAGAAGCTGGTGTTTCTCCTCAAGATGATACCCTGCTGGGACAGATTGAGCAGAGTACTTAATGCGTTGTTCAAAAACAGCGGGAAATAGACATTTCCCGCTCTTCTCTGCTCTACTTAGGCGGTGAGCTATGCTCAACACGAAATCCCGAAAGCCCCGCTAAGAGCCAAAAATAACAGCGGGAAATATTTTTCATCAGACTTCGACCTGCGGATACCCCTGGCTTCAGACCTGATTCTTCCCCCACATTTTACAAAGGGAAGATGTGAAACGGCTTTTGAGGCGAAATGCCAGAGTTGACTGTTTCACAAACCCATCTTTACGGGATCGCTTCTCACGCCTTCCCAAAAAGATGTGGGGAAGAATCAGGGCTTCAGACATGGAGAGGAAGCAGGTGTTCCTTTCTCGGGGCTTGGGCATCGGGGTCAACCGTTGCCTATTGGCTATTTTCGGCATATATGATACACTTTTTGTATGGATCGAACTCTTGTAGTACAATTGACCCCCACGCCTGAGCAAGCCAGCATCTTGAAACGGACGCTGGTAGAGCATACGGCTTGCTTCAATGAAGTAGCACGTGTTGGCTTTACAGGAAAGTGCAGCAATGGCGTCGAATTGCACAAGCAAACCTACTACCCGTTGCGTGCTCAGTATCCTGACTTGCCCGCTCAGCTTGTCTGTGCTGCCCGTGTCAAAGCCACCGAAGCGGTGCAATCGGCACTGACATGGCAGAAAAAGCATGAGCAGCATTACCCAAAGAAGGTTGCAAAGGCTCTCAAAAGAGGGAAGCCTGCCCCGAAATACAAGCCGGTTCGGTGTCCACAGAGCGAATGCGCCTGTATCCGCTATGATGCTCGGTCCTATTGGGTCAAATGGAACAGCACGACAGCCAGCCTCGCCACCGTTGCAGGGCGTCTTGAGATTGGCTTTACCATTCCCAAACATGCCATGCAGTACGTCGATGGCAAACCCTGTAGTGCTGATCTGTGCTCCCGCAAAGGCCGCTATTTCCTCCACATTGTCGTCTCCCTGCCTGAACCCGCTTTCGTTCCTACGCAAGAAGTGATTGGTGTGGACCTGGGACTCAATCGCCCTGCGGTCACGTCCAACCGTCGCTTCCTGGGCGAGAAGCGATGGAAAGAGCAGGAACGCCGCATGTTCCGTCTCCGAAGAAAGTTGCAAGCCAAAGGCTCCAAATCTGCTCAAAGGCACCTGAAAAACCTTTCGGGTAAACTGTTTCGGCAGAGAAAAGACCACGATCACGTCCTCAGCAAGCGCATCGTCCAGAACGCTCAACCAAGAGCAACCATTGTTGTCGAGAACTTGAGTCACATTCGGGAACGTGCCCAGTGGAGAAAGGGGGAAGGACAAAGACGCCTCCATAGCTGGAGCTTTGACCAGTTCCAGTCCTTCCTCTCTTACAAGGCGCAAGCGCGCGGGATGCAGGTCGTCAAAGTGGACCCGCGCCACACCTCTCAGACCTGTAGCCGATGTGGGTACCAAGCTCGGAACAATCGCCGTTCTCAATCCGTGTTCCACTGTCGCTCCTGTGGCTATCAACTCAATGCAGACTATAATGCGAGTCTCAATATTCGGGAGAAGTATGTGACTTCTCTTGCTCAGGATGGTACATCTGTCCTGAGTGGGTATCCCTGTCAAGATGCCTCTCGTCTCGACTCTTCGGAGTCAGGGACAAGCCTCCGCCTTTAGGCGTGGGGTCACTTGACTGCTAATACAGACCGCACTAGTAAGTAAGGGAAATGCATCAGTATTCATCACTAATATGAAAGAGTATATGAGAGCCTGAAGAACTTTCCGCTTCTATCGGACAACTGAAATCTGTGAGGGAACAACTATATGACAGATGAGCATTTACAACTAACGATTATTGAGCAGTTCGATGGTCAAAATATACGCAAAGTGAAATATCAAGGAGAAGATTGGTACGCCCTGGTCGATATTATGGCGGTGTTTGCTGGTACTGGGCGGGCAAACAAATATTGGTATGATCTGCGAAAAAAGATTATCGAAGTGGAAGGCTACAAAGAACTTTCCGATCTGATCGGAAAGTTGCCATTTCAGGGAGAGAATGGACGTTCCTACAAGATGGACGCGGCTAAATTTTCTACAGTCGCCCGTATTCTCCAAAGTGTCCCTTCACCAAAAGCAGAGGGGTTTAAACAATGGCTTTCAACCCTTGCTACTGAAGAAGTTCAAGCAATTGATGATCCAGAGGCTGCAAAAGAACGACTACGTAAAGCTTACGAGCGTATGGGGCGTCCTGCCAGTTGGATCAAACTTCGGCTTGAGGGCATCGAGATCCGCAAAAAACTGACGGATGAGTGGCAGGTGCGCGGCATCGTCGCAGGATGGGAATATGCCGTGCTTACCAACCGTATCTCGGAAGAAACGTTCGGGATCACTACCAAAGATCATAGGGATTTGAAGGGACTCAAAAAGCAGGACCTGCGCGAACACTATACTGACATTGAACATGCACTCATCAATTTGAGTGAGGCAGCAGCGCATGAGTTTACTGTCCAGCGTGATTCACAGGGCTTTGAGCGCATCCAGCAAGATGCTATTGATGGCGGCAGAGTGGGTGGGCGTGCGAGAGCTGATTTGGAGTCACAAGGGCTCAAAGTCGTGAGTGATCAGAACTATCTTGTGTCCCAACAACCCAAGCGCAATGAGGTCAAGGAACAGGGCAAGAGGACCAGAAAGCAGAAGCTCAAGGCACCGCCGCACGACGAGCAGGCATCACTCTTTGAGACATCTTCTGAAGAACAATGAACCTTCTGCGTGTATAGTTTATTGGTGGACCTCACTGTTCATTCCCACCGCACTTGGGCAACATGGGATTTGTTTGGCTTTCGAAGACCTTTGCCTTCCTTATTGTGGGTTGCCTGATAAGTTCGCCGAAACGGGGAGATAGGCGTGATAAGGAGAAATTGGCGAATTTATAGATCGACCTCTTTTACGCCCATATCTTTAGTTGGTGGTAAATAGCGTGAAGAGCGAGCAGGTTTTGAGGTGAAGAGTGAGCCATCGGCGCGCAGCACGAGCACTGGTGGGGGGAAAGGCAAGGAAAACCGCTCCACATCTGGTGTACCGGAATGGGGAGTTGTCAATAAAACCCCTGGCGAGCTGGGACGATGCCCAGCGGCCAGGGTCTATCTCCAGCCTTCCGCGGCTGATGGCAAGATTTTGGGAAGAGAGGCTTCTTTCCGCTTTCGCCCTCGTCGGAGGGAATACATATCTACCAGAGAACAGACCAACGCAACGGCGCTTCTTTCCCTGATGAGAGGCGGCTTGTAATCAGTAAGTATCGCAGATTGTTGAAGCTATTGAGCAGAACAACCGGATTTCTCGCGTCAAAAACCGACGGACCGTTT
>DAIDJF010000083.1 GCA_027451525.1 Ktedonobacterales bacterium
AAAGTGCGCAATGACGTTTGACAGAGCACTACGCATTTTCATATTCACTTGTTACATACGATCATCACACCCTCGGCCCTCATCACACGCCCACTTAGGGTTATACGTCCTCCGAGCAGGGCATGATGAATCACACCAGACAGGCCATAACCGATTCATATGATGATGTAATCAGGCTATTTTACAGCACAAAGCTATCGGCCAGCGGGCTACGAGAGTTGCCGTTTTCACGTTTGTCGCCATTCAGGTTGACTGTTTGCTGACCACCAGTGGGGCGGCTACTGGTAGAGTAGCTGCTGGGTGTTGGCGGTGGCGGCAATGGCGAAGGTGTATTTTGCAGGCTCTGTAAGCTCTGCAAAGCTGCCTGTGCCTGAGGCGACATAGGAATGGGACCACCAGGCTCAGTAGCAAGCTGGATAGTCTTTCCTTCAATAACAACAGCAATACCGATACCACGTCTAAGGTCAGAGAGCTGACGGCGTAGTTCGCGGTTCTCAGCCTCCAACGCATCCATCAATTTTTTCTGCTCAAGCAGCATCTGCGCGATGCCTTCAAAACCTGCGCTAGCAGCACGATCCATGTTGGATTCCTCCTGCGTACTTCGTGTACCCAATAACTCTAGAACAAAATCTCCGATCACAGCACCACAACTCCTACTCATGCCATGCCCAATAGCGACACCACTCGATCCCAGATGGCTGTGGCAACCTCAGTTTTGGGCATAACAGGCAGGTCTTCAACAGCACCGTTTGCATGGAAGATGAACACTTTGTTAGTGTCCGCTCCAAAGCCGCTATCTGAACGGCTTACATCATTTGCTATTAACAGATCCAACTGCTTGGCAACCAGTTTGGACTGCGCATGCGCAAGGACATCATCGGTTTCAGCAGCAAAGCCCACGCGAATGAGTCGCCGCTGGAGCTGTATTCCACCCTCTGGTTGACCGAGTTGCGCGGCAAGTCCGCCAAGAATATCAGGGTTATGCGTCAGATAGAGTGGAAAACCATCTGCATCTCTCTCTGCCTGCCCTGCCGCTCTTGGCATGCCCGCGAACTCTCCCTGCCCTTTTTTGATTTTGTGTGCGGCTGCTTCCAATGGGCGAAAATCAGCGACTGCCGCGCTCATGACGAGCGCGTCCGCGTTGCGAATAGCGTTATAGACGGCATCACGCATTTGGAGTGCCGTCATTACCGGATGCACTTCAACACCATAGGGAGCTGGAAGTGCGACAGGCCCAGAGATCAACGTGACATGTGCGCCGCGATCTCGCGCCTCCATTGCTAGCGCGTAGCCCATTTTCCCCGATGAGCGATTCCCTATATAGCGAACCGGATCAATTGGCTCTTGTGTTCCCCCCGCCGTTACCACCACCTTGCGACCTGCAAGGTCCCCCTTACGCCCAAGCAGCATACTGATCGCGCCCAGCAACACTGAAGTTTCCGGTAAACGACCAGGGCCAAATGCTCCCGATGCCAGACGTCCAACTTCTGGTTCTACAACCACCGCTCCACGCTCGCGCAACAACGCTAAATTTGCCTGTGTTGCCGGATGCATGTACATCTCTTTGTACATTGCTGGAGCAAGTAACAACGGTGCTTTAGTTGCCAGAGCAACCGCTGTTACCATGTTATCCGCCATACCGTGCGCGAGCTTGGCAATTGTATTGGCAGTCGCTGGTACAATTACCAGTGCCTCCGCAATCTCAGCCAGTGCGATATGGCGTTCCGCCGCCTGTCCCGATGGCTCCCATAGGTCGCTGTAGACAGGACGGTGGCTCATGGTCGAAAACGTCAGTGGACGAACGAAATCTTCCGCGTGTTCTGTCATGATAACATCAACAACTGCACCAGCCTGTTGTAAACGGCTTACCAGTTCAACAGCCTTGTATGATGCTATCCCTCCACAGATACCGACGATGATATGCTTGTTGAGTAACACTGCTACCCTACTTGTCCTCTACTCGTTGAATATAAACTGATGAGAACACTTCTACAATAGCATGTCTTTGATTGCTCTCGCAAGTATCACACCCAGAAGTACCAGCATGACATCAAATGAAACGGTTTATCGCTTATGAGCATGAATATTTGAACATTCTATTAGAAGAAACGCATATACCTATGCTTTTGGGGGTGTATGCGAGAAGCGTTCTCACAAGAAGTGGGAACAGGGCGACCGCAAGGATCGCCCCTATGTTTACGGTGTTGGGGTGCTATGTGGCGATGTGGTAGGCGTTGGCGTGCCGGACTGTCCATTCGCGGCCGCCAGTTTTGCTTTCTCAGCAGCTATTTTGAGTTGTAAGGCATGCAGGTAGGCCTGTGCCCCATCCAGATCTGCGTCGGTGATGGCATCAAGCTGTTTGGGCATATTCGAGACTTGGGTTACCCAGGTGTCTAACACGTTTTGGATTGCAGCCAGTGTGCTATTATCCTGGCCGATATTGCGTAACCAGCCACGCGCGGTAATAAAGGCCTTATCCATCGAGGTCAGGAAATCAGTAGCAACCACCGCGCCAAATTTGATGATTGGCGAAACAAAGGTATCATAGGACACACGCATCAGGCGGGCAGCAGTGATAGCTCCATCGAGCGAAAAGCCTTCCAGGTTCTCCAATGTGGTCACAAATTCCTGACGGACCGCGTTAGCACCTTGTGTGACGCCTTTATTAAAAGCATCTTGTATCTGATGCTCGATATTAGCACCGACACCATTGGCAAGCTGCGGAATTTTAGGGCCAAGTTCATAGGCGGCGATACCCGCGCCACTAGCAGCAATCAGACCCGCGCCGAGCAGGAAGCCACGGCGCGAAACCTTCTTCTTGCGCGGCCCGCGGCGTGCAGGTGCCTCCTCCTCGTACTCATACTCGTCCTCATCTTCATAGGCTGGCTCAGGGCGCACGCTACGGCGCGAACGTGGTTCGGCGGCAAGCAAGCGCGAAGGCGGACGCTGACTGGGACGGGTTGCCTGCCCTGGAGCGGCCTCGAGATAGCCGAGACGGATATTGAGCGGATCTTCGTAGCCTGCGTCCGGGTCTACATCCTCAAAATCTTCCCACGCCTCTTCAAGCTCATCCACATGCTGATCGGCATCAATCTCGTCCATCAATTGGCGTGTTGTGGGAACATTAGGAGGCAGGTAAGGGGACCCGGAGCGTCCACCTTGCGTGGGGAAGCGTCGCTGTTCACGTGGATCATTATTTTGCAATGGACGTTGGGATGGATATTCGGCCTGTTCCTCCCCCTCATCATATCCTGCTTCATCTTCTACACCAGTGCGGCCTTTGCTGGCAATGATATTTTGGCGCAGGAGTTGTCGCGTGCGGCGCAAATCTGGACGCTGCGCAAGCGATGCGCTGTTTCTACCTGTTGTGGCCCCACGAGCAGCAGTGCGTTCATCGTGCCCACTGTTACCACTATTTCCACTCTGGCTTTGTCCACCACGACTGCGCAATGGGTCATAGTCATACCCATATTGTCGTCCAGGACTCTTACGATAGAGTCTGTGTTCCGAACGATCTTTTGGCATGTTTCTTCTCTTCCTCCTGGCCTATACCTTTTACCAAAGAGTCGGCTCGCCCCGTATGGGATGCACATGGAATACTATTTACTGTAATACAGTGTACCACATTGTTATGCTCGCGCTCGCTATCAGCATACAGCTATTTTCTGTCCTCTGCAATATACGTGCCTCACATAGGACTAAACGACGCCCACAAGAACATTCTACCGAGCAGACAGGCGAGCAATGGATGCTACACGTGCATCTATATATTGCAGTGTATCATGAGATTGATAATGAAGCAATATGGAAAATGGCAGGGTTTATCAGCTCGCTTTCCCCCGTTACACAATTTATGAGGTACAATACACAATGATACAACGCAGTGTCACACAAACCTTGTATGTTGCAATCCTATACCCTTGTTAAGGAGCGTTGTTTTGTCTTCCGAAAGCGTTACCACTTCGCCATCGTCACCCGTAGTTGGGCCAGCGACGCCACGTCGTTCGCGTCATTCGTTCTCCTGGTTTCTGTTGATTGTGGCAAATGTCACCTGGGCCAGCAGTTATGTTGCGGCCAAGTTTGTGCTACGCGATACCTCCGTCATTATGATGAACGCTTTGCGTATGGGAACGGCCACTTTACTGTTATTGCCTCTCCTCCTTATGCAGCGCAAGCGACTCAAATTGACGTGGCGCGATGTGCCACAACTGGCCGTGCTGGCACTTGTAGGATTTGTGATCAATAAGCTGTTCGAGTACGGCGGTCTCTCGCTCACAACGGCCTCGGACGTTGCGCTGCTGATTACCAGCGAGTCGATTTTTACTGCTGCCCTCTCGTGGGTGCTCCTGCGTGAACGCTTCAAGATCATCACCATGCTCGCCTTATTGCTTGGGTTTGTAGGCGTCTATCTGATTATTGAGCGCAGCCTGATTCCCAATATCCCTCGTGGGGGTGGCGCACTACGGATGCTGGGTGACCTATTAGTTGTGTTGGCATTAACCTTTGAGGCGTTCTATACTGTACGGGGCAAGGCCCTACTAGTCAAACATTCGCCCTTGCTCGTTACTTCAGCGGCAATTGCCGGGAGTATGGTATTCTGGATACCGCTAGCGGGCTGGCAGTTATTCACAACGGGCTGGCATCCGCTGAGCCTGTTGGGGTGGGCGGGCATTGTCTGGCTAGCCCTGATGTCTACTGTTGTTGCGTATCTGGCCTGGTTTCAAGGTCTGGCAAAAGTGGATGGATCCGCTGCCGCTTCAACGCTGTTTATTCAACCATTGTTAGGGACGCTGTTAGCAATTGTGTTATTGCATGACCAGCTCTCTCTTATGACGCTCGTTGGTGGATTGCTGATTGTGGCAAGCGTGTACCTGATCTCGCGCTATTGAATACAAAAACGGAAATAGTAACCATCCTATAGATACTCTAACGGAGGTAACCTGATGATCGAGCCACGCAGTTCCTTTATACATGCTGGAGCCGTACGTTTGCATTATCTTGAATGGACGCCAGAACTCTATCAGTCGGCTACCGCACCTCAATCCCCCAAAGCTGTACCGGAGGAGTTTCGTGATCTCAGTGATGGTATTCCCCTCGTCCTGCTGCACGGCTTCGGCGCGACGGCAGATACATGGCGTCTTGTAGCTGGTGATCTCTGTGCCAATCATCAGGTAATTGCCTTCGATCAACGCGGGCATGGACAAAGTGAGCAACCTGATAGTGGATATGATATGGTCACCATGGCGGAAGATGTGATTGGAGCGATGGCGGAACTGGGCTTGGGACAGGTTGCGCTGGTGGGCCACGGCTGGGGAGCGCGTGTGGCATTGGTCATGGCTGCGCGTCATCCCGCACTAATCAGCCATCTTATTCTCGTGGATTGCCCACACATGGAACCGCGCCACTGGCCCGGCATGACACGCGAACTATTTATTCGTGAACGACAACCACAAGAAATCTATGCCTCCCAGCCAACTTATCTGCACACGATGCGCCGCGAACTGCGCGACTGCTGGTCTGCCCAGATTGAACAGATTCTGCTGAGCGCGGTCTACCCGCAGCCCAATGGTCGTCTAGAAGAACGCCTGCGCCCTGAAAATCAGCGACGTATCCGCGAAGCACTATGGGAAGACCGCGCGCTTTCGTATTACAGCAAGCTCACCTGCCCTGTCC
This sequence comes from Ktedonobacterales bacterium, assembly GCA_027451525.1. Lineage (GTDB taxonomy): Bacteria > Chloroflexota > Ktedonobacteria > Ktedonobacterales > Ktedonobacteraceae > DTNP01. The sequence goes on from DAIDJF010000083.1 coordinate 5,674, forward strand.
TGCTGGTTCCTGCCGCCGATCAACCACAACCAGGCGAGGAACCGCCGGAGCGTTTAGAGAGTCCGAGAGAGTTTGCAGCCGCTAAAGGCTATATCGCCGCCCAGGTTGCGCGCACGATTCCACATTGCACGGTGTTATGGATGCCCAACACCGTGCATGATATTCAACTGCAACGCCCACGCATCTTGACTGATGCCATCTTACATTTTGTCAACGCCGATTGAAGCAAGGACTAGCGACGATACCAGAACTGATCCCAGGCTTCCCAGAAGTTTGCACCCGTCGAGGAAACAGTGCGTGGCCCCTCAAGAATTACGCCCGTCTGTCCTTTGAAATCGCTGGCGCGGTCAGGCGTGGCAAGTTCGACACGGAAAGTGACAGGGCCTTCGACCTTGTAGGGCTTGGGCCAGCGGTCACGCATACTCAACGCTTGCGCCGCGCGCATCTCAATCAGCGTACAGGCATCTTTGGGAGCCATGTTGCGCGAGGAATAGCGGCCCAAGCCGGTCTTGACGGGAGCAATTACCACCTCGTCACCCAGCAATTGGCGCACTTCGCGGCATGTCGCCACATCGCCAGAGACAAAAATCGCGGGTATGTCCCAACAGCCCGCGATAGCCGCCAGAATGCCGCTCTCGCCGACAAGTGTGCCGTTAATTGTCGCGTTATACCAGGCTTCCGAGGAAACCGTATGACAGAGAACGCCATCGGGCGTGCCTGCCATCGCGTGCGCTCCTACGAAGAGGATGGCATCACAGCCCTGCTCAAACGGCGCGATATAACGCGCCCAGGGATAGCCAAAGACATATTCCGCACCTGATTCGAGGCGATCAGGCAAAAAGCTCTTAAAGCTATATGCCCCACCTGCCCCATGACAATCCACCACGATCACCTCACTTGCCCCTGCCGCACGCGCTCCACGTACCGCCGCGTTCATCTCATCGGTATACAATTTCCGGCACTCTTCATAGAGCGCGGTTCCACCTGTTACCTGCTCCCAGGTCTCGATACAGGAGATACCCTCCATGTCACAAAAAATAACGACACGCATTCCATACCCTCTTTTTACGACAAGGGCGAGGTAGAGCCCCGCCTCTCTCCAATACTGCTTTTACAACGTTACACGCTTATGTGCGACTGGCAGAACGTGGCACGCGCCGTCTGGTCCTTGCCCGAACAGTTTGCCGTGGTCGCTCTTTTACAACGGGTGACTCATATTCGCGGTAGATACGTTTGCCGATTCTCCACCCAAAATAGCCACCCAGGAGCACGCCCAGAGCGAGCAACGGAATAGTGCCACCCCCAAAAAAGCCGCCATTTGCCAGCACAATTGATGTGGCGGTGATAACCAGGGCCATCAAAAACAGGCCGACAATCGTGCCAAGGCAACAGCCAAGCGGACCGCCATGCGTCTCGCCACGTGCTTCAGGCGGTAATTCCATTTCTGGTGTAGGCAAGGACACTATCTGACCTTCATCGCCTTCCGATGGCGACATCTTTTCTGCCTCAACCTGCGTCTCGCGCGCCATCTCTACATAGCTTCCTGGCTCATCCGTGAGAGGTGAGACGGCTTCCTGCCCAGGCCGCGCTGTCTCGTACTGCGACTCGACGGGATACTCGTCCGGCATCTCTCCGTCTGAAAATGTTGCTGTCATGATAAATCCTCTCAGGATGCCTTTCGTCCATTAGATTGCTTGATAAGACCGTTGAAACTGGAAGAATAGCTGCTACTCTTCATATATACTACTATCTAGAATGTTCCAAACTGGCGATCTCCGGCATCGCCCAGACCTGGGACAATATAACCCACCTCGTTTAGCTTTTCATCAAGGGCGGCGATGTAGATATCCACATCTGGGTGCGTCTCCGTTAATTTGAGCAGGCCATAGGGTGCGGCGATAATGCCAACATAGCAGAGACGTGGAATATTACGTCGTTTGAGAATATTCAGGGCATCAATCGCGGACCCGCCTGTCGCCAGCATCGGGTCAACGGCATAGCAGACCTGGAGATTAACCTTGTGTGGCAACTGGTTATAGTATTCCATTGCTTGCAGCGTACGCTCGTCGCGGCGCAAGCCCAGATGCCAGATTTGCACATCCGCAATGACCTCGCGAAATCCTTCAGCCAATCCCAGACCAGCGCGCAGGATGGGCGTGACGCCGATGCCACCCGCCAGACGATGACCTTGCGTGGGCGAAAGTGGTGTATCGATCATACACGTATCAAGAGCCAGTGTAGATGTGGCTTCATAAGCCAACAGCGCGCCAATCTCTTTGACAAGCCGATAAAACTCAGATGGCTGCGTATTACGATCACGCAGGGCTGTCATCTTATGAGCCATGACGGGATGGTTTGAAAGATGCACACGAGGCAGACGCAACACCTCTTCGCGTGTCGGTTGCGCGATGCCTTGCATGGGTAATTTGGGCTGTTCTCCGCCGTGAGTACTTGTTTCGGGCATAAACACTCTCCTTTTTCGTTGTGTTATTAGGCATTGTATCAGAGATGGGCGAGGGGCGTCGAGTTATGTTATACTACGCGCATGATAATAGGTGTCTGTCAGATCACATTGCACCTGCCGGGTAGCCATTCCTTAAAAGATAAGCGGCAGGTCATTAAATCGGTGATGGCGCGTGTGCGTAACCAGTTCGAGGTGGCGATTGCAGAGGTGGAGGAACAGGACCTCTGGCAGATCGCCAAACTTGGCATCACTTGTGTAAGCAATAGCAAGCAGCACGCGCACGAAATATTAGAACATGTACAACAGTATATCGAAACATCGCGTCCAGACGTAATACTCTCAAATATTGATATTGAAATCATAAATTGGTGAAAATTGCATGTCATTTTCTCTTTCTTCTCTCGCGCAGCCTACGTCGCCACTGACGGCGGCACGAATACTTGGCGTGCGTATAGATCGTATCACGCAGCAGCAAATGCTAGATGAGATGGACAGCTTGATCGCGCAGGCTCACGAGCAGCGTGCGCGTGGTGAGCAGGCTCCCTGCCAGCAGATTGTGACGGTCAATCTGGAATACCTGATGGCGGCGCAGCGCAACGTGGGCTTTCGCCGCTGCCTGAATCAAGCGCGTCTGGCTGTTGCCGATGGCGCAGGCGTTGTTCTGGCGGCACGCTACCTCGGTACGCCTGTGCCAGAACGCATTACAGGAACCGACACACTGGCAGAACTGGCAAAACGCTGTGCTGCACGTGGCTATCGGCTCTATCTGCTAGGAGCTGCCCCAGGTGTCGCGGAAGCAGCCGCGCAACGCCTGCAACAACTTGCTCCTGGCTTGCAGATTGCTGGCACGTATAGCGGTTCACCCGCTCCTGCCGAGGAAGAGGCGATTATCGCTCGTATCGCGCAGGCGCAGGCCGATGTGCTCTGTGTCGCTTATGGTGCACCCGCGCAAGACCTCTGGATTACGCGCAACCTGGAACGCCTGCCTGTCGCACTGGCAATGGGCGTGGGCGGAGCCTTCGATTTTTTGACCGGACGCCAGCAACGTGCCCCTCAACAGATGCAGCGCATGGGCCTGGAATGGCTCTATCGGCTTTACCGCGAACCCTGGCGTTGGCGGCGCATGCTCGCACTCCCGCAGGCCATTCTGCTGGTGTTAGTGAAGGGACAGAAGGCGTGACGCTCGATTTTTCCGCTACACGATCATATGAACAACCGCGCATGTCCGCATTGATCGATGCGTTTACGGGTAAACATATTCTTGTCATCGGCGATATGGTGGCCGACGAGTATCTGATCGGCAGACCAACACGCATCTCGCGCGAGGCTCCCGTACTGATTCTGGAATTGGACGAGGAGAATATTGTGCCGGGCGGAGCGATCAACGTCGGCGTCAATACGCGCACGTTAGGGGCGGAGGTCTTCCTGGCCGGTGTCGTGGGCGACGATCAACCTGGGCGTCGTTTGCGTCGCGCCATCGATGAACTGGGCATCGATCAAGAGGGCATGTTGACCGATGAGTCGCGTCCAACCTCGACCAAGACGCGCATCATGGCGGGCAGTCCGCAGATCGTGCGTCAGCATATCGTGCGCATAGATCGCGTCGATACATCTGATGTGCGCGAACCGTGCAAAGGGCAGATTATCGAGTATATCCAGCACGTTCTGCCCTCGATGGATGCCGTTATTCTTTCGGACTATGAGAATGGCGTCATCAGCCCTGAGATCATCGCGGCCTGTATTCCCCTGGCCCGTCAACTCAACAAAGTGATTGTCGTCGATTCGCATGGCTCTCTTTTCCGTTTTCAAGGAGTGACCGTTCTGACGCCTAACCAACCGGAAGCTGAGGCGACGTTAGGCATGACAATCACGAACGAGCAGGAGTTGAACGAGGCGGGACAACGCTTGCTAGAAGGCAGCAACGCGCAGGGTGTACTGATCACACGTGGCAGCGAGGGCATGAGCCTGTTTGAGGTGGGCAAAGCACCACTCCATCTTCCTATTCACCATGCCCGATACGCCAGTGAAATCGTTGATACTAATGGAGCGGGTGATACCGTCGCGGCCACCTTTACGCTGGCATTAACGGCGGGAGCCAGCATGGCTGAGGCGGCGTATCTGGCGAACGCGGCGGCCTCGTTGGTCGTGCGCCGCCTGGGATGCGCCAGCAATACGCCAAAGGAACTCAAAAGCGTTTTATGAATAAGATTATTATCTCTGCAACACAACAAAAAATCTATGCACGCGAAGATCTGGCCCATGAAGTAACACGCCGCCAGCAAGCCGGCGAACGGGCAGTGTTTACCAACGGCTGCTTTGATCTGCTGCACCTGGGGCATGTGCGCTATCTACAAGAGGCGCGCGCGCAGGGCGATTTTCTGATTCTGGCTCTCAATAGCGATGCAAGCGTGCGCCGCTTAAAAGGGGCAGGCCGTCCGCTTGTGCCGGAGATGGAACGCGCCGAGATTATGGCTGCCCTATCCTGCGTCGATTATGTGACGATCTTTTCGGAAGCGACAGCCGAGGCACTTGTGCAATTGCTGCAACCAGCCATCTATGTGAAAGGCGGCGATTACGCGGGGGCGAATCAGCAATTGCAGCCCGACCTGCAACGTTTGCCCGAAGCACCCGTCGTGCTGGCCTATGGCGGCACTGTGCGCCTTATTCCCTATCTCGCGCACCACTCGACCAGCGAACTGATCGCGACCATCCAGGGCCTAAAACGTTAACAACGTAATACGAGAATGGGCGGGAAGCAGGGCGAGGGCAAGCCTCGCCCCTACAATGATGACGGGCAAAACGTGCACAGTGTCATTGTAAGGGCGGCCCTTGCGGTCGCCCTGCCCTCCAAAATGGTTGAAATGATGATTGATAGAGCTATGTCCATTCTGTCAAATCCTTTATTGCTTCGCGGAAATTATATTATCGCGTATATATTTTGAAAATTTGTCTATGTATTGACGGAGCCTATGCCGTCAGTTTGGAGCGTATAGCACAATGGCAAAAGAAACAATACGAAACAATATTTCTGAAAATGGAGGAGCGGTTGATGCTGTGCCTCTCTCGACAGTCGGTACGCCCGCTGCTGATGGCGAACAGGGAGAAGAAATGGTAGTAGTAGAACAAACCACTAAGCAGGAGCCGAGCGAGCGCAGGCAGATCGTCAAGTCGGCCACGCTGGTCATGCTCGGCAATTTGGGCAGTAGCGTAATGGGCATGGTGCGCCAAATCGTGGTCGCCGCAACGGGGCAGCAGGTCGCGGGACCTTTTGTCTCCGCCCTCTTGCCCGCGCAGACTTTTTATGATTTTATTGTCAATGGTTCCGTCCCTGGCGTCTTAATTCCTACTTTTAATGATTATTCCGCACCTGAGAAACGTACTGAACTGCGGCGCGTGGTCTTTACCGTTGCCAATCTTGTCATTCTGATCATGCTGCTGGTCTCGCTGCTGTTTCTAGCCTTCTCGCCACAGCTTGTTGGCTTCCTCGATCAGGGCTTTCACACGCCAGCAGAACGACAGTTAACGCTGCAATATGCGCAAATTATCTTCTTCTCGCTGATTATTCTGGGTCCCTTCTCGGTGCTGCTGGCGGCGTTATACGCGCTAAAAGAGTTCGGTTGGCCCGCCTTTGCAACCACGTCGTATCACGTGGGCATTATTATTGGCGCGGTCGTTGGTAGCCTGCTTGGTGCACATTACTATGGACATCTGGGACTGGCCTTTGGCGTCATTCTGGGCGCGCTGGGCGAGATCGCACTGCTCCTGCCCGGCATTTTTAACCAACGCCTGTTCTATATGTTTGTGCTGGACCTCAAGCATCCCGCGCTACGCCGTATTCTCAAGCTCTATTTACCGATCAGCGTGAGCTTTCTGGTCAGCATGGGTCTGGTCTTTCTTGACCAGCATCTCGCCTCGCTGACTCCTGGTGATGGCGCGGCAAACGTTGCTGCTATGCGTCTTGCCACGACGCTGATCCAGTTCCCGATTGGTCTGGTTGCCGCCGCGCTGTCTTTCGCCGTCCTGCCCACGCTCTCGGCTCACGCCAGAGAGGGCAACACGGACCGCTTCAAAGAGACGCTACTGCTCGGCTTCCGCCTGGGCCTGCTGCTAATGATTCCTGCTGCTGCTGGCCTGATCGCCTTGCAATTGCCGATTGTGGACCTGATCTTCCGTCACCACAACTATACCCAGCAAAACGCGCAACTGACCGCTATTGCCCTGCAAAACTACGCCTATCAATTGCCGTTTGTCGCGATGGACCAGTTGTTGATTGCCGCCTTCTATGCGCGCAAGAACACGATTGTCCCCGTTGTTGTCGGTTTTGTCAGTATTGGCGGCTATCTGGCGGTGGCCCTACCATTCTGGCAGAGCATTGGCATGCCCGCCCTGGCCTTTGCCAATACGGTGCAGAACTCACTGCACGCGATTATCCTGCTCGTGCTGTTGCGCATGGCAATTGGCACAATGAGCGTGCGCAAGACCATTCCGGCGGTTCTGAAAATCGCCCTGGCAACGCTGGCGATGATCACGGTAATCTGGGGCCTGCAAAAAGTCGTGGCCCATATCTCATTCTTCTCGCTTAACACGCTAATTGGCTCGTTCCTCACAGTTGTGGTCGTCGGCGGTCTGGCAACAGGCGTGTATATCGGCATGGTCTTGTTGCTGAAAGTGGAGGAGATTGGCCTGTTGAAAGGGGCCATTCTGGCAAAATTGGGCAAGAAATAGCCTGTAACGGCGACAAAAGAGACGCAGTTACTCCTCTTCGTCCTGTATGTTCCCAGTAACTCTGGCAGGTTTGCTTAAAGGCAGCAAGTACGCGTCAAGTAGTGATGCCAAATGGAGAGGCATAGGATACACTGTGGGAGAGCGAAAATGTGAAGCAAAATGGTAGCGTAGCTCATTCGTGATAACGGCGCACATCAACGCATCTTCAGCATTAGCACAAGAAATGGTCATCTCACATATTCCAGGGTTCCAGGCACTCAAGCTCGGAATAGGTCTATACACTTTCTCTTCCTGCGTTTGCTTATTCATTTTCGTATGCGAGAGAACCCTAGAAGCTTGTGGAGAATTCTTGGTTGTTGAAGGTTTATCCTGTACACAGGCAAATACATTCTCGTTACTACCCAGTGCAAAAACGCCTTTGGTGAAACCATATTCATTCTTGTCGTTCTGTGCATACCATTCTGGTATTTCATGATCGCCTGTGCGTAACCTCACAATACGTAGATGTTTATGCTGTTGCAGTTCTCTTGGCAGTTCTCTGGTAATCTGCTCATTGCCAAGCCATTTCCAAACACCACGCAACTTTTGAGCGTGACAGAAGAGTAGCGTATCCCCAAAGTTAGGGAGGCAGCGATTCAATGTTTCAAGCAAAAATTGGCGCATTTCCTCGGCATTTAAAACTCGGCCTAGTGGCTGAGTAAGTAAGGCAAGTTGTGCTTGACGATAAGGCAGCCAATCTTTCCAGCCAGGTGCTAAGACCTCAATGCTCCAGGAATTGGAAGCCATATGAAGTAACACAGGCATGTCGTAGTTGATATGCGTTGGGCTACCTTTCGTTGATAATTTAATTAGCCAGATACTCAGATAATGTAGAGGTTCGGGAATAGCTAATGAGTGATAGATTTGTTTTTTATTTTGTTTCGATGAGGAGGGTACGGCTGGTAAAATGCCAATAACTCCACATTGACGCAGTAAATCACGTACGGAAGCTCTGGCACGCTCTTTCAGTTGCGTTTCGAGTTGCTCTTTTTTAGAATCAACTATGTCATCTGGCTGAGGTGTAATGAACTGAGTAAGATAACCTTTCCGTCCAAAACCAATACGCAGTGTATGTTTGGGGTCATCGTCATCAAACTTGTCTTCGTTATCTAGCTCAATTAAGACACCGACACATCCATTAACGGACTCAAGCTGATTTGCAATTTCAGTGGCACGCATACTCATTGCTTCGCGTTGCCGCTCATAGCGTGTAACATAGCTACCCTCTTTTATAGCTAACCTTGTTCCTAAGCTTCCTAACGGATGAGACTCAACAATAATGGTCACATTCTGAGATGACCATATTTCACCATTAGCAAGGACAGCAGGATACCCTAGCAGTTCTTCGATAGCGACACGCAAAGCTTTAAGCACTTCTTCCGACTGATAATAGATGATAAGCCTCAGGAAGGTTGTTGCGGCGGCAACCGCTTTAAGACGTTGAGTTACAGTGCCGATTAATGGTACATCTCCCACATCTTCAGACACTTCCTGCTTTTGCTTTTTTGCTTTTCCTTCAAAGAAAGGATTAGAGGGAATGGCTACGCTGTATTTTTGACGCTCATAGGGCGGCACAAAATGAAATTCCGGTTGTAAAAGAGCTTCAATCTGCTCCGCGAGGGGACGACGATCACCCGGCATAAAGCCTGTGCCTATTTCGTGAGAGGGCTTTAAACCGCTATGATAAACTATCGCAGCGACAGGTTTAGCTTGATGCTGATGAAGAAAACGATAAGGGTGATCTGCAAGTTCTTGAGGATCAGGAAAGTGATTTTTCTCGATATGCAGATGCTTCAGCAGTGGAACAAGATCACTTCCCCAAACAAGCTTGCTACCACCTTGCTCACCTGTTTCCGGATTTGCCTGGATATGTCCCCAGCGGATCGGGGCGATCTGAAAACTCTGGCTATGTGGCAAGCCTTGAATCCAGGGAACCTGATCTAGCAGGTAGACGCTGGTTTCGATATTCTTTTTCGGAAAGACTTTTGGTCCTGCCCAACGACGAACGCCAATATCACAGTGTAAGACAGGAAAGTTTTGGAAAGGGACTGTTTGTAGTGTTAATGTGAGCAAAACTGAATAAGGCCATATCTGTCCTTTTATGGGTTCTTCTATTGGCGGCCAGGAGACTAACTCAGCTCCACGCTGACCAGGACTGAGAGGCACACGCCTAAAAGCAAGGAGGTGATGTTCCCAGGGAATTATGGCTTGAGAAAGCTTGGCAGCGATCAGGTCAGGCCAGAGAACAAATCCATTACGGTTTGTCCCTTTTTCATAGGGTAGAGCAGTCCCATTATCAGCGCATTGCCAATACGTCAAATCCATTGTGTCACGCTTCCAGGTGAACATGCTTGATGTGACTTGCTGAACCAATGTCTTGCGCGTGGCTTGAGAAACACCATCGGGGAAAGAGGCCCATATCCAGGCGCGTATCAGTTCGGTTATCGCGCCTACAGTAGCGGGATATTCTTCGCCCGGACCCACAAAACCGTAAAGCCACGGTTGAGCATCAATACGGCCTGCATATTGTCCAATCGAGATCAAGTTGGGAATAAGCATACGTGCGGCACTATTAAGTACACGCACTGGTAGATGTATCTTTTCGATAGGGCGATTACTTCCTCGCGCAATAGCTCTTAGCCATGTTTGTTTTAACTCTTCAGGTAAGTCAAGCGTCCAGAAAGGGTAAGCAGTAAATCCTGGCATCGTTGTTACCGCTTCTTGATTTAGATAGAATGCTAATGGGCGTAATTGGTTATATTTATCAGGCATTGGAATGTCCCCTTTCCATGTTTTCCAGTGCGCGGTACAAAGGACCGTACAGAATACGCACTAAGTCTTTCTCTCGTGGCGTTTTGTTCGATGTACTATCGAAGTATGGTTTCAAAACTTCCAACATACCAATAATCAAACTTGAGCTTTCCCGATCTCCATTCTCAAGTCTGGCTGTGCGGGGCGCAAACTTCGCATCACAGAAAAAAACTTGGGCGGCGCATCCACCGCGCACCAGACGCCCAATCACCTGCCACATAGAGACCAACTGGCTCCAAATGAGAGCCTGACGATCTACCTGCCGAAGTGTACCATAACGCAAGGGTGTACGTAGCGATCTCCGCCATTCGCTAAAAGCGGCCCGGCGGAACTGTTTACCCACAGTATCAAGTGCAGGTTGCGTGTCTTGACAAAGTTTGCTCAAACGATCTTGATCTTGGTAGGTTTCTATAGCCCAACGATTTATGCTGTGCATGATGTAATGAATATCATCTGGACGCGGATGTGGGCGAATAAGAAAATATGCAGCTCCAATCGCCGCTTTTTTCTCTTCATTGAGAATGTTATGTCCACGTTCAACCGCTAACAAAGGAGCAATGAGTAGCCACGCACCCGTTTCAGCTAGACGTGAAACTAGTCCGCGATGAAGACGATTATCTTTTCCGCGCCACTCACTAGAAAAATCGCTATCATCAGGAACAAGGTACGTCACTTGATGTTCCCATTGAGGGTGTACGCCAATAATATAGCGATACGCTCGTTCTGCTTCAGCATAACTACCAACCAACAGAAGAATACGCTGCCGACCAAAGGGTAATTCAATGCGTTTCTTTTCAAGCTGGCTCGGAATACGAATACTCCCTATGTGCTGTTCCTGTATCAGAGCGTACAGCATCTTTTCTAGTGCTCGAATGCGCTCTTGACCGTATTGACCAGAAATCTCGATGGGTAAGCGTTGTGAGTCATACTGAAAATCATAAGCAAAGGTACTTTTATTGATCTCTGTGATTTCGCTATCAGGAGCCAGGAGAACGCCCGTTACGGGCAATTGCAAATGATAATTAGGAGCAGTGCCAGCCCAACTCGTGCCTGAAAGCAGCAGCGCATGAGGCCCAGCCAATCCATCTGCCGCAAGAAAGTCGTGCAAGTGTAGTAGTAGCCAGCGTCCAACACCAAGACATCTGAAAAAGCGTAACTCACCGGGTTCTTTTGCACCTCCTGCTCCACGAAGATACTGGAAGCCCAAAATGTTACCCATTGGTGCATCGGGCAATAGTGCAGCATAATCCTCTGGCGGACTCTGGAAAAGGACAGAATTGCCAGCCGCTAGGCCAAGAATAGCTTCAACCTGTTTCCAATCTCGCAACAACATGTTCAGGCTATCTGATAAAACCTCTAGCATGATTGCAAATTCAAGGCGTAATGCGTAATGCGACAGTTTTTCTTCAGAAAGAGCCACATGTGGTTGCTGTTGTAGCCATAACTGAAGACGTTTACGTACCTGGCTATCATCTATAGCCATAACTTGCCGTGCCAGATCAGCCAGCGAATGATTACTTTGCGTTCCTAGTGGGTCGTCAAGAAAAATTGCAAACGGTTTCCAAAATTCCTGGAAACGCGGATCGTCATAGGGTGATATATTATCTTGCTGTTTAATATCACAAACTTCAATGGTCAACTTCTCTAACAAGCTAAGGCCGCTAAAATAATCGCGTATCTCATCAATCCAGGTAGATAGTTCAACTTCTTTGAGCAGAAGGTTGTAAAGGCTATGGACGGCATCTTGAGCATCATTCAGATTTTTTAGCCAACTTCTAATTCCAGGCTGGCTCAATTGAGCCATACCTTCTTGATGCAATTTCTCATGCACGCCAGCAAAAAGACCAGCCAACCATGCATCTTGTCTTTTATTCACGAGCGTCAAGCATGGGCTAAACAGTTCATCCAACTGCACCTGGACGCGATCTACCTCATCTACTACAATCAGGTCGCTATGCCGATAGACCATTTCCAGGAAACGCACGCTCTCACGATGAATCTGCGGAGCCACACGTGTATAGACAAGGCTTGCTGGCGTGGCTACCCAGATGGAAGCCTCTACCAGGTCACGTTGCCCTTGATGATAAGGACAGATACTGTAGAAAGGACACGCTAGCACTTTGTTATCTATTTCGCGCTCATCCTCAGATGCAGCCGCATCTGATGTAATTTTTCGCAAATTCAAACAGGGCTGAGGGTCCATTTGAAACGGTTTCTCTGGTTGGCGCAGGCCATCCAGTAAGCAAGCTGTACTGGTGTAATTGAAGCCAACATGTTGATGCATTAAGGGATGCACTGCACGTTCGGAAGTTAGTACACGGTGCAGACGCTGACGGTGTTTTCCCCGGTTGGAAGCACCAATAACGGGAGCCGCTTTTAGGCCAAGTTGGAGAAAGAGTTGTACTCTATCAAACACAGCCAACACGTCACCCACTACCAGCGTAATATGATAGCCTTTTAGGGCTGACCAGACAGCAAGCACATCCATCAATGTAGATTTGCCTGCACTGACCATGCCAACAACATGCAAAGATTGTTCAAAAACAACCTCCTTGATCGGTAAAAAGGCACTCTTTTCATCAGGCGAAATGTGTAAACGCACTCGTTGCATCGTTTGTAGCCAGTTTCGCGTAGGTAGTCCTCGTCGTTTGGTCTGCCAATCCATCCATCGGGCTGTTGCCAATAGTGTCTTCCAACGAACCTTGATAGGCGCATGGACGCTACGCTCTGCTAGTGTATATCCTACTGGTGGTCCTGGCAAAGAAAGATTTTCGGGGATAGTGACTGATGCACGTTTACGCCCATCCGAGCATTCATAGTTACCTGCCGTGGCCCAGGAAATCTTACGGGCGGCATGAGGTAACGGGCTATCCAAAATTTGTGCGTATATCTGCGGTCGATTGGGACAAATACTCGTCATTCGTTGAGAGTAGGTTTCCCAGTTTTCATTAATCTCATACAAGCGTAGACGCGGAGGTATCTGGCTATACTGCTCCAAAACTCTCTCCCAACGGTGCGAACTTTTATAAGGCAGCAAGATATGACGTGCTATACCTATCTGGCGGCGTTGCGCTTCACTCAACTGTAAATATTGGGGAATGGCAAAGTCATAACCGATCAACAAAACCCATAAAGCCTTTGCGTGCGCGTATGGCATCACTGCATGTAAGAGAAAAAGCCCCAGTTCAACTTCGCAAATTTCCACTATGCTCAGATCATTGCTGCTATTGTCCCCTTCGGTGGCATTAGTCAAGTAGCGTTTGAGTTCCTTCTCAATCGGTTCCCACAGATTATCTTTCGTTCGCAATTATTTTGCCCTCCCTTAGCGCACTTTGCACCATTCTGACGAAATCATTTTCAAATGCGGCTTTCACCTTTTTGCCAATTTTTACTTTTCCGTTCAAGTTATTACAGGTATTGGTAAAAGCGCGTACATAATCTGGCTGTTCGTGCTTACGCTCGTTAGGAAAGACATAATATGCTTCATCCCAGACAGGTAGCGCGGGAACACCTTTCTCCTGCACTTTATTTGCTAAGAGAAAAGGATTGGCCCAATCTTTCACGTCAACTGCGATGGTTTTGCCGGGCAATTGTATACGGAGATCATAACTGTCAAACTCCGGCCACATCTCGACTTTTATACCTAAATCAAGCAGGCGTTTTTCCAGGCGTAGCTCGGCCCGCCCTGGATACACTACAAAGCGACGTAGCCCACGTCTTAGCCAATAAATTTGATCGTGCGCGTTGACAATGCGACTCTGACCCGCCTTTACCGATTGGCGACGACAACGCTCACTTTCACATGCGAATCGCGTTCGCTCGTAATTGGGTTGTTGAAGGTTTCCGCACGTAGGGCAGCAATGGAATTTGCCGTCAACCATATAGTCAAAGGGTGCATTTGTATAAGCTTCCATTAACAGGTCACGTAATATATCAAGTGAGGGGTACGTATTGGCACATTGGAGCAGTTCAAAGGCAGTCATCACGGGTTTTTCAATAAGGAAACGGCGAAAATCTGCATAAGCCTGTGGGGAGGAAGCTGCCTGGCACGTGCTGAAAACGCGCTCTATAAAATGGCTTTCACTGAGATCAGCTTCGACATCATTGGTCATACACGCCAAATCCTGACATAGCTGTGTTGAAAAAGCTCCCGCCAACAACTGTTCGGCGAGGTCAATCATAAGCTTTCCTGGCAACCATTCTCTTAGCGGTTTCTGACAATGAGCCAGCAAATCGGGAACGCTTTTAACCAGTGGAAGTGTCTGCTGATAGCGCAAAACATTGAGACGGTCTAGCCCTAGTTGCAGAGGAAGCTCATAATTACCATCTATCTCCTGCCCCAGTTCAATCCTCGTTTCCCGTCGAATGATGCCTGTTGCAATTAAATGTAAAACTATCATCTCTTCAGAAAGTGCAGACGAATCATCGTTGTGACTATGACTTAGTAAAGAAGCTGCTTGTGCCATAAAATACCAGAACCCCTTCCTATACCCTAGGAGAAATAATATATTCGTTGTTAGGGTATTCTTTGCAGCTCACTAAAAAACGGAAATATTTAAGCTGAGGAAACTGCTACGTATATTGATGTATTAGCGAACTATAAAAAATTAGGTTTCTTTGGAATTATGTTAGCATTGCTTATCTCATTTTGTAAAAGTTTGTAGGGGTTGCTGTAGTTACTGTAGCATGCCACTTTTTCGGTGTTCCGTTCGGATATTTAGCTATTAACCTCGACCTGAGCCTATTAAATATGATAAATTTTAGGTAACTACTCAGGTAGACTAGAAAGCAGGGAAAAGAGGATGACCAAGCAAGGTGGTCTCCAACGCCGTCAACAAATGTAAGCCTTGTTTGCGCAAAGAGGAAAGATAGCCACGAATGCGACAAAATGCCTCAGCTCCCGCTTGACTGCGAAAGCTCCCAGAAATCTTTTGTTGCACCTTGACCATGCGGATATCTCGTTCGGCCTGACTGTTATCAAAAGGCACGACAAAATCAACCGCAAAGCGCAATACCGCATCGCGGAAGGTGTTCAGGCGGTCCAGCAGGTTGCGCGCAGGATGCTGTTTGCGTCGTCCCTTCTTCTTGGGAACAGGTTCCTCGACCACCGGATTGGCGCGTTCACCCAAGAGCAACAGGTCGGTGTAGCGGGTGTTCCAATCTTGCCATTCGTCAGGATGCAGATGTGTATGTCCCGCTTCCCGCGTCTGTTCGACGGCGGCTTTGATCTCCAGCAACAACGTTTTCATTTCACTGGCCCAAGGTTGTTTGTAGGCCTCTTCAATGAAGGTCAGTTCGCGCAAATGATGGACATTGCAGAGCGCATGAACACAATCGTAGTGCAGATAGGACTTCCAGCCGTCATGGACCGATGTGCCAGAAAAGTCAGGCATGATGCCAATGGCTTGCAAGGCCTCCTTGCCGCGTTTGGCATGGACCTGGTAGTGCGTGAGCCGCTCGGTTGCGCTCACATGCATCCACTGCCGTTTCCCTTGCACATACAAACCGGTTTCATCCTGGTGCAAGACCTGTGCTTGACGCAACTGGTCCTTGATCCACTCTTCCACCGGTTCGAGGTGATGGGCACAGCGTGCCACCAGTTCCACCAACGTGCCCACGGAAAGACGAGGCCCCATCAGGTCTGCAATGATTTCACTTGCCCGTTCATAGGGCAAGAGATGTTGCTGAATCAGAGAGACCGCGATGGCGCAGAGTCGTGGCCCATATTGGACCGGTGCTTGCACATGGGAGGGAAAAGAAGCACAGGTGATCTGCTGGCAGTGGGGGCAGCATTTCTGTTCGGCCTGGTGCTCGGCAATGATGAGGCGTCTAGGAGGAAGGTCGATGACTTGACGACGCTCCTGCCTCAGGCTCGCTACCTCCTGCAGATCGTGCTGACAGTGCGCACATCTCTCGACAGGGTGCCTGATGATTTCATCTGGGGTCTCCGACAGATGCAAGGTGTGGCCTTCATGACCCGATTGCCCACCCGATTTCTTGCCGCTTTTCTTGCGCAAACTTCTGGGTTGCCGCACGAACCGATCCGAGGAAGGGGGCAAGTGGCTATTGTGGCTGTCTTTCCCCAGCCGCTCTTGCAAGGCTTGTACCTGCTCGCTCAGTAACGCAATCTGTTGCTGTTGCAAGTGATTGTGCTTTTCCAGTACGTTAATGTGCTCTTGCTGGTGCTCAATCAGTGTTCTTTGCAAGCCCGTCTGTTCTCTTAGGAGCCGATTCTCTTCTCGGAGTTGGAGCCATTCTTCTTCTTCTGTCATACCCTTACTCTACAGATATTTGCACATTTTGGCAAGTCTCTAGGACACCTGAGTAGTTACAAGAAAATATGTTCGTGTGATTTTGTAAAAATATTTTTCGATTCGCACACATATGTAAAATATATTTAAATTACTAAATCTCTACTTTAAAAACGTTGACAATTATACGAAAATATCGTAAGATATTCTTACTGAAAACTTACTTCATGTGAGACAGCATCATGTGCCGTTTGTTCCCGTAGAAAAAAACTTTGAGTTGGAAATTATGGACCACCGAATAGTGCTGTGCAAAGAATGAAGAAAGCAGACTGTTGGAGAGGTCGCATGACCATATCACGATCACTTTTACATGTACATATCAAGTCCATACACTACAGGCATGTTTTAGAGCAATATGATGCCAAAAAAACAGGATTTTGTTTTTTACTAGAAACTCTATCCTTCCACTTAATTTGGTTGAACCCCATTGTTTCCCTTCTCATGAGTGTTATCCAACATCAACACACCGTTTCTCGCAACCTCTTTCGCTCAAAGCATCGCAGCTCACTCACTCATAGCACAGATGAGATATGCGTACAAAGTCGTAACGCATGTGAAACAGGCTTCTCACACATAACGAGTTATTATCATGAACTGTTTGCTACGAACATTTCCTTTCTTCTAGCTCAGCTATGGCATACGTTTTTGCTTAGCTCATTTGTAACTGACTCTATGCTAGAAGAGAGCCACTCTAACGCTCTTAATGGAGGATTCAACATGTATAGAACATTTTTGCTAGCGAGGAGATTTCCTTATGGAACAAGATGTAAACACATGCGCTCAATGTGGAGCAGCAGTACCATCACATTGCAATCGATTGTGTGAACGATGTAAACAACAGCATGAAGGAATTTTTGATCCCGTCATCTCACGGCGAGCACTCCTGGGGGGGCTAGCAGGTGTTAGTATTACTGGAGCTTCGTTGCTTTGGGCAGAAAAAGGGGAGAAAGGCAATATCCCATTTTCTATCTCTACACCAACCCATGCAAGACGCATAAATGGAACAACACAATATAGCCTGGAAAACGCTTCGGTCACGTTATGGTCTCCTGACAGTAGGCGCATTGCTGCAGGTAGCGATTCTATCCAGATAATAGAGACAGAGACGGGTCAGACGCTCCTTACCTATCAAGGCCATACAGATGAAGTATTAGCAATGAGCTGGTCTCCCGATAGCAGATATTTGGCCTCTGGCGGTTTCGATCAGCTTGTGCGCATTTGGGATACTACAACAGGGCAGGATGTTTTTATTTATAATGGTCATACCAATATTGTTAGAGACATTGTCTGGTCGCCAGATGGCAGGCTGATCGCCTCAGCCAGCTATGACAAAACGGTACATATCTGGGATGCCTTAAACGCGAAAAATGTGACTATCTGCCGTGGTCATGAACATGAGATATACCGGGTTCGCTGGTCCCCCGACAGCAGGTACCTGTTGTCGTCAGAC
>DAIDJF010000084.1 GCA_027451525.1 Ktedonobacterales bacterium
ACTGTGCAGCTACATTGTTCGGAGCTTTCACATTCACTGTTCTGCTTTCCACTCTTCAATTGTTAAGGTCTCTCCGACAAACATTTGCTTGTCTTGCGAACATTTCATTCATTCGTTCGCTGTAGACGTATTATCACACATCTCTGGTGATTTGTCAAGAGGTTTTTTACGACTTTTTCTTGACTTT
Source organism: Ktedonobacterales bacterium (assembly GCA_027451525.1). Lineage (GTDB taxonomy): Bacteria > Chloroflexota > Ktedonobacteria > Ktedonobacterales > Ktedonobacteraceae > DTNP01. The sequence goes on from DAIDJF010000084.1 coordinate 188, forward strand.
CCAAATTTCACTGCTTCCTTGCTTTACATGACAGGCATCCCAGATGTGCGATACATATCATGGAAAAGACAAAACGATACCGCTTTGAGATTTCAGTTGGGGAGTTGCAATGATCCCTGGAGTGTCACATTACCGTGACGCATTGAGTGTTTCAATAGACAAGAACACATAACCCATTAAGGTTTTGTGATTGTCTTTCGGAACGCTTACGTAGTATGCCATATCCATCACGCTTTGTCAAGGGGTTTTCATACTACTTTTGTTGTTACAAATTTTCTCGTAACGCCATCTTACAAGCTTTATCTGGCTCATGTCGACAGCTTCGGTATTCTCTCACTTATTTATAAGGATGTCAAGAGGTTTTGCGTATTTCGTATTCTTTAGTACCAAGAGCGATCATATGCTCTATTTTTGCCTGCCGGTCCATCTACTACACGGGCAGCTATGCCCTTGCCGACACTGACAGAAACAAGTACAATGGATGCACGCTCATCACTCGCACACATAGGACATATAATGACGACAAAACACGAGCCAATCACTCCGCCAACGCATCTGGCACAGATTTACGAACTACTGACCGCCGCTTATGGGCATCCTGCATGGATACCTGATAATGATCCTCTTGGAGGTCTGGTAGGGACGATCCTCTCTCAGCATACCTCTGATCTTAACTCAGGGCGAGCATATCAGCAGTTGGTAACACTACTACCAACTTGGGAAGCGGTACGAGACGCGCCACCAGAACAGGTTGCCTACGCAATTCGTTCTGGTGGTCTGGCAAATGTCAAAGCACCACGTATTCAAGAGGCTCTTCATACACTGACACGGCAACAACAGGAGCAAGAGGATACTCATCCCCTGGGGGATTTCCTCTTTCACGAACTAAAAAAACGCGCACCAGAGGAGGCATGGCAGTATCTGCGCAGCATTCCAGGCGTTGGCCCTAAGACAGCCGCTTGCGTACTGATGTTTAACATGGGGATGCCCGCAATGCCCGTTGATACACATGTTCATCGGGTTAGCAAACGGCTTGGCCTAATCGGAGCAAACGTGAATGCAAACCAGGCGCACGAAGTTTTTGCGCGTATCACGCCACCTGAATGGGTTTACACGTTACACGTACATCTCATTCGGCATGGGCGTCAGGTTTGTCACGCGCAACGTCCAGCATGCGAGCATTGCCCGCTTTTTATTGCGTGTGCCTATGCTGGCGGCGTAAGCGTTTATGAAGAGCGTTCTTTGCGTTCACACTAATAAACACGCATGTTCACATTTTTATTTCCCGACAAGAAGGAGCAAACACATGGTTATTGATTTGCGTAGCGATACCGTCACGTTACCAACACCAGCGATGCGCGAAGCGATGTATCGCGCGGAGGTCGGCGATGACGTTTACGGGGAGGACCCGACGATCAATCGTCTTCAAGAGCTTGCAGCCGAGCGCACGGGGAAAGAGGCGGCTCTATTTGTGCCCAGCGGCACAATGGGCAACGCGATAGCCATGTTAACCCATGCTGGACGCGGGCAGGCTATTATTGTTGGAAGCGAATCCCATATTTATCACTATGAGGCGGGCGGCGCGTCAACACTGGGAGGCTCGCCCATGTGGGTTCTGCCTAACGAGGCCGATGGCTCGCTAGACATAGCACAGATTGAGGCAGGTATCGCCGACGAAAGCGACGAGCATGTTGCCGCCACTGCATTACTTTGTCTAGAAAATACACATAATCGCTGTGGAGGCACGGTCTTAAGCCTTGAGCAGATGACTGCCTACGCCAATCTGGCCCATCAGCATGGCATTGCGGTCCATGTGGATGGCGCGCGTATTTTCAATGCAGCAACCGCGCTTGGCATCCCCGTCAGCAAGCTCGTGTCTCCGGTCGACTCGCTGATGTTTTGTCTCTCGAAAGGCTTGAGCGCACCAGTCGGCTCACTACTAGTGGGGAGCCATGAATTTATTCGTCGGGCACGGCGCACGCGCAAACTGCTCGGTGGTGGCATGCGACAAGCGGGTATCCTGGCAGCCGCTGGCATCGTCGCTTTAGAGCAGATGGTTGAGCGTCTGCCAGAAGATCACGAGAATTGTAAACAACTGGCACAGGGTCTGGCAGACTTCCCATTCATTGAAATTGACCCCACGCGTGTTGTAACCAATATTCTTATTTTTCGCGTGCTTGATCCAGATAAAAAGCCGCTCGGTGAGGCCGCAGCTCAGCGGTTTCTGCATAACGCGCAGGCACATGGACTCCTGATGGGAACAATGGGCGGCGGGAAAATTCGTGCCGTCACGCACTATGGCATTGAGTCTCATGATATCTCGGTAACATTGACCGCGATCAAACGCGCGCTGGCGGATACATTCTCTGCCTGAACACGTACGGGATGCCGTCTTTCCCGCTAGCAGGTAAGCAGCGAAAGATGGCATCCATGCGATCCCCTGCTAAAAACATGGCGTATGGCAACTTCGTCTCTAGCATTTTTATTGTATACTTCTGGTAATAGTACGTTGTTCTTACTGGAAAGATAACAGAACTATGTTCATTAGCGTAACAAGGAGCAAGTATGTTCAATCCGGTCCGTCCTATTGCCAACGGCCTCTCAGGAGCGATTGTCCTACTAGGTCTCGTGCTGGCTTTTCTTATACACCCCTTTAACTTAGTCATCCTTTTTATCGCATTAGCCATCTCTGCCCTGGTTAGCTCTTTTGGTTCGCTCAATCCACGTCGGATTTACAGTGGCATTCAAGGCTTCATGTGGCTTCTTATGGTTGCCCTGTTCTTCGCTACTGGAAGCTGGCTCTGGTTTCTCGTCGGCGGTATATTCTCCGCTATTCTTGGCGCGCTCTTCAAGCCAATTACCGCCATCTTGCTCGGTTTAGGCATCTTTGGTCTGGCATCAATGGCAACAAACCAGCCGCAACAACCACCGTATCAGCCGACACCACAATACTATATGCCTCCTACCCCACCAGCACAACCGACGTATGAACAGGGGTATCAGGGAAGGCAGCAGACCCCAGAAACCTATCAAGAAGGCGGACAGAGCTACTCCACATCAGCGCAATACGAGCAGCCACAGGCCCAGTATCCTTCACAAATGCCTCCACAGCAACAATAGCAGCTTTTTCACGTTCAAATAAAATGGTTGGAATAACATTGCCAACCATTTTATTCTCACATAATGAGATCATTCTTTTTCTTCCCACATCTATAGAAGGGGTAATTATTTTAGAAGACAGAAATGCCCAAATTTCCTTGACAGGTCTTCTTGCTATCTGCTACACTTTAGCTCAAAATTACGATATCGCTTTTGAAGCAATCTATTGATGAATTGGCACCATATAGGCACACACGCAAATTTCGTGCTCTCTTTTCTCTATTCTCAATATCCCTTTCCTTGCAGCTTGTTTTTAGCATGGGCATTCAGAAAGGTTTTATATGACAAGTAGTAGCTCACCATCTACTGATGACCATGAGCACCAGCGACTGCGTAATGCACTGCGTGAAAGTGAGCTTCTACGCGAAATAGCCGCATTACTCACTTCATCACTTGACCTCGCACATATTCTCCATACACTGGCACAGCGTACCACTGAAGTTTGCGAAGTCGAACGTTGCGCAGTCTGGCTCTGTGATGAAGAGCGACGAGCCTTTACGCCCGCAGCCTATCACCTCTCTACCACCCGTCTCGCGCCTGAAGCGATTGCACGCGGCGATAACGCATGGCATAAAAGTTCAATTCATCTTGATACGCCTGCGATCCATCGCCTCCTTTCCAGTGCTGATGGCACGCTGATGCTCGAAAATTTGTATGAAGAAGTGGGCATGCGTGATATCTCCTCCTCTTTTCTGGTACGTTCGATCTTGCTCATTCTACTCGTGCATCATGGACGCACTGTTGGCATGATGTCTATTGATAATCCCGATGAACCCACGCATTTTTCGTCTACACAGCAGCAACTTGCATGTGCGCTGGCACAACAGGCGACTATTGCCATTACGAATGCCCAACTCTATCAACAGGCACAGACAGAACGTAAACGTGCCAATGCCCTTATTGAACGAGCACAATCAATCTATCAAGTTGCGAAAGCTGTAAACTCAGGGACAAACCTGCAAACAGTGCTGTGGATTGCCTTGGATCATCTCATCTATCAACTCATGGCTGATGGTGGTTCAGTCGTCTTATTTCAGGACAACACATTTTCACTCGTGACAACAACGCTACCAGATACAGCGTTCATCGCCTCCGATCTCCACGTCCCAACACTGACTGACCTTCCCAACTGTTCGCGTGCTGCCAACGAAAAGACGCCTTTTTTCGTACCTTTTGAGCAGACCACCGGGTTAGAACGCCGCTGGTATCAGCAACTCGGATTACAGAACGTCATTCTTGTGCCACTCTTACTCGGACCAGAAGAAATCACACCGCATTCTTCAACTGGCACACTCCAGGACACCACGCGCTGCATTGGCTTTATTTTTGTCACGTATGAACAACCCACTCATTCCCCATCACAAGAAGAACTGGCATTCGCGCAAGATATCGCCACTCAATGCGCTCTGGCAATTGAAAAAGATCGTATTTTGGCAGAGGCACACCATGCAGCAGATTTAGCTACTGAGCAAGCAAACACGCTTAACGCAGTCTTTTCAGCCATGACTGAGGGGATCACTGTACTGAATCTCGACGGACAGGTTCTCATCAATAACAATACCGCGTCACAATTCCTTGGGGTTCCGATGCGCGCGCAAGAACACTTAACCAGCTTCTTAAACCGGTTTCCCACGTACACATTGCAAGGCCAACCGATATCGGTAGAGGATTTTCCTGTTTCTCGCGCCTTACGCGGGGAAACAATTCGTGGTGAACGGTTTATCACACACCGCATTGATGGTTCCGAGCGCGTTGTTGAGATAAACGTTTCTCCTCTTCTTGATAGCGCGTCCCGAAAGACAGGCCTTGTGTGTGCGTTTCGTGACGTGACAGAACAGGTACGGATCGAACGACGCATCCGCCGCGCTCTTGACGCTATGCTGCACGCAGTAGAAGCAGTCTCCGGCGTTATTGATCAGAACACAATTATGCACAATGTTCTCGCGATGGCACTCAATACACTGAATGGAAACTATGGCACGCTACAATTGTTTGATGAGCAACGAAAAGTCTTTCTGCCACAACTCTCGATGCGATTTGCGGCCACGCACCACATCAATTGGTTTGATGAGCAAACGTATTGGCCTGTACAACACAACGAACAGACACTACAATTTCATGCGCGCTTACGCGAAGGTCGAGCCTTACTTGTTACGCAAAAGGATTGCCTCTATCATTTACCTGCAGAGCAGCAAGTATATGACCCACAAAGCCTTATTCTTGCCACACCACTTATCCATAATGACCATCTCCTGGGCATCATCACGCTTGATCGCTTCTCATTTACTGATAACGAAACGCACAGACATAAACGTGACTTTACCGTGTGGGACTTAACGCTCGCCGAGGGCATTGCACAAATTGCCGCACTTGCCCTTGATGAACTGCGTTGGAAACAAGAGGCCGAGCTTGCGCGCCTTAAAGAGGCAGAAATGCGCGCCTCTAACGAATTAAAAGATGAATTTATCGATACAACCGCACATGAATTTCGCAATCCCATCACGGTTATCCTTGCGCATAGCCAACTTATGTCGCGTTTAATGAGACGTAGCAAAGATACGACGTTGCGCGATAACTTGCAGGAATCAGCGGTAGCGATTGAAGGGCAGGCTCACCAACTTGAAAATATCGTCAATCGCTTTCAAGAGGTTACCCGCCTGAACAAGGGACAACTGACACTTGACGTACATCCGATTGACATTGCCGAACTCCTCAAGCGGGTTATCGCGATGCATAGTCCAACGGCTCCGAATAATCCCATCTCTCACATTATCGCGCCTTCTCTTCATCCCTATATCATAGAGGGTGACGAGGTGCGCCTGACACAGGTTTTTGGCAATTTGCTCCAAAACGCGATCAAGTACAGTCTGCCAGGCGGACCCATCACAGTTTCGCTGAAGATACAAGATGAGGCAAAGGGGCACGCATACATTGAGGGGTGCATAGCCGATCAGGGAATTGGTATCCCTCCCGAAGCGCAGGTACACCTTTTTGAGCGTTTTTACCGTGCGGCAAACGCAAAGAGCAGTAAAAAAAGTGGTATGGGACTTGGTCTATACATCGTTGCCCAGTTGCTACACCTGCACAAAGGCAGCATTCGCGTAGAAAGTAGTGGCATACGTGGTGAGGGAAGCCGCTTCATTTTTACCTTGCCACTGGCTAAGGACGCGCAAGGCGAGCTTTAGAAAAGCTCGCCCAGCAGAATGATGTAGTTAAATGAGGTTTTCGCCGCTGCTGGAGCGGTGAGATGGACCGTAAAACCTACATGTGGATATAGCGATACATATTGCACAACCACAGGCCCAGGATTACTTGTCAGCGTAACAATTACGACACTGGCATCTGTGACATGCGCATTTTCAATCATCACATCCCCCTGTCCGCTCTCAAACGTGCCGGTTCCGGTCAACGTTTTTCGTGGACGAGTAGGCGTCTCTTCTTGCCGCACCTTCGTGATCGCGGGCAGTTGTACGCTGGTCTGCCGCGCCCCCTCACTGCTCAGATCTGGCATATGCGGTGCGTGTGCGGCTGGCGGCGTCACAAGCTGAGTCGGTTGCTCTTTTACTGGCTGCACTGAAGTCGGCACCGCGCTCATAAACGGAATATCCGCCTCTTTCGCCTTTACGGCAACAGCAGGCATATCGGTTGTCTGCAAACGAACTTTGGCCGTATGACCAGCGAGGCGGCGTTTCTCCTGTGGCATTGCTTCCTCGACTGGCGTAGTCACAGGAGCAGGCAAGGCATCCACAATGTACGCATCTTGCGCAACATGATACACTTCTGACGCCTGTATCATCTGCATATGCTCTTGTTGTCTGTAGCTAGCCGTGCGTTCCGTATCTCGATCTCGTGCCATCTCAGGTTGCGCATCCACACGTATATTTGTGACTGGTGTATTGCTTGCCATGCCATCAGAGGGTGGGAGCGTTAAAGCGGCTAAAGAAGAGGTTAAACGGCGCGCAAGACGCATAAAAATATTACCATCCGCTGTAGATGCAGATGCTTCTACAACCTCAGAAGCAGGCACCACTGCTAAAGGTGCAGATTTTTCAGGTTTCACCGTCGGCAATACTTTTGATTGCAAACTCAGACGGGGGGGAATTAATGATTGGTTCGCAGGTATTCTGCCTTGTGGCGCATCATCCCACTCATCTTCCTCATCCAACACGCTTCCCTCAGCTAAAGTGGCTTCCATCGAACTGGAAAGTGCTTGCCGCTCCTGTGCAAGATGCGCTACCCATCGTGCTTGCTCATTATAATCTTGATCCAGAGTCATTTTATCCCTCTAGCAATTTTGCTAATTTCCTTGTTGACACGACACATCTTGAAACGCGCAAGGCCAGTATAACATATTTGCACTCAGGTATTTGCTAGAATAGCACATTTGGGTATTGTGTCCGCTTTTACTGTCGGACTTTCACACACTAGGAGTATTGGGGGGTATCATTGAAAATCTATATGGGAAACGCTACAATACAGTCCTACTCACTGAGTAGATCGAAATACGCAAAGCTACTGTGATCTGGCTCCATGTGAGTACAAATAAATATTTTCTTGAGAGCAAGGAAGGATGTTTCCGATGAAACTCAATGGTACACATAAGTTCAAAGCGTCTAGCACAGCCGTCTATAATGCTATTCTTAATCCAAGTGTCCTTCAGTCCTGCATCCCTGGTTGCAACTCGATCGAGTATCTGGATGCCAATCGCATCCGCGCCAATATCAGCACTCCCCTGCCCGGTTTGAAGGGACCATATGGAGTCGTCATTAGCGTTCAGCAGCCAGCACCAAACCAGCTTGTGCTCCGTGTCCAGCGCAAAGGAACTGGTGGCTCTGTTGATGCGACCAGCAATATCAGCATTAGCGATGAGGCCGACGGCTCACTTCTCTCCTATGACGCGCAGGCAGAACTCGATGGTCCTATCGCCATCGTCAACAACCCGATCGGTCAGGGTATTACCAAGAACTCTTTAAGCGCGTTCTTCAAAAATCTGGACAGCGCAATCTCGAAGTAATTTTCAGAATGAAGCATGCATTACCATCTTTTTGTGTTAAACATGGTAATAAACGGAGGATGCAGGACGATTGCGAGGGTCGCCCTGCATCCTCCATTTTCAAGGGGTAATTTGAAGAATTGCCGTGTGAAGCGCATCAACAGGCGGCACAAACATACCTTCGCGTTCAACCAACCAGTTCGCCAACATACCATGCAACTCTTGACGAGTTTGCGCATTATTTGGCAAGATCAGTTGCTCTATCAGTTCTTCTACCGCACCATCCACTGATGAAAATCTAAGCGAAGGTGGCATTACCACCATCTCCACATTCGCATAGATGCCCATTTCAAAGAGAATATCTAGCGCGTGAATATAGGCTGGCGGCATACAGCGTTTTTCGCCATGAAAATGTTGCCAGATAGGGGCTGTCAGTTCATCTAAATGCGTAGCGCGCATATAAATATAACAGGTCTTACGGGTCGCGGCCACTAGCTTTGCTAAAAACGCTTCTATGTCTTGCACTGCGTAAAGCACATGACTACAAATGACAATTTCAGCTTCCAGGTTCGCTGGCGCATCCTGCCACGTAGACAAAACATATTCGATATTGGTCATACCTCGCCCATCCGCATCATTATGCAAGAAATTGAGCATGCTTGTGTTTGGCTCAACGGCGATCACCTGTCCGGCAAGTGGCGCAAAAGCTAGGGCAAAACGGCCTGTACCCGCACCCACATCTAATACACGCATTGCGGGCGTCAGCTCTTGTTTTACACGCAAGAAGAGCGGATCTGTTGCAGTCGTATCTTTTGTGGCCTGATGAAAACCCCGTGCGCGCCTATCCCAATAATCCGCACTGGTTCGCCCCAGACGCGCATACGCAGCATCCATTTGCTGCGCACGCGCCCGAAGCAGTTCATGCCAACGTTCAATAGCCGTTTGCATGTTCCCACCCACTAGCTTTCCGTGCTCGCGGTATCGGAAGCTGTCACCTTCGATTTCAAGCAATCAAAAAACTGCCCGGTCAGTTTTTCCGCCGTACTGTTCATCAAGCGCGCACCCACGCTAGCAATAGTGCCACTAACAACCACGTTCGCTTTCCAATCCATCCGCGTCTGCTCTGGGCCTTCCGCCACGAGATTCATCGTCCCTTCCAGTTCGACCGCGCTACCCGGAGCTTTGCCACGTCCCTTGACAATCATCAGTTCAGGTTCTTGCATCTCAGGGCGCGTCACATCGAGGGTAAATTTTGCCTTCACGGGACCAACACCAACAGCAATTACAGCCTTCCAGTGCTCCGTTCCCAGTTCCTCCAGGCTTTGAAAGCCAGGAGCGCACGATGCCACTTTGTTGACATCCAGCAAATATAACCAGACTTTCTGTATAGGTACAGCTATCGTTTGAGAACCCGAAAACTCCATCCTAATTTCACCTTTCGTTCTGCACAAGATACTCTTGCGGATTACCTTCAAACACACGTTTACAGGCGGGACAGCAGAAATAGAACGTGCGCCCATCATAGACGCTGCGATGGCGCGCAGTCGAAACTTCCACCATCATACCACATACCGGGTCAAGCGCACTTTTCTCCTCTTCTATAGAGAGCACAGAGGTTGCTGATGAGGCAATTTTTTCCGCTGCTTGCGGCAGAGTAACAGGCATAACATGGACTACTTCTTTTGCATGCCGCTGCACCTGTACCAATTCAGCCAGAATGCTGACCGCAATTTCTTCAGGCGTCACCGCTCCAAGATCCAACCCTGCCGGTGCTTTTAAGCATGCGATCTGTTCTTCGGTCAGGCCAGAGGCCCGCAGGTAGGCTCGACAGGCATCGGCACGCCGCCGACTACACACCATCCCCACATACGCGGCTTGACCACGCAAAACAAGTTCTAACACATCCTCATCATAATGCCCATGCGTTGCCACAAGGACATATGTGCGCGCATCGAGAGTAATCCCGCTTATATCCGCCTCTTCCAAATGTGTGACCACAAAATTGAGCGCGGGGGCAAACTGCTTCAAAGCTGTCACAATAGGCGAATCACCAAACACCACCAGATGCGGTGCAGGAAGGTGTGGTTCCATATAGATATCGAGTGCGCCACCACTGGCGCACGTCATTGGAAAGGTGCGTACATCACGGCGGTCATGTCCCATCTCTGATGAACCTAGGCGTAACAGATAGGGGGCATCCCCTTCGCGTAACGCACGTTGAGCCTCGCGCACAACAACCGGCTGGGCGCAACTGCCGCCAATCCAACCAGTCATATGCCCATCGGCCTCAATAATCGCTTTCGCTCCCGGTTTGGCTGAGGTAGGTCGTTCGCACCAGACAACGGTTGCGCTCACAAATGCCTTGCCTGCCTGTGTCAACTGTTGCGCCAGTTCAAGGAGTGTCTGTGGTATATCTGACATTGTTTTCTCCGCTAAAAAGGGCAGAAGACTGCATGAATTACGCCAAGAAGAGGAGAGGCGTAACCATGCAGCCTTCTAAAAAGAGGTTAGTCTGCCAACCCTTTTTCTTTGAGAACGCTCCAGACTTTCCAGGGCGTCAACGGCATATCGATATGGCGCACACCCACATGGGCCAGTGCATCTACAACAGCATTGACAATTGCCTGTGGCGCACCAACTGTTGGCGACTCACCAACGCCTTTCGCACCGATAGGATGATGCGGTGAAGGTGTGACCGTTCTATCTGTCTCCCAGTGCGGTGTCTCCATCGCGGTGGGAATCAGATAATCCTGGAAATTGCCCGCGAGCAGGTTGCCATTCTCGTCGTAGGTCAGTTCCTCGTACATCGCAGGGGCGAGACCCTGTGTCAGGCCACCATGGACCTGCCCTTCAACAATCATCGGGTTAATCACGGTTCCACAGTCATCAACCGCCATAAAGCGGCGGATATGAACCTGACCAGTGCCACGATCAATGTCTACCACGCAGATATACGCGCCAAACGGATAGGTCAAATTGGGCGGATCGTAGTAGTTGACCGCCTCCAGACCAGGCTCAAGGTATGGCGGACAGTTGGTATAAGCCGCAAAAGCCAGCTCTTGGATAGTTTTGCCTTTATTAGGCGCACCCTTCACAAAGAAGCGGCCCGGCTCCCATTCCAGGTCTTCCTCGCCAACTTCGAGCAGATACGCGGCAATCTTCCTGGCCTTATCACGCACCTTGCGCGCCGCTAATGCCGTTGCCGCACCCGCGACTGGCGTGCTGCGGCTGGCATACGTGCCCAGACCATAAGGAGCGGTATCAGTATCACCATGCTCGACATCGACATCGTCGGGCGAGAGACCTAGTTCGGCGGCGATGATCTGCGCGAAGGTTGTCTCGTGGCCTTGCCCCTGTGTCTGCGCACCAATACGCGCCAACACTTTGCCCGTCGGATGCACACGCACCTCACAGCTATCGAACATCTGGATACCCGCGATATCAAAGTGTTTGCCAGGGCCAGCACCGACAATTTCTGTGAAGGTTGAGATACCAATGCCCATCAATTCGCCACGGGCGCGCTTCTCGGCCTGCTCACGGCGCAGTTCGGCATACCCGACATTATCCATTGCCAGCTTCAGCGAGCCTTCATAGTTGCCACTATCAAACGTCCAATTGAGGGCCGAACGATAGGGGAAGGCTTCCGGCTTAATGAAGTTTTGTAGACGCAGTTCCGCCGGGTCTTTCCCCAAGTCATGCGCAAGCGTATCCATAATGCGCTCGATCAGGTACGACGCCTCGGTGACGCGGAAAGAGCAGCGATAGGCAATGCCACCGGGAGCTTTATTGGTATGGACGGCATCAACATCGACAAAGGCATGCTTGAAGTCATAGGAGCCTGTGCAGATGTGGAATAGACCAGCGGGGAATTTGGTTGGCTGCGCGGCTGCATCGAACGCGCCATGATCGGCAAGCGTGTGGACACGCAACGCCTTAACAGTACCATCTTTATCCGCCGCGATTTCCGCATGAATATGATAATCGCGCGCGAAACCTGTACTGCCGAGGTTTTCAGAGCGATCTTCAATCCATTTGACGGGTTTACCTGTCTTGATTGATCCGACGACAGCACACACGTAGCCGGGATAGATGGGAACCTTGTTGCCAAAACCGCCACCCACGTCGGGCGAGATAACACGAATGCGATGCTCTGGCAGGCCAGCCACAATCGCGAAGAGCGTGCGGTGTGCGTGAGGAGCCTGCGAGGTCATCCAGATAGTCAGCTTCCCTGTCGCTTTGTGATAGTCAGCAACACAGCCACAGGTCTCAATAGGAGCGGGATGAATGCGTGGCACGTAGAGGTCTTGTTTGACAACAACGCCGTTTTTCTCGGCCTCGGCAAATGCCTCGTCGGTTGCCTCTTTCTCACCTGTCTCCCAGTGATAAATCTGGTTCGTCGGCTGCTTCTCCTTTTTGTCAGGACGCAGCAGCGGCACATCTGGGTCAAGGGCCTTCTTGGGATCAATGACGACTGGCAACGGCTCGTAATCTACCTCAACGGCTGCGGCTCCGTCAGCAGCTGCATAGCGACTCGTGCCGATGACAAAAGCCACCTCTTGCATCTGATAGAGCACGCGATCAACGGCCAGCACCGCCTCCATATCAGCGGAGAGGGTAGGCATCCAGGCCAGACCTGCGGCTTCCAGGTCTTTGCCAGTGACGACCGCGACGACACCAGGCACCTTCATAGCCGCGCTGATGTCGATATTTTTGATCAATGCATGTGCATAGGGGCTACGCACGATATCACCGTACAACATGCCGGGCAACTGCACATCATCAACATAGTTGCCTTGACCACGAATGAAACGCGCATCTTCTTTGCGCTTGTACGGCTCTCCCAGACCATGATGGGTTTGCATCTCTGTTGCCATTATTCGCCTCCCTCACCGGCACTCACCGGAACCTGCTCGGACGCGCTCATTTTCTCGGCTGCATATTGAATAGCTTTGACGATATTGACGTAGCCTGTACAGCGGCACAGATTGCCGGAGATACCTTCGCGGATCTCTTGCTCGGTTGGATGGGGATTGCGCTTCAGCAATGCGATACCTGACAACATCATGCCAGGCGTACAATAGCCACATTGCAGAGCGTGCATCTCGTGAAAACCTTCCTGCATAGGATGCAGTTTGTCGTTCTGTTCCAGCCCCTCAACAGTGGTAATCTGGCGGCCATCAGCCTGTACCGCGAACATTGTGCAGGATTTGGTAGCTTTACCATCGACAAGAATAGTACAGGCTCCACAGGAAGAGGTATCGCAACCGATATGGGTACCAGTGAGATGCAGACCATCACGAATCCAGTGTACCAGTAGCGTGCGCGAATCGACAACATCGTCGTAGACGGTTCCATTGATTGTCACGCTGATAGCATGTTTGCTCATATTATTCCCCTCCTGTGGCACGTGCCAGTGCTTTTTCTAACGCACGAACACAGAGCGTGTGTACCATTGCCCGTTTATACTCGGCAGGGCCGCGTGTATCACTGCTCGGTTGCGCTTCTTGAGCGGCAGCATCAGCAGCGGCACGAATAGCGGCAGCATCAAGCGTTTTGCCAATCAGTGCCTGCTCGGCAGCACGTGCGCGTAGCGGATAGGGAGCAGAATTTGTCAGGGCAATACTCGCCTGCGTAACCACATCCTGGCTATCCAGCGTTACACAGACAGCCGCGCCAGCAATGGCATAGTCACCAACCTTGCGTTCCAGTTTGAGATACGCGCTACCGGTGCGCTCAGCAAGCGCGGGAATGCGAATCTCGGTCAAAACTTCGTTCGGCTTGAGCGTTGTCTCGAAAGCGGAGTCAGTGAAAAACTCATCAATAGGAATAATTCTCTGCCCCTCTGGACCAACCACGACCACATTTGCATGCAATGCCAGCATAGTTGCGGGATGATCGTTCGCGGGGTCAGCATGAGCGATATTCCCGCCAACGGTCGCCCAACTGCGTACAACAGGGTCGGCAATGACCTTGGCGGTATCGTAAAGGATGGGATAACGAGTGCGAATGAAAGAGGATTGATCTAGCTCGACCTCACGGGTCAGTGCGCCAATATGAAGAACACCATCAGCTTCCTGAATATACTCCATATCTGGAATGCGGTTGATATCAATCAGCACTGAGGGACCAGCGAGGCGGAACCGGAGAATCGGGATTAGGCTTTGTCCACCAGCCAGGATTTTTGCCTCATCACCATGTTGCGCTAGCAGCGAAACCGCTTCAGAAACGCTTTTCGCTACTACATAATCAAAAGACGCTGGAATCAAAATAACACCCCCGAATATTCGTTGACGCGCAAATCTTCTGCGCTTCATCGTCGAACAAAACGCCAAACCGAAATGGGAGCTTGCGCTGTAGAGTATGCAGGACTCTACCATTCCAGTATAGCCGCTCAACAAAACGGCTTGCTACCTCCAAAGGGGGGTTTGCTTGCATACAAATAGGGGGACTTTCTCCCTTCATTTGCTAAGCAGGCATGAAGTATACATTGTGAGCAGTGTATGGGGGTTACAACCAGCCTTGCTTGACGGCAAACATGACAGCTTCAGTGCGATTCTTCACGCCTAAACGATGGAGGATCTCTTGCACATAGCCCTTGACCGTGTTCTCACTTAAGTAGAGTTGGGTAGCAATCTCACGACTAGATAAACCTTGTGCCACCAGCCGTAGGATTACCATCTGTTGCGCGCTTAACGGCTCTGGAAGAGGTTCCGCTTGGTTTTGCGGCTTACGGCGCAACTGGGCCAGCACGGCAACAGCAGCTTTTGAGTCAAGAGCCGCTTCACCACGCGCAACCGCGCGAATTGAGCGTTTCAAGTCAACACTCTCGATATCCTTGACAATATAGCCACGCGCTCCTGCCTGCACACACTGCGCAATCAGTTGCTCGTCGGTAAAAGTGGTTAGAATAATCACCGCGACCTGTGGGAATTGCTCGCTGACAGTCTTACAAACAGTGATGCCGCTGCTATCGGGCAGACGCACATCTAAGAGCACAATATCCGGTTGTAACTGTTCAATAAGTTCTAAAGCCTGTTTCGCGTTAGCAGCATCACCAACAATTTCAAAATCAGACTCGGCCATCAGGATAGCCCGTAAACCCTGACGTACCATCTCGTGGTCATCAACGATTAAAATGCGCGTCATAGTGGCACCACAGCCTTCACAATCAGACCTCCATCTTCGCCATTGACGAGCGTGAGTGTCCCACCTAGCTCCTCAATACGATGGCTCATACCTCTCAACCCAAAATGCGCGGGATTGTTTTCATATGTCTGCAACATCTGTGGCGACAAGCCCACACCATTGTCCTGCACTACCAGCATTACCAGTTCGTGCGTCACCTGCAGAGTAACAATCACCATTGTGGCATAGGCATGACGGCGCACGTTAGAAAGTGCCTCCTGTGCTACCGTGAGCAGCGTCTTTTCAACATGCGAGGGCGGCGTAACGGTCCATTCAGCAAGCACGAGATCAGCTTCAAGCGAAGTAGACTGACGGAGATCATGAATGAGGGTATGGAGCATTTTTACCAGTCCCTCCTCGGGTAAGCTATTTGAAGAGAGCGCAAAAATCGCATCGCGCACCTGCGCTGTTCCCAGAGAAGCGAGCTGCTTGATAGAGCGTAATGCGCCAGTAACAGGTGAGTCGGGGTCAAGTTGCTCCTTAGCCCAATCAGCCTTCAAACCAATCGTGAATAGCGTCTGCTGGACGCGATCATGCAAGTCTTGCGCGATACGACTGCGCTCTTCAGCCAACATCTGTCGCTTTTGCACTTCTGTCAGTTCATGATGGAGCTGTTGTAAATTTGTCGCAAATCTGCTCAATTCCTGGTTGCGGCACTCTAATTCAGCGGTTCTCTCACGAACCTCATGTTCCAGGTGAGAAGCATGGATTTCCATCGCGCGCCGCTCCCGCGCGACAAGCTGAGCATTATGAATAGCCACGATCGCCTGCGCCCCTAACGCTTCAATCAATTCAAACTGGCGCGCACTGAATTTTCCGGGCTGTGTATCACCAATCAGAAATGCGCCCAGGATGGTACCCGTGCGCGCGCGCAATTGTACCCCCATAAAGCTACGCACAGGAATATGCCCGTGCGGAATACCCTGATAACGTGGGTCATGCAACACATCGTCGATAATGACCGACACCCCTTGCCAGAAAACAGGATAAAGTATTCCCACACCTTCTACCGTTCCCAGGTGGCGAAAATGCGCCGTAATACGCTCTGAGGCTCCAGAAATTGCAGCCAGACTAAAACCAGCTTTCGTTTCGGGCGGCATGGTCGGGTTTTCCATCACTTCAGGAATCAGGAAAAATGCAGCATATTGGGCGGCAGTGATTTTACGAGCGGCGTCTGTCATCATCTGCAACAGACGTTGTAGATCCAGTTCAGAGGTAAGGGCAACAGCAATTTTGTTTAGTTGCGCCAGTTCTTCGGCTTGCTGCTGCAAACTTTCAATTAAGTGTTCGCGGCTTTCATCAATCGATTGCATGATAGGCTACCTCTTCTTGCCAGAGCAGCGTCATTGTACATCAGGCATGGGAAAAGTATATCATTCGTCATCCCTTGTTGCAACAATCTTGTGCGTGCGATACTGACAGCAGAACAGTACCATATTGAAATAGCAAAGGAGCTTTGAGCAGCATGGGTATTCTTTACGAGAAACGCAATCGTGTCGCCTATATCACGATCAATCGGCCAGAAGCACGCAATGCAATTGATTTTGAGACGAGTCGTGAGCTGAGTCAGGCATGGCAAGATTTTCGCGATGACGATAACCTGTGGATCGCGGTTATCACAGGGGCAGGCGAAAAGGCATTTTGCTCTGGAGCCGATCTCAAAACAATGATCCCGTCATTAGGGCAAGGGCAGAGTAGCCCACGCCAGGAAAATAACGACGACGGTGGCTTCGGCGGCATCACGCGCGGCTTTGAGTGCTGGAAACCGATTATTGCCGCCGTCAATGGGCACTGTATCGCGGGCGGTTTCGAGATTATGCTGGCTTGTGACCTGCGCATTGCCTCTGAGAACGCCGTTTTTGGTCTGGCAGAGGTGCGCTGGGGTATTATTCCTGGCGCAGGTGGCACACAACGTCTTCCCCGTGCGATTCCGCTGGCAAAAGCGATGGAAATCATCCTCACAGGCGAACCTATTTCAGCACAGGAGGCCCATCGTATCGGCCTGATTAACAAGGTCGTGCCGCAGGCAGAACTGGCAGGCGCGGTCGATCAACTCGTCAACACGCTGCTTGAGCGCGGCCCACTGGCACTGCGCGCCGCGAAACAGGCGATGATTCAGGGACTCGACTTGCCGCTTAGCGAGGGCATGCAACTGGAACAACGTCTCTTCCAAGGCCTGTTCAAGACGCAGGATGCCATGGAGGGACCACGCGCCTTTGCCGAGAAGCGCAAACCAAATTTCCAGGGCAAGTAATAGATGCAAATAGCCGTCGTCGCTAATTGACTCTACAGAACACGGCTTTGAGATATGATGTCTCTGGCATTGCCAGATTGATCGGATGGTCAACGCCGTGTGTGTACGTCTCCAACAATTGGACCGAGCGGTTCAGGCGTTGCGCATCCTGGCTGAGAATACCCAGCAGATCATCCAGGCCAACGACGCCTGTACAGGAGCACGAGAGCAGAATGCCGCCCGGTCGCAACACCTGCATACCAAGCAGATTGAGACGGCGATAAGCTTTGAGAGCCTGCGATTGCGCGCTCTGCGTCTTGGCAAAGGCAGGCGGGTCCAGCACAACGACATCAAACAGCTCGCCACGCTGTTGCGCATCTTCCAGGTATTCAAAGGCATCGGCTATAAGAAATTCATGCCGTTCAGGGTCAACGCCATTGAGTGTAAAAATCTGATAGGCCAGTTCCATCGCTGATTCTGAGACATCCACGCTTGTCACGCTTGTCTCGTCGCTCATCATGGCTGCATAGACAGAAAAACCGCCCGTGTAGCTGAAACAGTTAAGCACCCGTTTGTCACGCGCATACTTGCGCAGGGCCGCGCGTTTATCACGCTGATCGAGGAAAAAACCTGTTTTCTGACCCTGCCACGGATCGATAAGAAACGAGACACCATTTTCCAGGATTGTGACCTGCTCTGGCACTGCGCCCGCGACCAAGACAGGTTCCTCAACCTCTAAGCCCTCGCGGCGACGCGACTGCGAATCATTTCTGAGCAGAATACCACGCACACCCAGTTCTTGCATCAGTGCCTCAACGACTTGGAGACGCAGGCGTTCTATTCCCATCGTGTGAATCTGCATCACCAGCATGTCCGCGAAACGGTCTACAATCAGTCCCGGCAAACCATCACCCTCGGAGTTGATAAGTCGATAGGCGGTTGTCTCGCGTGGATCAAAGACCTCACGCAATTGCGCGGCGCGACGAATGCGCGAGCGCAAAAAAGCATTGTCAATCGCCTCTTCGCTATCGCGGGTTAAAATGCGAATAGCAATGTCAGTGTTTGGATTGTAATAACCACGCGCGACAAACTGGCCCATTGCTGATTTCACATCAACCAGACCACCTGCTTCAATCCAGCGCGGTGGTTGCTGCAACGCGCCAGAAAAAATCCAGAGATGCCCACTCTGCAAAATTTCGTCTTTATGCGGTTTCAAACTCGCTGTCGGATAATGCACTATTGCCATAAAATATCTTTCCCCTATAAGGCTTTTTGCCTATTATCTCACTTGTGGGAAGAGGGGAGAAACAAAAAGCCATTGCGACTCATGATACTCACAGGGGAGTTCACAAGAGCAATGGCTCTCTATAATGTGGTTCCATGTATTTCTATGATTGCTGGTGCAGGCGGATCGCGGCAATCACCGGGTCTGTATGCTGCGTTTTTTGCAGCATTTCCGCCTTTTTCAAGTTACTCGCGCTATTAATTAACGAAATGTGCGTGAAGGCCTGCGGATAGTTGCCCAGCGCGACATCACTATTGGCATCAATCTCCTCAGAGAAGAGGCCAAGCTTGCCTGCATAGGTTAGGAGACGCTCGAAAAGAGAACGCGCCTCATCCACACGCCCCTGCATTGCCAGATTATCAACAAGCCAGAAGGTACACATGGCGAAGGTTCCCTCCGAGCCAGTCAGCCCATCGTCGGCTACATCGGTATGGTAGCGGAAGACAAAGCCGCGCTCGTCGGTCAGTTTCTCCATGATACGATCAACGGTTGAACGCATGCGTGGGTCATCGGGCGGGATAAAGCCCACCAATGGCAGGAGCAGGTTCGAGGCATCCAGCACGGCATCGCCATAGGACTGCGTAAACGCGCCCAGGGTCGTATTGTAGCCATGCATCAGGATATCGGCCCGAATCTGGTCGCGCACTATCAACCAGCGCGACAGATCAGCCTCCAGGTTCAGTTGTTGCGCGGCACGAATGCCACGGTCCAGGGCAACCCAACACATCACTTTTGAATAGACGAAATGGCGTGCGCCACCACGTACCTCCCAGATGCCGCTATCGGTCTCGTTCCAGTGGTCGCAGACATGATCGACTAGCATACGCATCATTGACCAGAGCGGCCCCTCGAGCGTCTCGCCATAGCGTTCAAAGCCTCCCTGACGGCGATAGATGTGGATGCAATCCAACACCTCGCCGAAGACATCCAACTGCTTCTGATCTGCCGCGCCGTTACCGATACGTACAGGGCGCGACTCACAGTAACCGCTCAAGTGTGGCAGTTCGCGCTCAGTCAGATCGCGCTCGCCGCGAATGCCGTACATGATCTGCAGGTCTTG
This sequence comes from Ktedonobacterales bacterium, assembly GCA_027451525.1. Taxonomy (GTDB): domain Bacteria; phylum Chloroflexota; class Ktedonobacteria; order Ktedonobacterales; family Ktedonobacteraceae; genus DTNP01. The sequence continues at coordinate 20,103 of DAIDJF010000084.1, forward strand.
ACCATCTGCATAGGAGAGGCCACGTAGCCAGTAGGTAAACGCTCTCGCCTCCTCGGTAAAACCCAGGACATTGAGGGCATAGAGTGTAAAAGTGGCATCACGAAGCCAGGTAAAACGATAGTCCCAGTTGCGCACCCCCCCCAAGTCTTCTGGTAACGAGGTGGTTGGAGCAGCGACAATCGCGCCAGTGGGTGCATAAGTGAGCATTTTAAGGGTTAACGCGCTACGTTGTACCATTTCCTGATAAGGACCTTCATAGGTGCAATTCGCGACCCACTTGCGCCAACAATGGAGGGTTTGTGCCAGTTCGGCGTCGAAGTTACGCTGTTGTAGCTCGTTTTCAACCAGGCGGCGAGCAGCTTGCAGAGTGCGGCCCATACCAAGAGAAAAGAGAAGTCGTTCGCCCTCGTGCAGCGTCACTTGCGCGACCAGCGAGGGATGCCATTCTTCATTTTCCTGCTGTACCGACATGGTAAACGAGGGCAACAGGTGTGCGCCGACAATGGCTAACCCAACATGTTGTTGTCCTCCAGAAATCAACGCCCCGATATTATCGGGAGCCAGGAATACCTCACTGGGTGAGGCGGCATAATTTGGGCTGGCTTTTAGTGTCACAGTCACTGACATTTCGCCGTGCGTGCATTCCACAATGCGCACAAGACAATGGCAAGAGCCATCTTCACGTGCCCACGTATTGTTATTCATCCCACGATACGGCCACGCACTCAGTGTTTCTACAGGCATAAAATCTGTCAATACAATTTCACCTGCGATACTGGCAAAACGTGTTTGCAACACATTGCTCCCACGCAGGTACTTTTGTGTGCCCGGAATTGTTGCCTCTGTTGGAGCTATCTGGAAGTAACCACCACGTTCACTATCCAGTAAGCGACAAAAGATAGCAGGGCTATCAAAGTCTGGCAGACATCCCCAATCCACTGAACCGTCAGGCGCGATTAATACAGTTGAATGACAATCGCCAATAACCCCATAAGAATTAATAGGTAGATAATTGCTATTGCGTGTGTTAATCCCAGCCATTTACACGACACTTCTCTCTTAAAAACTTGGCAAACAAACCCTTAGAAAAATCTTAAAGCCCCTTAATGGAGCCTTATAAATGTGATAGACGGAATAGGAAAGGTGATAGTAACAACATCTATGACTATTTTTATTTCTTCAGCAGAAATTACGTTTTGGCACTGCGCCCCTCATTACCACTGCTATCATAAACCCCATCTACCATAAAAACAACACATATAGATATATTATTCTGGGCATACCTGCGTTTCGCTATGGTGCTTTCGTCCATAGAATGCTATGCTACACTGAGAAAGTTTGCACGTAACCACTTAACCTCCAATTTCGTGGCTATCAATATGGTTCTCTACAGAACCCGTTAAGATGATGAAAGGGCTATGATTTATGGGTACCTTACAACAGATGCTGCGCCACCCGGCAGGACGGATTGGAATCTCGCTTGGCCTGGCCCTCGGCTTCGTGGCTGCAACCGCTGGGGAAACAAGTACCGCTCTACTTTTCGTGGGTCTCTGTCGTTTCCTGGCGGGGCGCATTCGGAAATAACGCGCCGTGGAAACAACATGAGTGGGAGCGACAGTGAAAATACTATTTTCTCCAGTCTCCCACTCACAAGATAAAGCTATTTTTGGCTAGCCTGGAACTGCTAGAACTTTTGGCAGGGCTAGCCAATTTTATTAATCGTACACTTCATCCTCATCCACCGAGAACGTATGATGTCCTTCTAGACAATAATATTGCATATTGCCATCCATATCGGTGTCAGGCAATGTTTCAGTCTCGGCATCTAGCAGCAGAATACCATCACAATCATCCAGATCACAGGTGTGATACTTCACTTGCTCAAGATTCATGGCACACATTCTCCTCTCGTACCATTTTCTAGATCATCTCTCACTGTATCTGCACACCTATTACAATTGACGCAGATACATTTCGTTTTTTAAGCTTCCCAGGATGAATTTATATGGCATTTTTCAGATCTTCAACATCCATACAATCAGCTAACCACAAGTACTAGCTATCGCAGCCCACCCCAGGTTACAGTTTGCAATGTGTCAACGTGTCTCTTACAGATGCAAAAACATTCTGGAACCTGGGCGAAAAGAGCATTACAGAAAGAACAAGCATGACGACACATTCTAAAGGAGTTGGTTTCATCGACCGGTCGCAGGCGATTGCCTATGGGTTGACTGGCCCGATGGCACGTGCCAGTGGCATCAACCGGGACCTGCGTGTCAATCGGCCTTATATGGCCTATCGCGAGGTCCCCGTCAACGTACAGGTGCTTCAGGAGGGGGATTGTTTTGCTCGTAACGCGGTGCGCATGCAAGAGATTACAGAGAGCATTCGCCTCTGTCGTGTCGCCATTGATAAATTACCGCCTGGACCTATCGCGGCACGTGTGCCCATCGCACTCCGTCCACACAGGGGTGAGACATACTTTTCGATTGAAAATAGTCGCGGCGAATATGGCTTTTATATGATTAGCGACGGCAGCGAATTCCCCTGGCGCGTCAAGATGCGTGCGCCTTCTTTCGTCAATTTGCAGATTTTGCCAGAGTTGCTGCGTGGACACAAGATGAGCAACGCGGTAGCCATCATCGGCAGCACCGATATCGTGCTGGGCTGCGTTGACCGCTAGCATGGAACCAGATGCCAGATGCTGTGTGTTAGACCACATGGCATAACCCAGGAGAGCCGTGACGATTTTGCCAATCAGTTCTCCCAGTCCACCGCCGCCACCGCCGCTACCTCCCATCGTGCCACCGCCACCTTTAAAACCTTCCATCGGTGAGCACACCTCATCACAGACCAATTGTCCAGTCGGGTCCGTCCTGGTTACCGGATTGCCACCGACATAGGCATACGGGTCCATCCCTTGCGCGTTGCCCTGCACTGTATCCGCGCTGAGGAAACGACCCACCGCCGGGTCATAGTAGCGCGCGTTATAGTAGTCCAGGCCGCTGACCGTGTCCTCGTATTGCCCGGTGAAGCCCTTGAAGGTCCCCATGCTGCCCTTCTGGTACACCTGCGTGCCATAGGGGTTATACACACGATTGCCCTGCACGGCGGCACTGCCGGGCGTGTTGCTGAAGGTTGCCAGCACGCTACCCAGCAGGTCAGTCAAGAGGAAGGAGGTCGTCTTGCTGCTCGTGCCCGTTTGCTCGCCGATCAGACGGCCACCGACACTGTAGTAGGACGTGGTATTCGTGCTCGTGCCCGTCGCGTTGTACTTGTGCTCTTCCAGGCCGAAGGCGTAGTCCGTGTAGCTCGTCGTGGTCGCGTTGGACGTGCGCAGCAACACACGTTGTCCGCTCCCATCATACC
>DAIDJF010000085.1 GCA_027451525.1 Ktedonobacterales bacterium
ATGGTGGCCGTGTTGCTCCCAGCCACCATTCATGGCAAAGGACTAAGCGCAATTTTTACGGACGCCGTGATGTTCTGACTGGTGGGTATGCTCGGTGAACCAATGCACATGAGGTCAGCAGAAATATCCCTATGATTGCTAGAATATATATTCCTATGGTATTGCCTCACCTCTTTAACTAACCACGCAAAAATGCCGCGAACTGTGACTGCAAGCTCAAAAAGAGCAAAAAAACTTCTACAAAGTGGCAAAAGGCCAAAGCGTTCTTTGCGCAGTGGGCAAGAACAATGTTCGCATCGCAGCATCCATTTCAATGTGGTATTGGATAATGGCTGTTTGCCCACAATGGTGCCACAAGCTACAAGAAGTGCATACCAATCGATATGTAATGTGTTATTTTCAAATGGTATTGACCCTTGCGGCCGCGCAAAAAACGATTTTTGCTCGACTGTTTATCCTTCTTTAAATGGTATTGATCTCTGTGGCTGTCCATCGCATCTATAGGCTTGTTGTGCAGGGCGGAAGTGCTGCTTCTAAAATTTTCTTTAACCGTTACATGTATAACAAGCGGGTGATGTCTGTTGCCTTTCATAAAAATATGATCGTTTATGATATATCCTTCTGCTTCAAGAAAAATGTTTTTGTTTCTCTATGTTTTTTATAAATTGTGATAAATATGTGATTGATAGAAACTTGACAAAATGACAATATGGTGCTATGTTTCTGATGAGGTATTGAAGAGATTTTACCTCATTTTTATTTGTGTACACCTATGCACACAGTGGTGTAATAGGAAGGAAGGCAGAAGTATATGAGAAGACTATTTTCAATGTCCGTGGTTCTTCTAGCTGTCGTCTCTTTAATGCTGGTAGGGCTTGTAGAATTTATTTCTGTTAAGGACGCTCATGCGGCGGGGCCGACCTGTACTCTCACAGGCTTCTATCGCGATGGAATGAACCTGACTGCGGCGGTGATTAACCCGACCGGAACGTACAATGCGGTACTCAATGCATCTGGTTGCAACATAGGGGTCTATTATGGTCCTGGTGCAACAGGCAAGGTGCTACGCTCTGAGATTTATGGCGCGAATTACTTTGGCATCGTGAATAATGGTGGAAGTGTCGTGATATCCAACTCATTCATTCATGACATTGGCGAAGTGCCGTTCAATGGTAGCCAACATGGTGTGGGTATCTACTTCGCTTATGGGGCCACCTCATCTGGTCATATCATGTATAATCATATCTCGCGCTACCAGAAGGGCGGTATTGTGGTGAACGGAACAAGTAGCCTGGTGAAGATCGAACGTAATACTGTCACCGGACTTGGGCCAGTCAACTTTATCGCTCAGAATGGGATCGAGGTGGGGTATGGAGCGCAAGCAAACGTGTTCAATAACACGGTAACAGGCAATTCATATACTGGGATGAACTTTGCCTCTTCTGGTGGTATTCTCCTCTTTGGAGGCTCCTGCTATGGTGGTAATCTGACAACGAATGTGCATGTGTCGAATAATAATGTGGTTGGCAATGATGTTGGCGTCTGGCTTTCGGACCTCGTAGTCGATCCCAATAATGCCAATAACTGCCTTGCCCCTTCGACTTCGACAAACGTGCAAATCTACAAAAATACGATTACCAATGATGCCGTGAATAACGTCAGCGGTTATATCTTTAATGGAGCCCCTGCTGGTTATCAGGCGGGCATCTCGGATGCTGGCAACCACGACAAGATTACCTTTAACAGCATTTGTGGAGTTGGCTACACGCCTCCTGCTGCGAACCCGCCTATTCTGCTTAATATCGACATCACGTATGCGTTTAATGTCCTTGTCAAAGGTAATAAATCCTGTGGCTCTGGCGCAGCGGTCAACGGAGCGTCTACTGCCTTGATACACGGAGCGCAGCAGATGTTGATTGCGCGGGCTAGTGTCGTGAAATAGCCATGCAGTCTCCTGCCCGCCATGGGCAGAAATCGGCCATCAGCCAAAGCGTTTGCTCATGTTTTTCCCTTTCATCGAGGGAGAGCATGAGCAAACGCTTTTCATTACTTGACTCGTTTCACTCCATTCAGACATCTTGTTCTCATAGGGTATAGTGAAAAGAGAGCGACGAAGCTCTGTTCTCTGCTATTGGTCACGCTTGCTTCCTTCATGAAACGTTCATACTGCTCAGCACGTTATAAAAGTGGTGGATTGAGTTATATAAGAGCAGGTTAGTAGTACTTATAAAAACAGATCTATTTTTTAATGTGTTTTATGTAAATGGTGTACAGTAGAGGTTCACAATGTCTGGTTTGGCTGGTAATAGCGGCGCGCTCGATGCGCTGGCGTCGCCTTCAGATGACGTGTCAAGTGCGTCATCGCTGCCCGCAGATGCGGAGGATACTCTTCACCACGCACAAATACAGTCGGTTGCAGAAGAAGAGGTTGCCCATAGCATGCCCCGTCTGTCTCTGGATGAGGCAGTATCTCCGGTCCAGTCCGTCACAGATGACGAAGCTCCCATTGTCAATGACGAACGCGAAACACCAAGCCAGCCCGTAGATGTGCTCGCCTCCAATGAAGATATACGCTTTATTTCACTTGCCAGCAGTGCGCTGCTGGTCCCGCCAGAGAGCAAGGCGGTCGAACCTGTTCTTGAAGAGGAGCCGGTCACGGAGCGCGTGCCGGTGTTGAAAGCGCGCCCGACGCGCACATTGCGGAAATTGCGCATCAAACGCTCTACGGCGCGTTCGGCACGTGAGCGCGTTGTCGCAGTTACGCTCCTCCTGATTTTTCTGCTTGCTCTGACTATACCACTGGTGCTCGCAACGAGTTATGGTGTGAGTGCGTACAATACCTATGTTGATTTGCGCACGCACGCCAGTAGCGCGATGCATCATCTGTTGGATGTAAAGACGCTGTTCACAGATGCAAAAGCGCATCCAGCAACTCTGCTCGACGATCAAAATTTGGCACGGGCGCAGCAGGATTTTGCGGCTGCGCGTAGCGATTTTAGTACAGTACAGAATATTCTCACGCACACCCAGATCATCAGCCTCGTTTCCTCCTATTTTCCTGCCTATCGCCCGCTGATCGTGACGGCGCAGGCAGGTAGCCAGATAGGCAAGGATGCCTCGCAAATTGGTCAGGTACTAACTACTACGGTTACCGCGCTGGCTCCTAACTTGCGTAGTGGACTGCTTGCCAACACCAAAACGCCACTGATTGCTCCAGCCGACCTCTCACTGATAAGCTCAACAATCACCACGATTCTTCCCTTGGTAGACGATATTCAGGCTCAAGTTCCTCATCTCTCGTTGGATGCCGTGCCCACTAGCCTGTTGAGCGCGAGCGAGAAGGCGCAGTTACAGCAATACTTGCCCTTACTGTCGCAGGTACATAACGCTCTGGTCTTGGGGCAGAGCATGGTCGGTGATTTCGGTTGGTTACTTGGTGTGGATAGCCCGCGCACATTTTTAATTCAGACGATGGATCGCTCGGAACTCCGTCCAACGGGCGGTTTCACAGGCCAGTATGGAACCTTGCAGATTAGCGGCGGGCGCGTTGCCCCCTTTTCGTTGCACGATATCGCTTTAGTCGAATACGCCAATAATACTCCTGTCGCTGGACAACAGGCTCCCGCGGCCTATCGCTCCTGGTGGCCATTTGCCGATTGGGGGCTGCGCGACTCCAACCTTTCCGCCGATTTTCCCACCTCGGCCCAACTGGCTATTCAGCAGTATCAAGTTGATATGCATCAGCAGGTCGATGGCGTGATTGTCTTTACGCCGTTCTTGATCGAGCATATTTTGCAGGTGACTGGCCCACTCTCTATTCCACAGTATAACGAGACGATTACAGCGCAAAACCTGGAAGACCGTTTGCATTATTACCAACTTGATAACGCGGGTATTCGCAAAGAGGAGATCATCGAAAACGTCAGCGACCCGGCGGCGGCGCGCAAACTCTTCACGTCGCGTGTTGAGCATGTGCTGTTCGATCAGGTACGCAGTGCCCATCCAGCAGAGTTGCTGGCAATTGGGCAGGAGGTGCTGCATAATCTGCGTACAAAAGACTTGCAGATGTATTTCTCAAATCCTCAGCTTGAACAGGTGTTGATGCAGTATGGCGACGCGGCCCAGATAGATACCTCGATGGCGCATGATGGTTTGTATGTTGTGCAGGCAAACGTGAGCGCGAGCAAGGCCTCACAATATGTACGCACAAGTATTCACGATAATGTGACGTTAGATGCAAGCGGCGGAGCAACGCATGTTATGCAGTTGCATCTGAACTACACGCAACTTGGCCCCGTCTATGGTCTGGACACCTACCGCGACTATGTGCGTGTCTATGTGCCACCGACCGCGAAATTCCTCTGGGGCGATGGTTTTGACACAGGTCAACCACTTTGTGATGGTCCTTATGCAGCCTGTCCCGCTAACGGCGTGTATTCACAGGGACAGTTAGTCTGCCCAACAGGTCAGTATCACGCGGGTGCGGCAGCTCCGATGCTCGGCGACCCCTACACTGGGGCATGGCATCCGCTCGACCAGATTGGCCCACCGACGAATATGACCAGCGATATGCGGGGACGCGCAATGTTTGGGGGCTATGTGGTTGTGCCCAAAAATTGTTCCATGACGGTCACGCTCTCCTGGTACGTGCCCGCGCTGAGTAGTGCTCCCTACTCCTTAGTAGTGCAACGCCAGGCGGGAACGTTCCCCGCATTAGACCTGGATGTGTTACCGACGCCGGGCGATTGCACATCTCTTGGTGTAGCTGGTTTGCATTATGATGGTATTCTGACCGAAGATGCAACATTTGCCCTGAAGACACAGCAGGTGCAGCAGACGCTCGTCCATAATCTGGCGACGAAAAATAGCTGCTATCCCCAGTCCAGCGTCTAATAAACTGTTGCATATGAAAATAGAACCACATGTGGCGTAGTGCTCTGTCAAACGTCATTGCACCATTTTAGAGAGGCAGGGCGACCGCGAGGGTCAATACCGTTTAAATAGCTGCAATGGGAGCAGGGCGACCGCGAGAGTTGCCCCTACAATGAGACGATGCGCGTTTTACCCGTCGTCATTGTAGTGCTCTGTCAATTTTCATTCCAACTGTTTGGGAGAGGCAGGGCGATGCCGCAAGGGTCGCCCCTACAATGAGACGATGCCCGTTTTCCCCGTCGTCATGGTAGGGGCGAGGCTTGCCCTCGCCCTGTCTCCATGCGCCAAAAAAGGTCGCAATGACGTTTGACAGAGCACTACACCATCGGATAAGGTCACCGGATTCAATTTTTCACCACGATTGAATGCGACGTTATTGTTATAGAGAATTTTTAGGGGGTTTTTCTTGTTTATCGGGATGATGGTGCATGGGGGTGTTAGAGGTGAAAGATTGGACTCTTTAAGAGAGGGAATGGGAACTTCTGAACTCGGCTATTGACACTGACACGGCTTGACTCGTATACTGCTTGTGCAGAAATGTCAGCACCATCGCCAATCATTGCCGTTTTGTCGTAGTCGCGTCGTTGTAAATAGCACGGGAAGAGTGTGGAAGAGAAGCATCCATGGAACAAGCCGCAGTACTTACTATAGTGCGTACCGAGCAGACGTATAAATTTCGCCTGGATCTTCCTGACGGCCTTTCGCCGTCGAGTCAAGCAATAGGCCAGGCAATTGGGCAAGAATACACAAGTGAACTCTCTTCTGAGACACGAGATCGGCTACGTCGGCTCTTGCAACAGTCCGCGCAATCAATGGCGACATTGCTTGCCGCCGAGGTACGCCGCCAGACTATCAAACTGGCTCCTGTCAACGATACATTATTAACGCTGGGGCGTTTTCTTTTCGAGACGCTACTCCCGCAACCCCTCCAGGACGCGCTACGTCGTCTCGATATTCCTCTCACAATTACCACGAACACGCCTGAGATTCCGTGGGAACTTCTGTTTGACAGTAGTGCGAAATCAGGGCGTTATTTCTGTCAGTCGTTAAGTGTTGGGCGCATGGTTCAGGGAGGACGTGAGCAGTCGCCACGCGCCCCCATGCAGGAACGCCCAACGCGCAAACTTGGTGGGAAGCGCGAAGCGACGGCGAGTGGAATCTCCATTTTGTTCCTGGTTAATCCCACGAGCGAGCGGCCAGGAGCGGAAGAAGAGGTCGCTACGCTATGTGCTACCTTGCAAGAAACTATTGCGCGTTCTATTCTCTATCGCCAGCAAGCCAATCAGCTAGAGATGCGTATGCGTATTAGCAAGGATGGGCCACAGGTTATTCACTATTCTGGCCCGCCACCTTTGATGAACAATCTTGGTGAGCCTGTGCTAGCGCTCGCGGGCAATTCACGCCTGGATGTAGGGGCTGTCGAGCAACTTTTCCAGTCGCTACCTAAGCCGCCATTGTTGTTCTTGAGCTATTATGAAGAAGAACGAGCCAATGGTGCAGGCAATGGCACTGGACGTTCCAATACGGGCAATTTGCAAACGCAGCAGGAGCGTGACGAGGCGATGGAGCGTCTTGCTGGCAATATGCTCACGGCAGGAGCGGGAGCAGTGCTTGTGGCACGCTGGCCCATCGCGCCGCTACGGATGCGTGAGTTCTCCGCGCTCTTCTATCAAGATATTGCTGATGGCATGATGTTGGGCGAGGCTCTGCGGCGCACGCGCACTGCGATGGCGCAACACCGTCCTGATGATACGTCATGGATGAGCTATGTTCTCTATGGCGACCCCACCCTCCGTCTTGTTTCACCGACCTCTGTCAGCCGTGATCGCGCTGCGGAGGCACGCTTTGATATCTTCGATGATAGTCAGATTATCGCGCCTATCTTCTCCTCATCGAACTCTCCTGATAAACGTTTTTTACGTAGTGTGCTGGAACTGGCTCTTGGTGAAGCGCGGCGTATGCGCAAGGATTACCTGGGCACTCCCCATCTGTTTATCGCTCTTACCAAACTGGATGGTGGTTGTACGCAAGATGCCTTACAGTCGCTCGGCTTTTCGCCGCGCCAGGTGCGTGATGTGATTCGTCTGGCTCTCGGCACAGGCAAGGCGGGTAATGAAACGCCGATTTTGCCTACACGCCGCTGCAAAGAGATTCTGTTTACCGCTGAACGCAATGCCTTGACGGCAGGGGCAACCGCTGTGGATGAGCGCGCAATTGCGCAGGCTGTCCTGAGTGAAAACGATGGCGTCACCCATGAGTTATTGAACAAAATGGGCATCAATCCGACGCAACTGATTGAACTCATTCTCGCCAGCAATGCCCGCGCCCTCCTGGAACTTGTACCCTCGGTTGAGGCTAACCCAGATGCGCTGCCTGCCGATCTCCCTGGAGCTAACCCGGAGGGTGTGCCAAAGGGCAGCAACTCTGTGCTGGAACGCCTGGGCCGTGACCTGACTAAGCAGGCAGGCACAAAGCAGTTGACGCCGCTGATTGGACGCGATAGGGAGATTCGTCTGCTGATGCAGACGCTGATGCTAAAGGATCGCAATAACCCAATCTTGATTGGTGACTCCGGCGTGGGCAAGACAACAATTGTTGGAGGACTGGCCCAGCGCATTGTCGATGGCAAGGTTCCACCCGACTTGCGCGGCAAACGTCTGATCGAGTTATCCGCCAGTTCGCTAGTCGCGGGTACAAAATATCGCGGCGAGTTTGAGGAGCGGTTGCTAAAGGTCTTGGAAGAGGCCGAAAATAGCGGCAATGTGATCTTATTCATTGATGAGATGCACCTGCTTGTCGGTACGGGCCGCGCCGCTGATGGCAGTATTGACGCCGCTGGCATTCTCAAGCCTGCTCTGGCGGGTGGGCGGTTGCGGTGTATTGGTGCGACCACGCCGCAAGAGTATCGTCTGATCGAAAAGGATGCCGCTTTAGAGCGTCGTCTGCGCCCTATTCAGATCGAGGAGCCATCTATTGATGAGGCGTTAGAGATTTTGAAGGGCATGCGTCCGCTCTATGAGGAGCATCACCACGCGCAAATTACTGATGACGCGCTGAATGCCGCCGTGCAACTCTCTGTGCAATACCTGCCAAATCTGCGCTTGCCCGACAAAGCGTGCAGTATCCTGGATGAGGCATGTTCGCAGGCTCGTGTCTTCTCAATTGAACAGAACGAGCTAGACGCGGAGGCAGAAGCCGAGACGCCAATTATCACGGCTCCGATGATCGCTGATGTGATTTCACAGCGTACGGGAATACCCGTGCGTGCCCCAGGACAGGAGGAGCGCGACCGTTTGCTCAGCCTCGAAGCACGCTTGAGGGCGCGTGTGATTGGTCAGGAGGAGGCAGTGAGACGGGTCGCGCAGGCTATCCAGGTTGCGCGTGCTGGTCTCAAGCCGCGCCAGCGTCCAGTGGGAGTATTCATCTTCCTGGGTCCAACGGGTGTCGGTAAAACCGAGCTAGCTCGTGCCCTTGCCGCTGAGGTTTTTGGCTCCGATGAACACTTGATTCGCGTCGATATGTCCGAATACATGGAGAAGCACGCGGTTTCGCGCATGATCGGTGCGCCTCCAGGCTACGTCGGCTACGATCAAGAGGGCCAGCTGACAGGCAAGTTGCGGCGGCGACCCCATTCTGTCGTGCTACTGGACGAGGTAGAAAAGGCCCATCCAGAGGTATTTGACCTCTTCTTACAGGTCTTTGATGCCGGACGCCTGACCGATGGACAGGGTCACACGGTCGATGCGCAGCACGCGATTTGGATTATGACCTCAAACGTTGGCACGGAGATGTTGGGCCGCTCGATGGTCATGGGTTTCCGTGATAATAAGCGTAGTGTAGAAGATCAGCAACGCGAGACGTTGATGGCGCGTTTGCGCGAGCGTTTCCGCCCCGAGTTTCTCAACCGCGTGGACGAGGTGGTGATCTTCGATTCGCTCGATCAGGAGCAGATACGTACGATCACGCGCCTGCAGATGAACGATCTGGGTGCGCGTTTGCTCGAACAGGGCTTGACGCTTGACGCGGACGATAGCGCGATAGATCTGCTCTGCAAAGAAGGCTTTAGCCAGACGCAAGGAGCACGCCCGTTGCGCCGTGCCATCGAGCGTTTGCTTACTGTGCCGCTGAGTCGTCAAATCTTGCTCGCCAACATCCCGCAGAATGGGGTCGTGCATGTCTCGGCCGTTGACGGAAAACTGGCAATCGATATTCGCGAGGCAACCGAGGTGGTGATCGAGCCAGTCCCCGTCACTGGAGAAGAAGTGTAGTGCTCTGTCAAGCTTCATCGCACCCTTTTTGGCGTGTGGTCGCCCGTTTTGCCCCATATGCAACAGATGCCCCATCAAAAAAGTGCGCACTGACGTTTGACAGAGCAGGACAGGGCGTGATAAATCACGCCCTGTCCAGGGTAGCTTTGCTCCACTTATAGATGTAGAGGCGTGTGTCCATTTTGCGCTGCATGCCGCTGAGGGTCATGTAGCGAATGAGGCCGAAGATGGGGCGTTCGGGCGGCCAAGGGCGATCATGTTTGCCGCCAATCGCCCAGGCAATGCCCGTGTAGCCATTGGCATCACGTCCATCTAGCTCATACCTGTCATTCAGGTAGACTGCGTGCCCAAAAGCCTCTTCAGCACTTGCTGACCACTCAAGTATTTTCTTCGCCCAATACATGCGCATATAGCCGTGCATACGTCCTGTGACCATCATCTCGCGCTGGCTGGCATTCCAAAGCTCGTCGTGTGTGCGTGCCTGTTCCAGTTCCTCACGTGTGTAAAGCCAGGGACGCGGGTCATTCTGATGCTTGCGTAATGTCTCCTGACCCCATGTCGGACAGCCCGCCAGTGTATCATAATTGGGATTACGTAGCGCGAAATTGACAGCCAGTTCGCGCCGCACAATCAGTTCTTCCAGATAGGCGGCGCGTCCACCCGTGATATCAATTTGCGCGCTACCTGTTGCCTCTGGCACATGTTGCTCAATCTCCCATGCCATCTGTTGTACGGAGAGTTGTCCAAAGTGGAGATAGGCCGAAAGCTCGCTTGTGCCTGCCAGTTCGGGCAGATTACGTTGCGTCTCATAGGTCGAGAGACGTTTCGCGATAAAGCGGCGTAACAGGCGTTTGCCTTCGTCCTGTCCACCGCGATAGATGGGCGAAGGCGCGACGCTGCGGTCAATCTGCAAACTATCCAGGTAGCTCTGTGGGTCTGCTACGTTGCCGGGGTCACACGGTGGGCTATTCAAGGGATGCAGCGTTTCAAGATCAGCGATGGGTTGCAGGTAGGTTGGTAGCAGACGTTGTAGTTTGGGACGAATGGTGCGCGCCGCCCATTCCTCTTTGGGGAAGAATTTGCTGGGTACGACGACATCGGCATCGACACAGGCAAAGGGTATGTCTATTTGCTCCGTTACACGTTGTCGCCAGCGGCGCGGCGTGCGCAATTCGCCCTCGTCGCTAATGACAGCGGCGGACTGGAGTTCGTGAGCCAGTGTGACTATCTCACGGGGTGGCTCGCCGCGTCTGATGACCAGCGGCGTCCCGCGCTTTGCAAGGTGGCGTGCTGCCTGGGCCACGCCTTCGAGCATAAACTGGTAGTGGCGCAGATTGGCACCAGGATAATCGGCGATGACAAAGGCGACAACGACGGGGAGGGAAAGCGCGTTACCTAACGAGATTGCGGCGTTCAGGGCCTGGTTCTCTTGCCCGCGCTGAGCGCGTTGCATCCAATATAGCACGCACCGTCCCTGCTCAGCGCATAGGCCAGGGCGGTAGACCCGAATCCGTTCATCGGTAGCGAAAAAAGTTGTTAGCTCAATCATGCATAATCCCCTTCATACCTTTTGAACAAGAGACGCCATACCAATGCGTTTCAGGTCTATCGGAGAAGAGCGATGGCATGTAGAAAAAATGAGAGGTGACTGCGACACGCTTCAGTCACCTCTCACACAGCGGGGAACACGAGGAGGGTATCTAGGGTGTGGTTAGCGATGGTCGCCTTTGCCCTGAGCCTTTCTGCAACGTGTCTGGGCTGAGTAGAGAGGCTCGACGGAAGAACCTGGAGCAGGCTCAACAGCATTCTCCCGGATCCGTACCTGTACTGCATTCCATACACGGAGAAAAGCCCTTAAGAGCAATCTGGCACCCGACGACTATCGCTTACCACTGAAATCAGTATACACTAGTCGCCTTCGCGCGCGCTTTTTTTGTACTTCATTCAGACTATCAAGTGTAATCAAGATTTTTCAGATAAAAATTGCGTAAAAATATAGATTTAGCGGTAAGATATGACGAAATATGTAGAAATTATGATGAAGCTAAGATAGTAATCTGTCACAAAGGGTGTGAACGTCTTCTCTATGTCTTACATAAGACAAATATGATGAAGAATTTACACGCGTCCATGTGGTATGATAAGGAGAGCAACTACAGATATTCAGGCGACTTTTTGCTGCCTGTCACATAGATGTTTGAAGGAGGATTTTGAATGAAAGCGGTAAAAACTCATGTTGGACGCTGTGATACCTGCGGGGAGCCAGCCGCTTATGCGCAATTGCTCTCCGGCGGACGCAGTTTCCGTTTCTGTGAGCAGCACGCCCCGCTGCTTGTGAAAAAGCAAGCCGAAGCAGCCACCACTACAGGCAAAGACGAGAGCAAAAAATCGTAGGGGCGTGATTGATCACGCCCCCCCGGGTTCCCCTGCTGTGCGGCCTTCCAGGCGGATCGGCGCGCAGGCAGGGCATGATTTATCATGCCCCTACGAAATGACGCAACACATTCGCATTATTTTTTAAGAGCATGATCACGCCCTGAGACACGACCAAATTGTCTATCACGGGGACAAGACAGGATTTATAGCAGGCCGCTGAGACCATCGCCTGGGCATACGAGAATCCCTGCGGGGAGTCACGTTGGTGATCGTTCCGACAGCAGACCAGCAGGAAGCCTCAAGAGTGAGGATCATTGATGACGCAGCAGCACATGTCTTCACAGCAGACTCGGTCCGAACCAGATGCCGATACTGTTTTGCTAGGCCATCTGCCGATGCCGCTGACCCCATTGTTGGGACGCGAGCGCGAACTCACGCAACTTTCCGACCTGTTGCGCAGGCCCGCGATGCGCCTGCTCACGCTTACCGGCCCTGGTGGGATTGGCAAAACGTGCTTGGGGCTTGCGGTGGCGCGTGAACTGCTTCCCGACTTCGCTGGTGGCGTCTCTTTTGTTCCACTGGCAGCCATCAGCGATCCCGATTTTGTGCTTCCGGCCATTGCTCAAGCGTTGGGGGTGCGGGAAGCTGGCGCCGACTCGCTACTCGTCAAACTGCAAGAAGCCATTGGCGACCAGTGCTTTTTGCTGTTGCTCGATAATTTCGAGCAGGTCCTGCCTGCCGCCCAGGTGTTTCCCCTGCTTCTTGCCGCTTGCCCATGCCTGCGTGTATTGGTGACGAGCCGTGCCGCCTTGCGGGTCCCTGGCGAACAGGAGTTCCTTGTTCCTCCCCTGGCACTACCCGACCCGATGCAGCTCTCTCAACACGCCGATTCGCTCACGCAGTACGCTGCCTGCGCGCTCTTTGTGCAGCGCGCCCAGGCCATCACACTGGATTTCCAGGTCACTGAGGCCAACGCGCGTGCTATCGCGGAGGTTTGTCTCCGCCTGGATGGACTGCCCCTGGCGATTGAACTGGCGGCTGCCCGCACGCGGCTACTCTCCCCTCAGGCCTTGCTCGCTCGTTTTGATCATCGCCTGGAGGTGCTGACAGGTGGCACACGCCATATGCCTGCCCGTCACCAGACCCTGCGCGATACCATCGCCTGGAGTTATCACCTGCTGACTTCTCAGGAGCAGCGGCTTTTCCGCTGGCTGGCTATCTTTGCCGGTGGCTGTACTCTCGAGGCTGCCTCGTCCATCGCCCAGGCTGCCAATCTTGCCTCGCACACCGTCCTGGATGGAGTGAGCACCCTCTTAGAGAATCACCTGCTACGCCAGGAGGAGCAACCCGATGGAGAGCCGCGTCTCCTTATGCTGGAAACCATCCGCGAGTTCGGGTTGGAGTGTCTCGTAAGTAATGGAGAACTGGAGACCGCCTGCCTCTCACACGCTGCCTACTTTTTGGCCTTGGCTGAGGATGTGGCCCCTTACGTACGCGGACCAGAGCAAGGCCGCCGCATGGCACAATTGGAACGCGAACAGGAAAACCTGCGGGCAGTGTTCAGCTTTCTCTTGGCGGAAGGACCCGAGCGGGCGAACCAGCAAGAGCGGAGGAACCAGATAGAGTGGACCTTGCGCCTGTGTGTTGCGCTATTCTGGTTCTGGTTTATGCGCGGCTTCGGAAAAGAAGGGCTGAGCTACCTGATGCAAGCGCTCTCAGAATATGCCAGTGTGGGGGCAGCACTGCGGGCAAAGGCGCTGGAAATGGCTGCCAGTCTGGCCTTCGTCTATGCGCGGCACCTGCCGCTTGAGCAGATGGCACAAGAGAGCCTGGCACTCTATCGGGAGGTGGGCGATCCGGTCGGCATTGCCAATAGTCTGTATCGCCTGGGCACAATTGATCGCATCACGAGCCGTTTTGCCCAGGCTGATCAGCGGCTGGAAGATGCCATAGCCCTGGAGAAAGAGTTGGGCAATCGCTGGATGCAAGCGCGCAACGCGACCGAACTAGCGCGCATCACAACCGAAGAAGGGCGGTACGAGAGAGCACAGGCATTGCTCTGCGAGAGTCTAGCGCTCTACCAGTCGTTAGGTGATGAGCAGGTCATCGGCTGGGTCTATTACCGGCAAGCACGCTTACTCTTTGTCTGTCAACAGGACCTGCCGCGCGCCCGTGCTCTGGCTGAGCAGGGCTTGGCATCCTTTCAGCAGCAGGACAACGCTCTCCACAGCGTGCTACCACTGGGCCTGTTGGGGCTGATTCGGTTGGAGCAGGGTGACGTGCAGGCCGCGCGTCTTTTGCTCGAAGAAAGTCTGGCACTTGGCAAACAGATTGGGGTCGAGACGGATATCATTGAGCTGCGTTATGGTTTGGCCCGGCTCCTGGCTATGCAGGGTGATCTCACCTCGGCTCGCCACCTTTATCGAGAGAGCCTGGCACTGCTGTTGGAACACCACCTGTTCAAAGAACAAATTGCAGCCGGGCTAGAGGGCTTGGCGGCTTTAGAGAGCAGGCAAGGAGCCTCGCTCTGCGCTGCACGACTCTGGGGATCAGCAGAAGCCTTGCGTGAGGCCATTGGCACGCCTATGTATCCGATCTATCGTGCCGAATATGAGCGCGTGCGTGCCCTTGCATGTGCTCAGGCCGGCAAGCAGGCTTTTACCGCCACATGGGTCGAGGGGCGCCGCATGACGCCGGAGCAGGCACTTGCCGTCCAATATCCCGCCACTAAACTGCTTCCTCCGGTCTCCCTCTCCTCTGTGGAATCGCCTCCATCATCACCTCTTGCCAAACTCACCAGGCGAGAACAGGAGGTGCTGCGCCTGCTGGCCGAGGGGCTAAGCAATGTCCAGATCGCCGCGCGTCTCGTCATCAGTCCACGCACTGTGGAAAACCACCTGACCTCGCTCTACAGTAAGCTCCAGGTCTCTTCGCGCACGGCTGCTGCTCACTATGCGCATGAAATGCACCTGCTGTGACCGACGAAAGAATGTCCAGATAGGTAATTTCCCCTAGCTCATTTGTTTTCATCTCTGTTGATTTCTTCACAACGTGGGAGAAAAATAGGGGATTCTCTTCATCCAGTTTCCGCTCTAGTACAGTATACTCTCTGTAAATTTGCGAATGAAACTATTCTGATTTACTTTTGGTGAATGATGCGCCTATTTGATAGAAATGTCTAGCTTTTCGAGCACACAGAACAGCTACCCCCTCTCCTAAAGAAAAGCTTTCACCAATGGAACGTTCGCATTTATATTCACTGTGATGAAACTATAGCCATGATGAGTTTTTTATTATTTTTTCCTCTTGTGGGGGAAAGGAAAACACATGCCCACATATCGTCGCTTTCTTTGGCTGGCTCCAGCCTTTTTGCTGGTAGCTGGCCTCGTCTTCAGCATGACCGTGTCCACAAAGACGTATGCGGCCAGCACGATTACTATTAGCACATGTGATGCCACGCATTTGGATAGTGCGCTCAGTACAGCGCAAGCCAGTAGTGGCAACACGATCAACTTCGCCTGTAGTGGCGATATTATCCTGGACAAAACCTTATTCATCACCACCACACTCACCATTGATGGCAGTGGACAGTCGGTCACGCTCGATGGCAATTTGAAACTGCAAGTCTTTGCGGTGACCCGTGGAGCGAATCTTACGCTCAACACGCTCACGATTGCCGATGGCAATGCTGGCCTTGTCAATGGAGGTGGCATCGACAACAGTGGGACTGTGACTATCAGCAACAGCACGTTGAGCAACAATTCCTCTGCCAATGGTGGTGGTGCTGGTATCTACAATCATGGTGGGACTGTGAGCATCAGCACGAGCACGCTGAGCAACAATTCTGCTATCAACGACGGTGGCGGCATCTACAACGATGGCGGGACTGTGAGCATCACGAACAGCACGTTGAGCACCAATTCCGCTCGCGTCGGCGCTGGCATCGCCAATGGTGCAGGTGGGACAGTGAACATCAGCAGCAGCACGTTGAGCAATAATTCAGCGAGTATCCTCAGCAGCACGTCGGGTGTTAATTCATTTCCCTATAATGGCTCGGGAGGTGGCATCTACAACGATGGCGGGACAGTGAACATCAGCACGAGCACGCTGAGCCACGATTCCGCTGCTGATCTCGGCGGTGGCATTGTCAACTTCGGAACGATGAGCATCGCCAACAGCACCTTGTACACCAATAACGCTGTTGACGGCGGTGGCATCTACAACACTGGGACGGTAAGTATCAGCACGAGCACGCTGAGCAACAATTCCGCTGGCGTCTCCGGCGACAGTATTTCCAATGCCGGAACGATGACAAGCAGCGACAGCATTGTGGTGGGGAACACCTCCTTTGGCAATAGCCAGCAGGACTGCAACAACAGTATCAAGATTATAGACCAGGGCTACAACCTGGAGAGTGGTACAAGTTGTGGTTTCAACGGCACGGGCAGCAAGCAAAACACCTATCCTCGGTTGGCTTCGGCGCTTGCCAACAATGGCGGGCCAACCCAAACGCTAGCCCTGCAGGATGGCAGTCCGGCCATCAATGCCATCCCTGCCATATCATGTTCCGCCAGTACCGATCAGCGTGGTATTGCACGACCACAAGGGCCTGCCTGCGATATTGGAGCCTTTGAGTATCAGGTGCCAACCATTAGCGTGCCAGCCACCATCACCACGAAGGCGACCAGTTCAGCGGGGGCGGTGGTGACGTACAGTGTGACGGGGACGGAGCCGGATGATGCCAGTGTCACACCTACCATCAGTTGCACTCCTGCATCGGGGGGTACCTTCCCAATTGGCACGACCACGGTCAACTGTAGTGCCAGTGATGCTGCCACGCCACCGGATGTGACCACGGGCAGTTTCCAGGTGGTGGTGGAGCAGGCGGCTAGTGTCACATTCACCGTTACCACTTGTACGAATGATAGCCAGTTGCAAGCAGACGTGGCACAGGCCAATACCGATAACAACAACGATATCATCACCTTCTCATGCAGTGGCGATATTCTCCTCACTAAAACGCTCAACATCACCGGCAGCATGACGATGAATGGCAGTGGACAGTCCGTGACATTGGATGGCAACAAAACATTGCAAATCTTGCACGTCAACAGTGGAGCGAACCTCATACTCCATGCCCTCACGATTGCCAATGGCTACGTTTCTTGCTCAGCATCTAGCGGTGGCACCGGCTGTGGCAAGGTTGGCGCTGGTAGCGGCGGTGGCATCTTCAACGCAGGCGGGACAGTGAGTGTGACGAACAGTACGCTGAGCGGCAATACGGCTACAGGGGGTGGGGGTGGCATCTCCAACTCAGGTGGCACGGTGAGCGTGACGAACAGTACACTGAGTGGCAATACAGCCTCCAACTCCAGCGGTGGTGGCATTCTCAACTTGCTTGGGACAGTGAGCCTTAGCAATAGTACGCTGAGCGGCAATACGGCTTCCAACTCCGGCGGCGGCATCGACAACTTAGGTGGGACGGTGACGAGCCTGGGTAGCATCATCGCGGAGAACAGTGCTACTTCTAACAACGACTGCATCAACCAGGGTGGTACGATCACAGACCAGGGCTACAACCTGGAGAGCGGCACAGATTGCGGCTTTACTGGCACGGGCAGCTTGCAAAATACCAATCCTATGCTGGCTTCGGCGCTTGCCAATAACGGCGGGTCAACGCAAACGTTAGCCTTGCAGCAGGGGAGTCCGGCGATTGACCAGCTTCCCGTGGCGAGTTGTCCAGCGACTGACCAGCGTGGCTATCCCCGTCCAGATGCTGGAGAAAGCACCTGTGATATGGGAGCATACGAATCAAGTTCCCCCACTCCTGTGCAGATGCTCACCGCGCTGGCAAGTCATATCCAGCAGATGAACATTGCCAATGGCGGGGTCAAATACTCACTGTGGGTCAAGATTGAGAATGCCAAACTGCAAGTACAGAAGAAGCATACCACCTCTGCCTGCAATGTGCTCTCGGCATTTCTCCACGAAGTGCAAGCTCAGACGGGCAAGGCACTCACGGCGAGCCAGGCGCAGGACTTGACGAGCAAGGTGCAACAGATTCAAACGGCTTTGGGCTGCTAAATTGGAATGACGGGTTCCATACTGCTTTGTGGAAGCAGGGCGACCCTCGCGGTCGCCCCTAAAATGATACGCTGCTCGTTGTACCCGTTTTCATTGTAGGGGCGTGATTTATCACGCCCTCGTCCCTTATCACGCCCTCGTCCCTCACATCACACGGTCTCCCTGGCAGGTTGGAGTGTGGAGGGGCAGGGCGTGATGGAATCACGCCCCTACACCTTTTCTCGCATGCCATCGGTAAAAAGGTCGCAATGAAGCTTGACAGAGCACTACGCCTCATTTGATTCACATTGTTTTATCACGCCCATTGCACAATATCCATCTTAATGCCCCATACGCATTTACGCGCGTTACAGGTCGGTGCGCACGATGTCGCGATACCAGAATGGCAGGCGTTTGCGGAGCAGTGGTTTACTGCGCACCACGTTGCCGGGGATACTGTCGCGAATATCATAGGCCAGTTCGCCCGTCAGCGAGCCTGCCATATTGCCGGGACTGTAGCCCAAGGTGTGTGTGGTACGACGCCCTGTGCGCTGCTCACGGGTGTCAATGGTCATCATCATTAGCATGGACTCACCCTCATCCGCGATCACTTCGGGCCAGGGATATGGCGAACACGATGGAGCGTAGATACCACTCAAGCCATTAGCGCGCACACCCTGATGATTGCCTAACCAGTTGGAAACAGCGAGATAGACATGATTCTCGCTAGAACGCACACGCCATATAACATAATGCGTGGGGTCATATTCGTCGGGGGCAACGCTAATCATATGGGGGATAGTGGTGGCAGGAAGGCCAATCGGTTCAGGAAAATCGAGGAGGGTCGGAGCGCAAACGAGGTCCGCACCTAGGCTCGCCAGCACGCGCAACGTTTCTGGGAAGAGAGCGTCATAGCCAGTCGTTAAGCCGATACGCCCAGTGGGGGTATCGAAGACTGGCATACCTTTGTTGCCGGGTTGTGCCCACAGGCGATCTTGTTGCGTGAGATGGAGTTTGCGATAGCTGCCATAAATGCCCTCAGGGTCAATGAGGAGCACGGTATTATAATAGGCTCCTTGTGCGCGTTCGGCCACACCGATCACGAGACTAATCTGCAATGTCTCAGCCAGAGCGACCAGCGCATCCGTTTCGGGGCCGGGGATGCGAATAGCGCGATCGCGGAAGTGGGCCGCCAGTTCTTGCTCACTGAGTGGTCCCTGCGCCGCGGAGGCAAGCGTGCTAGGTGGAACAGGGCCAGGGATCATCAATTCGGGTAGAACCAGCACATCGGGCCGTGCGGGCGCGTGAACGTTCATCATCGGCTCAATCAGATGACGGAGCCATTGCGCGTGTTCGGTTGGTGAGAGGTCTGGCTGCTCTTGCATATTAACCTGCATTACGCCCACGCATGATAATTGCCCTGGTGGAAGTTCGCCCATCCCATATAAGCCGTGATAGCGCAGTGGTTCCCACAGGTAGCTATTGTGGAGCAACTCAACATACGCGGCGGGCTGACGATCAGCAAGGCGATCACCTGCGCACGTTTGCTGGCTGCCCCAGCGTTTATCATGGCAGGCTGCCAGATTTATCATGCCATAGACAATGCCCTCGCCGTTATCCAGATAGGACTGGATGGAGCCATCGGGATTAATGACGCAGCTTCCCCCACTAAATTGTACGCCACGCTCGCGTCCATAGCGATTTGCGGCAATAAAGTACGTGCCGTTCTCAAATGCGCGCGCAATCCAGGAGATGCTGGGGCTTTTCTCCTCGAGCCAGTTGGTCGGGAAGAGTAGAACATCCGCGCCGTGTAGTGCTGGAATGCGTCCCGCCTCGAAATAGGTTGCGTCCATACAGATCAGGCAGGTTAGTTTGCCAATCGGCGTTTCCCATACGGGCATTCCCAGATCACCATCGCGTGCCCAACGTGGCTCTGAGATATAGGAGTGTAGTTTGCGATACGTGCCAATAATGCCCTCTGGCCCAAGCAAGACGGCACTGTTATAGTAGATGTTTGTCTGGGAATCTACTTCTGGCAGTGTCAGCAGAATATAGCAGTTATATTGGCTCGCTACCTGCTGAAAGCGTGTGCTCGTGGGGCCGGGAATTGACTCGACGTGGGGAGCAATCTCTGCACGTGACTCCCAACAATAGCCCGTTGTCGCCATTTCCGGCAATACAATCAGGCGAGCCTCTTGGCGTGCTGCCTCTTCAACCAGGCGGAGCAGATCGCGTACATTCCTGTCTTTCTCGCCTAATGTCGGCTCATACTGAATAGCCGCAACACGATAGGTCTGGATAGTAAGAGACGATGAAGAAGATGTCGCTGACGTGTTCATACAGACTCCTGGTTATCTCTGTGCCAAAGTAAACGTAAGCATGCTCAACTGATGACATGTTATGTACGAAAATGTGCAGCGAAAGCTCACATGACAACGATACCACTAGACTGAACAGTGGTCAAGTAGGCTTTGGAGATAGTACCATAAAAACTATTTACAAATGTTTGATTCTATGCTATCTTAGATTGCAAGAGCACCATAAAATGGATATTAGAGCAGACGCAAGACATATCCCTTCCCAGTGGGAGACAGAGAGTGGACATCATCGGCTGAAAGTGTCTGCACTCCAGTAAGAAGTGGAAACCACTTGCCAGCTCGTGCTGAGCCAGTAAAGCACGCGGGTCGATCCCGTTATAGATCATCAAGAGCGCATTGTTTCTCTCAGCGCGTGTGATCTCCCGTCGGGACTGACGTATTGTGTCCGATGCGGTGATGTTTCTGTTGAGACATGCGGAATGTGGGTGGAACCACGAAAAGCGTTGTTACCTTTTCGTCCCTAGCGGATGAAAAGGTTTTTTTATTGTCTTTTTCACTTCCTGGGAATGGCTGATGGGAAATGGGGCTGCCCGATTGGGCTAATGATTAAAGGAGCTATATTGTATGTCTGTTGAATTACAGGAACAAGAATCGGTCAATTATACGCCGATTCAACGCATGCGCCATTCCGCTGCTCATATCATGGCGGAGGCGGTGCAGGAAATCTTTCCAGATGCGCGTTTTGCGATCGGACCCGCGATTGAAGATGGTTTCTACTACGATTTTGATCTGCCACGTCCTCTCACGCCCGAAGACCTGCCCGATATCGAGCAGCGCATGCGTCGGATTGTCGAGGGCAAATATCCTTTCCTGCGCGACCGCTGGCCCCGTGAGAAGGCTCTGGAGTACTTCCGCGCTAAAGGGCAGCAGTATAAGGTAGAGATCATCGAGAATTTGCCCGATGAAGAGGTGGGCATCTACCAGCAGAACCAGTTTCTTGATCTCTGTCGTGGTCCACACGTCGAGAACACGAGTCAGGTGGGGCCATTCAAGCTGATGCGTGTCGCGGGAGCGTATTGGCGCGGAGATGAGCGGCGTCCGATGTTGCAGCGCATCTATGGCACGGCCTGGTTTTCACAGGAAGAACTCGATCAATACCTCTGGCGGCTGGAAGAGGCCATGAAACGCGACCATCGCAAGCTGGGACGCGAGTTAAAGCTCTTTGTGATGAGCGAAGACCTGCCTGCTGGTGTGCCAATGTTTCTGCCGCGTGGCGAGATGCTACGCCACCTGATGGAAGAATACGTGCGTGAGACGCAGGAACGTTATGGCTATCAGCACGTGTGGACGTCACATCTCGGTAAGGTGCGCCTCTACAAAACGTCCAAGCACTGGTATACGTATCGTGAGAATATGTTCCCGGTCATGAAGGGCGAGCAGGAGATGTCAGAGGACGACTCCTATATCCTCAAGCCGATGAACTGCCCACATCACATTCTGCTTTACAGATCACAGATGCATAGCTATCGCGAACTGCCCATTCGCTATGCCGAGTTCGCCACGCTGTATCGCTACGAGAAAGCGGGCACGCTGACGGGTCTGGCGCGTGTGCGTAGCCTGACGCAGGATGATGCTCACGTCTTCTTGCGGCCCGACCAGATTCAGGAGGAGTTCAACCGCGCTGTCAACCTGACGCTGGAGGCCTTTGAGACGTACGGTCTGGCGGATTACTGGGTGCGCCTCTCGCTGCGTGACCCGCAGAAAGCGGAAGAGTATGTCGGCAGCGACGAGGTCTGGGCAACGGCTGAAGCGACCCTGCGCGGAGCAGTCGAGGGTAAAGGTATTCAGTACCAGATCGGCATTGGCGAGGCGGCCTTCTATGGTCCCAAAGTGGACTTCATGGTGCGTGACGCCCTGGGCCGCGAGTGGCAATGCTCGACGATTCAGCTCGACTTTGTGCAGCCAGAGAATTTCGAGCTGGAATACGTCGCTGAGGATGGGCAACCGCATCGCCCGGTCATGATTCACCGTGCCGTAACGGGTTCAACGGAACGCTTTATGGCAATGTTGATCGAGCATTTTGGCGGTGCATTCCCAGCCTGGCTCGCGCCCGTACAGGCGATGGTTATTCCAATTGCCGACCGGCACCACGAGTATGCCAATCGCGTCCTGGAGACGCTCAAAGCGGCGGGCATCCGTGCCGAGGTCGATGTGCGCAGCGAGCGCATGAACGCCAAAATTCGTGAGGCGCAGTTGCAGAAAATCCCTTACATGCTGGTTGTGGGCGATAAAGAAGCGGCTTCCGAGGCAGTCTCGGTGCGTCTGCGCACGAACGTGGACCTCAAATCCATGCCGCTCACGCAATTCATGGAGCGCGTGATGGGTATTGTCAAAACGAAGAGCATGGATCTGTAGGGGTGTGATTGATCATGCCCTGCTCGCGTGCCAACCCGTCTGGGAGGCCGTGCGACGATGGTGTAGTGGCGTGATTCAATCACGCCACTCATCTTTTGCGTTCAAAATAGAAAATAGAGCTGAATTTGAGCAAATCTTGATACCTTCTTGAGATAGAACAGGTACGCTATGCTGAGAGAGCGGAAGATCATGCTTTGTATGGAGAACGCTCTCCATGAGTTTCTGTCTGGAAGAAGGTCAAGAACGTGGGCAAGAACAGGCATTTAGCAACGATAAGGCCGCCGCGTATGCGCGCTCTGCTCATGAGCGGTATCCTGGCGGGTATGACGGCCCTGGCGATGACGCTGGCAAGTTGCGCCAGCATCACGCCACCATCCTCCTCACAAACGTCGTCTACCAGCGCGACGGGTATTCAGAAGATCAAGCACATTATCATCATCTTTCAAGAAAACCGCTCGTTTGATAGCTACTTTGGTACCTATCCAGGGGCGGACGGTATTCCTATGCAGAACGGTGTGCCAACGGTCTGCGTCACTGACCCACTCACGGGTCAGTGCGTAAAGCCATATGTCGATCATAACGATGTGAACGGTGGTGGCCCGCACGTGAATACCTCTTCCGTCTTGGATGTGGATGGCGGAAAAATGGATGGCTTTATCAAGGAGGCTGAAGCGGGCAAGAAGGGTTGTACAGATCCGACCAATCCGGTCTGTGTCAATAGCAAAAAGACGGATGTGATGGGCTATCATGTGCAGAGCGATATCCCCAGCTACTGGTCCTATGCGCAGAATTTTGTGTTGCAAGATCATATGTTTGAGTCGGTTCACTCCTGGAGTTTTCCTTCTCACCTCTTCCTGGTCTCTGCCTGGGCCGCGAATTGCAGCAATGC
>DAIDJF010000086.1 GCA_027451525.1 Ktedonobacterales bacterium
GCGCATTTTCTACCCGATGGGCTTCGATGACAACGGTCTGCCTACCGAACGCTTTGCTGAAAAGACTTTTGGACGTAAGGCGACAGAGATGGAGCCACGCGAGTTTATCGCGCGCTGCCTGCAACTGGTCGAGCAGACCGAGGACCGTTTCGAGTCGCTCTGGCGACGGCTTGGCCTGAGCGTTGACTGGCAGTATCGCTACTCGACGCTCGGCAGAGAGGCACAGCGTTGCGCGCAGTGGTCGTTTCTGCAACTCTATCAGGCGGGTCTGGCCTATACACAGATAGCACCCACGCTCTGGTGTCCTGAATGCCAGACGGCGATTGCACAGGCTGAACTGGATGATGCCACGCCAGAGCATCCACTTGGTACGCATGAACGTTGTGGGACACCTGTCGAGTATCGCCAGACGCGCCAGTGGTTTATTCGTATTCTGGAGCAGAAAGAACGCTTTTTGCAAGCGGGACGCAAGATACGCTGGCAGCCTGCCTATATGTTGGCGCGCTACGAGCACTGGGTTGAGAACCTGCAATGGGACTGGTGTATCTCGCGTCAACGCTTTCTCGGCGTTCCCTTTCCTGCCTGGACCTGCCGCCAGTGTGGCACATTGCGTCTGGCAACCCTGGAACAGTTGCCGCTTGACCCGCGTCTGACCATGCCCTCGACACCTTGTGCGTGCGGCGCGTCCGATTTTAAGCCAGAGCGCGATGTTATGGATACCTGGGCCACGTCATCGTGTACGCCGCTCATCATTGCGCACTGGACGGATGACCCAGACTGGTTCGCGCAACATTTTCCGGCAAGCTTGCGTCCACAGGCGCACGATATTATTCGCACCTGGGCGTTTTATACGATTGTCAAATCGCTCTACCACACGGGTGAACTGCCCTGGCAGACGATCATGATTTCTGGTCACGCGCTCTCAGCGCAGCGCGGCAAAATTTCTAAATCCAAGGCTCACGGTGAAGTTGGCCCAATGGAACTGATTGAACGCGAGTCAGCGGACGCTCTGCGCTACTGGGCTACCTCGGTCAGGACGGGCCAGGATACGCCGCTCAATCCTGAGACGATTGCCACGGGGCGCAAACTCGTCACCAAACTCTGGAATGCCAGTCGCTTCGCGCAGGGCCATCTGCAAGATTTGACGACTGAGGCAATTGCTACTGAGCCTGTCATGTTATTGCCAACTGATCGCTGGCTGCTCTCACGTTTAGCGCGTTGCATTGCTGACGCGACGAGCGAACTGGAGAACGGCGAGTACGCGGCGGCACGTGCTTTCGTCGAGCGTTTCTTCTGGTCAGACCTGTGCGATAACTACCTGGAACTGGCGAAGGGCCGTTTGTACGGTCCCGCTAGCCCTGAACGCCTTGCTGCACAGTGGACGCTCTATCACGCGTTGCTCAATACGCTCAAGCTCTTTGCGCCTTACCTGCCGTACATCACGGAAGAGATCTATCTGCATCTCTTCGCAGCTCTGGATGGCGCACCATCCATTCATAGTGCGCAGTGGCCCAGCGCACCCACGTACTGGCTGGACGAGCGGGCGGAGCACGCGGGCGAGAACATCCTGCATCTCCTCACGCTTGTTCGCCGTCACAAGGCTGAACACGGCTTGTCGGTTGGCGCGTCCCTTGAACACCTCGCGCTCACTGTCCCGGCTGAACAGCGCGCTGGTATAGACGCCGCCCTTGTTGATCTCCTGAGTGCGACGCGCATTCGGGACCTGCTGATTGAGAGCGAATAGCACCAAATAACGTTGTATTGAATAAAATAATGTGGACCGGAAATGTGATGTCGTATTGGCGCACATACAGGGCGTGATGATCGTGCTGAAAAAACGAATTTGGTGACCGCATCCGGTGGTGTAGGGGCGTGATTTATCACGCCCTGCCTGCTCATAGATCGGCCCGGGGAGCCGTGTGGGAAGCCATGCGAACGAGGGCAAGGGCGTGTGACGAGGGACGAGGGCGTGATGGAATCACGCCCCCTACGCAACCGATGAATTTGTTCAACACCATTATCATGCCCTCGTCCCCCGTCACACGCCATTTCTCACGGTATTTTGGTCATCTCCATAATCACGCTCAATACATATTTCACAACCGCTTTTGTGCAATATAATCAGAATGAGAGAAGGAGTCTGATTTATTTTGCTGTGAATAGAGGGAAAATGTATGTATTGCCCACGTTGTAACGCTATCAATTATGGCAACAGTGCGTATTGCTCGAATTGCGGATCTTTGTTGCGCTCGTCGGAGACCGATGCTCCTATGCCCGTGCGTGAACACGTCTCGTACGGCGAAAATAGCGTATATCAGCAACAAATGCAGCCCATGTTCGCTGCTCCTGTTGTGCGCTGGACGGCCTTTCGCATTTTTCGCAGTATATTTTATTTTGTGATCGCGTTGCCGATTACACTTTTTGGCGTGTTAGGAACCTTGATCTTTGCTGGTAATAGTAGCCACATAGCAACAGGAATTGCGCTCTTTTTGGGCTTATGTGTGCTTGCTAGCAGTATTGTGGTTTTTTATCGCGCGCGTATCTTTAGCCCGCGCCTGGGCGTCTGGCAATTTATCTGGTCAATTGCAGGGGCAACTTTTAGCATATTTGCGTTACTAATTCTGGAGCAAACCTTCTTACCCGAGTGGTCCCACCAGCAATTTGGTTCGATGCTATTTGGTCTGTTCGTTTTGTTGTATGGCATTGTTCTCTCTCTGCTTGCTCTGCTGTAAAGTCGCCTTTTGAATGTGTTCCCAGAGAGGATATACTACGTGGAAAGGAGATACATATGCTGTATATTGGCTGTCCCATGTGGGGATACAAAGGATGGACGCAGACAGGAAAGGGCAATGAGGCCCTGGAAGCATATCCAGACGCGGGCTATCGTGTGGATTTCTTTCCACCGCGCACGCCCTCAAGTGAATTTTTGCGTCTGTATAGTCAGCGCCTGACGTGCGTTGAAGGCAATACAACATTTTACGCGACGCCATCCGCTGAAACGGTGATGCATTGGGTGCAAGAAACGCCGGAAAGCTTTCGTTTATGTCCAAAAATCTCTCGTAGCATCAGTCACGCGTCACGCCTTGATAGTACACGCACCGAGACGTTGACGTTCGTAGAACGAATGCGTGGCCTGAAATCGCGTCTTGGACCATTGTTCCTGCAACTGCCTCCCTCGTTTGAGCCGTCATCGCTCGAACAACTCCGAACCTTTCTAGCCTTCTGGCCCAGTGATGTGCGTCTTGCGGTCGAGGTGCGCCACGCGGCTTTCTTTAAGGAACCGATTGCCAGCGAGCTCAATATGCTGCTTAGCAGTCATGGAGTGGGACGTGTCATTATGGATACTCGTCCGTTGCGTGTCGGCTCAGCTAAAGAGCAGCAGGTGTTGCAGGCACGTGAGCGCAAGCCCAATCTGCCTGTTCCCGTTGTGAGCACCGCTGATTTTGTGTTTGTACGCTATATTGGGCACCCACGCCGCGCAGTCAATGCCCCGTTTTTAACTGAGTGGGCACAGCAGGCAGGGCAGTGGCTGACCGAGGGACGCACGCTCTATCTCTTCTGCCACTGCCCCTATGAGGATTATTCACCAGCTATCTGCGCAGACCTCTATCAGCGCATTAGGGAGCAGGCTCCGCTTCCGCCTCTGCTATGGCCCCCTGATTCTTCTGATACGCAACCAGTACAGGAGCGTCTCTTCTGATGAATGGCGCGGGTGTAATCAGCGAATGGCGCTCTTTCTGAGCAACGGCAATCGGTGTAGTAAAGGTGTGCGTTGCTCGATGCGTTGCGATGACCTTGCGATACATCATCGTGTATTTGCGCACGACCCGTGCGATGGAGAAGTGCTCTCTTGTATAGTCTGCTACTGCAGTACGCTCTATCGCATCAATATGTGGGATAGTGCGCACCATTTCGTCAATATCATGGACGAGGAAGCCCGTTTCACGATGTGCGATGACCTCTGGGGCGGCTCCACGCGCGGTAGAGATGACGGGGCAACCCAGTGCCATTGCCTCTATCATGACCATGCCGAATGGCTCTTCCCATTGAATGGGATTCAGGAAGCCGCGTGCATGGCTGAGCAGTTCGATTTTTTGCTCCATGTTTGCAGGGCCGATATACTGAATCTGCTCACCGTCAATCTGCGGTTTGATGCAGTGCTCAAAGTATTCGACTGCGCTATTGAGATAGGTATCAATCGTGCCTGCCAGAATGAGTTTTACTCCCGCTTGTTTGGCAGCTTCAATGGCAAGGTGCGTGCCTTTGTCTGGAACGATGCGCCCTAGCCAGGCAAAATAATCGCCTGGTTCCTTGACTACAGGGCGAAAGTAGTCTGCAGGTAGGCCGTGATGAACAATGCCGATAAAGTTGAGCGGATGTGTCACCTCGTCGCGCGCGCTCTTGCTGATAGCAACGAAGGGGACGTTCGCAGCCCACTCCATGTAAAAGGTGTCGGCATCACCATTCCAGTCGTGAATACGGTCAAACGGGAAGCGGCTATGCAATGTCGAGAGATGTGGAACAGGTAATTGAGATGTAAACGGGTATGTATATAAATCAGCAGCAGAGGAGAGATGGGTATGCAGAACATCAAAATCATGTTCATGGTCGCGAATATACTCTACTGATTTATAGATGTGGTAAAACGCCTTTGGATGTGCCTGCCAGGGAACACCAGAGTCGATCAGAGCTTCAGGGAAAAACGAGATCAGCTGTGCTGATGTTTTAGCGTCACTAGGTGCAAACAACGTCACATCATGACCTTGTGCCACCTGTTCCTCGATCAGATTATATAAAACTATCTCTGTCCCGCCATAGTTCTTAGGCGGAATGGAAATCCAGGGCGGTGCAATATGTGCAATCTTCATAACTGTCCTTTACTCATGCACTTCTCACGCGTCAGTTATCAGTGAGAGGATACTTGTGAGTAATCCGGTCTTTACACGATGTCGTTGCCTTCAGGGTTACATATGATGTAACAATTGTCTGTCAACAGACCTAGCATATATCATTGCTTGTGAGCAACTTCCTCTGCAACGTATCTAATTTTACAGCATAGCAAACATATGCCATGTTCAATATATACTGTAAAGTAATCGGTACCTTTTCTAACTCAGCACTAGAGCATAGCAGAGTATAGAGACGGGTAAAAATATGTATGTGTAATGTAAGCTTGTACAAACGCTGTGATGGGCTATAGTTGAAAAGTATAATGCCCACATCAACCTTCCGATGTGGGCATCATGCTGGTGCGTACGCAGTTTTTAGCGTACTTTGGGGGCAACAACGAACATACGATAGAGCAAGAACAATGCGGGCATGAGAACGAGCAGGCCCAGGAAGAGGACAACCGTGAGAGCCTGCGCCATAATTGGCGCGGTTAATGCAGCATTGACCGTGAGCACGCCCGGCACGAGGTAAGGCAGACCAATACGTTGATACGCGATAAATGAGACTGCATATTGCGCGATGCCCAATATCAGCGCGATAGTGCTTGCAAGCTCGCGCTGTGACCAGCGTAGCGCAATCTGCGTGCCAATGAACATACCGCCTGCCAGTAGCAGGAAGAGCCAGTTATTGTGCAGCAGGCGAACCATCTGTGCGGGTACGCTCTCTGACAGTGCAACCGCCAGGGTTAAACTTGTCAGGAGGGACGCGACACCACCCCAGTGTGCCATACGTGTAAAGAGGGTTATCAGGTGCCTATCGTGACTCTTACGTGCATAGAATAGCAGGAAGAGACCAGCGAGGTAGACGATACTGGCAAGGGCCAGCAGACCAAGTGCGCTCAGCAACGGACTTGTGACAAGACCGAGCAGCGAGATGTTTGCGGCCCGCGCGGTGAAGTTGAACAGGCGTGTGTCTGCCAGGGCGAAAAAGGGAACCAGGGCCAGCGGTATCATCACACTGGAGACGCCGAGGGCGGCTGCTGCGAGTTCGGTAACAACAGGATTACCGTCTTTGCCCAGATAGTGATAGCCGAAGAACGCGCCACGTATCAGCATAAAGATCAAGGCTATCGCGCAGGGAATCAGCATTGCAGCACCATAGTACGGCAAGACCTGCGGGAAGTAGCCCGCGAGTCCAACGATAAACGCAATCAGGAAGACGTTATTGGTCTCCCAGACGGGTGAGAGATAGTGCATCACCGTGTCTGCCAGTGACTTGTCGCGTTTGACCAGCAAGGCCCAGGCATATAAGGCCCCACCACCGCTGTCAATGGCAGCGGTGATGAGGTAGAGAAACAGAAAGATCGATAAAACGCTATAAGCGAAAATTGCCATATTCATCAATAATCAGCTCCTTCTTAACCTTAGCCGCGTGTCTCAACAGGTGATGGCACAACGGGTAGTTCCTGCGCCTCTTCATCAGGCAGGCGCACGGGGCGACGGCGGAAGAAGGCCCAGAGCAGGTAAACCGTCGCGATTGCTGTCAGTGCGTAGAACGGTAGGAATGTCCATAGCATTACTGGCACATAGGGCGATGTGGTAAGTGCATCGCTAACGCGCATATAGTGATAGACAATCCAGGGCTGACGACCGATCTCTGTAATCATCCAACCGGACTCAATCGCCAGGAAGCCGAGCGGTCCACCAATCAGAATGGCGAACAAGGCCAGTTTGCTCTGCGTAAGTTGCTTGAGCCACGTCCAGCGGTTGCGCATGAGCAGAGCGAACGCGAAGAGTGTCGCAATGCCAAGCAGGTAGGTTCCGCTAGCAATCATCGTTAAAAAGGTATAGTGAATGAAAACGGGCGGCTGTTGATCCTTCGCGAAGGCATCAAGACCCTGCACAATATGATTCGGGTCGCCATACGAGAGGAAGCTCAGGAGCTTCGGAATGGCGATGCCGCCAACAATGCGCTGATGTACCTCGTCTACAATACCGCCAACGATCTCCGGTGCGCCCGCCTGGGTGTGGAAAACCGCTTCCATTGCCGCCAGTTTGGCAGGCTGGAACTGTGCAACATATTTGCCAGAGAGGTCGCCACTAATAAATGTGCCGATGGCGGTGACGAAGCCAACCAGCATGCTCAGGTTGAGCGCGTTGCGATAATAGTGTCCCTGCCGCCCGCGCAGCATCTTCCAGACTGTCATCGCTGCTAGCAAGAATGCAACCGCCAGATACGCGCTAAAGAGTGTGTGCAGCAGTTCGGTTGGCGTCGCGGGATTACCTAATGCCGCCAACGGTTGAATGTCCGTGATGTGGCCGTTCTTCATGACGAAGCCCGCCGGGCTATTCATGAAGGCATTGGCGATAGTAATCAGCAGACCTGATGCCATCGAACCAAACACGATGGGCAGTGAGCAGAGCCAGTGCGCCCAGCGGTTGGTGAAGCGGTCCCAGGCATAGACGTAGATGCCCAGGAAAACAGCCTCTATGAAGAACGCGAATACTTCTATGAAGAAAGGCAAGGCAATAACTGGCCCGTAGACGCTCATAAAGCGTGGCCAGAGCAGGCCAAGTTCCTGTCCAACGACCATGCCTGTCGCCGCGCCAACGGCGAAAAGAATGACGAAGGCCGAGGTCCAACGCCGTGCCAGTGTGAGCCACGATTGATCTTTACGCCACAAGCCGATCAGTTCAGCCAGCGAGATAAAGAGCGGGAGAGCCATGCCGATCACGGCAAAGATGATATGAAAGCCGAGGGACGATCCCATGAGGATGCGTCCATCTATGAGATTTTGTGTCATGATGTGTACTCCTGTACTCCGTGTAACCAATGATAGTATGCCATGGAGCGCGCTCTAAAGCATCAGCCAATACCCTGATTGAGAGGTAAATTAGACCTGATCTTTGGGGTAGCCCAATATCTGATACGGTGGGGTAAGATCGTGTAAATACCTTATTGACTTATAAGAAATTTCTCAGAGAATTCTTATCTTTTATTCCTGGTATCTGTGCGTTGTGCCCTGCTATGTGAGGATCGCCAGGGTGCAGGCATTTGTTTGGAGGAGGAAAAGGAGATAATTCTTTTGTTCGTAGAGAGTTTTTCTTGCCAATAGGATATTTTGTGTGCTGCAAGAAAAACTCTTTATTTTGCGTGTTGTCCTGGGGATCAAAGCTCACACACTCTCTGGTGGGTAGGCAAGACTTTTCCAGGCGCAGTGTCGTTTAAACTCTTCTATATATGCAGGGAGCGAATGTTTTGGCGTCCATCCTAAGGAACTTGCCTTCGTTATGTCTGCTCTTCCGTGTGTTCGTTCCCCTTTGAGCGGTGGGATAAGGATGTATTCTCCCCCAAACATCTCCGCTACCTCGATAATAGAATATTCCTTGCCTGAGCCCAGTTGGTATCCATCTCCTTCACCATTCTCAAAGCATAAAATAATGCCCTCGACGATATCCTCTATATGGGTGAAGTCTCTGGTTTGCGTGCCAGGAGATCTGACAGTTAATGGTTTTCTCTGTTCGTATAAAGATTCAAATATCCCAATGACAGTCGCGTATTTCCCATCTTTAATCTGCCTGGGACCATAGACATTGTAGAAATAGGTCACAACATACTCAAGCCCAAACCACTGAGAAAAGTTCTTGATAAATTCCACATTCTTTGCTTTGACCCATGCGTATGGAGACAAGTTTTCGTCTTGCCCAGCATTGCCGAACTTTGAACTTGAGCCTGCGTATACGAACTTACAATGATGCATATGACTAAATTTCACCACTTCCTTTGTGCCTCTCAAGTTGAAATCCCATACCTGATCAAAGTCCTCAAAGGATTGCACAATTCTGGAGTATTCCCCAAGGTGAAAAACGGCATCTGGTGTAGGCAAATCTTGCTCCTGCCAGATTTTAATGATATGTTGTGTATCACCCTCTATATAAAAAACACGGTCACTTAAAGTGTGACTTGAAGGTTTACTGGTGAAATAATTGTCAAGCGAAATAATTTGTACCTTCGGGTAGTGTAGCAATAAACTGCTGATAAGGTGAGAGCCAACAAAACCTGCTCCGCCTGTTACCAGAATAATCTTGTATTTTTCCGTGTCCATATGTACATAGCTCCATATCCGCACCAAACAGTGAAAAGGCACACTCCTGTTTTTAGAAGTAAAACGGGAATGTGAGACAAAATAAATGAATGCTCTTTTTACTCGAACGTGTGGCCTTCCATCTGCTCAAATGAGTAGCGCATGGCGGGGGGAATGGGGTATGGGCGACCAGTGAAGTAGTCGCACCACACCATGACGGAGCGTCCAGTAGCGTACACTCGACTGTGATCCTGCGGGTCGCGTATCAGGTGTTCCATGATAAAACTGGTGCGTCCAACCTTAACTGTGCGCGTGCCGACCTCGGCCTGATCGGAGCGAATCAGCGGCAGATGATAGGTGCAGGTAATTTCTTTCACCAGCATACCATAGCGCGTGCGCTGACTGCCTGTGTGGATGCGTGGATTATGGCCCGGTTCGTGTTGTACTGGTTGTTCTTCCAGTTGTTGATGCTCGTCGTCAGTATGCCATTCTTCTTGCCAGGGCGTCAGTTGATGAAGATAATAGCTACGCGCCTCTTCATAATAGGTGAAATAAACGGTATTATTGACATGCGCTAACGGATCGAGATCGCGGAAGCGGATGTGCAGCGGGAACCAGCAGTGAAACGCCTCGCCTGTGTTATCTATATTGCTCACAGTAGTGCTACCTTTCTCCAGAATATTGTAACTATATAGTAGCACACAAGAGCCTCAATCTTCATAAACAGCTGCACTCGGTTATCCCTTATCAGGGGAATCATACTCCACGACAATCGCGGTAAATGAGTTGGCCTCGGCCCACGCTTTGTGTGGTGTGTTGGCGGGCCAGTGCACGGCCTGTCCCGCGTGTATCTCCGCTTCCTCTCCACCCACGCGCACTTTGCCTGTGCCTATAATGACCATGAAGAGGATTGGATGATCGGCCTCGTGTTCCCACATTTCGCCGCCCGGCTCGAAATGCAGTTCTACAACATGGATGGCGTGATTGTGATAGATGAGCGTCGGATACATGTCTTTGCATTGTGGAGGTGGGTCGTTACGGCGGTATCCAGGGCCAAAATGTCGTATTGTGAGCATTGTTGCCTCCTGAAAAATTTGTCTAGAGTGATTATATGCCTGAGTACTCTACAAATCAAGAATTACCAAAGCTCATAGTGTTTTTATAGAATATCTTTTCTAATGTGTTATAATGCCTGGGGCTAATGTCAAAAGCGTAAATGAAAGAGGAAAGATATGGCTGAAACACAGCAATCGCAGAAAGGCTTTGCCGAAGTCAACGGTACAAAGCTGTACTATGAGGTCGCGGGTGAGGGACGTGTTCTTGTTCTTAATCACGGTGGGTTGGTGGATAACCACCTGTGGGATGCCTCATTCTACGAGTTTGCAAAGTATTTCAAAACTATCCGCTATGACATCCGTGGTTTTGGTCAGTCGGCTCTGGTCACAAAAGAGACAGCACCGTATACGCTAGAGCAGGATTTGTATCATCTGCTCCAATTCCTCGGCATCGAAAAGGCTACCGTCCTGGGTTTATCGCTGGGTGGCACGCTGGCAATTGATTTTACCGTCCAGCATCCTGAGATGGTTGAGGCTTTAATAACCGTTGGTGCGGGACTCAGCGGTTTCGACTTTGGCACACCTCCTCCTGAACTTGTGGCAAAGTTTGCGGCAATGGAAGAATTATTCAAAAAGGGAGATATGGCTGGTGCTGTCGAGGTATCGCTGCAAATCTGGACAGATGGGCCCTCTCGTACGCCCGCGCAGGTTGATCCCGCTGCACGTGAGCAGGTTCGTGTTATGACCGCCCGTAATTTTGCGCGCGGCAATGACGAAGAGGTAAAGCCGCAAGAAATAGACCCGCCCGCCTTTGGACGGCTTTCTGAAATCCGCGTGCCAATGCTAATTATAGTCGGTGAACTGGACGACCCAATGATAGTGAAGATTGCCGATGCGCTCGAACAAGGCATTGCAGGTGCGAAGCGAGCCATGATCCCTGGCGCAGCGCACCATCCGAACGCGGAGAAACCCGAAGAATTTAATCGCATCGTCATTGATTTCGTAAAAAATCTGGCATAACAATTAGTATTCCTCTGCTGGCGTCACGAAACACGCGCGGAAAGCGTGCAGCAAGCAGAGGAGGATTGTGATGTCAACCCATACACAACAACAGACATGGGATCTCTGGTTGCCCGATGTGGGCGCACGTGGACTCTCATTTGCACGCGGACGCTGTGATGCCACTGATACCTTATTAGTCCACGCCGCCCCCGAAAAACTGACCGTAGAGGTGCGCGATGAGCAGGGAGGCATCCTTGCGCGTGGTGCTGACCTCACACGTACTGCTAACACGCCCATTGCGCGCTTGCAACGACAGGGAGAGCAGATCACGCGCGCGGATATCTGGCCTACCAGCGCAGAGCATGGCTTGCCTGTGATTCTGGTTGGTGGCGAGATCGGGATCCTGCAACAGTGGTGGCATGATGAACAAAAGCAGCAGTGGCGATGGAGCATAGAGTTGTATAACCATCGTGAGCGATAGCAGGCGTCCTGTGGGTGTACCTGTGAGGTTTCCCAGATTATTCTCGCAAATCCCTCTCGGCGCAATAATGTAATCTCTACCAAATGTGAGCATTCTGTG
This sequence comes from Ktedonobacterales bacterium, assembly GCA_027451525.1. Lineage (GTDB taxonomy): Bacteria > Chloroflexota > Ktedonobacteria > Ktedonobacterales > Ktedonobacteraceae > DTNP01. Next base: position 11,612 of record DAIDJF010000086.1, read on the forward strand.
ATAAATTTGGGTATTTCCTGTGATGAGTCTGAGAGAAGAAGCTGGCATACTATGCACAACGAAGAACAAACACACAACGTTAATACGTTGCAGACTTATCCAGGAGATAAAATCATGAAAGAACATGCAAACACAACATCTCGTTCATCACTCACCTTTGTTGGGAGCGGACTCATCATCGGACTCGTGCTCTGTGCAACACTTGTTTTTGCGACCTATAGCACACTCGTCGCCGTATTTGGTCTCCCCAAAGTACAGACCGTCCACGCGGCAGTAAAAGAGCAGCATGTGCAGGCACATCTCGACATCGTACTTGGCGGCAATCCGGCACATAAAGATTGGCCCACCTATGAGCCTACTAGTTTGACACTGCCTGCGAACAGCCTGGTTACGATCACTATTCACAACTATGACCTGGGCGACACGGCGTTGCCTACTGGCTCGCCTTTCTCGAAAGTTCAGGGCACAATTGGTGGTATTGCCACAGCCGATGGAATTTCCTATAGCAATCTCGATATCGCGAAGGTTGCGCACACCTTTACCGTCATGCAGATGCATCTGAGCGTGCCGATCCCTGGCGATGCTCCCCAAGGCGCAAGCTATGCCAGCGTAACTTTCAGCTTCCACACGGGTGCCGCCGGAACGTATACCTTCGAGTGCTTTGATCCCTGTGGCACAGGTGCGACAGGTTGGATGGGACCGATGATGATGAAAGGGTATATGATTGGTAGTATCACAGTGCAATAACGCACGCAAATATAAAAGGGCGCACCTCCCACGCGAGGTACGCCCTTTCTTTGTTGTTCTCATCGTGTTTATGGCGTTGAACACGATTAACTGCGTAATTGACCGTTCAGTGCGCGATCAATATTGTAGCATGCACTAATCAGCGAGAGATGGGTAAATGCCTGCGGAAAATTGCCTAAAGCCTCACCTGTCGGACCGATCTCTTCTGAGAAGAGGCCAACATGATTGGAGTAGCTGAGCATCTTTTCTAATACCAGGCGACCCTCCTGGACACGTCCTGCTCGAGCTAGACTCTCCGCGAGCCAGAAACTACACGCGCTAAATGAACCCTCGCTACCTGCTTGCCCGTCGCTCGCCGCCTTTGCCGGATCATAGCGGTAGACATGGGCATCACTGGTCAAGTTCTTTTGAATGTAGTGAATGGTTTTGAGCATGCGTGGTTCGTTTGCTCCGGTAAAGCGTGTCAGTACCATTAACAGAGAACTGGCATCGACGGCATCACTGCCATAGTATTGTACAAAGCTCTGTAATTTATCGTTCCATCCTTCTTGCATGATCTGTTCGTAAATGGCGGAACTGGTCTGCATCCACTCATTCATTGGTGCGGGCAGACCACGATGTCGGGCCAGGCGGAGGGCGCGGTCGAACGCAACCCAACTCATAACACGCGAGTGCAAGAAGTGTTTTGGGCCACCACGGACTTCCCAAATGCCCTCGTCCGGCTCTTGCCAGTGATCGCTGAGCCATTGTAACAGGCGACGCAGGTTCTGCCAGAGATCATATGAGATGGATTGGTAGCGATTATAAAGATAGACGGCGTCCATTAACTCACCATAGACATCGAGCTGTCTCTGCTTATAGGCTCCATTGCCGATACGTACCGGGTTGCTATTGCGATAGCCGGAGAGATGGTCGAGCGTGGTTTCGGTGAGATCGTGCTGACCACTGATTGTATACATGGGTTGAAGCGCGCCCCCATCTTGTAGTTCGTGGCAACGCGCATCCAGCCAGCCCATAAATGCCTCCGCTTCGTGTGTGAAGCCGAGAATAAGCAGGCTATAGAGCGTAAACGAGGCGTCACGTAGCCAGATATAGCGATAATCCCAATTGCGAGAACCGCCTATCGATTCTGGCAAGCTGGTTGTGGGGGCGGCGACAATTGCCCCTGTCGGCGCATACGTCATGAGTTTGAGTGCAAGGGCTGAGCGTTGTACCATCTCGCGCCAGCGACCTTGGTACTGGCACTGGGCGAGCCATGTCTGCCAGTAGTTCATCGTCTCGCGAAAAAGTTCTTGATAGTGGTGATTACTCATATTGCGTGGCGCAGCTTCACTATCCTTCGCGCTTTCTAGCACGAAATAGACGTGTTGCCCCTCGTGTAGTGTGAAATGAGCTGTAACGCCTCCCTGTCCATCTTCTTGTAGAGAAACACTCGTTGCCAGACCAAGCGAAAAGTGATCACTATGAAACATTGCCCCAGTCTCTGCGAGGTGTACAGTGTGGGCGTCGCGTGCGTAGTTAAAGGCTGGTCGGCACGTCATTTCAAAGCTCATAGAGCCATGTACAGCATGAACAGCACGTATAATATGGTGATAGTGCAGGGCACTGCCAACCTCTTTGATGGGCATAAAATCGGTCAGTTCGGCAATCCCATCCTTAGAAAGAAAGCGCGTGTTAAGAATATTAGTTTCGGGGAAATACATCTGCTTGCATCCAATCCCGGCCATATCGGGTGGGGCAATGCGAAAGAAGCCCCCTTTCTCGGCGTCAAGGAGCGCACCAAAGACGCTTGGAGAGTCAAAACAGGGAATACAGCACCAATCAATCGAGCCATTACGTCCGACGAGGGCAACGGTATGCAGGTCACCAATCATCGCGTAATCTTCAATTGGCTGGTAGGGTGATTTAGGAGTAGGAGCATGTTGATTTTGATCTTGTAGCATAGTTTCATCCTTGTGTAAATATCATCTTTCTTATAATACGTTGGAATAGAAGAAAATATACAGGCGGTAGTGTGCGAGTGCAGTGTGTGGTTGTGAAAATAATCTCATCTATGCTAGAATGGAATAACATAAAAATGTTCCAAGGAAGGAGCAGAAGATGAGCATTACCGAAAAAGATTTTTTGCTCAACGAGTATACCGCACTTAAAAATGAAACATCGCAACGCATTGCCATGCGCTACCAGATTATCTCCTTCGCCCTGATTACCGCTGGCACGCTTTTTGGCGTGGGCTTTCAGGCCAAAGACGCCTCGATTATTCTCTTTTATCCCATCCTGGCGGTCGGCATTTTCGCGTTATACATCACTAATTCCTATGATACGCAAGTTATCAACTGGTATATCGAAGATTGTATTGAGGAACGTGTGCAGAAAGACGCTGGCAACCCGGCAAGCGACGATGTAATAGGCTATCAGCATTTTCGTTCTACGCCAGAGCGTAAGATTGAGCTATTCAGCCGTCGTGTCGGTTCGGCGGGAGCCAGAGCAATCTTTTTGCTCACAGAAGTAATTGCCCTGATTATTGGTATTTTGCTGACTGACATGAGCAGAACATTTTTGCCCTACCTTGTCGGCATGGGCAACACAGTCAAGACATTTGATCTGAAAGAAAATGCGCTGATCATTTTTGCCGCTGCCAGTATCGTCCTTTCAATTATTATGGTCATATTTGAGGCGCGTGATATCGCGCAGCGTCAACGTGATCGTGAAGCAGTCGCGGCGCAGAAAGTAGAGACGACAAAAACCACGGCCACAGCCTGATAGCTCTCCCTGCCTGTGCGTGATATACTCCTGATGATGGATATTATTGCTGTTCAGGAGTAGATGATGGCAACTTCTAGACGTATTCTGGCCGTTGATGTTGGCACAGGGACTCAAGATATTCTGCTGTTTGAAAGCGGAAAGACGATAGAGAATTGTTTTAAGATGGTCATGCCCTCACCCACGGTAATCGTGGCCGGGCGCGTGAAGCGAGCGACAGAACGTGGTCAGGCTATTCTGTTGACAGGCGTGACGATGGGCGGCGGTCCCTGTCATTGGGCTGTGCGCGACCATGCACTGGCAGGTTTTCCCGTCGCGGTCACGCCAGAGGCGGCACGTACCTTTGACGATGACCTCTCAATGGTTGCGCAGATGGGTTTTGAGATTATCGACGAGGATGAGGCGGAGCGGCGTCTGCACACGCCTGATCTTGTGCATATCGAGATGCAAGATTTTGATGCTCAAGCTATTCTCACCGCTCTGCGCGCGTTTGATATTGAGCCACGTGTCGATGCCTTGGCTATCGCGGCTTTCGATCATGGCGCGGCCCCGCCGGGCGTGAGTGACCGCCGTTTCCGCTTCGATTTTATTGCGCGTGCGGTGCAAGGCAATCCCGTGCCCAGCGCGTTTGCCTATCGCATGCAGGAGACACCTGCCGAGTTGACACGTTTGCGCTCCGTTGCCAGTAGCGCGGCTCGTTACCTGCGCCTCAGCGGTTCAGATGCGCAAGCCCCACTGCTGTTAATGGACACGGGGTCGGCGGCAGCTCTTGGCGCGTTGGAGGACCCAACGGTACGGGCACAGCAAGACTGCATACTCTGTAATATTGGCAACTTCCATACGCTGGCCTTCCATCTCGTGCGTGGCAAGATTGTGGGTATCTTTGAGCATCACACGGGCGAAATCAGTCAGCAGCGATTAGAAGACCTGCTGGTCAAGCTTGCCGATGGCACGCTTACCAACGAGGAGGTCTTTGCCGATAGTGGTCACGGCGCACTGTTGCTACCAGCGCACCAGGAGAGTGTGCGGCTAACGCCCGCTGAGCAGGCGCAAACAAGCCGCAAAATCCCGTTCTTAGCAGTAACTGGTCCACGCCGTGAGCTATTGCGCGGCTCTGCCTTACATCCTTACGAGGCAACACCGCATGGGGATATGATGATCGCTGGCTGCTTTGGCCTCTTGCGCGCCTTTGCTGATCGTGACCCACAATTTGCGGCGTACATCGAGCCATCGCTCTTGGCACGTGCGTAAAAGGTATATGATCGACTACCACTGATCCCAGTGTAGAATGGTATCGAGTGGCTCACGAGGCGCGGGCTTGAAATCCGTTCCCAATGTATAAGCGACAGGAATCAAGGCTGCCTGAGTGACATGCTCGTATGGAATGCCCAGCACTTCGGCCGCTTCACGCTCAAATGCCAGATGGAGCGTTGTCCAGACGGTTCCAAGACCGCGTGCGCGTGCCGCCAGCATAAAGCTCCAGGTAGCGGGTAGAATAGAACCCCATACACCTGCCTGCATATTGCTGGGCAGTCCATCCAAACGCCCTTGAATGCAGGGGATGACGTGGACGGGAACCTCGTGCAGGTGAGATGCCAGATAATCGGCTGAGTCAACAACCCGTTTTTGCGTCTGTCCGCGCGCGGTATCCTCAGTCGCGGTTCGCCCTGCTGATGACATTTGCCGATACGAGGCGAATGAGCGGCGATAGAGATCGGCGATTGCCATACGCTTTTGGGCATCGGTAATGACGACGAAGTGCCAACGCTGGCTGTTGCTACCACTGGGGGCCTGGACCGCCAGTTCCAGGCACTCGCGTAGCAGCTCTGGCTCGACGGCTCGTGAGAGGTCAAGGCGTTTGCGCACGGAGCGCGTGGTGGCGAGAACCTGGTCGGGTGTGAGATCAAGCAAGGTCATGAATATCTCCTCTGTCAGCATAAAAATAGGTAGGGCTATGTGCGGGTACAGATAATCTGTTGCTATTGTAGCACATAGCCACCGTATAAATGGCAGAGCAGTAGGCATGATGCCTGATACAGAGAAATCATGCGAAATGCTCGATTTTTGCTAAAAGCTCTTCTATCTTGAATGGTTTGGCAAGATAATCATCTGCTCCTGCTGCAGATGCTTCACGATATAAACTGGGGTGTGCTGAAAAGAGAATGATGGGTATAGAGCATGTGGTGGTCTGGCTTTTAAGATGACGAGTGATCTCGCGCCCATCTTTCCCTGATAGTAGCATATCTAGGAGCAGTAAGTCGGGGTGATTCTCTTGTACGACTTGCTCTATCATATCTCCCTTGTCGCTTACGATAACTGCGTACCCTTCATCCTCCAGGAGCATTTGTACCGCAAGCAGTATACCGGTGTCGTCATCGACGACAAGAATTTTTTTGTGCTTCTGCATACCTGTTTCCTCTCTTGCACGTATTTGGTGTCAAACCTTATGTGCGTCTGGAAGGAAAAAACTGAATGTTGATCCTTCTCCTTTCTGACTTGTCACCCAGATGCGGCCTCCATGCCGTCGAATGATCTCGCTAGAAATATATAAACCAATGCCTAAACCGGGAACAGTTCTCTCGGTTGGTTCCATGATCTGATAAAAACGCTCAAAAATCTTTTGCTGATGTTCTGAAGCGATACCGATACCAAAATCTTGCACGCTGACCTGTACACCTGGTGTGTGATTTGGGGCGGTAATGGAGACAATAACCTTATTTGTGTTTGGCGAATATTTAATGGCATTGGTGAGCAGGTTGATAATCACCTGCCCGATGCGATTTTTATCGCCCATGACGATGTAATGTCCGTACTCTTGAAGCCTGATTGCATGATTCTGCGTGGTGGCCTGGATATTTTCAATTGTTTCTTGTACAAGGGTATTGATGTCAAAATCCTCTTTGCGCAGAATGAGTTTTCCAGCCTGGATGCGAGAGATATCTAACAAATCGTTGATGAGATCTGTGAGCGTGTTGATCTGCCCATCAATACGGACGAGGTGTTGCAGATATTGTTCATCTTTCTGTTTGGCGATGCGTCGTTCTAAAATACCAATGAGAATTTTTAGGCTGGTCAATGGCGTCTTAAGTTCGTGGCTTGCCATGCTGATGAATTCGTCTTTGCGCTGCTCTAGTATCTTCTCCTCGGTCATATCATGCATGATGCAGACAGCGAGAAGCACCTGACCTTGCTCGTCAAGAATAGGACTCGCCTGGATTGCTTGCCAGTGTTGTTCTTTTGTGATCTTATGGACAAGGCTGATAGTAGCTTTGGCAGGTGTTTTCTTTGTGAAGACATGCCAACTTGGAAGATCACTAATGGAAATAATTTGCCCCTCTTCATTGAGAATATCGAATTGTGACAAAACGTTCTCCAGTGAAGCACCGGCGATGGGTGCTGGCGATGTACACCCAATCATTGTCATCGCCATTGTATTGACATAATAAAGTTTTCCTGCTGAATCGTGGACGACAACGCCATCTGCGATACCTTGCAAGATGGTTTCCAACTGATTTTTTGCCAGGTAAAGTTCCTCTTCCGCGTGTTTGCTCTCGGTGATGTCGCGATAGGAAGAAATAACCATACCGATGGTAGGATCGTTGAGCAGATTGATCACATTCCCCTCGACCCAACGCCAGGAACCGTTGTGGTGGCGTATACGAAATTGAACGCGCAAGTTCTTGCCTGGTTCAGCCAGGATTTGTTGCCATTGCTCTTTTGTGTAGGCGAGGTCATCAGGGTGAACTAGTTCGAATGCATTATGCTTTGCGCGTTCCTCCATGCTATATCCTAATAAGCGGGTGACGTAGGAATTTTCATAGTGGATGGTCGCGTTCGCATCCATGATGGCAAAGCCATCGGAGTTTTTCTCAATCAGTTCACGAAAACGGCGCGCCTGCTCTTGCAAATGCATTTCCATGTATTTGCGCTCTGTGATATTTTCGTGGGCAATCAAAATATAAGGGGTATTATTGGCCTCAAAGCGGGTAGCATGCATATCGAACCAAAGAAGCCGTTGGGGGGTGGCACAGGGATATTCGAGCGAAAATGAATCTTGCGCGTTCACAGTCATAGCGCGTAAATTAGCTGCAACCTCGTACGCGGCAGCCTGGTCACGTCCGAATGTTTGTTCACATATCTGCAAATAATTGGACCCAACACCAGCATTGGGCATGCGCAAGTTCTGAATTTCAGCAAAATGACGCCATGCACGATTGACGGCAATAATGGTTCCTTGTATATCTATAATGGCAATATGAGCGGTAAGACCATCGATAGCCTTCATTAACGGTTCATAAACAACTACGTGTGCGCTCGATTGTTGCTGATCGGAGAAAGAATGGGTTTCATCATAAAAGATTGGCATACCAAGAATCTCCCTTACCATAAAGCACAAATGCCGTTAGATGTCCCTTTATATGTTCTCTATTTCATGTAGTATAACATAGAAGAGCAGAAAAGGAAATCTCAACAATTGTAAAAAAAAGAGAAACAGCTGGGCAATAATTAGATGTCCAACTGTTTCTCTTTTTCTCTGGAGTTTATCCCTACTACATACACTATCTATGGAAATGCGCTTCCTATCCAATCTCCAGATACATAATATCCCACCTGCATTTGGAAAAGCGTGGAGATCCTTTTGATGGTTGCTCACGTCGCGGAGTATGCGTTGCTCTTGCTAAAACACAATGAAGTTTTCTTCAAGAGCAATGTTTCCACTCAGGGTCTCTGCCTGTTCTCAATGTGTCCGTCCCTGTCATCCTTACCATCCTCTTGTGGTTTCTCCCGGAGAGGTTTCCCTCTTTACATGTGTAATGTATCATCATCTCCCTACAAATCCATCACAGAATGTGGGAAATCACTCACAAAAAACTTACAAGCATGATTACTCGCGAAAATGTTTAGTAGTAACCGCCTCCGAATGGATAGCCGCAGCCGCCTCCAAATGGATAGCCACCGCCGAAACCGCCGCCAAAGCCACCACCGAAACCACCATAGCCACCACCATAGGGATAGCCGCATCCATAGGGATAACCACAGCCCCATGCTCCATTGATTTCATTCAACTCTTCTTCGTTTAACTCTTTTGGCTCCATCGCGTTCTGTTGCGTTAGTTCCTTTTCAGGTGTATAAAACGCATATTTCTTCAATGAAGGCATCTATTGTCTCCTTTCGTTCCTACACTCATCTTTTCTGTAACAAAATTTGTTTTAACACAATCTGTACTACAAATTGTAGTACGTAAAGAAAATGTACTTGAAAAATGAAAGCATGTCAAGCTGTTCTGCGATAAAATTTCATATTTTTCTCTACAATAAATAGCGTTAACTTCTATGAAATTCATAAAAAATATAAATTTTGCCTGGTGGCTAAGAAAATTTTTAGCAGGGAACGGAGATACAATGCGGAATGGTATACTCATAACACGATGATTGTGTCGGTCAGACGCATTTCACCTCAGTGCGTGGGCCGCGATGAGCGTGTGAAACAAATGCATGTATTTTGGAGTGGAGGAAAAAGAAGATGCCGATAACTGCGCGGCGTGTAGAAACCTTTGGCACGACTGTGTTTACCGAAATTAATCAATTGGCTCAGCAGTATCAAGCTCTCAATTTAGGGCAAGGTCGGCCTGATTTTGATGCTCCGCAGGGCGTAATTCTGCGAATGGTGCAGGCGTTGCAGGCTGGTTCTTACAATCAATATGCGCCAGGACCGGGAACTGTCTCACTACGACAGGCCGTTGCCAACCATGCTGCCCGTTTTTATGGGATGGAGATAGATGCGGCGCGTGGCGTGATCGTTACGGCTGGGGCAACAGAGGCAATCTTTTCTGCCGTACTGGGGTTAGTTGATCCAGGGGAAGAAGTAATTATCATTGAGCCGTACTATGATTCTTACCAACCCAACGTTGTTATGGCCCATGCTCAACCTGTGTATGTGCCCTTACACCCGCCCACCTGGAGTTTTGACCTTGATGAATTACGGGCCGCATTTACAAGTAAAACGCGCGCGCTGATCTTGAACACGCCACATAATCCGACCGGACGTGTCTTCTCACGGGCCGAGTTGACGATGATTGCGGAGCTATGTATCGAGCATGACGTGACCGTGATTTCCGATGAAGTCTATGAGCATCTGCTCTTTGATGATGTGCAGCATATTCCTATCGCCACATTGCCGGGTATGTTTGAGCGCACCGTGACGATTGGTAGCGCGGGCAAGATTTTTAACGCGACAGGTTGGAAGATTGGCTGGGTCTATGGTCATCCCGATCTGATGGAGGGTGTAGCACGGGCACATCAATTTATCACGTTTGCGGTAAATCATCCCGCGCAAGAGGCCGTTGCTTACGCTCTCAATCTGCCCACAAGCTACTTTGAAGAGCTAAAAACGTTATATGCCACGAAGCGTCAGCTGATGCTCACTGGCCTTGAACATGCCGGATTGCGTTGCAATGTTCCACAAGGCACGTATTTTGTGATGGCGGACTACTCATCGGTTTTTACTGGCACGCCGATGGAATTTACACGTTATCTGATCGAACAAATCGGCGTAGCCTGTATTCCGCCAGAGTCGTTCTATTCGCCAGAACACGCGCATATTGCCGATGGTTTTGTGCGCTTCGCGTTCTGTAAAACCGATGCATTATTGCAGCAAGCGAGCGGTAAATTGGCACGCCTGCCGCAACTTGCCACAGCGCACAAGCATGAATAAGTCGGAGCGTTGAGGCAGTCATTAACGCTTCTATAAGGACGCGATTTGTCGTGTTCTTATAGAAGCATGAGACTATTATTGATGAAACTATATAAATATCTATGTTGTGTTTGATATTTGCGAAATTTTGTAGTATAGTTACATCTGTGACAGCAGTCTATGCGTGACTTTCTCAAGGGGAAACCTCAGAAATGAGGGCTAACCCGAAAAACACAGGATATGCCTTATATCGATCTGTCATCGGGAGAGCCTAGTAACCTGACGAAAGGATCATGAGATGATTGCTGAAAATATTAACCACATGGATTCCATAGAGCTGAGTGATGACGAGTTGCGTAGTGTGTACGGAACTAGCGGCGGACCGGGCTCTGCGGCGTGCGGAGCAGGCGGAGTAGGGAACATGATGGGGGGCACAGGTAGTATGGGTAATATGGGGAGTACTGGTGGCGCAGGAGCGTGTAATACCGTTGGTATTGGTAGCCTGTGTAATGCTGGTATGATGGGGAACATTGATCTGTCACCCATGCAGCAGGCTATGGCGGGCTGTGGGGCAGCACTTTCTCCCGCACCGATTAACCCTGCCAACTTTACCCTGTGTTTGAACCCAACCTATTAGTAATACTGCTTGTTGCTTAATTGCAACACTGTAGCTGCAAGAGACAGGATATCTTTTTGCATAAAATATGTAAGCTGATATACTGTCTCATTTTTGTGGAGTCGTGTGACGGGGACGAGGGCGTGATGGATCGTCTTTTAAAAAATAATGCGAACAGGTCACACGATGGTGTAGTAGTCTGTCAAACGTCATCGCACCCTTTTTGGTGTGTGGGGGGCAGGGCGTGATAAATCACGCCCCTACAATGATACGATGCCCGTTTTCCCCGTCATCATTGTAGGGGCGTGAT
>DAIDJF010000087.1 GCA_027451525.1 Ktedonobacterales bacterium
GCCGGAGCGCCCGGCCGTCAGGGCGGCAACCTCGGGCCGGGTGGGGTCGAGCCCGTGGCCCGAGAGCATCAGGTGCAACCCTGCAGAGTCCCGGCCGCGCACCTCCAAGCGGTCAAGCGAACGGAGGGCGACGTGGAGGGACCAGGCGACCCCCAGAGCGGCCCGCGCCGGCACGGCGCCAAGACCGAGGCCGAGGCACAGCTGGCGGGTGTTGCGCAGTGCGTCCAGCCGGTCCTGCGCCAACGCCCAGACGGAATCCCGCAGTGCGACCATCGCCGCATTGAGATCCTCGATGCCTCCGGCCGTCTCCGACAACCCGCTCCGGTCGAGCGCCGACTCGTAGGACTGCAGGCGCGACGTCACGGCCGCCGTCGTCTCTTCGACGAGGGCCTCGAGCGACGGGTCCCCCAGCATTGCCTCCAACCCGGGCACGCCCTTGAGCGCACCGTCCAGGGCCCCGAGGGCGGCCGTTGCGGCGCGCATGCCGGCGGCGTCACCCGGGGCGGGCGGGCCGGCCCATACGGGCTCGAGGGCGGCGACGGCCTCGCCCAGCAGCCGGCGCACCTCGTCCCGGGACGGTGCCGGCCGCCGGGAGGGCCTGGCCAGTACGGCCGCTATCCCACACATGCGCAGAAGGCTAGTGCTGCCTCCAGGAACCTCGGCCGCCTTTGGGGAGCACGACAAACCCTGCCGGGGCCGTCATGAGCCACCGTGGCGGAGTACTCCGAGGTTGCCTGTCGTGGCACTGGCGGCGGCGCCGTCAACCCAGGCCCGGCGAGGGGGCGGGCCCGGCCTCCCCGAGCGCACGGTGCAGGGCATCGACCAGGCGACCGGCGCACTCTCGAGCCTGGCCCTCGGTACGGGCCTCGACCATGACCCGCACGAGGGGCTCGGTGCCGCTGGGCCGCAGTACGACGCGGCCCTCGCGGCCGAGGCTGGCCTCGACCCTGGCGACCTCGGCCCACACCTCGGCCGCTGCGGCCAGGGCCTCGCGCCGCGCCACCCGGACATTGCTCAGCACCTGGGGGTACTTGTCCATCACGTTTCCCGCCAGCTCGTGCAGGGGCGCGCCCATCCGGCGCACCAGATCCGCCAGCATGAGGCCCGAGAGGACACCGTCGCCCGTCGTGGCCAGCGAGCGGAAAACGATGTGGCCGCTCTGCTCCCCGCCCAGGCTCCAGCCGTTGGCGTCCAGGGCTTCGAGCACGTAGCGGTCACCGACGGCGACGGTGTGCACCTTGACCCCGACCGGGTCCATGGCCCGGTGGAAACCGAGGTTGGTCATGACGGTGACGACCACGGTCCCTCCGCCGAGCAGGCCCCTCTGGTGCATGTCTCGCGCCAGCAGGGCCAGGATGCGGTCGCCGTCCACGACCTGGCCGTCCGCGGCCACGGCTATCACCCGGTCGGCGTCGCCGTCGAAAGCGAGGCCGATGTCTGCCCGTTGGGCCAGTACGGCACGGGCCAGCGCACCGGGGTGTGTCGACCCGCACTCGTGGTTGATGTTGGTGCCGTCCGGCTCGGCACCGAGCACCGCCACCACCTGTGCCCCCGCAGCCACTTCTTTTGCAGTGGGAGCATCCAGCAGCATCTCTTGCGTAATACCAGTGAATTGTGCGATAAAGGGCGGGATACGTCGCCCAGGATTGATAAGACTTTGAAAGGTTTCGCGCACCTGCCCACCGCGCACACGCACGCCTGCGACCTCGATCACGCGATCAGGACCGGGACGCAAGCCCGTTGTCTCCGTGTCCAGTACGACAAACTCGACATCGTTGAGCAACTGCTGCGTACTACGCCATGCCTTGAGCGACCAGAGCAATTCGCTACCAATACCCGTTTCGCCCGTTTCCTCAAAAATTGTCGAGCTTCTCAGTGTCTGGCGCAACAAGATGGTCCAGAGGGCCTGACCCGCCGCGCTATCCGCACCAAATAAATGCCGTATCAACACACTCTCAGGGACTGGTTGGCCCTGACTCTCCAGCAATTCGTGGGCGCGTCTGATCAACGTTCCGCGCTGAGGAGCATTTTCAACGCCATCTGAACCCATAGCCACTACTTCCGTTCATAACTTGCCAACGCTTGTGTAAAGAAAAAATTAGATCATATGTGCGAGAATAGCACGAGTATGACAATTTGACAAGGGTAGAAGGACCTGAAGGGCATCATTCTCGCGTGCGTGTTATAATAGCGAGAGAAACTAGATGATGCTGTCTAGCAGAGCGAGGATGCACAATGTTTGAGCATTTTAACCAGCGCACAATCACAACCAGCGGTGCAAAAATTAACCTTGTTACAGGCGGAGATGGACCTCCGTTGTTACTACTGCACGGCTATCCTGAAACACACCTCATGTGGCATATTATCGCGCCACGCCTGGCTCAGAATTTTACCGTCGTCGCGCCCGATCTGCGCGGCTATGGCGATAGCTCAAAACCCTTTGGAGAGGCTGATCACAGCACCTACTCGAAGCGTGTCATGGCACACGATCAAGTTGAGGTGATGGATCAGCTTGGCTATAAAGAGTTTTTTGTCGTGGGACATGACCGGGGAGCGCGGGTCGCGCATCGGATGGCACTCGACTATCACCAGCACGTCAAAAAGCTCGCCGTCCTTGATATCGCGCCAACACACCTGATGTACACGACAACAGATATGCAATTCGCCAGCGTCTATTTTCACTGGTTTTTCCTCATCCAGCCGTATGATCTTCCTGAAAGATTATTGGGAGCGCAGCCAGCCTATTTTGTGCAACAGGCCCTACAACGTTGGAGCGGCGATGCGAGCGTCTTTCCACCGGAGGTTGTTGCTGAATATATCCGCTGTTTTAGCGATCCCGCGACCATTCACGCAACCTGTGAGGATTATCGCGCATCCGCCTCAATTGATCTACGGCACGATGAGGCCACGATGCAGCAGAAAATTCGCTGTCCCGTGCTGGTACTGTGGGGAGCGAAAGGCTTTGTCGGGCGCAAATACGATGTGCTGGCAACGTGGCGCGAGCGCGCCGAGCACGTGAGCGGACAGGCGTTGCCCAGCGGTCACTTTTTGCCGGAGGAGGCTCCCGACGAAACCTATGCCGCGCTGAAAGAGTTTTTAGAGGGATAATCTATTGAACAAACGGGGAGAGCATGAAGATTGCGTTTGTGATTTATAACGGGATGACAGCCCTGGATTTCATAGGTGTATACGACGCGGTGACGCGCCTGAAAACAATGGGCTTTCTGGACGATCTTGCGTGGGATATTTGTGCTCACAGCAGCGAAGTACAAGATGGTGCAGGGTTACGTCTCATGCCAACGCAAGTCAATACCTCGCTTGCGCATTATGATATGGTCATCGTTCCAGGCGGTTTCGCCACACGCACGCTTCAGGAAGATAGCGCGTTCATGGCATGGCTCAAAACCGCAACGGATTGTCCGCTCAAGGTTTCCGTCTGCACTGGCGCACTCCTCTTTGGCGCACTGGGTTTTCTTACAGGCAAACGCGCCACCACGCATCCGACAGCCTTTAGCCATTTGTGACGCTATTGTGCGACTGTTCTCGATCAGCGTATCGTCGATGAAGGCAACGTGATTACAGCGCGTGGCGTCACCTCATCAATTGATCTGGGACTCTACCTATGCGAAAAACTGGCGGGCCATGCAGTCAAAGAGCGTATCCGCAAGCAGATGGATTATGTAGGCTAATTGTATGCAAGCATGTTCGCTTCTTCTCACAGGCCCACGTCAGTTAACGTGGGTCTCGTCCGAGTTACCAGCCCCACAGGCCGATGAGGTGCTGATACAGACGACAACAGGAGCAATTAGTATCGGCGCGGAAGTGCCGCAATATCGTGGGACAGCACGAGCAAACAAACCTGTATTGTATCCGCATATGACAGGCTACGAAAGCGTGGGCATTATCAAAGCTTGTGGTTCAGACGTGCGCCATCTACACGAGGGACAGCGCGTGCTCTCTTTCTACGGACATCGCACGCATGCCATTGTACCAGCCCGTAAGGCCATCCCTATTCCAACCGACATTCCCGACGCGCTGGCTATCTTGAGCATTCTCACCTGCGATGTCGCGAAAGGCATCCACAAAGTCGCTCCAAAAGCCGATGAGCCAGTGCTTATAACAGGTGCCGGAGCAATTGGGCTGCTAACGCTCTTTATGCTCTCTACGCTCGGCATCCATGCTATTGACATCATAGAGCCACGCCCTGAACGTCGAGCAGTAGCAAAACTTTTGGCTATACAAAAAGCACTGCATCCACATGAGATAGCGCAACAGCAAGAAGACTATACGATTGGTTTTGAGTGTTCCAGCAGCAACGATGCTTTTGCGCTTTTACAGCAGAAAATGCGCATACATGGGCGTATCTGCATCCTCGCGGATGGCAACCTCGAACCACTTGTACTCACATCCGCGTTTCACGAAAAAGAGCTACTTGTTGTTGGCTCAAGTGATGGCATCGACTATCCAGGTCACGCGCAACGGTATTTTCAAACACTTAGAACCTCTCCCTATACCAGCATACTCGAACGCCTTTTTGAGCATCACGCAACAGCGCAACAACTCCCCACAACGTTCGAGCAACTGGCGAGCGGTGTCATCGCCCCACTCAAAGTGCTGGTAGACTATACCAATACATTAAAATAATGCTTGATCTTCATTACTTTTCGCGTACACGCACGGGACGCACGCCAGGACCACCGCTAAAATTGACAGTAATATCTTGCCAGGGAAGACGTGTCGGCGACGCAAGATCGTAGAGGTGAACGTCATCGTTGTAGCGCACAAGCATCCATTGCGGAGCTTGTGGCGTTGGTAGATCGTGAAACAAGCTCTTATGCCAGTAGGTGATTGACGTATTGTTAGTGTAGAGTTGCGCGCTGGCAGGGCGAAAGAGACCCTTAACGAATTTCAAATCCAGACCCAGAAAATACTGAAATGACGCCGTAATCACGCCATCATGGCAGACAATAACAATCGTCTTGCCATCATAAACAGTCGTAATCCTATCGAAGGCGCGACTGATACGCGCTACGAACTGGCCCCAACTTTCGCCATCTGGCAATACTGGACGCTCCGGCTCTTGCGCGAAATCCACGATTCCGTACCGCGCTACGATCTCTGCTTCAGTCATACCTTCCATTGCGCCCAGTCGAAACTCCTGCACGTCATCCTCTATTATGATGGGTAGATGGAGCGCGGGGGCAATAATATCAGCAGTTTGACGCGCACGAGTTAGTGGACTGGAGAGCAATACATCCGCTTTGATCTCGCGGGTCGCGGCCAGTCGATCACGCAAACGCTGAGCCTGCGCTACACCACGCGGCGATAACGGGCTGCTGCCAATTCCAGTACGATCTATCACATCGCCGAAATCGCCGTGCCGAATTAAATACACATCAGTCATCAGGATTACCTTCTTTACCGTTTTTTTGTGCTACATTTCAGCATATCATTACAATAACTATGATAAGCAACCTTCTTTATGAGATACAATACACACAAGATAATATTCCCAATAATACGAGGAGCAACACGATGAGTGATCTCAACCAACTTTCTAGCCTGATCAAATCGCGCAATACGATTGATGGCAAACTTGCGAGCATTATCAAGAAAAGCGCGCAAATCGGGAATATGGGCGAATATATCGCGTCTATCATCTTTGAGATCGCCCTGGATAGTACAGGCAAGGCACGCGGTTATGATGGACGTTTCACGCGCGGCTCACTGGCAGGGCAAAGCGTCGATGTGCAATGGCGCGTGCGGCGGGATGGACAGATCAACATCAAGATTGATGCCATTCCTGACTACTATCTGGTTTTTACCGGACCACCAACCTGTAACCCACCGTATGCCTCTCCCTGGTTGATCGAGTCCATTTTTCTCTTTCCCGCAATGGAACTACGAGCAGCTCTGCATGAGCGCGGCGTGCAGATTGGCAATAATACCAGCGTCGCCCTGCCGCTCTGGGAGCGCGCCGAAATTTATCCCATTCCGCGCAACTCAGGCCTTGTGCTGACGGAAGAGCAACGCAAACAGCTTATTATCTTCAGTTAAGCTATTAATGAAAGATACGCCGCTTCTGTCGCTAAAGACAATCGGGCATTCTATAGGCAAATCTCGTCTTTTCATTGCCTCATATCCCCTAGTACGTTATAATGGGAAGAACTATATGTGACTTACCATTTCCACTTGAGAGGGAACGTGTTTACTTATGGAGAAAGCCACCCAGGCTGTTATCATAGAACAGCCATACGGCACTGACCATGCTGCCCATTCGGTTGGCGAGAAAGCAACGGAGGAGTGCGTCGAAGCAATGCCCACACCGACCAGTGAGCTTCTAGAGATATTCGACGCGCTACCTTTAGATGAACAGATTACACATGAAGAGGATGATGAGATAAAGCGTCCCTGTGAAATACTTGATTTGCCTCTACTCCCAATACGCAACACTGTCTTACTACCCAGCATCGCCCTCCCTCTACTCATTGGGCGTGAGGCCTCGCTTAAAGCGGTTGAAGAGGCGATGAATAAAGACCATTTGCTGTTTGTCGTGACGCAACGTCAGGCGGAACAGGAGGATCCCGGTCCCGATGACGTATATGAGATTGGTATTGAAGGCCATGTTGAGCGTATGCTCAAGCTTCCCGACGGCACCTTGAGTATTTTATTGCGCGGTCAACGTCGCCTGCGGCGCGTGCGCTATACGCAACAAGCCCCCTATCCGCGCGTTCAAGCAGAAGTGATGGAGGACCAGTTTAGTTCATCACCCGCGCTAGAAGCATTACGCCGCGCCGTACTGGCACTTTTTGAAAAATGCGTCAAACTTAATCCAATATTAACCGATGATACATTTATTGCTGCCTTAAATATTGATAATCCAGGTGCTATTGCTGATTTTATTATTTCCTCTCTTGATCTTTCTGTACTGATACGCCAAACCATTCTTGAAGCATGTCATGTTGAACAGCGACTCCAACAAGTGAGTATTCTCCTCTCGAACGAGTTGGATATTCTTGAGTTGGAGAATCACATTCACAATCAGGTTCAGCAGGAGGTAGATAAGAGTCAGCGCGAGTATTTCCTGCGCGAACAGCTGAAGGTCATTCAGCATGAGTTGAGTGAGACTGACCCTGCTTTACGCGAGAACATGGAACTGCGCGAGAAAATTGATGCCAGTGGGATGCCCGACGAGGTCAAAACACGGGCATATAAAGAGTTGGAACGCCTGAATACAATGCCTTCTATTGCCCCCGATAGCGGGATCATTCGCACCTATCTGGATTGGCTCATCAGCATTCCCTGGAGCGCAAGAACGCTGGACCGCCTGGATATCAAAGAGGCGGAGGCCATCCTGGAAGCGAATCACTATGGGCTAGATAAGGTAAAAGAGCGCATTCTGGAGTATATCGCGGTGCGCAAGCTGTCCAACAACATGCGCAGTCCCATTTTGTGTTTTGTCGGACCGCCAGGCGTCGGCAAAACATCGCTTGGGCGCTCGATTGCACAGGCTCTTAACCGCAAATTTGTGCGCCTTTCGCTTGGTGGCGTGCATGACGAGGCCGAAATTCGTGGGCATCGCCGTACCTACGTCGGTGCGCTTCCTGGGCGCATCATTCAGACTATGCGAACAGCGAACACAACTAATCCGCTCTTTATCCTTGACGAAATTGATAAGATTGGTTCAGATTTTCGGGGTGACCCATCATCCGCCCTGCTAGAGGTGCTAGATCCAGAACAGAACGCGAGTTTTTCAGATCACTATCTGGAATTGCCCTATGACCTCTCACAGGTAATCTTCCTGACCACAGCCAACATGCTCCATCCTATTCCGGTAGCATTACGGGACCGCCTGGAGATTATCGAATTGCCCGGCTATACGGAAACCGAGAAACTGCATATCGCACGTCGTTTTCTCATTCCGCAACAGATGCGGGAACATGGTTTACAGGCCACCAAGGTTGAGATCGAGGATGAAGCCATTCGGCGCATCATTAATGAATATACCTTTGAGGCGGGCGTGCGCAATCTGGAACGCGAAATTGCAACGGTGATGCGTAAAGTTGCGCGCAAAGTTGCCGAGGGGCGCCGCGTCAAGACGAAGATCAGTGCTGATAAACTGCCCGACTATCTAGGGCCACAGCGTCATTTTTATGGACTGGCGGAGGAGAGCGACGAGGCAGGAGTAGCCACGGGCGTCGCGTGGACAGGCAGTGGCGGCGACCTCATCACTGTCGAGGCAACGCTCATGGAGGGCAAGGGCCATTTGACGCTCACGGGACAGCTAGGCGACGTGATGAAAGAGTCGGCGCAGGCAGCATTCTCGTATGCGCGTTCGCGAGCGGAACAATTTGGCCTGGAAAAACGTTTTTATGAGCGATACGATATCCATCTACATCTCCCAGCGGGTTCCATTCCCAAAGATGGTCCTTCTGCCGGGATTACGATGGCTACCGCTCTCATTTCGGCCCTGACCCAGCGTGCGACCCGACGCGAAGTGGCAATGACCGGTGAAATCACCTTGCGCGGTCGCGTGCTTCCAGTGGGCGGCATCAAAGAAAAGGTTTTGGCGGCCCATAGAGCGGGAATTAAAACGTTTATCTTACCAAAGAGAAATATGCAAGACTTGGACGACATTCCACGTGAGGTTGTCCAGCATATCCAGTTTATTCCTGTTGAACGCATGGACGATGTGATTTCTATCGCACTTTATGAGCGTGCATGCTCTTCTCCATTGTCTTTGCCGGATCAACAACACGATACACGCCCTGTAAAGCAACGCAAACAGAAGAACACAGGGAAGGAGTCATAATGGTTTTCTGCGGTCAATGCGGCCTTCAGCTCGCACCAGGGACGCTCCGTTGTCCTCGCTGCGGTACAATGGTCGAGGCAGACGGGGGTACAGCACCCATTGGCGATTTGCACACGGACGATCCAACTATTGCCTCGCTACCACCAGTACAGCCACGAACTGCACGCACGCAATATCCCCCCTATGGAAATGCAGGAGCCGCACAACAGCCGATGGTGCTACGCAATAATCGTGGCACACAGGGAGCCTACACGGTCCCAAGCCAGGGGAGTACCCAGCAACCCGCTCCCTATGGCGACCCATACGCACCAGGCGCATCTTTCATTACACAAAGATCTGCAACGGGAAACGGCTACGAGACACACGGACCGACTGTATCAATGCAACAAGGGACAGGGACAGCATATCCTGGCATTGCAGGCGGGACCTACGGGCCGGGAGCATATCCGGCCGGACCCATGACGCCTCCGCCACGCCCACGCAACGCGGGAGGACGCATAGCAGGACTACTCTTGATTCTCTTTGGCTTACTGCTCGTTCTCGGCGCGCTGGTGCTCTTTGTCCTGCACCGTAATGGTAGCGTGAGTGGGAACAACACATCCTCACAAGGCAATACAGGCGCCAACATAACCGTGACAACGACTTCCACACAAACCAGTGCTGAGCAGGCTAAAGCGGTTATTCAGCAATATTATAGTGATATTAATACCCAAGATTATCAAGATGCATATAGTATTCGCCAAGATGAAATTAACGCAGGTACATCATATGCTAGTTTTGCAGCAGGCTACACGCACACACACCATGACCGTGTTAGCTTTGGCAACGTTCAGGTGCTCAGTGATGGGACAGTAAAGATTTTTATTACCCTCAACGCCACAGAAGATAACACCTCTGGGCAGGGTACACATGTTCGTACATATAAAGGGTATTATGTGGTTGGCTTGGTTGGTGGCGCGTGGAAGATTCTAAAAGGTTATCTGCAAGCACAGTAAATCCATGTAGCGAATATTGATGATCTTGTTGTCGTTTTTCCCCTTTCTGTAGAATGAAAAGAGAGCGGCTATCGCTCTCACAGGTTTTGTAGAGAGGGGAAAACGCACATCATGTCTTATCTACGCCCGACCCAACCAGTGACCAGCGATAGTGCTGGCACGGTGACGCAACAACCAACGATCCCGCAACGCATATATAGAATACCACCTACATATCAACAAACCCAGGCACACAAGCCACGCCGTAGACCACGCCTGCTCACTATTCTTTTTAGCCTGGTCATGCTTATCGCCCTCGCCCATTTTATCGCCGTCCTGCATATGCCCCCACAAGCCACAACGCCCGTTACCTGCACAACACTTTTGCGCACCAGTGACTATACGAAATACGTGGCGTTTCGACCGCAACAACAAACCATTGGAGCTATTCAGTTTATCAATCAGCTTGTGGGACAACCAGCTGTCTTAGTCCCTGTCACAAGCAATAGCACACCACCGACGCTTGATGTCTACGTCTATGGCTGTACGACACAGCAGCACACGCCTGCACTCACACTGCTTTTTAAGCAGCAAGGCCTAGTGGGAGGAAGTGTGAGTGTCACATCCGCGCAGACGCTT
Organism: Ktedonobacterales bacterium; assembly: GCA_027451525.1. Lineage (GTDB taxonomy): Bacteria > Chloroflexota > Ktedonobacteria > Ktedonobacterales > Ktedonobacteraceae > DTNP01. The sequence goes on from DAIDJF010000087.1 coordinate 10,426, forward strand.
TTGCTTGGCAGTATGGATACCAGTTTATCTGCACAGGATATGGTTATGCAGCCAGCTCAGCAGAGCAACATCTATCATGAATACCGCTGGCAACAGGGGAGCTTTGTACAAATACCTTTTCCAGGTCTCTATCCCGTGCTCAGTCGAGGAGAGGCGGAAATCTTACAGCAACAAGCAAATAGTGGGCAACAACTCCCTTGGAGCGACCCACTTGTAACGGCACAACAGATGGCTCGTGAACTGTTACAACGCTCAGCAACGGATGCTGGCGACATGGTGCTGGATAACGATGGCACGACAGCGCACGTGCGTCTCGTTCAGCGGTATCCCGCGCTCACGCTCACCGTCACACTAACGCGCCTGATTCAACACAATACCTCTGGTCTCTGGTTTGTCACGAACGTGCAGACACCAGGTCTCACGCTACAGCAAAACACGCTGACGCCTAAGATCACTTCGCCGCTTGCGTTACAGGGTACAACAACGTTGCTCGGTGGCAAAGCAACTGTCACGCTGTTTGACCATACGCTCAGCCCAATACAAACACTCGCCCCACCAACGTTCCGCATTGCCGCAGACGGGAACTATACAGGGAGCATCGTTTACAACACGAACCAGACAGATCAGCCCGGCCTCTTGCTGATTGAGATAACGCCGCCCGCTGGTAGTCCGGCTTCAGCGCAAGTTCTATTACAAAATATCATCATCGGCTAGGTCGACGTATCGCGCCCGAAGAGAGTAGATATACAGAAACGCGCAAACATGATACAATACGAGCCATGAACGAACTTATACAGCAAATTGAGCGGTTGCAGAGGCGTGTCCAGAAAACTATGGTGCGTCTTTGACATCGCCAGCAAAAAAACACAGATTACCAAACTTGAAGATGAAAGCGTAGCCGAAGATTTTTGGCTTGATAATCGCCGCGCGCAGGTACACATGCAGCAACTGAATGCACTGCGCGAGGAGGTTGCCACCTGGGACGGTATTGATGGACAACTACGAGACCTGCACGGATTAGCCCAATTACTGGAAGAGGAGCCAGACGAGGAGATGCAGGGCGAGGTTGCACAATCCCTGACCACGCTTGAGCAAGAGGTTGAAAAACTCCAGTTTGCCCTGATGTTGAGCGGCGAGCACGACGAGCGGGACGCGATTATCAGCATCCACGCGGGTAGTGGCGGCGTTGACGCACAGGACTGGGCCGAAATGCTTCTGCGCATGTACCTGCGCTGGGCAGAACAGCATAAATTTCGCACTGAAATTTACGACTATAGCGAGGGTGAAGAGGCGGGTCTTAAGAGCACGACTGTCGAGATTGCGGGCCGCTATGCCTATGGCTACCTGCGCTCAGAGGCTGGGACGCATCGCCTGATTCGCCTCTCACCTTTTGATGCCGCGCATCGTCGCCACACATCTTTTGCGAAGGTTGAAGTGATGCCCGATATCGAGAACGCCATCGAAATCACGATTCGGCCCGAAGATATCGAAGTCGACACCTATCGCGCGACGGGTGCTGGCGGTCAGCACGTCAACAAGACAGACTCCGCTGTACGTATGCGCCATATCCCAAGTGGGATCGTAGTTACCTGCCAGAATGAGCGTTCCCAGATTCAAAATCGCGAGGTTGCGCTCAAACTGCTCAAAGCGCGTCTTTACGAGTTAGAGCTGAAGAAACGTGAAGAAGAGACCGCAAAACTCAAGGGAGAGCATGTGCAAGCGGACTTTGGAACGCAGATACGTTCAGTGACGGTCCATCCCTACTCGATTGTCAAAGATCATCGTACCAACTTTGAGTCTGGTGACACTACAGGGTATCTCGCAGGAAATGTAGACCCTTTCATCTATGCCTATCTGCAAGAAAAGGCTGGAGGCGTCACCACTGACGAATAACAGGCAAGACGTAGAGGCGTGATTCATGGCATAAAAAACGGCATAAGTTGCGTAGGGGCGTGATTCCATCACGCCCGCGTCCCCGTTCATATGGCCTCTCACATGGCTCCTCAGGCGGATTGGCGTAGGGGCGTGATAAATCACGCCCCTACGCCAATATCCACATTATTTTTTTAACACCATCCATCACGCCCGCGTCCCTCATCAGCCTCTCAACCAAAAAACCTTCTCCCGCCCAAAACAGAGCAAATGACGTTTGACAAAGCACTATACCCTCAAAATCAAAACATGATAAACACCATATTCCATCAGGCATGGGCCAGCTCGCGTACAGGCTCGTAGCGTTCTGGATAGCGCAATTTCCGTAACGCTTTTGCCTCAATCTGGCGGATGCGCTCACGGGTAAGCTGATAGAACACACCGATTTCTTCTAGGGAACGCACGCACCCATCACGCAGGCCGTAGCGCATCTCGATCACCTCACGTTCACGCGGCGTTAAGACCGCGAGAGCCTCTTCAATCGCGTGGTGCTGCTTTTCATGCATCACACTATTTTCGGGTTGTAATATGCAGACATCTTCAAGCGTATCCGCCAGATGGTACTGATCATCATCCGCCATTGGCGCATCCAGCGACACAGGTTGCTCAGAGACATTTAATAGCTCCAATACGCGCTCATAGGGCAGGCCAATTTCAGCGGCAATCTGTTCAGGATGCGGTTCCACACCTTGCTCTTGATAGAGACGGCGCGCAACTTTCTTGATCTTATAAATTACCTCAACCACATGAGTTGGAATATGGATAGAGCGCGAATGTTCTGCGAGCGCGCGGCTGATCGCTTGCCTGATCCACCAGGTGGCATAGGTGCTGAAGCGGAAACCGCGTTGATAATCAAATTTCTGGGCAGCGCGCATCAGCCCAATATTACCCTCTTGCACCAGATCAAGGAGCGGTAGCCCTTGATTAGAATAACGCTTCGCGATGCTAACGACCAGACGTAAATTCGCTTCAATTAATTGGCGGCACGCGCAGACATCACCACGTGCTACACGTTGTGCCAGCAATAGCTCTTGTTCGCCGGTTAATAGTGGATAAGAGCCAATTTCCTTCAGATACTGTTTCACCACATCATCAAGCGCAATCCGCCCATCCACGATCTCTTCGTCTAGAACGGCATCATCCATCTCCATATCGAAGAGCAGATCATTCTCCAAATCCAGTTGCTCATCTGTCACATGAACCGTCCGTGCAGATTTTCTGGTCGGCATGACCACTACAGCACACTCTCCCTCATGATTGCGCACGCGCGTCGCTTTCTTATGCATCATTGATACTCCTTTTTCCACATACACTTGACAGATCAATTTCATAGAGAACTGGCACGATTTTTCCGCTCGCCGCCTCCCTACCTACTCTTTCATGCAAGAATCGTGCCAAAACCAGTGAGTACCACTATCCGCTTGCACATTTTCCCCCAGAAGAAACTTCGTGAGCACTATTTGTATCGACAGCGCATAGGGAGACTTAAGCGATGAATGAAAAAAATATGAAAATACAGCAGGCACACGCACACTGCAAGATGAAGATTTTTCCATCCCTGCGGAAAATTCCGCAGGACCCTGATCGATAAAGAGAAATGCTTGACGAGACTTGCATCACCTGCTATGCTGAAAACAAGAGCAATCATGGAACGATAGATTGCCGAGGAGTATCTGACAGTGCGCGAAAAACGCGGCAAAACGCCATGAATGCTGTGCCCTTCGCATTGCTCACACAGAAGATGGATGAGGCCTTTTTTTGAAAAAAATGAAGATTTCTTCACATATCTGCTGACACGGAGGGAGAGTTGTGATATGATAGTGACGTTAAGGTTTATACCTGCTGTGGGGATGCGGATGCAGCGGCGGAGGCTCCCCCTCGGCTAACTTTCTCGTGAAGCCTCGCTTACGCTATTACATGTGATAGAATAAGCGAATACGTTCTCCAGAGAGAAGGAAGGAGGCGATTTCGTGGAAAACGCTTTTCCTCGGTGTCGCAAATGTGGTGACGGTGATCTGGTGCCGCTTTCGGATTTCGGCAGCCAGGGAGCTTCCATTGAGTACAAGGCCTGGGTCTGCACCAATCCCTCGTGCCTGTACAACATCAAAATCCGTAATGGCGATATCATCATTAATGAGCCGATCAGTGATGGGTCATTACACTCGTATCGTAGCTCCCGTCAGTAACGATTAAGTGCTGACCAATAAGTCCCTTGTGTCTAACAGGAATATACTATATACTGCTAGCACACATGGAACTTAAGAAGGCAAAAGGATGATTGACTGCATTGCTGCTTTCTTCCTTTTGCCTTCTCTCTGTTCTTGCGCATATTTCTCGCATACCATTCCATCATACCGCTATAATTTTCACAGTGTCTACATAAAATGTTTATTGGGATAGGAAGAAGGAGTCTGTTGAGCCGTGTTTAGTCGATTCTTTGGACAGAAGAAGCCTCAAGAAGACCTCAAAAGCAATCAAGAAGCCGTACAGAAACAGGCTGAACAAGAACGTCTCGAACGGGAGCAGCAAGAGAAAGCGCAGGCAGAAAAAGTCATGCGTGAACGGGCTGAGCAGCAGCGTCTTGAGCAGGAACGTCAAGAAAAGGCACGCGCTGAACAGGCCGCACGCGAACGCGCAAAACAGGCTGAAGATGAGGCAAATGCCAGTCAGCGTTTCGGCTTTTTACAGCGCACGCGCCAGATATTTACGCGCGTGAGCAATACTGTCGAGCAGAACGATACGATCACCGACGAATTGTGGGAAGATCTGGAAGAACAACTACTCGCGGCTGACGTTGGTCCCAGTACAAGTAACTGGCTGATTGAACGCTTGCGTCAGCGCACAGAAGAGGAGCATTTCCGCACGGGGGCGCAGGTTCAACGCGCTTTGCGTGAGGAATTGACTTATCTTTTGGGAAAACCCTCTCCTTTGCGCTTCTCCAAGCAATCCCCGCTAACCGTTATTCTCGTCATCGGTGTCAACGGCTCTGGGAAAACCACCAGCGTGGCGAAAATGGCCTCGGTTTTGACACGTGACGGTCACAAGGTCATGCTCGCGGCTGCCGATACCTTTCGTGCTGCCGCTATTGATCAGCTAAAGGAGTGGGGCGAACGCATCAATGTGCCCGTCATCAGCCAGAATCCCGGTTCCGATCCTGGGGCAGTTGTTTTTGACGCCATTCAAGCCGCGAACACCCGTGGATGTGATATACTGATTGTCGATACCGCTGGTCGTCTACATACGAAATTTAACTTGATGGAAGAGCTTAAGAAAATCAACAAGATTATCCAGCGGTTCGTCCCTGATGGTCCCCATGAATTGTTGATGGTGATTGACGCCACAACAGGCCAGAATGCACTGCTTCAGGCACGTAAATTTGCCGAGGATATTGGCTTGACAGGTGTCATCGTCACCAAGCTGGATAGTACAGCTAAAGGGGGGTTTGCGTTTGCTGTGGCTGATGATCTGGGGGTTCCCATTAAATTTATTGGCACAGGAGAAAAAATTGGAGACCTCGAACCATTTGAGCCACAGAAGTTTGTTGCGGCACTCTTCGCGCACAATTGACGTGGAGGTTTTTCATGGCTAAAGAAACGGCTCTACCTGCAACTGGACAATCGCCTGAACTCAATAATGGGAAGGCGAACCTTTCTGCTGTAGGAGATCTGGCAGTAAAATGTCTTAAATGTAAAGAAATTTTGTATGGGCGCGACTGGAAAAAAAATCTAAAAGTCTGTTCGCGCTGCGGATATCACTTTAAACTTTCCGCGCACGAGCGGATCGAACTACTGGCAGACCCTGACAGTTTTGTCGAGGTTGACGCGGATATTATTTCTGTCGATCCACTCAATTTCGTCAGTCGCTCTCAACCATACACGACGAAACTGGCTGAAGAACGGCAAAATGTGGGTCTCAACGAGGGCGTGGTAATTGGACACGCTACCGTTACTGGCAAGCCTCTGGCTCTGGCGATCATGGATTTCCGCTTTATCGGTGGCAGCATGGGAAGTGCCGTTGGTGAAAAAATCACGCGCGCGATTGAATTGGGCATTGAGAAGCATATTCCCGTCCTTATCTCCTCTACATCAGGCGGTGCACGCATGCAAGAGGGCCTCTACTCCCTGATGCAGATGGCAAAAACCTCCGTGGCGCTTGCGCGCTTGAGTGATGCCAGATTACCATACATCAGCCTTATCACAGACCCAACATTTGGTGGCGTCACCGCCAGCTTTGCCATGCTGGGCGACGTTATTATCGCCGAACCGGGCGCGCTCGTTGGTTTTGCGGGTCCTCGTGTCATCGAAGGTTTCATGCACGTCAAACTACCTGAAGACGCGAATTCTGCCGAGTTTGTTCTTCAACACGGTATGATCGATGCTGTTGTCCATCGACGCGACCTGCGACAGACACTCTCGCACATCCTTCACATTTACAGTTAAAGGACTTTATTTCTCGGTTTTCTGCGTTTTAGCGCATTATAACAGGAGTAGAGGGAAACAGAATGGCTTACGACTTAGAATTTGAGAAGCCACTTGCTGAAATAGAGAAAAAGATTAACGCACTACAGCGCAAAGGCGACCGCTTAAAACACGATGAACAACACCAACTGCACGAACTGGAACACGAATTGCAGCACCGCACTGTGGAAATCTATAAAAATTTGACCTCCTGGCAAACCGTGCTGGTAGCTCGTCACAAAGATCGTCCCTATACCGCCGATTATCTTCAATTGATCAGTGACGACTTCTTTGAGCTACACGGTGATCGTGCGTTTGCTGATGACCATGCAATTATTGCTGGTCCTGCCCGTTTTAACGGTCAGACCATCATGTTTATTGGTCATCAAAAGGGACGCGACGCGAAGGAGAAGCAATTCCGCAATCTGGGGATGCCACATCCAGAAGGGAATCGCAAAGCCTACCGTCTTATGCAGCAGGCCGAGAAATTTGGCTTTCCTCTGGTCACCTTGATTGATACATCAGGCGCATCTATCGCCTTGGGCGACGAAGAACGGGGACAATCCGAGTCTATCGCGGCCAATCTCTACCTGATGGCAAATTTACGCACGCCCATCATCGCGATTGTTATCGGCGAGGGTGGTAGCGGCGGCGCGTTGGCATTAAGTGTGGCTGACCGTATTTTGATGTTAGAGCATAGCATCTACTCCGTCGCCTCACCAGAAGCGGCTGCCTCTATCGTCTGGCGCGACACGGCCTTTGCCCCACAAGCTGCCGAGGCGATGAAGATCAGCGCGCGCGAACTCAAAGTGCTACAACTGGTCGATGACCTGATCCCAGAGCCACTGGGCGGAGCACACCGCGACCATCGGCAGGCGGCAGAATTTCTCAAGGAGGCATTGAGCCGGCATTTAGCCGAACTTGCCCAGATACCCATAGACGAACTGTTAGAGCAGCGCTATCAGAAGTTTCGACAGATTGGACATTTCGGTCGCCTGGAGATTCCCGAAAATTCCCCTGTCTAACCTCTTGACTTCTGTGCCTGAATGCGCTATTATTCAAGCTGCAAACAGCAAGCCGATGTGGCGGAACGGTATACGCGCCTGTCTCAAAAACAGGTCCCGCAAGGGTTGAGGGTTCGAATCTCTCCATCGGCATTTTTACGCAACAATGAACGTCTCAAGTGGCTTCCCAAGCGGCTTGAGACGTTCTCATTTTTAGCTACCAATCCGTTTGATAGCAAAACTGATAGCAAAACCTACTAGGGTTGCTGTAGAGCATCATTCATCTTATTCACAGCCTCCTGTTGCATAGTTGGCAACACATGAGAGTACGTATCAATCGTCATACTTATCTGATTATGCCCTAGCATCTCTTGCACAACTTTAGGATGCACCCCTGTACTTAACAAGATAGTTGCTGCACTATGACGCAGGTCATGAAAACGCATTGTTGGCAACCCCGCTTGTTGTAACAACTCTTTAAAATTCTCTAACACCTTGTTAGGATTAAGCGGAGTCCCAAGCGAGGTACAGAACACCAAATCACGGTTTTGCCAGTCAGCACCAGTTTCAGCCATCACCAGGAGTTGCTGTTTCTTATGCTCTCTCAATGCCTCAACCGCAAGCGGAGCAAGCATAATACTACGCCGACTTCTCTCTGTTTTCGGTTCAGCCTCAACATAATGTTGACCAATCTCTTCAACAAGCTTTGTCGGCACACGACTCAGGATACGCCGCACTTGTAACATACCTCGTGTAAAGTTAATGTCTTGCCATTTAAGTGCCAGCACTTCACCACGACGCATACCTGTTGTCAGTGCCAGCACAACGAGTGCTTCTAGCTTATGCCCTTTCACTGTCGCTAGCAATTTTTGTGCTTGCTCGACTGTTAGTACATGCATCTCATGATACGCCCGACGAGGAGCCGTTACCATATCGCATACGTTACGAGCGACAATCCCCAACCGAACGGCATCACTCAGAGCCTTATGCAACATAGCATGGAGTCCATTTACTGTCGTAGGAGACAACCCCCCTTTTAGCTTTTTTGTATAGAGTGCCTGCACTTGCTGAGCCGTCAACTTTTGCAACTGGACACGCCCAATCACGGGCAAGATATGCAAGCGCGCATATTCCTCATACCGTTCATAGGTACGAGAGCGCACCGACACCCGACGATCTTCAAGCCATTGTAGCAGGAACTTTTCTAGCGTCTGCTGAGAAGCTGTAACAAGCGTCCCTTGCTGTTGCTCATGTAACGCCTGCTTTAATTTTTCCTGTACTTCTTTGCGCGTCTTCCCATAGAAAACCTTGCGTTTCCTGTTCTCAAGTGTAATGGCAGCAGTCCACCGCCCATCCGTTTGTTGATAGATCGAACCCTCACCATGTCCTCTATTTTTTCCCATCTGTTTTTCTCCTATGCACAAGAAAACCCGCTCCACATGCGACAATGAAGCGGGTCCCCTGCCTTTCTATGCAGACATCTTTTCTCGTTCAAGAAGCCACTGTTCAAGAGCCGCAGGACGAACCCGCAAAACCCGCCCAAGACGCACCGTAGGTAATCCTTCTGTAGCAATCAGCGCATACACTTTTGTGCGGCAGATACCCAACTGAGCGGCAACATCAGCCACCGACAAAAGCAAAGGTTGAGCAATGGAGACACGTTTTTGCATGGATATCCCCCCTTCTAAACAGCGAGACCGAACCGCTTTTGCTTTTTCACAACTTCTTTCCAGTAGTCGCGTTCCTTCTCTTCCAGGTACGTCAAGCCCTCTTCATAGAGCCAGTGCAACACTTGCGAGACATCCGCATCAGTCCCTACGAACACACCACCGAGCCAGGCCGCCAGCGTGGAACAATAGCCAATCACCGCAGCCAGGCCACACGCTAAACTCACTTCCCGCACCCGCTCACGTACCACCGGACCAAGCTCGACTTCTGAGGTTTCTGCAAAAGCCGCTTGAATAACCACCCAGGCAGGATGCACAGGCCAGCGCGAACGGTTACTATCGCCCGTTGGAACCACATAACGTAACCAGCCATCGGGCAGACCATCCGCACCGCCAGCCGCTTGACCCGCTGCATAGCTCCACAACGCTTGCAATTGATCGAGCAGATCATACGCCCCCTCTATCGGCGTTGCGAGGTTATGCAAAAATTCACGCTTAAAACGAAACTCAACACGCCACACGTCAGATGTACCATCCCAGGCCACACATCCAGGCTTTTCCCGTGACCAATAGTCAAAAAACCATGTCTTGTGTGACTTTTGCTTTATCTCAAGTGTCTTATCATAAATCGTGCAAGAAATCGGCGACCCATGACTACTAAAGCGCAGCGAGGAGACACGGTGATAATCGAGAGCGACCCCATCGACGCCAGGACCATAGATCGTGTCATTCTTGCGCACCCGCGTGACAAAACCCGTCTCATAATCAGCGTGCGAGAAATCGAAGCCGACGACATCCGCGCACAGATGCACTTCCGAGACCTGCAAATGCAAGTTTTCTCCAAAGATCGACATCAGGAAGCTATGCACTTCTGACAAGGCATCACCCGCCCAGGCTTGCGACCAGAGGAACTCAGAAGAGAAGCGTACTTGTGCAATGATATCGTTAAATTTGCCACGCGAGATCGCAACGGAGAGCAGCCGACATGTCAACAGCCAACGCCATTGCCGACCCGCCCCGTGCGGTTCAAGAAACAGGAGCGTGTTGTGAAAGGCCCAGCGCGAGGCGACCGCCTGTTCATCGCGCCGCGCTTCTGCTTGCAACTGGTCTAACTCTTGTTGCAATGCCGTGTCTAATTCGCGCTTGACCGGACACAGAAAGCTATCCGCATAGCGCACATTCAAAATCAGCGTATCCACGCCATAGCCGACCAGACCAACCGCTTGCGTCATAGGCCACCTCCTCTAGTCATCCGCAGCTGCATCAGCAACCGCAGCCAAATCAACAGAGAACCAACGCCGTATCACCGAGCCATCATTGACCGCCGCTTTTTTTACTTTTGTCAGGCCAGCCGTTTCCATCACGGTCACGACCGCCGACCACGCATCCAACGCAGGAACCCCATTCTCTATAATCTCAGGCCACAGCGGCGACCAGGAAAGCCACAACGCCACATCATAACGCCCCATCAGCACACCTCCAACAATTGACGCCCAAGCCATTCCGTATACGCCGGAGGAAGAGCTTGACTCAGTTCTTTCGCAGTCATCCAATCAATGCCCATCGCTTGACAAGCATCAGACAAACGAAACATCTCACCAGCCACGCAGACGTAGGGACCGCCATACTTTTGTGTTTTGCCACGATGCCAGCACCGAGCAGGAGCAAAGAGCAGATGACTACTTTCAAACAAGCGATGACGCAGGACATTCAACCCGAACATCGTTCCGCAGAGTAAGACCGCCCCAGGCATCGGAGCACCGACTACATTTTCCACTATCCAGGGACCGCCCCATTGCTGCAAGCGTTCCCGCATCTCAGGAAGAAAAGCCGGATACTGCTCAGGGCGTTTCAGAAAATGTTGACACGCGGAATAGGCTTGACACGGCGGCGAGGCATGGACCACATCAAACCCATCAAGAGGAAAGGTCAATGCATCAGCCAAATGAAAAGCAAATGGATAATGTGGTTGTGGCACCAGATCGACCCCAACGACTTCAAAACCCGCACGCGCATAGCCAACCGACGCGCCACCAGCACCACAGCAAAGATCAAGCAACAGACGTTTCCGCATTGAGAAACCCCCAGGAGGAAAACAGAGGAAAAACCAAGCAGAAAAAACCAATGTAGATAGAATGGCGCGTGTTACTTGCTCTGCGCCATTCTCACGAACGCTTTACAATTTTTGCCATGCTGCAATGAATGCCGTTTCCCGAATACCATAGAGCAAGCCCGACCCCGTTGCGTTCGCACACTGGACGAGCGCAGCCCACAACGCATACGCTTGCTCATAGGAGTTGGCGTAACAGACAACCACCACAGAAGGACGACGGTCATCATGCTCCACAACCAGAAATGGGAAATCCGCTAGCGATTTTTCGACAAAACGCATCATTGCACCACCCCATACCGTCCCGTCTCTGCATACCACACCAGCGTTATCCCCTGTGCTGCACACCACGCCTGTTCCTCTTGCACCATCTGCCACGCTCCATGAGCCACCGCCCAATTCAACCGTTCCACGAACGAAGCAACATACACCCCCAGGACCTCTTTTTGCCGCTCTCTTGCATACGCAGACCACACACGTTCAAAATCGGCTCGATACGCGGGAAACGTCATCGCAACGGCCCGTTCATTTGGGCTTAATAAATCCGTTTCTGCAATCCAGACCATCAACGCATCATACGCCGTATCCGCTGACAAG
>DAIDJF010000088.1 GCA_027451525.1 Ktedonobacterales bacterium
CGATGCCCGTTTTCCCCGTCATCATTGTAGGAGCGAGGCTTGCCCTCGCCCTGCCCCCCACACGCCGAAAAGTGCGCGATGAAGTTTGACAGAGCAGTAGGGACGAATGAGGACTTTCGCGCAAAGGTTCCTGAAGAAGAACGGTATTGGATGGACAATGGACACGATATGTTTCAACACTAGTGAGTTCTGAGGAGGGTGTCACGATGTCTCTGCTGTATGAAGCGTATGGGTCTCAAATCAAACGCTGGCCTCCATCGGGTCGGCACATTCTTGCGCAATACGACGAACAGTCTATTATCGTCTATCAAGCCTATAGTCCCGCGATTGGACACTTTGCCACTCGTCATGGATATTTTGGTGGAGATGGCTTTTCTTTCACTCGTATGAGTTGGATCAAGACGAATTTTCTCTGGATGATGTATCGGTCAGGGTGGGGAACCAAAGAGGGGCAAGAAGTCACCCTTGCTGTACGTTTAAAACGCAGTGCCTTCGCTACCCTATTAGAACTGGCCGTCCATACGCAGTATATTCCAGCAGTGTATCCTGACGAAGAGGCCTGGCAAGAGCAACTTCATCGCACTTCTGTCCGTCTCCAATGGGACCCAGATCATGATCCTGTAGGGACAAAACTCGAGCGGCGAGCCATTCAACTGGGGTTAGGAGGCGATATTCTTAAGCACTATGCCCATGAGTGGATCATGGAAATAGACGATATCTCACCTTTTGTCCAGCAACAAGCGGAATACGTGCGCACGAAAATTTTTGCCCATTTAACGACTCCTTATGAGGCAGTGTATCCTCTTCCTCATCCAGAGTTGGCGAGAAAACTTCTACTCAGCTCTCTTGAGTGACAATAAGCAGAGAAAAAAACATGGCACACACGGCTCTGACATATCTTGGCTCAACAGCTGTGAGCAGGAGGGTACAATAGCCCTCCCGCTTCTGCCCAAAGTACAAAGTTCGGTTTACAGCGTCCATGTTTCCGCTTCGCCGCGCCGCACTCGTCCCTCACGCTCCAGTTTCAGCAGATGAGCCTCAACTGAATGAGCCGCGACCGGGTGCAGGCGCGGGTCTACATCGACATAGATCACCTGCACCAATGCGGGAATGCTTGCCACTCCCTGCGCAGCCTGCAATGCCTCTAACACTTGTCGCTCGCGTTCCAGGCGATGCGCGATATATTCCGCCAGTTTGGCCTGCGGGTCTGTGATGATGGGGCCGTGCGCGGGAACCATTTCCGCAATCTCTAGCTGTTGCAGACGGGCAAGCGATTGGAGATAATCGAGCAAATCACCTTCCGGCGGCGAGATCACCACTGTGCCCACGCCCGCGATCAGATCACCCGCGAAAAGCGTGCGTTTTTGCTCTAGCAAAAAACACAGATGATCGAAGCGATGTCCTGGCGTATGGATAGCACGCAACGTATCATCGCCCGCTGGAAAAGTCATGCCATCAGCTATCTCTTCATCGGCAAATGGCACACCTTGACGACTATAGGCATAGATGGAGACACCCAGGCGTTTTTTCAGGAGCAACGCGCCACCGATATGATCGGGATGCCCATGCGTGATGAGAATGCGCCGAATATCGCCGCGCTCTTCACCTGCTTTAATAATCGCTTCCAGATGGTCGGGATGCTCGTCAGCAGGATCAATCACGCTCGCGCCCTCTACACCGCCACCCAGCACAATCGTATTGGTGCCAGGACCCGTCATGAGTGAGGGATTGGGAGCCAGCAAGACAGTATAAGCTGTGTGTTGCATAACCTCTCTTCTCTCTCTACATAGCTAGACTTTCCAGAGCTGATCGGATTCCTCTGGCAAAGAGACATAGGACACGCCATCTTTCCTCATCACATTGGGCAAATGCGTCGGCACAGGGCGTGTTTCACTGGCCTGAAGAGCCTCTGCAACGCTACTGAACGCACTGAGATCGCGCAACTGGTGAAATGTTGGGAAGGCTATAGGAAAATCTCCTGCCGCGTAGCGTTGTAAGGCCTGCGAAGGAGCAATCCAGATGCCATCACTGGTCTCAAGATTATCGTACAATGCCTCTTGCTCGCTTGGAGCCGCCGCGAGAAAGAAATGCGTATCGTAGCGTTTTGGCATCAACTCAGGCGTGATCCAATGCGCAAAGTAGATTAACAGATCGGTTGCCAGGGTCAACTGCTCCTCACGGGCCAGCGTCACTAACGAGCCTGCACGCTGATTGAAAAGCTGCCGATAGCGCGTGAAACGCGCGATATTATCCGCTGTCACCGCCAGGATTTTCTGGTCCCGATAGGCTAACAGGACATTGGCTTCCTCAAACATTTCGCGAATAGCGGCGGCACGAACGCCACTCCCCAAGACTGTGCGTCCCAGCGCGTCATTCGGCACATCCGTTACGGGGACACAGATACCTGTGGTCTGCTCTGCCTGTACATCATCCGGCGATGCGGAACCGCCAGGAAAGACATACACATTGGGCATAAACTCACTTTGCACAACGCGGCGCACCATAAACACCTCAATGCCCCGGTGCGCTCCAGCATCACGAATTAACATCACGGTCGCCGCCAGGCGTGGCTGTACAGCCATATACTTCTCCGTTCCCTTTCACAGCTTCATTGCATATCAAGATGTTCCAAATAGTACTATTGACACATCTTCTTGCTCTCTGCTTCCATGTTTTGCCCTCTCATAGTACCATATGTTCAGAAAAAAATGGAACGCAAGACTGTTGCAAGCAACGCGCTGATGAGTTATGCTAGCGGCAACAGGCACGAACTATTTTTGTTCCTATTTACAGGTGCTTGCTACGTGGCAAAGAGTAGGTTACATCTTTTAAAAGATGCTCTCTATTTTATAGATTACAGAGACAAGAGACAGGTATTCGTATGCCAGAAAAGATGCAGTATTCACAAGCACAGGCATTTTTGCGTGTTGGCTTGATTGGCGACCCCGTCGCCCATTCCTACTCGCCGCGTTTCCAGCAAGCCGCCCTGGATGCCCTCGGCATTCCAGCACGCTATGAACTTTGGCAGACGCCAGAGACGCAATTGATCGAACGTGTCCGCTCCCTCTGCACCCCTAACTACCTGGGAGCGAATGTGACGATTCCGCACAAACAGGCCATATTGCCGCTATTAGATATGGTTGATCCCCTGGCAACACGCATCGGTGCGGTCAACACTATTGTGCATCATAACGGCTACTTGCAGGGTTATAACACGGACGCGCCGGGATTGCTGCTTGCTTTACATGAACAGGGCTTAGGCAAGATGCAAGAGGATGGGCATGTCATGCTCGATGGCTACACCGCTGTATTATTAGGTGCTGGAGGTGCAGCGCGTGGAGCAGCATTCGCCCTTATTGATGCCCACATATCGCGCCTGATTATTGTCAACCGCCATTTAGAGAAGGCGCAACAACTCGCCGCAGACTTACAACATAACTACGATGGCCCCATTTTCAGCTTGAGCGACCCCTCTTTCTTAATTCCACATCCTTCATCTATCATCATTAACGCAACTTCGCTCGGCATGCACGAGGATGTCAGTCCACTCCCTGCCGAGGTACTGTCGCACTTCAATGCTGATACCTTTGTTTACGACATGATCTATAACCCAACGCAGACACACCTGCTATGTCAGGCCCGCACGATTAATCTGCGCACCGCCAATGGTCTTTCCATGCTCTTGCATCAGGGCGCACTCGCCTTTACTCTATGGACAGGCCAACCCGCTCCAATCGAGGCCATGCGTGCCGCGCTTATGCACGAATAAAACAGCGGAAACGTGTTTAGAGCAGAAACGCGCCTGACCGCAGGCAATGTTGTACAATAAGAAAAGCAATGTCGTTTCAGACATCTATTTCGTGCAAAGGAGCCATTTCGTAGTGAAACTCGTCAGTTTTTCTACTCACGTCTTGCCGACACCCCACCTCGGTCTGGTATTACATGATGAGGTTGTGGATGTCGATCTGGCAAGCCGCGCCCTTAACTTGAGTGCGCCCGACCAGATGCTTGATCTTATCACGACCTATGAACAGAGCCAGCAGGTTCTTCAGGCCATTATAGAGAGAGCGGCGGGACGCCCATTGAGTCAGGTGAAAGCCTTCAGCGAGATTGGAGCAGTTCATCTGTTAAGCGATGTTCAGCTGGCCTCGCCCATTCCACGGCCAGCGAAAAACGTGGTCTGCCTGGGACTCAACTATAGCGAACATGCCCAGGAGACGGCGGCTATTCGTGGACGTAGCGCGTCAGGACCAGCCCATCCTATTTTCTTCACCAAAGCTCCCACCAGTATGAATAGCCCTTATGGTGAGATTATTATTGATCCCTCAGTCTCAAGCGATATTGACTGGGAAGTCGAATTGGGCGTCATTATTGGTAAGGGCGGCAAAAACATTCGTGAAGAGGATGCCCTCTCACACGTCTTTGGCTACACCGTCATCAACGATATTACAGCGCGTGATTTGCAAGAGCAGCATAAACAGTATTTCAAAGGGAAGAGTCTGGATGGTTCTTGCCCAATGGGACCCTGGATTGTGACTGCTGACGAGATCGCCGACCCGCAGCAACTGGCTTTGCGACTGCGCGTGAACGGCGTCACCAAACAGGACTCGACAACGGCCCAGATGATCTTTAACGTGCGCCAGATCATCTCTATTCTCTCGGCAGGCTTGACGCTAGAAGCAGGCGATATCATCGCGACAGGAACGCCGAGCGGTGTCGGTTTCGCACGCAAGCCGCCCGAATTTCTCAAGCCGGGTGATGTCGTCGAGGCCGAGGTTGAAGGCATCGGCACATTGCGCAACACCGTCGCAGGTGTATAACACGCCTTTGCTTGTGATAGCACATAGAAGGAACAGGGGCCGCGCAACCATGCGGCCCCTGTTCCTTCTGCTATACGCCTACTTTCTCTTGTAACCAGGTGGGGAGCGTACCCCAGAGGTTATGCGCGGAGGTGCGTGTGTGCCAGAGGCGTGGGGGAATGGTTACATCTTGATCGTAGTATTGTTGCAGTTCAGCAGATAGTTCGATGTGTATACCATCCACATCGGCAAAACGCAGGAAGAGATCATTGCCCGCTCCGTGTCGGCCTGGACCCCAGAGCAGTTTGGTCTGATGACGCGCAAGGTGATCGGCCCACCGTAAGAGCTCTGTTCCTTCAACAAGCGAATAACCAAGATGATCAATCCCTGGCTGTCCTTGAATAAACATGATTGTGTGGTGATCGCTATTACAGCGCAACCACACGCATTCGCGCAGGAGCCAATCAGACACATCGAAACCCAAAGCCTCAGTGTAAAAATCGACCATTGCCTCAAGGTGGAGCGTTTGCAGAGCGACATGTTGGAGTGCCAAGGGGCGGAAACGCTGCCCCTGTTTTAAGGACACGCCGAAGTGTTGAAACTCATCACTGGCTACGGAAATCTCGATACGGTTGCCATCGGGGTCTTGAAACCAGAGTGTATCGCCCAGGTCGGCATCACCATCGCGTGGTTCCAACGTCAACTGAACGTTTGCCATTTGCAGGCGTGCCGCCAGCGCAGCCAATTCAGCATCGGTGTCCACTTCAAACGAGAGGTGATGCAATGGGAGACGTGGTGCTGGACGGCGTCCATTGCTGCTCACCGGACGTACATCATTGAATAGGCCCAGACAATGGTACTCATCGCCCAGGGCAAGGAAGAGATTGGCATCTTCCGACAATGCATCTCGCTCAGCAGAACCGCTGGCAAGGGCGCGCAGGTCAAATCCCATAACCTGTCGATAAAAACGGGCCTGCGCCACTACATCGGCTGTCCATAAGCCGACATGCGCCAGCCGCTTCACTTTCACTTTCTGAATCTGCTGATTGCTCATTACTTGCTCCTTATGATGGCTTCACCGGGGCCTCGCTCTTTTAAACTACGTCAGAGTGTATCACGGCTACTTGCAAAAGAGAAGACAGTGGCAGAGTCTTACGGTACTTATTTGCTACTCAGCAGATAGATCGATTGTCTCCAGCACACGCACCAATGGAGCGACAGGGAGCGGAGTTTCGGGAGCCTTTGTCACCCCAGAGCCACGCTTGCTACTGATGCCAGACGCCGCAACGCGCGTTGTGCGCAAATGCAAGCTTCTGTTACTCCACAGTAGATGCAGCAGGAAACCAGTCACAACACCCAGAACAGTAAAAACGATAAGTGTGCTATGTTCACGCGAGAAAAATAACAGCACACTGGATGTTATGCCAACACTCAAGACAAATATGATGCCGAGAACTAACAAGAGCGAGACACGCGGTATCTTCTTCATCAATCTCCGCCAGTACATCTCTGTGATCTCTTGCACAGACCAGGAGCGACGGCGTTGCGCGAGTCGGCCCGTTATCACAATACGTTGAGCCTGCGCGGGCCAAAGTGCATGGCTAATATGGCTCATCTGTATATCTCTATGCGCAGGATTATACCCCTTGTTATTCATAATAGCTCCCATAAATATTCATATAATCGTGTCAATATGCTATATTACTGCTTCCTATTGCGGTCACATAAAAAGAACATTCCACTGCCACACCAGTGAAGTGCCGGCACTTACCGGAACACTTCAGCACACCGTATGCACACACGTAACAACATATCTGAGCAAGCTACAAAACAGGCACTCCTCTACCGCATCCCCATGAATACAGTGGCATCTTCCACATCCCCACGCCCCGACGCTCCCGCTCCTCACCACCACCTCGGTCGCACAACATCATCCCCACAACCCAACAAGCAACCGATTTCCACACATCCCAGCAGGAACGCTGACCTCACCTATTCTGCTACTGTATCTACTTCAACCCCATACCATGTTTCGTTTACTACTCAAGGAGACAGCGAACACCCCACAACCCACCACATCATCCTTGCTCGCTACCCCGCTGGTCTAAGACAGGCACAGAACAGAATGCCCATTTGCCTATCTGTACCAGAATATGCATTTACGCACTGTGCCCTACATCGGCACTTCACTAGCGTAACAGGGGAATATCTGGTATCAGAAGAAAAACGGACGCACCTGTTGTCTCTATGCGCTCTCCCAGGAGAGTTTTACCTCTTCTACATATCCCCACATCCAGCAGTCACTTGCGATAAGCTCATCGCTTTGACATGGTTTAGTATACAACGGGATAAGAGCAAAAAGGTTATGAACAGATGGAGATTCAGTTGAGAAAACAGTAGTTTAAGAGGGAAAATCTTAACCTAAAAGTGATATATTTCTCTATTTATACATTCATATCGATAAGAATTCGCGCTAACGCTCACCGCTAATAAATCCATAAAGAGCGTAAAACGGTGAAGATCAGCGCGTTTTCACCATTTTACGCTCTTTATGGATTTATTCTTCTTCTTCCTCAAAATGGACACGACCACGCATCACAGGAGCATCAGGAGTGTAAGTAGGAGGATCCCAGTCAAAAGAGACTTTCTGTCGCTTGATGGGAATATCCGTATGCAGTTTCTCCAAGCCGGAATCGCGTGTCAGGTTGACCTGCATCTGCTGCGCATCGACATCGAGCCGCCTGGAGATCACCGAAAGCAGCTCAGATTTAATTACTTCCAGCAGCTCCGGGCTAATTTTCATGCGGTCATGCACTAATACGACCTTGAGCCGTTCTTTCGCCAACTCGCCCGGCGTTGGCTTTTTTCGTCCAACCATAAACTCAAACACACCCATAGTTCTGCCCCCTTCTAGGACGATTGAGAACGAACTGTCTTTTCCGTCTCTGTAGACCCCAATCCCATCAGGCGGCGTAATCGCTCCAAGAGCGACGGAGCCTCATCCACTTCATCGAGAGGAACCTCCTCACCCAGAATACGCTGAGCCGCATTCAAATATGCGCGTCCGGCCCGCGAGCGTTTCTCATAGACGGCAGGTTCGCCCTTATTCGTCGCTACGATAATTGACTCATCTTCAGGCACAATGCCCACCAACTCGATGCCCAAGACCTCTAGCACGTCTGTGACGGCCATCATATCTCCGCGCTTCACCATTTCTGGACGTAAGCGATTGAGAATAAGGTGTGGCTCCGGTTTTCCTGCGGCTTCTACAAGGCCAATGATGCGGTCGGCATCACGCACTGAGGCCATTTCTGGGTTGGCAACGATAATAATCTCGTCCGCACCCACAATGGCATTACGGAAGCCCTGTTCAATACCTGCGGGTGAGTCAATCAACACAAAATCGAATTCCTGGCGTAATTGACGGCACAGTTGCTCCATTTGAATGCTATTTACAGCATTTTTATCACGTGTCTGCGCCGCTGGCAACAAATATAGTTCTGACTGCCGTTTATCCTTAATCAGGGCCTGTTTAAGACGACACTGACCTTCGACAACATCCACCAGATCATAGACAATACGATTTTCTAATCCCAAGACTGCATCAAGATTACGCAACCCAATATCGGAGTCCACAACAGCTACTTTGAACCCCTGCATAGCCAGTGCTGTGCCAAGATTCGCGGTTGTCGTTGTTTTCCCAACGCCACCCTTCCCTGATGTAATGGTGATTATCCGGCTCTCCATACACATACTCCATTGGAAGAACTGCCTGAACTGCTACAGGAGAACTTTCATCCCCGGTTCCTTGCTGCCATCTAGTATATCACGAAACGCCGGATGCAAACAGGTTCAACCTACATCCTCTTATAGTACCTTTATAATACCTTGACAGAAAAAATGCCACTCTATCTACTTTATCCGTCAAAATGGGCATTATTTTTTAGGTGGGCGTCCGTTCAGCCATGCTTCGACGATAATCTGACCCTGTCGGATCGAAGCAACCTCTGGATGGGGTTGCACGTCAAAACCTTCAGGCGGACGTGATAAAAGATGGGCAATACGTAGTTGAACAGGAGCCAATTGTAAAGCACAGACCAGGGCAGTCTCGTTATCGGGATAGCCCGCATGCACCATGCCGCGCAATACCCCCCAAACAATCACGTCCCCCCCAGAAACAATCTCTGCCCCTGGGTTGATATCGCCTAGTACCACAACCGTGCTATGATGGTGAATGGCCTGGCCTGAGCGTACTGTGCGTCTTAAAAACAGTGTATCATCCGACTCGCGGGGATCACGCTCACGCAAGGCATCAATCTCGCCCGTTTGTGTAGATATATCAGGCGATAGTTCTAGTGGCGGCAAGACAATAGTCGTGCGTATCTCTTTCAAGTCGCGTGTCTCTCTCGAACCACGCTCCTCGTGCAGATCACGTGCCTCTTTTGGCTCAGGTTGACTGACACTGACCGTATGTCCGACAGCAACCTGTTCTATCGGCAGAATAGACATCTGATAATACGCGAGCAAATCTTCAAGCTGGACACGTTCGCTAATGCGGAGCATCCGCCGACTGGTATCGACGGAGAGGGCCGCACCGCGAAAAAATGCGGGGGCTTCGGCAAGTCGCCGTGCCAGCGCATCCAGCAGTTCATTAAAAGGGGTTTCCGGCTCAAGGGTTAAGAGTAACCCATTGCGCGTTCCTTTGATTGCTATATATCCCTGCACAGACTGCCTCGCCTCCATTTCCAGTCTGCTTCGCGGCTGGCCTATTTCACTTGTATGTGCTACCTCTGCTGCACCATTTACTGAGTTTTCTTCCATACCGATGGCGTCCCCGTTTATGACTGGAAGCAGGTTCTTAAGAAAACAACGTCAACAACATAGATAATTCTACTATCCACTTGCTATAACTCTTTACAGTATAAGCACCGCAACGGTAAAACGCAATAGCAGAGCAGATTGTGTAGCCGCAATGGTTGGCTTGCCTGGGATTGCATCTGCATGTGCAATATGTGTAGCATATACAGTATGCCACTACTGCAAAATACAAAGGAGGAGAAGCGTGAGCGCATTATCTAACAAGTGTAAAAAATGTCGCACCGGACAAGTGCGCTGGCGCATTACAAAGCAATGGCAACATTTATGAACTTTCCCACGCCACGCGAACATGTTTTACGTAGCGGTTCCACCACGATTGGCGTCATTCCTGAATTATGTCTCGTCTCCCACTTTCAGGTCGGTCCCTGGCAGGTGCTCTACCGCCCAATGGAGACAGGCAATGTCAAACGTTGGGGTTTGCCGCTGATGATCCCAAATTTTTCGCGTCTCAAGGATGGTATCTTTCAGGAGAAACACACCACCCTACCTATTCATGGTTTTGGTCGTCTCCTGCCCTGGACACTGTTAGAACAGGAAGATAGCAGGCTTAGCATTGAACTCAGAAGTAGTGACGCCACACGCGGCGACTATCCCTATGAGTTCACGTTCACTTCTACAATTGAGGCCAGCGAAGGGACGCTCAGCTATACCGTAACAATGGAGAACCGTAGCGATGAGACGATGCCCATCGCCCCCGGTTTCCACCCCTACTTCGCGCTCCGCCAGGGCGATAAGGCCCACTTAAACGTCGAAGGACTGGCAGGCTTCGCGGTCAACGACTTTCAGTGGGACACAAACCCACCCAATACGCCCTACCCGTTCGCGCAGCAGGTCACTATTCAGATGCCACAGCACGGCACACTGATCATTCGCGAGCAGCCTACCACTGATGGCTACACCCTTAAAACCATGCAGGTCTGGACGGAGCCTGTACTGGTTCCCGATCACGCATTTGTCTGCTTTGAGCCTGTCGTCACAAGCGAGGATGGGCTAAATCGTCCCGCTGATCGCCTGAATATCGCGCCGCATAGCAGCCGCCAGATTATCCTGCACGTTCAGGCTCAACCACTATAAGAGCGGTTTGCGGGCGCGTATAAAGGCACTGACAAATTTTCCTTCCAGGGCGGTGCGCTCGTCGGCAGGCAAGGCCAGCAACGAGCGTCCGCCCCCGCTCTCCACTACGTCATTCAACGAGTAGCGGCGTGTCACCTCAATACTGATCTCCGCGAAGCCCGCGTGCTCTAGCAATGCGCGATACTGTGCCTCTTCTAGCGCGCCCGCGATGCAGCCAGCCCAGGCCTCCAAATCGCCACGAATCGACGGCGGCATCTCACCCAAGAAGACAATATCCGAGACGGCAAAACGTCCCCCTGGCGTCAAGACACGATATGCTTCATGTAAAACACGCCCTTTATCAGCCGAGAGATTGATGACGCAGTTTGAAATAACAACATCAACAGCGTTATCAGGGAGTGGAATATCCTCAATGACACCTTTAAGGAATTTCACCTGCTCTATCCCGGCCTCGACGCGATTGCGCTCCGCCAGTGCCAGCATCTCATCGGTCATATCCAGGCCATAGACAAAACCAGTTGGGCCAACGCGCCGCGCAGAAAGCAGCACATCGACGCCGCCACCACTGCCCAGGTCCAGGACTTTTTCCCCAGGTCTCAGTTCGGCCAGGGCGGTTGGGTTGCCACAGCCAAGCGAGGCGAGGGCAGCAGCAACCGGAATTTCGCCCAATTCGCTTTCATTATAGAGATTTGCCGTCACCGGGTCTTGCCCATTATTCACACTACAACAGCTATCGCCACAGCAACTATCCGCACTCTCTTGTGTGCCCAGATCGAGGACTTGCAACACGTGCTTTGGGGTCGGTGCACTTTCGGTACTGCAACAGCTATCGTCACAATAACTATCCGTACTCTCCTGCGCACCCGTATCAAGCACGCGCAACACTTGAGCTGCGGCCTGCCCGTAGCGTGCACGTACAGTAGTGCGAACCTGTTCGTCGTGCTGACTCTGGGCCTCCTGTTTGTCCATAAAGACACTCCTTTCATCGGAAACATTGATAAATATCAATATCTTCTCCATAAAAAAGAGAGGTGAACAACCATCTCTCTTATGATACCAAAGCAGAAACCGTGACGTTATCAAGCAGTTGGCGTACTGGCTGGAGCGCGGCGGGACGCAGAAAGTAGTAGGCCCAGACGCCATGCCGTACAGCATCAATGATCCCTGCTTCACGTAATAAACGCAAATGATGGGCAATCGTGGATTGATCGAGATTGAAACAACTGGTGATATCGCAAGCGCACACCTCGCCCACGTGGCGTGCTAACAAGGCCACAATTTGTACACGCGTAGGATCGGCCAATGCACGGAAAAGCGCGGCGAGCGTGAGTGCATCCTCAGAGGCCAACGTTTCGTCCGCGCAAGGCACACAACATGATGCGTCTCCGCCGCTTTTACCCACACGCCGCTTACGCGGTTTGATTGCCAACTCCTGCTCTTGTACCATTGCGTCTGCTCTTTTCCAAATATATCACCGATCTGAGAACAAGTATAATTAAGATATTGATGAATGTCAATACCTCATAGCTTAAGAAGATGGCAAACGCAGATATTCGCTGATTTTACGACCTATCAGAGCAACAAATTGGCAGAAATTTGCCCATAGTGCGTGATATACTTACATTATGATAGTCCAGTTACATCTCTAGGGGTTCCGTTCATGCCTTTTTTTTCACAATTAGTACTCCTGTTCATTGCAGCTGTCATCGGCGGCACACTCAACTCGGTCGCGGGTGGCGGTAGTTTTTTTGGTTTTCCGGCACTGCTTTTTACAGGCGTACCAGCCATCCAGTCAAATGCTACCAATACCATCGCCCTCTGGCCTGGCTCAGTCGCTAGTGTAGGGGCATATCGCCGCGAGTTGGCGGCCCAACCACGCGGTACGCTCTTCTTGCTCGTAGGAAGTAGTTTGATTGGTGGTATTCTGGGTGCAACCTTGCTACTCAATACATCGCAAAACACGTTCATCACCTTGATCCCATACCTCCTGCTACTCGCCACGCTACTTTTCGCTTTTAGCCCGTATATTACAGCCCGCTTGCGCGCGCGCGTCAGCATCAGCAGCAAAGCAGAGCGTTCCATTCCTTCGCTTATTGGTCTTGCTATTGCACAGTTAATTATTTCCATCTATGGCGGCTACTTTGGTGGCGGGATCGGTATTCTCATGCTGGCAACACTGGCGATGATGGGCATGGAGAATATTCACGAGATGAACGCGGTGAAAACCGTGCTGGCAAGCTGTATTAACGGAGTTGCCGTGATTACCTTTATCATCGCGGGTAAAGTTGTTTGGGTGCAAGGTATCGTTATGGTCGTTGGAGCAATTATCGGCGGCTATGGCGGTGCATATTACGCGCGCAAAATCGAGCAGAAATGGATCCGTCTATTTGTCATTGTCGTTGGTGTGGCATTGACGCTGTACTTCTTCATTCACAACGCATAACACACCATGAAATACAAGCATCATCTTCTCAGGAAACTCTCATCCTGTATAGGTCCGCTACTACAGGGATAAAACGTCTTTGGGAAGAGAGCAAGAATAGCATTTCACAGAAACCAGGTAGCCACTATGCAACAACCCGACATAGAGCCAGGAGAGACAAAAGTTTATCGGTATGCGCAGTCTCTCGATGGACAAGAAGCAGCACACGAGCCAAGCATACGAAGTGCAGAAACGCCTCTGTTAACAGAGGCCGCGAACAAGGTTGCCAGCGCGAAGGCAGTTGATGATAAAGGGCAAACCAATAAATGGGTGGTATTAGCGATTTTGGGCGTAGGTGTCTTCATGGCAACGCTCGATTCGTCCATCGTCAATATCAGCTTACCAACCATCGCTAACGACTTTCATGTTCCGCTCAGTGGCGCGATTGAATGGGTCATTATCGCCTATCTTGTCGTAACAGCGGGTGTCCTGCTCACAGCGGGACGTTTGGCGGATATGATTGGGCGTAAAACTGTCTGGGTCGCGGGCCTCATCATCTTCACAGCTGGTTCGGCCCTCTGTGGAGCGGCCCCCACGCTCGCGCTCTTGATTGTGTTTCGCGCCCTGCAAGGTATCGGTGGCTCACTACTATTTGCAGCCAGTCCGGCAATGCTAACAGGCGCATTTCCCGCCAGTGAACGCGGACGCGCGCTCGGTCTCAACGCGGTGATTGTCTCGCTAGGCGTCAGCGTAGGGCCTACGTTGGGTGGTTTCTTGACTGCCATCTCCTGGCGCTTGATCTTCTATGTCAACGTGCCAATCGGCATTATCGGCATTCTGGCTACCATTTTTGTGCTCAAGGAACGCTTGAACCGCAGTCCCGGCAGGTTTGACCCCTTGGGAGCTCTGCTGCTTGCCTTTGGCCTCGTATGTATTACTGCCGCCCTCTCATTTGGTCAAGAGATTGGTTGGAGTTCGCCGCTGGTGATCTTGGCGATTATCGCGGGCGTCATCGCGCTCATTATCCTGCCCTTCGTAGAGTTGCGCGTTGCCAATCCAATCATCGATATGCGCCTGCTACGCAATCGCGTGTTTGTCTCGGCGAACCTCAGTCTGGTGCTTAGCTTCCTGGCTCTTTTCGCGGTCAGTTTTATGCTACCCTTCTACCTGGAGCAATCGCGTGGTCTGTCAACGCAAGAGGCAGGTTTTCTGCTCACGCCGCTGCCATTGATGATTGCCATTATCGCGCCAATCAGCGGCACCCTGGCTGATCGCATCGGCACGCGCTGGCTTGCGGCAAGCGGTTTGGCGATTGCCTGTATTGGTCTGGTTTTCATTAGCCAACTCAACGCGCATACCTCCATCTGGGGTATTATCTGGCGATTGGCCTTCACAGGTGTTGGGCAGGCACTTTTCCAGTCGCCCAATAACAGCGCGCTGATGGGGTCCGCGCCGAGAGAGCAGCAGGGCAGTGCCTCTGGCTTCCTGGCAACGGGGCGCGTCGTGGGACAAAGCATCAGCGTGGCACTGGCAGGCACAATTTTCGCCTCGCTGGGGGGAGCCGCTGCTGGTGCTATTCTTAGCATGTCCCATCCTAACACGACACAGCAAGCCGCATTACAGGCTACATTCGCGCACAGTTTTCAGGTGACATTCCTGGTGTGCGCGGGTATCGCAGCTATCGGCGTTTTCGCCTCGCTCGTGCGCGGCAAAGAGGTCCGCAGAAAACCTGCGCAATAAGTAAAGAGGAACGCCGTTCAGTGTGCGGCGTTCCTCTTTTTACTAAAGAGATATCTCATGAATGTGACGTTTGCCCTTGTCATATACCCCAAGTTTTGCTAGAATCGCATGTGGAAGCTGTATCGGCACTCCTTGTATTATTACTCGGTTTTCCCAAGCCGCGCCACGCATGATACAGATGATACAATAGAACTAAAGAAGCCGACAAGGATGTAATCCTCTCCTCTTTTTTTGAGACTGAATTACGATCCAACCAAACCCGGAGGTATGTTTTTTTATGGATTTAGCCACCGTCCTGTTTTGGATCATAGCAGTGATCCTTGTAGGGGCGGCGTTGATGGTCGTAGGTCTTCGTAATATTGTACATAGCGCGATTGCACTGGTACTCGTATTTGCGATGGCAGCAGGTATCTACGTCCTGCTCAACGCCGAATTTATCGCTATCGTGCAGATACTCATTTATGCAGGTGCGGTAACGATCCTCATTCTGTTTGCACTTATGTTAACACGTATCAGCGGTCTGCCCGACACAAACCCAACTAATAAGCTCTGGTTGGTCGCTTTTGTGATTAGCGCGTTGGTAGGTGTGGGCATTATCTACGCCGTCACGGTTAGCCCTCACGCCATCGCAGCAGTGAGTAATGGGGCCAGCCAGTTGCCAGCCAATGTCAATAATGTGGTACGTATCGGTCAACTCTTATATAGCCCTACTGGATATAGCTACGTATTGCCATTTGAAATTGCGTCTCTGGTTCTGCTGGTCGCGATCATCGGGGCGATTGTGATCGGCCGAGAGGATTAAGTAGGATGGGACTGACACTCTATCATTTTCTGATTTTAGGAGCGGTACTCTTCTGCATCGGCCTCTATGGAGCGATTGCGAAGCGTAACGCCGTTGCCGTCTTAATGGGCATCGAAATTATGCTCAATGCGGTCAATATTACTCTCGTGGGCTTTTCTTTCTTTAATACCGTCAAGCCGTATGCAATGTACCTGACGGGTCAAATCTTCGCTATCTTCATAATCACCGTCGCGGCAGCCGAAGCTGCAGTGGCACTGGCGATGATTATCGCTATTTATCGCAAGCGCGAAACGGTGGATGTTGGCGAAATTGATATGATGAAGTGGTGAACACAATGAATTTGTATACATATTCATGGCTTGTTCTGTTTGCACCGCTTCTCTCCTTCGTTGTCATCATCTTTGGAACCCGCGTCTGGGACATGCTCAGCCGTCCAAAGGTGGTAAGCGCGACAACACATGGAGAGGAGCATGCTGTTGAGGCACATGGTACACATGGCGATGATACGGGCGAACACGGGCAAGACGATGATGAAGATCCCAAAGTAGCCCATCTCTCAGCAGGTGCACGGGTCAGCGGCTATGTTGGCATAGCTATTATCGGTCTCGCCGCGATCTACTCCTGGGCGATGCTGTTCTATTCGGCCTTTGTGCCTTCGTCAATACCGGTCAGTGGCTATAACGTTTTTTCGTATAACTGGTTTGTGCAGTCACCCGGTTCGACGTTCTATAACTACACCATCAGCTTTCACATCGACAACTTAGCAATTGCGATGATGGTCGTTGTCACAACCGTCTCTTTCCTGGTCAACATCTATTCGCAAGGCTATATGGAAAACTCGGCGGGCTATGCGCGTTTCTACTCGTATCTCTCACTGTTCACGTTTTCCATGCTGGTGATCGTATTTGCGCAAAACTTCCTGGTCATCTTTACCGGCTGGGAACTGGTTGGCCTCAGTTCATACCTGCTGATTGGCTTCTGGATTAACAAACGAGCCAAGCCGGAAGAGCAGCGTCCATCACCGGCCAGCGCGTCCATTCAAGCCTTTATCACAAACCGTGTTGGTGACGTTGGTTTCATCATCGGCATCATGATTCTCTTCACCAGCACCGGAACGTTTGATTTTCAGCATTTGTTTGCCCTTGCTCCGCATATGGACAAGACGCTGCTGACCATCGCGATGATCTGTATCTTCTGTGGCGCAATTGGTAAATCAGCGCAGTTCCCTCTGCACGTCTGGTTGCCATCCGCGATGGAAGGTCCAACACCAGTTAGCGCATTGATCCACGCGGCAACGATGGTCGCCGCTGGTGTCTACATGGTGGCGCGTGTCTTCCCGCTCTTCCTGGCGGCAGATCCAGCAGCCTTTACGGTCGTGGCCTGGGTTGGCGGCTTTACCGCGCTTTTCGCCGCGACAATTGCGCTCGTGCAGTCGGACTTCAAGCGCGTACTGGCCTTCTCGACGATCAGCCAGCTTGGCTACATGTTCGTTGGTCTAGGCGTCGCGGGTTCTGTATATGGCCCTGGTCCTGGTATGTTCCACCTGTTTACGCACGCATTCTTCAAAGCACTGCTCTTCCTGGGTGCTGGTAGCGTCCTGCACGGACTACATCATGCCACGCATAAAGAGGTGCAGGATATGCGCAAGATGGGTGGCCTGTCAAAGTATATGCCGATTACAGCCGCGACGTGGCTCGTCGGCACGTTAGCCATCTCCGGCTTCCCACTGCTCTCCGGCTTCTACAGTAAGGATACGATTATTGGCCTGACTGCGCAGCAGGGCGATTGGGGACTCTATGCGGTCACTCTGTTCACGGCGGCACTGACGGCATTCTACATGTTCCGCGCCTACATTCTGGCCTTTGGCGGCAAAGGTGGCCGCTTCCTGGGCCTGTGGGGGGGCACCTATCGCGGCGATGGTGAGCCACACGAATCGCCACTGAGCATGACCATTCCACTGATTCTGCTGGCGATTGCCGCTGTCATCGCGGGTTACTGGTTCAATTTCTTCGGCTATATTCAGCCGGGCGCACCCGCGATTACCTTTGGTAGCATATTCACCGACATCCTGACTTACGTCGGAGTCTTCACAGCCCTGGTAGGCATCGCATGGGCCATCTATCTCTACTCCTTTGTTGATGCCGCAAGACTTCAAAAAGTTGTAGAGAATAACGCAATTTTACGTGTGTCGCATCGCATCCTGTACAACAGATACTATATCGACACCCTCTACGACTGGATTATCCGCTACGTCGTGTTGGGTCTCTCGCATGTCGAGCAGGCATTCGATACCTATGTCATCGATGGCATCGTCAATGGAGTAGCAAACCTTGTCACCTTCCTCGGTCGCGATATTCGCTACACCGAAACGGGGCGCGTGCAATCCTATATGATCGGCTTCTTTGGCGGCATTGTCGTTCTGGCAGCCGTTGTCTTTGTACTGGTCACATACGTGAAGTGAGGATAACAGATCATGTTTTTCGCAAGTGATCTCACCTGGATTATCCTGCTGCCAGTGATCGGTGCGTTGGCACTACTGGCAGTTCCGGCAAAACCTGCACGCTGGGTCGCGCTGATCTTTACAGGCGCCACCTTCGTGCTCTCGCTCTATACCTTCTTTCATATCCTTGCCGCCGGACAGGGCTTTGGTAGCCTGACGGATTTGAAAGACTCAATCAATCTGCCCTGGATTAATGTGAGCATTGGGCAGATCAAACTAAACGTCAACTACTTCGTAGGCGTGGATGGCTTAAGTCTGCCGATGGTTATCCTCAACGCGCTTCTGAGCATGCTCGCCGTCATTGGCGGCTGGGAGAAAGAGCGCGTCAAGGACTATCTGGCCCTTATCCTGCTGCTGGAAGCGGGCGTGATGGGCGTCTTTATGTCGCTCGATCTGTTCCTGTTCTTCCTCTTCTGGGAGGTTGAACTGGCCCCGATGTTCCTGCTGATCGGCATTTGGGGCAATACCGCCATCAAGCACGGTATGCCTGGACGCATCTACTCGGCCTGGAAGTTCCTGCTCTACACGTTCTTTGGTAGCGTCTTCATGCTGGCAGGCATCATCCTGCTCTACTTCTATAGCGGTGGCGCAACGGCGAGCATGGCGCACTTCGCGGCAAACCCAATTACTGGTAACGTCACGATCTTCGGAGGCCTGACAGTAGGGGCGCAGTTATTGGTCTTCCTGCTGATCTTTGTTGCTTTTGCCGTGAAAATTCCAATGTTCCCGTTCCATACCTGGCTGCCCGACGCGCACACCGACGCGCCAACTGAAGTCAGCGTAATTCTGGCAGGCGTGCTGCTGAAAATGGGTGCCTATGGCCTCATTCGCATCTGCTTCACGCTCTTCCCAGTCGGCGTGCATGACTTCTCCGGCGTGCTGGCAGTGTTGGCAGTCATCAACATCATTTACGGCGCGGGCATCTGTCTGGTACAAACGGACATGAAAAAGCTGATCGCTTACTCCAGCGTCAGCCACATGGGCATTATCCTGCTTGGTGTGGCTGCTGCGGCCAGCGCGACCGGTGCAGCCGACCTGCCCTTCCGCATGGCAGCTCTGACAGGAGCAACAGTGCAGATGTTCAGTCACGGCATTATTACAGGCCTGCTCTTCTTCTGCGTCGGCGTAATCTATGACCATGCTCATACCCGTGAAATCGCGGTCTTCGGGGGCGTCGCCAAACGCATGCCGATGCTGGCAACGCTCTTTACGTTCGCGGCCCTGGCCTCGCTCGGTCTCCCAGGTCTGGCCGGCTTTGTCGCGGAGTACATGACCTTTACGGGCAGTTTCCAAACGCTTTCGACCATCACGATCATCTCCGTCTTTACGATGATCTTGACTGCTGCGTACCTGTTGTGGATGATTAAGCGCGTGTTCTATGGCCCGTTCAACACCAAGTGGAACTGGCTACCCGATGCATCAGCACGCGAACTGATCCCGCTCTTCTCGCTGGCAGCGTTGATCGTGTTCGTTGGCGTCTATCCCGCACCCCTGATCAGTGTTATCACACCTAGCCTGACGCATATCATGAATATTGCCGTCGCGCTGGTGCATTAAGGGGGGAGAAGTAGTTCGTATGGCATTTCAAATTTCTGATCTCTACCTGCTCGCGCCACAACTGAGCGTGGTCATTCTGGCCCTGGTTGTGATGATGGTAGACCTCTTTGGGCAACGCCGCGCTCTCACGGCGGGCGTGGCCCTGGTTGGTCTCATTGTCCCGCTGGCCTTCTCGATCTCGCAGGCGTTGACGCTCAATTTCTCGGTCGCTCACCACGCCTTCTTCAATATGCTGGTGATAGACCCCTACGCCATTTTCTTCGGCATCGTCTTCTTGCTGATTGCCGCTGTGATGATTCTGGCGTCTTACACCTATGTCGGCAAGTATGTCAAAGCCGATGGCGAGTTCTACACGCTGATGCTCTTCTCGGTCGCAGGTATGATGTTCATGGCAAGCACCAGTGAACTGATCTCCATCTACATCTCCCTCGAACTAACCAGCATTCCGCTCTACGTCATGGCGGGCCTGATCCGCACCAGCGCGAAATCAGCAGAAGCAGCCGTGAAATACGTCTTGCTCGGCGCAATGTCGTCGGCCATCTTGCTCTACGGTTTCGCCCTGCTCTACGGTCTCACGGGCACAACCGACCTGATGGGTATCGCCAACGCGATCAAAACAGGCATTCAGAGCGGCAACGCCATGGAACTGATCGCCTGCGTGCTGATTATCGCGGGTTTCGGCTTCAAGATTTCGGCAGTCCCCTTCCATATGTGGGCACCCGATATCTATGAAGGCGCACCCACGCCTGCAACGGCCTTCTTCTCGGTTGGCTCAAAGGCAGCAGGCTTCGCGGCTCTGATCCGTGTCTTCATCGATGGCGGTCTTGGACAGGTGAACCTGACCTCGCTAATCATCATTCTCTCGATTGTCGCCGTTCTGACAATGACGCTCGGCAACTTTGTCGCCGCCGTCCAGACGAACGTCAAACGCTTGATGGCCTACTCCAGCATTGCGCAGGCAGGCTACATCCTGATTGGCTTCATCGGTAGTCTGGCGACAAACAAGCCCGATGGCAACGCGACCGTGCTGTTCTTTATCCTGGTCTACGTCATCACTAACCTGGGAGCTTTCTCCGGCATCATCGCCCTCGCCGATCTGACGGGCGGCGAACGCATCGAGGACTTCCGAGGCTTGTGGCGACGCGCGCCGCTCCTGAGCGTTGGGACTGCTCTGTGTCTGCTCTCGCTGGCAGGCATTCCGCCTGTCGCGGGCTTCTGGAGCAAGATTTTCATCTTCACCGCTGCCTGGGGTCTCGGCCAGGGCTGGCTGGTGATTATCGCCCTGCTCAACAGCATCATCTCGCTGGTCTACTATGGACGCATCGTCAAGGCTATGTTCTTTGACGCTCCCGTCAAACAAGACCACCTGAAGACACCGATGACATTAAACGTGTCTATCACACTGATGACAGCGGCCTTGATCGTGATTACCTTCGCGGCCCAGTTAGTGATGAATGTTGCCAGCCCAGCCGCTCTCGGCCTGCTGGCCTTCCTGCTTGGACACTAAATAATCCATCCACCGAAAAGGGGTAGCTACTCAATCGTAGCTACCTCTTTTATCTTCTTCACACGATATAGACAACAGACGGGCAACCGCATCACACGGACGGGCAAACACAAGGGATTGCACCTACTATACCACGATACACGTCATGCTTCCCATGCACGCTCGAAATATCCAAAAATCGTAGGGACTCGATTTATCGCAATTCATACCTGTAAAACGCCCTTTCGCATAAATTTTTTTACCTGAATTGTCGATAAATCTTTTGAACAAATTAAGATGGTAAAAGACGTAGTGCTCTGTCAAACGTCATTGCACCTGTTTGGGAGAGGCAGGGCGACCGCAAGGGTCGCCCCTACAATGATAC
>DAIDJF010000089.1 GCA_027451525.1 Ktedonobacterales bacterium
GGGTACAGATAAGCTAAAATGGGAGGACTACCTAATTGGGCTACTCTTGTTGAATCCTGTAGTAAGTCGCGATGTTTGTGGTATAATAAACGATGGTGACTTCATCGGGACAGACACGCGAGAGTTGTACCGTATTCTCAGCTCAATGTATCAGCGTGGTTCTTCCCCCTCTTATCAATCCATAGAACAGCAGGTTCCTTCTGCGTTGCTGGAAACAGTTGCCAGAGCGAGAGCGTATGTTGAGTCGTGGTTTCCGCAAGATGAAGCGGGACTGGTCAAAGCTGCGATCCAGTGTGCAAGACGGCTCAAACGTGTGCGCTTATTACAACTGAATAGTGAGTTAAAGTATCTTGAGCAAGACGCGAGGCAAGCAGGCGATACCGCACAGGTGCGGCAATTGTGGAGCCAGATGGTGGATATCCAGCGACAGATCAGACAACTTGACTCTTCAATGGCACTGCATGGGTAAGTTGGTAGGGGTTGTATGAATGTTCTATGGTAAGACGAGGAATATGTAACGTATTGGAATCATTTTAATCATATTGAAGTTGGAAACAGGTTTTTTCATCATCATTATTCGTCTTATTATCAGGAGCCTGTTTTCAAAAGGGGGATGCCAGAATGGTGAATAGGGAACAAGATGTGATAGATCGAATACAGCATGAGCGTATAAACACAGGAACGCTGCGGGATATGTTCGTACTCGAACCTTTTGAAGATGAGTCCATGTTACGTGACGCGGATAACGTCTTTGGTATGGATGAAATGGGTCATGCTCATGTTGCCACAGGGAGCCTCGTTGCTCCGGCAGGCGAAAGTGAGCCATTTGACCTGTTCAAGTTACAGGACGAAGAGCCTATGGACGCCCTCGACCCGACTAAGGAGCCACCTGCTGATTGGGAGCCAGGACCAGACGATATGCTAGATGCAGAAGTCATGACTGATCCGAAGTGGGACGAGCTACCTGAAAATCTTGGGATTGCAATTGCTGACATTGAGAGCAGCCTGGACGATCCCGTGCGGATGTACCTGCGCGAAATTGGTCGCGTGCCGCTGTTGACCGCGGAAGAAGAGGTACGATTGGCGCAACGTATGGAGCGCGGTAAGCAGGAGCGACTGAAGGCGAATCAGTACAAGATTGCTCCCAATAGACGCCTTATTGACGATGGTGAGGAAGCCCAGCGTCGTCTGACAGAGGCCAATCTGCGCCTCGTTGTGAGCGTTGCGAAGAAGTATATTGGACGCGGCATGAGCCTGCTGGACCTGATTCAAGAGGGAAATATCGGCCTGATTCGTGCCGTAGAGAAGTTTGATTACACCAAAGGTTACAAGTTCAGTACCTATGCTACCTGGTGGATTCGGCAAGCCATCACGCGCGCAATCGCTGACCAGGCGCGCACGATTCGTATCCCGGTGCATATGGTCGAGACGATCAACCGACTGATTCGCATTAGCCGCCGTCTGCTGCAAGATCTGGGGCGTGAACCAACGTCTGAAGAGATTGCCGAGCAGATGGAGATTAGCGCGGAGAAGGTGCGCGAGATCATCAAGGTCAGTCAGGAGCCAGTCAGCCTGGAGACGCCAATCGGCGAAGAGGAAGATAGCCACCTGGGTGACTTTATCGAGGACCACACGGCCCTCGCGCCCGCTGAGGCCGCCAGCCACCAGCTGCTCAAAGAGCAGGTGGAGGATGTGCTGGACAGCTTGACCGAGCGTGAGCGCAAGGTGCTGCAATTGCGCTTTGGACTGGATGATGGACGTAGCCGCACACTTGAGGAGGTCGGTAAGGAGTTTCACGTGACACGCGAGCGCATTCGTCAGATTGAGGCGAAGGCATTGCGCAAGTTGCGCCATCCGAGCCGCAGCCGCAAGCTCAAAGATTACCTGGATTAGTACGTAGCTGTTAAAAAACGAGGGTGCAAATGCGCCCTCGTTTTTTGTTGTCTCGCTGTTTGGAAATGCCCTCTATACTGATGGTAGGGATTGTGTATGGAGGGAGGTTTATAATGCAAACACGGCAACATAAGCTAGAGGACGATACCTGGCTCAATGACGTACAGCCTGTTACTGACAAACATGCTATTGCCTATGAAGATATTCCTACAATACCGCTCTATCTCGCTAAGAACCCCATCACATGCTCTACACCCACGCCATCGACTCATCATAGCTTGAATGCGAAAACGCGCTCGTGTAACGATCAGAAGGATATCGCAACGACTATCAGTGTGAGACATCACCTCTGGCCTATACTCTTCGAGATCAGTCATCGGCTCTGGCTTGAGGTGCATCGCCCACGTGCAGGTGCTGGCAGTAGCGAGCCACTGCGCCTGCCGACTGCCAATGTTGTGAAGGAGAAAGCCTTGCATCTCCTGGCGAGCAGCTTTGCGTTAACTGAGACCGAGAAAGAACTGGTCGCACGCGGTGTAGTGGATGAGGTGCTTGGGGCTGGTCCCCTGGAACCGCTGCTACGTGATGAAACGGTGAGCGCGATTACCGTGTATGCGCCTCATGAAATCGTGTTAGAACGCGCAATGCAGACACAAAATACGCCTTGCCAGTTTATTGATGAGCAACATCTTTTGCGTATTCTGGAGAATCTGCTCTGCCAGACGGGGCAGAGTTTTCGTCCGCGCTGGCCGCTCGCGCAAGTGTTGCTCCCCGTTGGGATACAACTCTCCATAACGATGCCGCCCGTTAGTCCCAGTGGTCCCACGTTTACGCTCCGCAAGCCAAAGCTAACGCGACGCTCACTCAGTGATCTGGTCGATGCGCAATGGCTGGATCAGACAATGGTGGATTTCCTGTATACATGTATGCAGGACCGACGGAATATCCTGATTTGTGGTGACGTTGAGGTCGATACAACGTCGCTTTTAGTGGCCCTGTGCGCTTGCATTCCTGAACGAGAAAAGACGGTGGTAATCGAGGAGCGCGCAATGGAACTACCACTCGCCCTGCGACATGCTATACGGCTGGTGGCACACCCTACCGCGACAACAGTGCCCAATGTGACAATGCAAGACGTCGTGCAGCACGCTTTACATATGCGTCCGCAACATCTTGTGCTTTCACAGGCCAATGGAGAGGAATGGGTTCCACTGTTACAAGCCATGTTCGCGGGACAACGCGGTGTCTGTGCCTGTATGTATGCGCAAAGTGGACGCGATGCCGTGCAACGTTTAGAGATGCTCTATCGTGCTTGCAAGTATGAGACGACGCCCGCGCTGATACGGGCGCAGATTGTGCGTGCGCTTGATATCGTTGTGCATGTGACGAAGATGCGTGATGGGAGCGTGCGCGTGAGCAATATTGTCGAAGTAGTGCCCACCGCGCACAGTAGCTTGAAAATCCAGTCGCTCTTCTTCTACCGTGAAGGCGAGCCGTCTCAGGGAGCGTATGAAGAGGCGAGGCATATGGGCGGTTTTCGTCCACGGTTCTTGCCATGAGGGGCTGTATGCTGGCGTAAGGGGCAACAGAAGGAGGTATCATGAGCGAATATGAATGTTCGATGACGATCAATGCGTCCATGAGGCAGATAGAAGATTTTATCACCGATGTCAAAAATCTGCCACGTTATTTACCAACTACTCAGAACGCGATGCCAGAGCCGGGCGAGCGTGTGCGTGTGCAAGGTGAGGCTCACGGGCACCACTATGACTCAGATGGCTATTTCCATGTCGATAAGAGCAAAAATCGCATGGAATGGGGTTCTGATGGTGAGGAAAAGTATCGTGGTTGGTTGGTGGTAGACAGTGAGGAGAGCGGCAAGGCGAAGGTAACTGTTCATCTCTCGTTTGAGCCGTCACCCACGCTTAGTAAAGGGCTGGCTGAACAGACTGGCAGTCAGGATGAGGCAATCCAGCGTGATCTGGAGAATTCGCTGCGCTCGATCAAGAATATCATGGAGGGACGTGGCGGCAAGGTAAAGTCAGTTCAGGATTAAATGAAATAGTACCTGGTCTTGTATGAGTAGGCAAAAGGCAAACAGCGTGTGTATACACCAACACACGCTGTTTGCCTTTTTAAAGCAGTGAGGATTCTGCGGCCTGCCGGACAAGCTCGACAAAATCGGGCTTAAGGCTTGCGCCGCCGACGAGTGCGCCATCAATTTCTGGATGGATGATGAACGTGCCGATATTCGCGACGGTGACGCTGCCACCATAGAGGATATGCAGTGCTGCTGCGGCCTCATGTCCGTACATCTCGCCGTAAAGTTGGCGAATGAGACCTGTGACGTTGCCCGCGATCTCTGGCGTGGCGGCCCTGCCCGTGCCAATGGCCCAGATGGGTTCGTAGGCAACCACCAGATCACCCAGTTTCTCCTCAGGGAGTTGTGCAAGCGCGCCTTGCACCTGCGTGCGGATAACCTGTTCCGTCTGTCCCGCCTCGTATTGTGCAAGGTTTTCGCCGATGCAGACAATCGGGCGCAGGCCATGTTTGAATGCGGCAAGGGTCTTTTTGTGAACCTGTTCGTCGGTCTCGCCAAAATACATGCGGCGTTCTGAGTGACCGAGGATGACTGTGCTACAGAGTTCGCGCACCATGTGCGGAGATAGTTCGCCGGTAAATGCGCCCTGTTCTTCAAAGTACATATTTTGCGCTCCTAGTTCGATATGGGTGTAGCGACCCATATGGAGCAGTTGATGGACTGCCGGAATCGAGATGGCAGGTGGACAGAGAATGCAGAGCAGGTTATAGTCGTGATGCGTGATCTGATTTAGCTGAGGCAGAATTTCCATTGTAAATTGCGCGGCGCGACTGGGGCCATAGTTCATCTTCCAGTTGCCCGCGATAATTGTTGTACGCGCCTGTTTCATAAAAAACCTCTTTTCGTTTCGGGGCGATGGAGATGAGCCATCGGTATCGCGTTGAGGCAGATGGACCGTCTCCTGTCGCCTGGGTTATTTGTCTTGCAAGGCCGCGACTCCGGGGAGAACGCGCCCTTCAAGAAATTCTAGTGAAGCACCGCCGCCGGTTGAGACGTGCGTCATCTTGTGCGCAGCCCCTGCCTGTTCCACGGCTGCCGCTGAGTCGCCGCCGCCGATGATTGTTGTCGCGCCCTGGCTGGTGCGTTGCGCCAAAATCTCGATCATCGCGTTGGTGCCCTGCGCGAAGGCTGGCATCTCGGCCACGCCGAGCGTGCCATTCCAGACGATAGTCTGCGCCTCTTGTAGGACTGTGCGGAAACTCTCGACGGTCGCAGGCCCAATATCGAGAATACGCCATCCCTTGGGAACCTGATTGGCGGGAACATCTTTGTGCTCGGCGTCAGCAGCGAAGCGGTCCGCAATGACGACATCGGAAGGCAGGTGTAGGCCAATCTTTTTTGTTCGCGCCTTGCTAATCAGGGCACGCGCTGTCTCGACCTTGCTTGCCTCGAAAAGCGAGTCACCAATCTCATAGCCTTCGGCGGCTAAAAAGGTATTTGCCATGCCGCCGCCAATCAGAATGCCATCCGCCATTTCAATCAGGCGTTCCAGAACGGCAATCTTGTCGGAGACTTTGGCTCCGCCAACGATGGCGACGAAGGGACGTTTGGGTTGCTCCAGCGTCGTGCCCAGGAAATTGATCTCCTTCTCCATCAGGAAGCCCGCGACACCAGGGAGAAAGCGCGTGACACCTTCAGTTGAGGCATGGGCACGGTGCGCTGTTCCAAAGGCATCGTTGACATAGAGATCACCCAGCGCGGCCAGCTGACGAGCAAAATCCGCGTTATTCTTCTCTTCTTCTTTATGAAAGCGCAGATTTTCTAGCAGCAAAACCTGTCCTGGCTGGAGAGCATGGGCCTGAGCCTCAACCTCTGCTCCAATACAATCCGTCGCTGTCTGTACAGGCGTATGCAGAAGTTCGCTGAGCCGCTGAGCGACGGGAGCCATACGCATCTTCTCGACCACCTGACCGTCAGGACGGCCCAGGTGCGACATGAGGATAACGGCTACGCCATGTGAACGGAGATATTCAATCGTGGGTAGCGCGGCGGCAATGCGCGTGTCATCGGTAATGTGTTGATTGGCGTCGAGCGGTACATTGAAATCAACGCGCACCAGGACACGTTTCCCCGCCACGTCAATATCGCGAATAGTTTTCTTATCCATAACAGTCCACCCTTCCAGAAAAATCTTGTAATCGCGCCCAACACCTTCGGCTCAGGGCGCGAAAAAAGAATTGGCATCACGCCGCTGTGATGCCAACCGTTGTTAGAGACCTTTCTGACCAATGAAGTTCGTCAGGTCGGCGATACGACTAGAGTAGCCCCACTCGTTGTCATACCAGGCGATGACCTTGACCATGTTTGTGCCAAGCACCATCGTAGAGAGACCGTCAACAATCGAGGAGCGTGCATCACCACGGAAATCGCTGGAGACGAGTGGCTCTTCGGTATAGCCGAGGATGCCCTTGAGCGGACCAGCGGCAGCAGCCTGGAAGGCCTCGTTTACGGCATCTTTGGTCGCAGCCTTGTTGACAGTGGCGACGAAGTCCACA
Source organism: Ktedonobacterales bacterium (assembly GCA_027451525.1). Lineage (GTDB taxonomy): Bacteria > Chloroflexota > Ktedonobacteria > Ktedonobacterales > Ktedonobacteraceae > DTNP01. The sequence goes on from DAIDJF010000089.1 coordinate 6,487, forward strand.
ACCGAGACTGTGACGGTGGGTACGCGCAGGGACATGCCATCGAAACGGCCTTTGAGTTCCGGGATGACCAACGCGAGCGCGCGGGCCGCACCTGTCGTGGTGGGGATAATATTTGCCCCAGCAGTGCGTGCGCGGCGCAGGTCTTTATGCACCTGATCGAGAATGCGCTGATCGTTCGTATAGGAATGGATGGTGTTCATCAGACCATGCTCGATCCCAAATGCGTCGTTGAGCACCTTCGCCGTTGGCGCGAGGCAGTTGGTCGTACAAGAAGCGTTCGAGATAATCGTGTGTTTGGCCGGGTCATACATGTGATCGTTGACGCCCAGCACAATCGTGATATCCTCACCTTTAGCGGGAGCGGAGATAATCACTTTTTTCGCGCCACCTTTGAGGTGAGCTGCCGCTTTATCGGCATCGGTGAAGAAGCCTGTTGATTCAATCACCAACTGCACACCCAGATCACCCCAGGGAATCTGGCCGGGGTCACGCTGCGCCAGGACCTTGATGGTGTGTCCATTGACGATCAGCGTATCGGGTGTTGCCTCGACCTCACCTGGGAAACGTCCGTAGGTGGAGTCATACTTGAGCAAATGAGCATTGGTTTGTGTATCCGTCAAATCGTTGACCGCAACGACTTCAATGTCGCGTGGATAGCGTTCTAGCATGGCTTTCAAAGACTGACGCCCGATGCGTCCGAAGCCATTGATGCCTACACGAAGTGTCATTGTCGTTTCTCCTTTATTCCGATCTTACTATTGCCATGGCAATCCACTCCGGGAAATATGATGGTCAGTGTTTCACGTGAAACCTCCTGGTTACCGTGTTGCTCTACCACCTTCACTTAAAGCGTATCACGTGGTTACGTAAGTAGCAAGGTGAGGATGCCCCCTAATATATCAGGTTAAAGACCTTTGATGCATCTGTGACAACACGGTGATTGTTCCGTGATCTCTGCGCGGATGTCACTGTTCAGGAACAGGAATGACGCCAATGGAGAAGCGCACGTACTTATCGCTGTAGCCGAAGCCGGAGCCTGGAACGCCCGCGATGCCTGTCTTTTCAAACAGCGAGAAGGCATCCTCACCCTCTGCCAGATGGCTCCAGTTGTAGACGGTAGCATCATCATCGAGATAGACTTCGGCAAAGAGATGTTGTTCCGTGTTGATGCGTTGCAATTGCTTTATGAGACGACTTCGACGCAGGCGATAGAAATTGCGCAGTTTTTCAGCCAGCCAGGGACGACTCTCGATCAGGCGATAATAGGCCATAAAGCGCAGTTGCCATTCGCCGGGTAGCGAGGCCATACTGTTTGTCCAGGCAGGAGTGAGTGCGGGGGCGAGTTCGGGATTGCCGATAGTGACCCACCCAAATCGTTCACCCGTCAGCGTGTGCGTTTTAGAGAAACTGCTCACGAAGATGGTGGAGCGCAAGTTCTCCCCGGCTGCGAAGGTTGCCATACGGGCCTTATCCTCGGCTGGATTGCCCGTGCCAATATACGCAAGGTCCGCGAGGATATATATGTCGCGTCCGTTTGCGCGATATTGCGCCAACACGTCGTGCAGTCCCTGTAATTCCTCCGGCGTGTAGGCAAACGTGGTAGGATTATTTGTGATGGTCAGATAAATGATGCGAATATCTGGAGACTCTTGCAGGATGTGATCGAGTTGAGAGGCGGTGAGCTTAAAACGATGCTCTGGCAAGGTCGTGAAGTGGTGCAGATGATAGCCATAGGTGCGGGCCTGCCATTCGGGAACATTAAAGCCGGGTGCGGGAAAAAGGATGCCCACATCAGCTATCTGACGTTCGCGGTACAGGTGACGGAGTGCGCGCAGGACCTTGTCAATGCCATCCATTGCTCCCAGGCTGAGGTAGAGCTGTCCTAGGGGAACCTGTATGCCCCATTGTCGCATCTCTTCCGCAAGCCATGAGCGCAAAAGTGGATTGCCAACGCCGTAGATATCATAGATGCGCGGATCGTAGTGTTCATTGAGAAGTAGGCGTTCACATTCCTGCATCTGATAGCGCAGCCAGAGGTATGTTGCGCCGGACGCTATACAACCTGCCAGGTGTTCGCCTGGTAGCGCGATACCCAGTTCATCGGCGAGAAGACGATAATCGCCGGGGCCGCCGGCAGGCCCTTCGCACTCGGTGATACCGCGCAGGTTGATATCACCGATGGTACGATTGACAATTTCGGCCCGCATAAGCTCTTCAGAGACATGATTGGCGCGACACCCCTGTTCCAGTTCAGCGACGACACGTGCCATCACGCGAATGGGTCCCGCCCCGTGCATTAGTTGGGGCCGATAGCGTTCTAGTAAGTCGTGACGCAGTTGATGCAAGAAGGCTTGTTGTTCTTCCTGGGAATGTGATATCTGTTTTGAAGAATTGCTTGCAGTATGTTGAGTGATCACCGTGAAAACTCCTTTGTGCGCTTGGCGTTGCGCACCTTCTTGAACGAAGGAACCTCATCATCGTTGAGAGGTTTGACCGTTAGAGAGTGTAGCATATAGACTGCAATGCAGCAAGCTATGTATGCTAGATGTTTCACGTGAAACACTGTTGAAAAGGATGCGGAGGACAGATGTATCAGGGTAAAACGGTAGTTGTTACAGGCGCTGGACGTGGTATCGGCAGTGCGTTGGCTCTGGGTTTTGCGCGCCAGGGTGCGACGGTTGCTGTCCACTATGCCCATGCTCGTGAGCGTGCCGGGATGCTGGCACAGGAGATCACGGAGATGGGCCAACGCGCCATCGTGTTACAGGCAGACTTGAGCGAGCCAGAACAGTGTACCAGACTGGTCAACGAGGCCCATGACACGCTGGAGCACATCGACGTGTGGGTCAATAATGCCGGAGCCAGTGCTAATTCGCGAGAGGGTAACGGCCTGAGTGAGGTGGAGCGTTTTGAGCGTATGATGGCGGTCGATGTGATGGCGACATGGCAATGTTCGCGCAAGGTTGAGCCGTATATGCGCGATGGCGGTTGCATCCTGACAACGGGCTGGGACTCCGCGCTCTCTGGCATGGCAGGATTACCCGCGCAATTGTACGCAATGAGCAAAGGCGCGGTTGTCTCGCTGACACGCTGTCTCGCCTTAGAATATGCGCCGCGTGTGCGTGTCAATTGTATTGCCCCTGGCTATGTTGAAAACGACTGGTCTGGCGGCGTCTCCGCTGCTTTTCATCAGCGCGTTGAACAGACAATCCCTTTGAAACGCTGGGGAACGCCTGCCGATATTGTCGAGGCGGCCCTGTTTCTGGCGTCACCCGCCGCCTCGTTCATCACGGGTCAGGTCTTGCTCGTCAATGGAGGCGCGGTTATGCGCTGAAATGTTCCACGTGAAACATTAACGGCTCAAAATCAGATGTTTCACGTGGAACATAGACAATGGGCCGGTGAGAAATGTTTCACGTGAAACATTCCCACGTTTCCTATTTAATGAAGGAGAAGGCATGAGCACGTTTGTGATACCCTCTTATTTTGTACAGCATACCGTCGATCTGTGTGGCGACAAGGGCCATGCCTGGATTGAACGTCTGCCCGCCATTCTTGCCGCATGTGAGCAACGCTGGCATATCCACATTGACGCGCCGTTTCCAGGTCTTTCTTATCACTATGTCGCTCCCGCGATAGCTGCTGATGGCATGGCGGTCGTCGTCAAAGCGCAGATCCCAACGAGCGAGTTTGCGCAAGAGGTAGAGGCGTTGCGCGTGTTTGATGGGCATGGGGTCGCGCAATTGCTGGCGGACGATCTGGAAGACGAGGTCATGCTGCTGGAACATGTGCAACCAGGAACGATGCTCAGTAATTTAGAGGATGACACAGAGGCAACGCTGTTATTTGCTGATGTCATGCAGCGTATGCGAAGACCCGTTCCCGCTGTGCAGTCATTTCCAAGCGTGCAAGAGTGGGGTAAAGGCTTTGCGCGTCTGCGTCGGCACTACAATGGTGGCACCGGGCCGTTTCCACGCGCTCTGCTAGAAGAAGCGGAAACGCTCTATGCTGAACTGAGCGCGTCAATGGGCGAACTGCTATTACTGCATGGTGACCTGCATCACGAAAATATTTTATACTCGCAGCAGCGCGGTTGGCTCGCGATTGACCCAAAAGGTTTGATCGGCGAGGCTGCTTACGAGGTGGGAACCATGCTGCATAATCCCTTGCCCAAATTACTCAATTATCCAGACCCGCAACGTATGCTGGCACGGCGCGTGGACCTGCTTTCAGAGGTTCTCGGCATCGAACGTGCACGTGTGCGTGGTTGGGGACTGGCGCAATCAATGCTCTCCGTGTGGTGGGATGTCGAAGATTTCGGCGACTCAACCGATGTCTCCGGGCATAGTGTTCTCGCCTGTGCCCAATGGCTGGCGGAGATTAAATAAATTTCTATAGTTTCTGTAAGGAGAGATGGAGCCAGCACTATGCGCATGTGCATAGTGCTGGCTCCATCTCTCCTTATTGCTCTGTTATTCGATAGTGGCGAAAACTCCCTCTTGTACTGCCTGTGTGAGGTGCGCGATATCGGGGGCGAGCACACGATCATGTTCCAATTTGGTGACACGATTCCGCACACGCTCGTAGGCCACCTGCACGCCTGCACCGGGTTTGAGTGGCTTGCGAAACTCCAGCATCTGGGCTGCGCACATCAGTTCGATAGCCACGATCTGCCGCGCCTTCTCTATGATGCTCATTGCTTTATGTGCGCTGGTGACGCCCATGCTGACGAAATCTTCCATCCCTGCTGAGGTAGGAATGGAATCAATGCTGGCGGGATGGGCCAGTATCTTGATCTCGTTGACCAGTGCCGCTGCCGCGTATTGCGTAATCATAAAACCTGAGTTGAGACCAGGATTGGGCGTCAGGAAGAGCGGCGCGCCACCTTCATCCCATTCGTGTGGTCCCATCAGTGCATAAATGCGCCGTTCCGCGAAACTGGCGAGTTGAGCCAGCGCGATGCCAAGCAGATCGAGAGCGAGAGCCAGCGGTTGGCCGTGAAAATTGCCTCCGCTCAGCACATCGCCCTCTTCTGGGAAAACGAGCGGGTTGTCGGTCACGGCATCCAGTTCACGCGCAAAGATGTCCGCGCAATAGCCTAGAGCATCGCGTACCGCACCAAGAACCTGTGGAGCGCAACGCATGGTGTAAGGGTCTTGCACGCGCGCGCAGTTCTCATGGCTAAGCTTAATTTCGCTGTCGCGCAAAAGTGAACGCAGATGGGCCGCGCTCTCCTGCTGCCCGATCTGACCCCGACGGCGATGGATACGCTCGTCAAATGGGATGTGGCTGCCCATCATGCCCTCGATACTCATTGCGCAGGCCACCTCTGCTGTCTGAAGCAGTGTCTGTGCATCGGCAAGGGCCAGCGTCGCAATGGCTTCCATCAGGTGCGTGCCGTTGATGAGGGCCAGACCTTCTTTGGCTTGCAGATTGAGTGGTGATTGTTTCACGTGAAACAATACCTCCGCTCCCGTAAGGCGTTTTCCTTCGTAGATGGCCTCACCTTCGCCAATCAAGATCAGCGCGAGATGGGCTAAGGGAGCCAGATCGCCACTGGCTCCAACGGAACCACGCGAGGGAATGATGGGATAAACGCCAGCATTCAAGAGCGCAATCAGTAGTTGCACGACCTCGACGCGCACGCCGGAGTTGCCACGCGCCAGACTTGCCGCCAAGAGCAGCATCATCGCCCGTGTGACCTCGACGCTAAGTGGTTCGCCCACACCTGCCGCGTGGCTACGTAGCAGGTTATGCTGCAATTCAACAAGGTTGTCGGCAGAGATACGCACGCTGCTCAGGTGTCCAAAGCCTGTTGTCACGCCATAGACCTTGCGTCCCTCTGCCGCAAGTAGGTTGATCAGTGCGCGTGCAGACTCGACGCGCTGTATGGCTTCCGCCCCCAGTGTGACAGTGGCATTGTGGCGTGCGACGGCCAGCACATCATCGGGTGTGAGGGCCTGTCCGTTAATATGAATGTGAGATGGATAAGTGTGTGGTTGTGGTTGTATGTGTGTTATCTTCTGCATAGAAGCATATCCTTTCCTGGCATCATTGCCTTGCATTGTAGCATAGCCAAAAAGAGGGCAAATGTAAATAGGGGAATGTTTCACGTGAAACATTTCAGTGGCGCAGGTTTGCCACGATCTGTGCGAGTGGCGCGATGATCAGCAGAGCAATCGTGATAACGAGCAGAGGCATGTTGACGATATGCGTGAGGAAGGTCAGCGAGGGCGGAGCCAGCAGCACGAAGAAATACAGGCTTTGTGCCAGACCAGCATACTTGCCCCACACGGTTGAGCCGAAACGCACGGGTTGCGCAAAAAGAAAATAGCTGGTCAAGGCGGCTAGCAAGGGCAAGACAAAACGTAAGACCATCACGAGGCCCAGCCAGAGTGGTAGCACGCCATTCTGAAGCAGAATAATTGTGAGTGCCAGATAGAGGCAGAAATCGGCCTCGCCATCGGCAATCTGTCCCAGTTTGCTCTGCGTTTTGCTCAGGCGCGCTACCTGCCCATCTAGAATGTCGGTGGCAACGCCAAAGAGAAAGACGCCCAATGCCAGCGTTGATGCGCTTGGCAATCCGCCTACAATTCTTGCCAGCAGATAGCTCGCCCCAAGAGCACGTAGCCATGTGAACGTGTTGGCAAGACCTACTGTCTGGTACACTGGTGCCTCTGCGGTAGAGCGACGGTTGAGGCCGAGATGCCAGAAGAGGTCGCTCTGCTGCCACGCCACACAGAAAAGTAGTCCTGGCAGCAGGCGCAAGGTTGCACCCGCTCCCTCAACGAATATAGTTGCCAGCAGAATGCCCAATGTTAATGTCCCGATGATGAGCGTGACGCGCAGCCAGGAGCGTGTCAGCGTGGGATGCTGTTTGGCGGTGGCAAGGGACATGTCCCACGAGTGTAGAATGAAATTCCACCACGCACGCGGACTAAAACCGCCTGCGCGCAGTGTTGTTAGCAGATCAACGACAAACTGGCTCTCATTTTGGATGGGCTGTTGCATACGGGCATTCCTCGCAATCTGTGGGCATATTTTTGAAAATATAGCTGGTTTGATTACGCTTCTCTTTTGATTTTCCAGGCTTCGATCACGCAATGCAGGGGAATTTCGGCAATCCAGGGACCTTGTGGTGAGTTTGCCATCAGTTCCTCTGTTGGTTCCGGTTCCTCGAACGCGCCAACCAGCAAATCATTGGCGCGCAAGACACGAAAATACCAGGAGAGAGGGCGGTGATAGTCGTTCGTGTAGGTCGTCTCCGTCGTTTTCCAGGGGACTTGCGCGGTGGCGATTTCACGGTAGCGGCTCATCTTGCGCCAAATAGTGGTATTGGGATACATATATTCGATAGCCCAGGCTGAGGTATCTACCTTATCGAAGCAAGGATGCGAGAGACTGGCGACAAAACGCCCCTGCGGTCGCAAAACGCGCGCAACTTCTTGAATGGCTCCATCGGCATGTTCGATATCCATGAGTGCCATATTGCAAATAACCAGATCGAAGATGCCATCCTCTAACATTGAAAGGTGGGCGGCATCCGCTACGTGATAGACAATGCCGAGCGGGTCCTGAGCCTCACGCGCTCTGGCCCGTTCGATGATCGCCGCGTTGGCATCCACGCCAATGACGGTCGCACCCTGACGTGCGAAGCGACGACTCAGGTAGCCATTGCCACAGGCAAGGTCAAGCATGTGTATTCCTTTGGCATCACCCACCAGTTTAATTAAGGGTGGGTCAATCAGGGCGCGATGCCAGAGATCACCCGTGTCACCGATCTTCTCGTCCCACCATGCCGCCATCTGCTCCCAACCGGAAGTGCTCATCTGTGTAGTCCTTTCTTTTTTTGCGAACACAATGTTTCACGTGAAACATCACCCGTTAGTGTTCTCCAGTCTATCCTACGAAAATGCTGTGGATAAGGTTGACTCCAAAATGATAGCCGATCTCATGATAATCCTTGATCGACCAGAAGGCCAACTCAGCGCGTTTGCCAATCTCGATGCTGCCAATCTGTTCGTGCAGAGCCAGGGCGCGTGCGCCGTTGATGGTTGCCGCCGTCAGTGCCTCTTCCAGTGCCATGCCCATTGCGGACATTGCCAGTTCCAGCATCATCTGCATATTCTCACAGTACGATGTGCCAGGATTAAAGTCTGTCGCCAGGGCCACATGTAGACCGGCATCTATGAAGCGACGCGCCGAGGGATAGGGACTGCGCAAGGTATAGGAGCAACCGGGGAGTAGCGTAGCAACCACGCCTGCCTCACACATTGCGCGCAGATCGTCGTCGCTGGCATGGTCGAGATGATCTGCTGAGGTCGCGCCCAAGTCGGCGGCAAGGCGCGCGCCACCAGAGGGACTGAGTTGGTCGGCGTGCAGTTTAAGGGCATAGCCGAGTTCTTTGGCGCGTGTCAGAATGCGGCGACTCTCGTCAAGTGTAAATGCCTCGCGTTCGCAGAAGACATCGCAGAAACGCGCTAAGCCGACAAAGGTGGGTAGCATCTCGTTGAGTAACAGGTCTACATACGCAGTGCGCCGCTCACGGTACTCTGGTGGTACGCTATGCGCACCCAGGAATGTTGGCACAATGCGGATGCGTTCTTGTGGCGATGGTTTCTGCTTTTCCACAACATGCAATTGATTGATGAGGCGCAGGCAGTTTTCCTCGCTCGTCGTATTCAGGCCGTAGCCTGTCTTGATCTCGACCGTCGTCGTGCCATAGTGACGCATCCGCTCCAGACGTTCTTGTGCTAATGCGAGCAGCGTTGCGTCACTGGCGGCACGAGTAGCCTTCATCGTCGTGAGGATGCCGCGCCCCTCTGCCAGTAACGTTCCATAGCTGACCCCGGCGCGGCGCAGGTGAAATTCTTCCGCGCGGTCGCCCGCGAAGACGAGATGCGTGTGCGAGTCTACAAAGCCGGGCGTGATAACCGCTCCTTGCGCGTCGATCTGCTGTACGTCGGCGCGTTGTCTAAGTTCATGGAGCAGTGCATCGGAGTCCTGACCAATCCAGGTGATCTGGCCGTTATGTAAAACTAGCGCGGCGTGGTCAATGACCTGGAGTGAACCAGTCGCTCCAGGCAATGGGCTTTGCGCGATAGTGACCAGTTGTCCAATGTTGCGTATCAATGTGTCGGCTTGCGCCTGTCCATCAGATGGTGGTGCTTGCTGGAGTTCTGCCATAGCTGTACGGCTCCTTTTCGTTTGACTACTTGAGTTCCAGTTCGCGCCGGAACTCGTCGAGGTAGGTGCGCATGAAGGCGGTGCGCTGTTGTGCCAGTGCGCGCCCCGTCTCGGTTCCCATCGTCTCGCCCAACGTGAGTAGTTTGCGATAGAAGTGATCGAGCATATAGTGTTTGTCGTCAAGTGCGTGCTGCTCCGCGAAGGGATCATCGGGATGGTAGGAGCGCGTCTCAGGGGTGCGGCGCACTGCTCCCGTCACGGCCCAGCGCATAATGCCGATTGCCCCCAGACCATCAAGACGGTCAGCATCGCGTACTACATACGCTTCTAATGTTTCCGGCTGTACGCCCTTGCTGAAACTATGCGCGATAATGGCATGCATGATAGCCTCTTGCGTGGCTGGTGCAATCGCATAACGCGCCAGCAGTTCACGTGCCAGCGTTACCGATTGGTCGGCATGATGCCCATCTGCCTGCTGGGGAACAGAGCGTCCCAGGTCATGTAAGAGGGCCGCCATACCGACGATAAAACGGTTTGCCCTCTCGTGCTCTGTGATATACAGGGCCAGTGTATAGACGCGCTGAATATGTTCCCAGCCGTGTGCCAGATCATCGAGGCCAGTAAAACGCTGCTGTACCTCTGCATATGTCTGGGTGAGTATCTGTTCTGTATGTTGTATTGTTTCCATTCTGTGAGAGAAATCTCTCTATCCTTTCACTGTGTTATACCGCTCTCTATTGTCTGACAAAATGAGGCCATTTGCCAAAAATCACTCACCTGGGGGATGAAAATTTTTCTTGTCTCGTTATACTGAGAACAGAGAAAACTTTTTCAGGTGGCTGGCTGTTCTGATAGTGTGAATGAGGAACCCATTATGCACTCGATAGCAAATGGAAACCATAATAGCCATGTGAGCGCGACTGTCCACACTGGCTACGAGATATATACCGCGCATGCTTCATCCGTGTTGACGGAGGTACCTGCGGCAACCCAGATTGATGTTGTAGACCGCGATCGTGTACGCACGCTGACGACACACGTTATTCGTCTCCTCCTCGTGGACGATCATGCCCTGGTACGTGAGGGTATACGGCTTCTGCTGGAATTAGAACAGGATATGCAGGTCGTTGGCGAGGTCGGTAACGGATTGGATGTGATGAAGCAGGTACATCTCTTGCAACCAGACGTTATCTTGATGGATATTCATCTACCCGTCGTAGATGGTATCACCTTGACACAACAGATCACGCGCACCTTCCCTGACACGGCGGTGATTATGCTGACTATGCAACAGCAGCAGCAACAGGTGTTGCAAGCTATGAAATATGGCGCGCGTGGGTATCTATTGAAAAGCTCTACAATTCGCGAGGTCGCGCAAGCCATCCGCACTGTCTTCGCGGGGGGCACCTTTCTCATGCCGGCACTGACAGATATGTTAGTGCATGAATATCGTCGCCTCGCGGAATGTACAGCTGAAGGGACACCACAAGAAACGTTGAGCGAAAAAGAATGCGAGATTATTCGCCATGTTGCGGCAGGGATGAGCAACAGAGAGATTGCCGATCACTTAGCTTATTCTGAAAAGACAGTCAAGAATTACCTCTCGATCATCTTCCAAAAGTTGCATGTGCGCGACCGCACGCAGGTCGCGATCTTTGCTCTGCGTCACGGCCTCTTGCCAGATGGATACGATACCATTGCCGATGTGCAAATCGGTTGGTAGATCGTGTAGCCGTCCGCGACAACATGCCGATAGTAAGATAGCGCCAGCGTGACTCTCTCCCTGACCGTATAAAGTTGGCTGGCCGTTGTCGGGAAGACATAGGCGGAACAACTATCGTTACTAACGATGTTCTGGTAATGAGGGACGCGATTATGGCTTGGTTGCAGGTTATCATCAACCACGCTACAGATGAGATGCTCGTTACTGAGAAAGGCGATGTTGTCGCACGACCAGTAGTCGGTGTACAGGTGCGTGATGCCCATGCTTTCCAGGCGATCAATCAGGTCGGTCATCTGTTGATTGGTCGCGCGCGTGGCGGGAACCTCGCTCACTAATATGCCCGTACCGATCATCAGGAAAATGCAGATGAGCACGAGTACAACACGACTGCTATAGCATTCTGGTAGATGCCAGAAGGTTCCTGCTGATCTGCGCTGACTTGCGGCAGTCCAGAGAGGGGCAAGAACAGCGGGCGTGGCGATCAGCAGACTGCTGAGATAACGCGCGTGAAAACCGGGCCAACTCATCGGCGCAGAACTGATCGCGTAAGCAGCAATCGCCAGTAAGGCTGCTGCCGCCAGACTGAGACGCGCGACCGCACAGACCAACGTGTCGTATTGATATATCTCGCCGCGCCGTGGACGCACGCGCCAGATCAATACAATACTGCTCAGAGCTGCTACCACAAGTAAGCTCAGATAGCCCAGACCACTGCTCGCGTGTAGTAGCGTGCAGGTTAACGTATGGGGGCTGTTATCTCCAAGCCAGGGTAGCTCCATCACGGGGCAGAATGGACTGCCTGTTGCCATCGGCACACTGACCAGGATAGTCGCCTGGATACCATGCACGATGCCTGCTAGCGTGTGCGGAGCCGCTGTCGTGCTGCCTTGAAAGAGCTTGAGTAGCGTAATTAGCGAATTATCAGCAGTGTGGCGCGTTTGCTGCTGATTATAGAGGATAAGTGGGTACACTCCGAGCAAGAAACCGCCGATAATGAGGGGCCATGTCCAAAGGATTTCACGCCAGTTCCAGAGCAGGAGGAACAGACCTGCACAGACAAAAAACGGCAATACGATCATATCGCTCCACACACCCAGACCAAGCACCAACCCCCAGCAGGCATAAATACAGCAACGGCGCACTTTGGTCCATAGAGATGTAGGGCGGCGGCGCGTCAGGGCAAGCCAGGAGGCGAGTAGGAAGGCCAGTGAGCCGAAGAGGAGCGTTTGTGTTGTGCCGCCCGTCGCAATCGTCTGGCGTGTCAGCACGTAAATTGAACCGATGCTCAGGCAAGCCAGTGTGAGCAGGCCAAGCTGTTTTGAGAAGAGCAAGCGTGAGAGCAGATAAGTGCTGATCAGAAAGAGCATCGTGAGTAGGATAACGCTCAGGCGCAGGGCGAAAAGCGTGGGGCCAAACAGATGCATAAAGAATGCGCCTAGATATGCCTCGATTGAACCCATGTAGTTCTGCCCATAGAAGAGCAGTGGATGCTCACCGTGATAGGCGATATGCAGGGCCATGAGGCCCATTGTGCCCTCGTCCGCGTTAGTTGGCGGCCAGCCCAGGGCGACCAAGAGCACGCGCAATCCTGTTGCACACGCGATAAGAATGCCAGCATACAGATCATAGATATCAAATTTCTGATATTTAGCGTGGGTCTTCATATGCATGTCGCCCCTATAGTCGGTGGTACAAAAACGACTCGATAGTATTGTGCGTATTCTACACAATCCCTTTTGATGAGTCAAACCGCAAAAGGGCGGCACTATGAAAAACCAATTTTCGATGCCCCTTGACAAAACTTGCATGACCCCTCTATAATCAAAACAGAGACAGTAAGTAAGCTGTTCCAAAAGAAAAAAGAAAGTAACTACACGGTACAGATATGCAGAGCCTAAAAGTCAAACAACTCAATATCAGCTTTGGCTTTTATTATTGGTTTAGCCCCCCGGCATGAAGGTGGGCCTTTTAGGCTGTGCAAAAAAAACACCGACATGCCGGGGAAGCAGAGGATAAAACCTCTGCTTTTTTGTTTTTCAAAATTAGCAAGAGAAAGAGGACTATTTCCATGATTATCACCATTCGTCAGAACGCAAGCAGCGATGAACGTGCACACTTGATGGCCTTACTGTGCCGCATCACGGGTAGCCAAAGCCCTATCGCGGCAACACAGATAGATGGGCGCGAGGTTATTGCCCTTGATCAGCAACGTGTCGATAGTCAGGCGCAGGCTATGTTGCAGCAGGAGCACGCCGTGGAACGCCTGCACGCGATCAAAGTAGCTTACCAGCTTGTCAGTCGAGCTTTCAAATCCGCGCCAACGCGCATCGTCGTTGGAGAAGGCCATGATTGTGAACAGGTAATAATAGGTGGAGCAGAAGCAAGCCCGGTCATTATTGCTGGCCCATGCGCCGTTGAAAGCAGAGAGCAGTTACTCTCAACCGCATGTGCGGTCAAAAAGGCAGGGGCGCAGATTTTGCGTGGTGGCGCATTCAAGCCGCGCACCTCACCCTACCAGTTCCAGGGACTCGGCATCGAAGGTCTGCACCTGTTGGCGGAGGCACGCCAGATCACAGGCTTGCCAGTGATTACCGAAGTCATGGAGTCTGCAATGGTCGATGCTGTTGCCGAACACGCCGATATCCTGCAAATTGGTAGCCGCAACATGCAAAACTTCCCACTGCTACAAGCCGCCGGACGCAATAGCCTCAAACGCCCCGTGATGCTCAAGCGCGGCCTCTCCTCTACGATTGACGAATGGCTGCTGGCAGCTGAGTACATTGTCGCGGCAGGCAATCCCAACGTGATGCTCTGTGAACGCGGCATTCGCAGCTATGACCCACAGACCCGCAACGTCCTCGACCTCTCCTGTGTTCCCCTGCTCCAGCAATTGACCCACCTCCCAATCATCGTTGATCCCAGCCACGCGACCGGAAAGCGCGAACTTGTCCCTACAATGTCACGCGCCAGCATTGCCGCCGGAGCCGATGGACTAATCATCGAAACGCACGAAGACCCCGATACCGCCCTCTGCGATGGTCGCCAATCGATCACCCCTGAGCAACTCCGTCACATCGTACATTCCACGCGCACACTCGCTCGTTTGCTGCAAGAGGAGCAAGCCATGTTGACGGTGGCATGATAGAAAGGAGTCTGTCATGAGACAGAACAATGCGAAGGTGATCGAAAAAAGATCACCTTCGCAGTCCCCTCTTGTCACCCTACCTTTCTAATGGCCTTTTTTGGGCCACTTTCGCAAATCTCGCCGCTAGCTTGCTAAAACGCTCTAAAAAGCCCCAAATCGCACCGCTATTATCGCTATTCCATTTCTAGTTATCTAAAACTTTTCGCAAATCCCCCCCTTTTTTGCGCAAAAAGCGATTTGCGAAAAAGCTCAGCAATATTATGCTTTTCGTCACCAAATTCCCAAAAATCATGACGCTACAAAGCCAATTCTGGCCGTTTTCTTGACTGTCTCACTGTTTATAAGGTATATTACCCACATAAGCCCTCGGGTTTCAGAGGATGCCCCGTGTGAGAGGGGACTGCAATGAAAACAGGCCGATTTCTACCGCGCCGCGCTACAAAGGTTTCAGAGGATG
>DAIDJF010000090.1 GCA_027451525.1 Ktedonobacterales bacterium
CAAAGAGGTGCAATAAAGTTTGACACAGCAATAGGGATAAAGAAGCATTCAAGCGAGATACATCATACCCCTAGATGATTGCAGCGACAGAGGCCTGACGCCGTAAGAGGAACGCCGCTACCACGAAGAGCACGAGTATACAACCGAGCGAGACAGAGAAATCTAGCGCGAATGTGTTCCATGCAAACTGGCTCTGGAGCGCGTTGGCTGCACCATCAGCGATATAATACGTGGGCAAGATTCTGATCACCTGCGCAAAGGGATTGTTCGAGAAAAGTTGCCCAAACGCACCGACGAAAAAGATTGGCAGAATATAGATGAAACTGGCAATGCCGGAAAAAGCTCCTGCCGCGCTTGTCGTCTGGAAAATGCTACCCGCCAGCAAGCCAAAGGAGACACTAAAACATGCTCCCAAGAGCGCGAACAACAGCAACAGCGGCACTTGCCCACTATATCCACCCTTAACCCCTAACGCGACAAGCGTCAACACCAGTTGATAGACCAGCCCCACCAGCAGCTTGCCTGCGATCACATCGGCAAACGAGGCGGGCGTCACCATCAACATGCGCAGCGTCTTTTTCTCCTTCTCTTCCGCCAACAATCCCGGCACAAGCGATGTACCAATCATCAGCGAACTCAACAAGACACCCACGCTATAGACCTGACCAATTTGCTCAAACATGCTGGCACTGGCAGCCGAGGGCGGATTGATCGTCGCCACGCTGATCTGCGCAGACGGCTGTGGATTGGCAAGACCGCGCGTATAATCAGTAATAGTGCTGAGTAACAGGCTACTTTGCTGCGGGCTAATCTGATCGCCGTTGACATATATTTGGATCTGAGGATGGGCATTCGCCACCAGTTCGCCATCGAAGTTAGCGGGTATGACCAGTCCCAACGCATACGGCGAGCTTTTATGGCTCTGATCTGGCCCAAAATTAGCAGTTACAGCAGCAGCAGAGTCTACATAGGTAAATCTAGTATCAGAAAAGGCCTGGGTGATCGTTTGCTCTAAAGCAGATCTGCTAGGGTCATAAATGACGATATCGTTGGTCTTGGTGCCGATTACATTTTGAATAACTACGAATAAGACCGCCAGCATAAGCGGCGTGATAAGCAGTACGAGCGTAGACCTGTTCAGCAGGATATCCAGCGCGTCTTTGCGAGCAATCGCGATAATGGAACGTAGATGCATACTCTTTGCTCTCCCGTCTATATGAAAATGAGATCAAGCAGGACGAATGCCCGCGATTTTGATAAAAACCTCTTCCAGGCTCGCCTCTTGCGAGTGAATAGCGCGCACGCGCCCCTGAGCCATCCACTGACAGAGCCGCTCCTGATCAGCAGCACTATCCAGATGAAGAGCAAGTTCTTGCAAGGACTGTTGTTCCTCGCCAGCCTGCAGAGCATTGGTAAGCGTGACATTGAGCACGCGCTGCCCATGCTCCAATTTCAGATTGCGCGGCGTATCATTGGCAACGATACGCCCGTCAACAATAAAGGCAACGCGCTCACAGAGCTGCTCGGCCTCATCCATCAAGTGCGTCGTGAGCAAAATCGTCATTCCTTCATCGCTTAGCTGTTTGATAGCCTTGCGCACCTCGCGAGCCGCCAGCGGGTCCAGTCCACGCCCAGGCTCATCTAGAAAGAGCATCGGCGGACGATGCAACAGGGCACGCGCAATCATCAAGCGTTGGCGCATCCCATTTGAGAAGGTGCGCACGGGGTCTTTAGCGCGCTCACGCAGGCCCACAAGCTCCAATACCTCGTCTGCACGCTGTTTAGGCAGGCCGTAGAGCCAGCAAGAAAACTCCAGATTGAGACGGGCAGAAAGCCGTTCGTACAGGTTCTGCTCCTCGAAAACAACGCCGATCAGTCCTTTGAGGCGCGCCCGCTCCTTGACGATATCACAGCCTGCCACCGTCGCACTGCCGCTACTGGGTTCAATCTGCCCCGTTAGCATGCGAATTGTCGTGGTCTTGCCCGCTCCGTTCGGGCCAAGCAGGCCAAAGATTTCACCACGCCGCACGCTCAGGCTAATGCCACGCACCGCTTCTTTCGTGCCAAAGGTGCGCCATAAGTCTTGGGCTTCAATCATTAGTGCTGGATATTGCATACTATCCCTCTTTATTAATTCCTATACCAGACAACCAGCCGGGCCGCTATTGCGCATCTTAAAAATTTTCGCCCCATCTCAGAGTATTTCGTTCAGCGGGTAAACGGCCAATTGCTTTGTCTGAGCAAACTGTAACATAGACAATTTTCCTTTTCTACAAAAATTGGTTGAATGGAGCAGCGACAGGGCCAAGAGGCGCATTTTGCAGGCTGAAAAAACGCGCATTGAGGCCGAATGCAGTTATTTTGCCTCTGAGTGGCGCATGAGACATAATAAATATATGGAGAATCAAGATATGGAGAATGCTTCTCCATACAAGCCACTGTTAGCCAGAAAGAGGTTTCAACGATGCGAACAAACCATGTAAAAGAGCAACTCAAACGGGGCGAGCCTGCGTTGGGAGCATGGCTTAGCCTGCCTAGCGTCTCAGCGGCACGCATTATGGCGCGTCTCGGCTTTGATTGGCTCGTTGTAGACATGGAGCATAGCGCGCAGAATCCAGCGATCATGGCCGATATGGTCGCCATCATTGCCGACGCTGGCACGAGCGCGCCAATTGTGCGCGTTCCTTATAATAGCGTCGAGTGGTTCAAATGGGCATTAGACGCAGGTGCATGGGGCGTAGTTGTGCCAATGGTGAATACACGTGAAGAGGCTCAACGCGCCGTTGACTGGTCAAAATATCCGCCCGTTGGAGCGCGCAGTATCGGCGGAGCCTTTGGTCCCTACGGCTTCGGCATTACCGATTGGCCTACCTATGCCAAAACAGCAAACGAGGAAATAATCGTTGCCGTGCAGATTGAGAGCCGCGAGGCGATACAAAACCTGGATTCTATTTTGTCCGTGCCAGGAATAGATGTTGCCTTCGTCGGGCCAAACGATCTACACGCCAGTCTGGGTCTTGTGCCAAGTAGTGATGGAGCGGAGCCAGAATTTCTAGAGGCGTTAGAGCGCATCAAAGCTGCCGCCCGTCAATATAATATCGCAAGCGGAATTTTTAGCAGCAACGGCGAGACATCGGCAGCCCGCATTCAACAGGGCTTTCAGTTTATCAGCGTTACAACTGATTTGAGCAGCATGATTGGCGCAGCGACACAAAACCTGCGTATTGCACGCGAACAAAACAAGAAAAACCTGTAATAGCTGTGCATAGAGTCTAGAGAGGGATGGGATAGATCATGCCACTGGCACATGTTTGGACGGGAACACGCATGCAACCGCCCGCGCTGGCAAAACTGGAGGGCATAGCCACAGTTTCTGTAAGTGTTGTTGGCGAGGCCAACGACTGGTATCACGAAGCGGAACAGGCTGATGCCATTATTGTCAATGGCACAAACCGCATCACAGGCGAAGTCATGGATCGCCTGCCCCATTTACATGTGGTGGCACGCACAGGCATTGGCGTGGACCGCATTGATCTGGACGCGGCAAGCGCACGCGGCATCATGGTGTTGAACACGCCAGAGGGTCCTACCGAATCGACGGCGGAACACGCCATCGCCCTTATGCTCAATCTGTGCAAGCAGGTTGCAGTCACGGATCGCATTCTACGCTCAGGCAGCACGTTTCCGACCTATAGTCAGTTGACACAGGGCCTGGAGACACACGGGAGCGTGTTGGGACTGGTCGGTCTGGGACGCATCGGCAGTCGCGTGGCGGAGATCGCCAGAGTACTCGGCATGAAGGTGCTGGCCTATGACCCCTACATCACGCCTGAACGCGCGGAGGGACTGGGCGTAGAATTGATCGGCTCACTCGAAGAGTTGCTACCCAAAGCCAACGTCGTCTCGCTGCATAGTCCCGCCACGCCAGAGACACGCCATCTGATCAACGCGCGCACGCTGGCCATGATGCAGCGCGGTAGCTATTTGATCAACGTGGCACGCGGCACACTGGTCGATGAGCAGGCGCTCCTCGATGCCCTGAACAATGGACACATCGCGGGTGCAGGTCTGGATGTCTTTGACCCTGAGCCACCCGCCAGCGATAATCCACTCTTCCAACATCCACACACGGTCTGCACACCGCATATCGCCTCCTTTACGACAGCGGGCGTCCTGCGCATGCAGGTCATGGCCTGTGAACAGGTCGCGCTTGCCCTGAGTGGCGAGAAACCAACGCATTTAGTCAACGCGCAGGTGTGGGAGAAACGCAAAAGGTAGGTTGTTTTTGGCACAGGAAAGAGCAGGTCACTAGCCTGCTCTTTCTTTTTGGTCATACTGTCACAAATTTCCTCTGTATGGTGTCTCATATACGCAAGGACGAACTACCTATTAGTAAGAACACTTAGCAGGTAAAACTTCTATGCATCTATGAAATAAGGAAGAGAAGCAATGCCGTCACACATCGAAAACGCGCCAGCCGCCACAAAAGTGAGCCATGGCACGTTTGAAGAGATCTTTACGCGCTACTATCCGCTCGTCTATCAGCTGGCCTATCGCTGTACAGGCCAGCACGACGAGGCCGATGATATCGCGCAAGAGGTGTTCCTGCGCTTCTATCGCGTCCCGCCACAAGCAACCAGCGAGGGTGAGCAGCGCGCGTGGCTCTGCCGCGTCGCCACAAATCTCAGCCTCAACGCCCTGCGCTCACGGCAAAGGCGTAGCCAACATGAAGAAGAGGCGGGTCACGAGACAAGCCGACAGGATAGCATCCCTTCGGTCCACAATGACCCAGAGCAACATCTTCTGGCTACCGAACAGGCAGCACTCGTGCGCTCTGTGCTGGCGCAACTGCCTGAACGTCAGCAAAGCTATTTGCTACTGCGGAGCATTGGCTTAAGCTACGCGGAAATTGCCCACACAACAGGCGTCGCGGCTGCCTCAGTCGGCGCATTGCTGGCACGTGCGGAACGCGAATTTCGGAGGAAATACCATGAACGAATCACAGCAAAATAAGCTTGAGGAACATTGCCTGGACAGCGGACTGCTAGCGAGCCTGCGCGATGGCGAACTACATGGCGAAGAACTAGCCCAGGTACAGGCTCATCTCGCAACCTGCCCTGGTTGCACAGCGGAAGCACGTAGCCTACAGAGCACAGGTCACGAGATATACGCACTCTTCTCAACACTCGATGCTGCCCCTGTCACAGCGTCACAAACATCAACCGCGTTTGCGCGTTTGCAAGCGCAACTCAATGAGAATGGACACCTTCGTACTGCGAACACTGCGAACATAACGCCTATGCCAGTACGCCGTAAAACAGCAAGCTTCACGCCCAGGACACGAGCCTATAGCGTGCGCTGGCTCATCGCGGCGGTCGCGGCCCTGTTGTTAATCGCCCTGGTTACGCCTAACGCACAAGTATTGGCACAACAATTTCTCTCGCTCTTCCATGTCCAGCAGTTCCAGGCTGTCAGTATCAGCCCTGAGCAGGTCAATCGCAATCTGATTAACGATCTAATGAGCTTTGGCACAGTCCAGGTCACCAATAATAACAATAATTATCCGCCAAACCTGACACAGGCCCAGGTAGAACAGTACACGCATATTCATATCCTGTTACCAGCGCAACTGCCAGCGGGCGTAGGAACAACCATTCACTTCTCAGTCTTTGGCGGAGAACAGGCAACGTTTGTGTTCAATGCACAGACAACACGCGAATATATGCAACAAATCGGTGACGGCAACATGGCAATTCCAGCAAACCTGGACGGTGCCACTTACCATATCACAGTTGCTCCCGGCGCGCTGATTACTTATCCGAGTGGTTGTCAAAACGGTCAGCAAGCGAAGACGCTTCTCTCGCATCTCGCGCCATGCCAGAAGAGCATAAATTTCGCGATGGCGGAGCTTCCTTCACCTGTGCTTGAGAGTAGTGGACAGGCATCTATCAGTGACCTGCGCGCATTCCTGCTTTCGCTCACCCATCTGCCCGCGCCTATCCATGATATGGCAATGCATGTTGATGAAACAACTGGCACAGTTCCCGTTCCCATGCCGCCAGCCGCCAATTCGCAAAATGTGACCATCAACGGGGCAAATGGTATTCTCTTGACTGACTCCAGTTTCAAGCAGGGAGCCGTGCTCTGGCAGGCACATGGCATAGTCTACCTGCTTACTGGGGGGACAAGCGATAGCACGCAACTCATGGCAGCCGCCAACTCCTTACGGTAAGGGCAAGCAGGACGACCACAAAGTCAATACAGGGGCGTTTTGGGGGGCAACGGGCGACCACAAGGGCTGACACGGGGAGGGTTTTTCTCGGAAATGGGTATCCGGCGTATGTGGTTGCCCGTCGTGACCCACCGCACGAATAGGTTGGCATCAATGGATTGGGCGCATCCCTATGATTATTCTTCTTTATCACATAAGGATTTTTTATGAATGAAACAATGATCGCTGCACAAACAGCGAATACAGTGCGAAGCAACGAAGTGGTGTTGCGCATTGACAATCTCTCGAAACAATATGGTAAACGTCTCGCCGTCAATGGTCTCAGTCTAAATGTGCATCGCGGCGACATCTTCGGCTTTCTCGGTCCCAACGGAGCGGGCAAAACCACAACGATTCGCATGGCCCTCGGCCTAATTACGCCAAGTGCGGGCAAAGTCGAAATCCTGGGGCGGAATGTGGCAACACAGCGTGCTCAAATACTGCCGCGTGTGGGCGCACTGATCGAGACACCCGCACTGTACCCCTATATGTCTGGACGCGACAACCTGCGCGCCGTTGGAGCAACGCTTGGCGGCGTCTCAAACGCGCGGATGGACGAGGTGTTGGAACTGGTCGGTCTGCTCAAACGCCAGAAAGACCGTGTGCGCACCTATTCGCTGGGCATGAAACAGCGGTTAGGTGTGGCAATTGCGCTACTGCAAAATCCCGACCTGCTCATTCTTGATGAGCCAGCCAATGGCCTGGACCCAGCTGGCATTGTCGAAATGCGCGACCTGATGCATCGCCTCGCGCAAGAAGGGAAGACGGTTTTCGTCTCCAGTCATCAACTCAGCGAAGTGCAACAAATCTGCACGCGCGTTGCCATCATCAACTTCGGCAAACTCGTCACCGAGTCCACGATTGAGGCACTCACAGAAGGCAAACGCGAATATGCTGTGAAGGTTGAACGCGCACAGGAAGCTCTACAGTTAGTCAAAGCGCAGATATGGGGCCGTGATGCATACCTGGAAGCAGATGGAACCCTCATCACACGCGCACCAGATGATAGAGGTCGCAACCTCAACCTCTTCCTGATGCAGAGCGGTTTTGTTGCCGACAGCATCGGACAGGCCACACAAGATTTAGAACAGGTCTTTTTACAACTGACCGGCAATGTACAAGGTGTTGAAATCATGCCCAACGCCGCTAGCGCGGCTAGCTCTGCTCAGGGCATGAAAGAAGGAGACGTAGCATGAGCGCGACGACCACCAGCACTTCAACCACTATCAGCGAGCAACACCAGCATAGCATGAGACCAAGTTTTCCAGGTCTTGTGCGGGGCGAACTGCTCAAGATTTCGCGCCAATGGTCTACCTGGATCATGGCGATTCTGCTCTTCGGTATCATCTGCCTGCCCTACCTGCTGCAATGGACCGTACCGGGCATAAAAGATGCCCTTTTGCATCAATCCTCACACTTTTTCTACTCGCGCATAGAAGCTAATCTCGCCATATTGCGCGTCTTCGGCGGTTTCTTTCTGATTATTCTGACCGCCAGCGTCATCGGTCTTGAGTATCAGCTTGGCACGATTCGCATTATCCTCGCGCGCGGCGTCGGACGTTTACAGTTGCTCGCAGCGAAATTATCAGCGATTGTGCTGGTCGCTCTCGTTCTGCTTGGCGCGGGTCTTCTGCTGAATGCGATCCTGATCTCGCTGCTTGTCTCGCTCGTTACGGGCAATCTAAACGTGATACAATCGCTCTCCGCGTCATTCTGGGCCGATATGCGCGTTTTTGTCCTCAGCATTATGCTCAGCATGGGTGTAACTATTCTGATGGCAACTGCGATGTCAGTCATCGGGCGTTCACTCACAATTGGTCTCAGTGCCGCGCTGATCTGGTTTCCAGCAGATAACATCGGCACAATCTTTATGACATTGGCCTACCGCTTGACCAATAACAATTTCTGGCTGAACATCACCGCCTACTTTCTTGGGCCGAACATCAACGTCCTTTCGAAAAACCTGCTGATGGGCGATGTCAACGACGTCGGGCCAGGACCACTCGTCCAGGTCAACAGCACCCATATTCTGCTCGTCATATTGGTATATGCACTGATCTTCCTGGTCACGGCTGTTATACTGACATGGCGAAAAGACGTTAAGGAATAACAGAGAGAGCGCAAGGATGCCTGCGATTGCCGCATCCTTGCGCCTGGGAGTACAGAAGAGATGACAAATGACGCGGACTGGCCCGCCATCGAAGTTGACGGGCTACGCAAGGTGTATCAGCAACTCGTCGCGGTGGATGACGTGAGTTTCGTCATGCAGCGCGGCGAGGCCTTTGGCTTTCTTGGTCCCAACGGCGCGGGTAAAAGCACGATTGTCAAAATGATCACAGGCCTCGTTCGACCCACAGAGGGCACAGTGCAAGTGTTGGGATGCCCCGTGAGCGACCTGGAGATGCGACGGCGCGTGGGTTATCTGCCCGAACTGCCCAATTTTCACCGCTGGCTGCGCACACAAGAATTTCTGGCCTTTCATGGACGACTCTATGGCCTGCGCGGTCACACCTTAGCCAAACGCTGTGCCGAGGTGCTCGCTCAAGTAGGACTGACAGGACGCGAACAGCAAAAGCTTGGCACCTTCTCAAAGGGCATGTTACAGCGCATCGGTCTTGCGCAGGCTCTGCTCAACAAGCCCGATCTGATTATCCTCGACGAACCCGTGTCCGGTCTGGACCCCGTGGGGCAGAGCGATATGCGCAACATCCTGTTACGTCTCAAAGCGCAAGGCACCAGCATCTTCCTCAATTCCCATCAGCTTGCCGATGTCGAGGCGATCTGTGATCGTGTAGCGATCATCGATAAAGGACACCTTTTGAAAATTGGGCCACCACAATCGCTGTTCGATGAGCCATTAACGCTTGAGGTGCGCGTCGATTGCGCGAATGCAGAACTTTTGCGTCGCCTGGGAGCCGTCTCGCTCGCGGTTCAACAGGATGAACACAACCCATGCCGCATACTTGTTGAGGTGCAACATGAGCAACTAGCAGCAGATATCGCTGAAGCCGTGCACGCCAGCGGAGCGCGGCTCTACCTGCTCAAACCACATGGGCGCACGCTCGAAGACCTCTTTTTACACACACTTGGTACATCACACTGATGGAGGCTATTCGATGGGACTCTTACTGATTGCCCGTTTTACCTTACATGAGGCTATTCGACGACGGCTCTTTCTCGCCGTGCTGTTGCTCAGTATACTGATGCTGATCGGCTTCGCCCTGCTCTTTCACTACATGGTCAACCACTCACATATCCCTTACGGCATCGACCCACATCTGTACAATATTGCCTTGGGCGCATTTGTCACCGTGCCGATTATGTGGTTTGTCTATCTACTCAGCAGTCTTCTCACCATCATTATGTGCGCAGGCATCATCTCTAGCGAGGTTGAGGCGGGCACATTTGTCATCACGGTTCCCAAACCATTGCACCGCTTCGAGATTGTCGCAGGCAAATGGCTCTGCTATGCATTGCTCTCCTGCGCCTATACGGCCCTGCTCTTCTTCGGCTTCACAAGCATCATTTACTGGCTCACGGGCTTCTGGTCGGATGGGGTATTCAACGCCCTTGGCCTGCTCGAATTAGGCGTTCTGGTATTACTGAGCATTCTGACATTTAGTAGCACGCTTGTACCAACGGCAGTTAGCGGTGTTATCGCCCTTGTGCTGTTTATTAGCGCGCAAGCCATGAATCTGATTGCCTATCTCATGCATTTTCTGGCGCCTGATAAAGAAGGCAGCATCCAATCAATCTCTACCATAATAAACCTTATTATGCCCACTGATGCCCTCTGGCATGGCGCATCTTACTACCTCACGCCGACAGCACTACTCAATATCCTTGACCAGATCAATCTCAATTCGCCTTTAACCGCAACACAGAGCATTCCCGGCGCACTCATCGTCTGGGCTATTGGCTACTGTCTGCTCTTGCCATTAGGGGCAATCTGGTTCTTTCAGAGGCGTGATTTGTAGACAAAGGTACGGCTTATTGTAGCCACATTTTCATTCTCTCGTTATAATCAAAGATGAATACATAGATATCCACCAACCAGCTATTCGACAAAGATCAAGAGGTTAGAGGGAGAAGTTTCGCATGTCGCGATCTGTATCGCCAGAGGCTTTCAAACGTCGTATGGCTATCATCTTGCTGTGTGTTGCTGCCGCTATCGTACTCGTGGTCGCGGGTGTGGTAGCAGTCAGCCTCTTTCCCGGCAAGCAAACGGCTAATGCCAGCCAGCCAACTACTACATCACCAACGCACACGGGTAGCACGCCAACCGCTGTACCCGCGCCATCTCCGCTGCTCTTCGGCACTAACCTGGGCCTATTTACTAACAACGATCAGGTTTTAACCTCGACAACCACGCGCCAGATGATGCAACAGATGCACGTACGCATTATCCGCATGCCTTTTCGCTCTAATCTCTCCAACGATACGGAACTTCAGGCGGCCCAGGCCATTAAGAGCATTGGCGCAGTTCCGCTCATCGTCCTTTCTGGTATGCGCGACCCCAACGTGCTGGCAAACGATACGCGCATCGTCAACGATATGAACAGCGTGTTCGGCAATAGCCTCGTCTACTATGAGTTTGGCAACGAGGATGACTGGAACGGCCTGCCCATCAGTAGCTATACCTCTGGCTGGAACACGATCATCCCACAGATGAAAAAACTCGCCCTCAACGGCAAATTTATTGGTCCAGTGAGCTATCAATATGACACCAACAACCTGACCACATTCTTGCAAGGCGCAAATCCACGCCCCGATGCCATTAGCTGGCACGAGTACACATGCAGCTATAAAGACCCCGCCGACCTTTGCATTTCGAGCATTGATAAATGGACCGCGCATATCACTGATGCGCGTCAGGTTATGCAAATAACGCTAGGAACTGTATTGCCCATTATGATCACTGAATGGAATTACGCTGCTGACCAGTCCACACAAAGCAACGGTCAACCCATTCCTGACAATAAGTATAACAATAGCACCTTTATGAGCGCGTGGACAACAAAAGCCTTGCAAACACTGGCCCAAAATCAGGTTTTTGCCTCGATGCAATATTCTGTTACCAACACCGCACTACCCATGATTACCTTTGATAACACGATGACGGTGCAGGGAAGCACTTTCCAAAGCCTCTATCAGAAAATCATTGGAGCGCAATAAATAGCTGATCTCTGGCTAATTTTACAACAAATTCACCTGCTGTTAACCAGAACGGCCGGTTTTTTGCGCTCTATTTAAAGTTAGAGCTATACACTACCTATGTCGGGCAGTAGTCTCTCCTGCAGAGATCATGCCCACAATTGCCGGTCCAGAATATATCACCTTGCTTGATATTGACCTGACAGTGCCAACACTGCACCTGGGCATTGTGCAAGCCAATGATCGTCTGGTAAGTAACGATGAGGTGATGACATCCATGGCAAATCGCAGCGGCGCACTGGTCGGCATAAATGGGGATTTCTTTGAAATTGGTGGCTCAGGTCGACCGATAGGTATGGTAGAAACGAATGGGCGGCTTGTGCAAAGCCCTGCTGTTTACGCCGTTTTACAGCAATTGTCCGATGGACGTGCGATCATGGGCTATGCGAGCGAACCAAATTATCTCTGGTTAGAGGGCGGCACAAACTTCGGCATCTACGACGACAATCCTCCTACAGTTAACCATATCGCAAGCGGCCAGCATCTCGTGACACTGCTCAAAAACGCGGGGATTAGCTGGAAAGCCTATCAGGAAAGCATTAGCGGGACGGTCTGCCCACTTTATGGCACAAATGTCTACGCTCCCAAGCACAACCCGATGATCTTCTTTAATGATGTCACGGGCAACAACAATCTTTATTCGCCCTACTGCATCGCGCATGAGCGGCCTTACAGTGAGTTCGCCACCAATCTCAAACAGAACAGCGTAGCACGCTACAATTTCATTACGCCCAATGTCTGCAATGACATGCACGACGCCTGCGCACCCACGTACAACGCGATACAGGCAGGCGATAGCTGGCTCGCTCAACAGGTTCCGCTCATTCTCGCATCGCAAGCCTACAAAAACGGCGGTATGCTGTTTATTACCTGGGATGAAGGCGAAGGTGGCGATGGTCCCATTGGTCTGATCGCGCTTTCTCCCTATACAAAAGGCAAGGGTTACTCTAACACGCTTCACTACACGCATAGCTCTCTGCTGCGCACCATAGAGGAGGTGCTTGGCGTCTCACCGCTCCTGGGCGACGCGGCCCATGCCAACGATCTGCGCGACCTGTTCAAAACCTTTCCCTGGTAAAAACATAGCACAGAATGACTATACGATACGTTCAGGATGCGTATAGACGTTCATTGAGGTATCACGCAGAAAGCCCATCAGCGTGATGCCCACGCGGTCTGCCAGTTCAACGGCAAGACTGGAGGGTGCGGAGATTGCGGCAATACAAGGAATACGCGCCATCAATGCCTTTTGGATAATCTCAAATGAAGTGCGCCCACTGACCATCAGGACATTTTCACGATAGGGGAACGAGCCATGCAGCAAGCCATGCCCGATGAGCTTATCCACGGCATTATGGCGGCCCACATCCTCGCGCAGGAGCAGCATCTCGCCTGTGCGCGTAAAAAGCGCGGCGGCATGTAACCCACCCGTATGCTCAAAAACGGATTGCGCGGCGCGCAGGCGTTGCGGGAGGGCGTAGATCACAGACGCGGGAACGCGCAGGTCATCCTTTTCCAGTGGCGGCGTTGTTTGAACCAGATCGGCAATACTATTTTTGCCGCACAATCCACAACTGGCAGAGACAGCGAAATGCCGCTCAAAGGCGACTGGTTGCGCCTGAAAATCGGCTTTTCCCGCAAAAATACCTTGTCCACGTGGGCGCATCTTCACAGTAACGACGTTCGCAAGGGGCAAATCATCCTCGTCAAGAGCGTCCTCTATTGACAACACCTCGTCGGCACCTTGAATGATACCCTCACTAAAGAGAAAACCCATCGCCAACTCGTGATCGTTGCCGGGGGTACGCATCACAACAGCGAGGCTCTGGCGTTCAATACGAATCTCGAATGGCTCCTCGACGGTCAGATGTTCGTCGCGCTGTTGCCGCGTCTCACCTTGCCAGTGCGTTACACCCACATGCATCACGCGCTCTGGATCGAGGGCAGAACGCCAGAAACCCGATAATGTCATAGTCTCACAATCCTCTGCGCTCTTGCCTTGTCACCGTATGCGCCGCAGTGACTGGCTGACGCCCCATCAGTGATAAACGTTGTCGTTTAAAGTAGTATTTGCAGACGCCCGGTCGCACGGGGTCGGGTGGCTCTATCGCAACAAGACCCCAGCCTTCACTCTCTAACCAGCTCCACGCCTCATACTCATCGTCAAAGTCACGCACCACATCGCCCGCAATAGTAAAAACCATCGTCCCTAGTAGATAACGATGTTCCCACTGTATCATATTCCGTACCGTACCCTCTCACCCATACGCAGTTTTGTTGGTTCTTTGATAGAACACGCTCTTCGCACGTATCTCGCTTCATTGTGTACTATGTGTCAAACAGAGCGCAATACGGACGCGCTCTTCCATAAAAAACGTGACCAATCCTGAGATTGGCCTACCAATACTGATTTTGAAAACAGAAGAGCGCGTCAGCACACGGCAGTCTCGTGCTGACGCGCTCTTCTGTTTTCAATGTGTCGTCGCGCCCTGACCCCCCGTCATCAACACCCCCAACTCTTCTTCGCTTGCCTCTGGCCCAACGATATCGATAAGACGCCCTTCGTACATGACTGCAATGCGATCAGAGAGTGAGCGAATCTCATCGAGTTCTGCCGAGATCAGTAAGACGGCTTTACCAGCATCGCGTTGCTCGATCAGACGACGATGAATAAACTCAATAGCTCCAATATCAACACCACGGGTTGGTTGTGAGGCAATCAACGCGCGCGGATTGCTAGCAAACTCACGCGCAATAATCACCTTCTGCTGATTGCCGCCGGAAAGCGCGCGCGCTGGGACCATCACGGTAGGCGTGCGCACATCAAAATCCTTGACGAGCCGCTCCGACCATTGGCGAATGCTACGCAAGAGCAGCACAAAGCCACGCCAGGAGAATTGTGACCAGCGTTGCCGCCCTAAGATGGTATTGTCACTAATCGAATCGGTCAAGACCAGCCCACTGCCACGTCGGTCTTCTGGAATATGCGCCAGACCTGCGCGCCGTACCACACGCGCTCCCACCCTTGTGATATCCTGCTCCGCCCCCACTTTACCATCGTTGATCGCCGTCAGAAGCACCTTTCCGCTTGTCGCCTGACGCATACCAGTGAGCACCTCGACCAATTCGGATTGTCCGTTGCCTTCAACACCCGCAACGCCCAAAATTTCGCCCGCGTGAACCTCAAAGCTGACCCCTTGCAGAATTTCTAGCCCACGATCCGACTCGGCATGCAGATCCTCAACGCGCAAGACAACGGGACCAGGATGGGCAGGCGTCTTATCAACGCGCAGCAGCACCTCACGTCCCACCATCATACGCGCAATCTCGGCCTGATTCGTCTCCCTGGTCACCAACTCACCCGCGTTCTTGCCACGGCGCATCACGGTGATATTGTCGGTTAATTCCAGCACTTCGCGCAACTTATGCGTGATAAAAATGATCGTTTTGCCCTGTGCGACCAGACCACGCAACACGCCAAACAGTTCAAATGTCTCCTGTGGCGTCAGCACGCCCGTGGGTTCGTCCATAACCAGAATATCGGCCCCACGGTATAGCACCTTGAGAATCTCGACACGCTGTTGCAAACCAACGGAGAGCTTTTCAATGCGCACATCGGGGTCAATTGGTAGCCCATATTGCTTGCTCAGGGCGACGATATCCTCCCGCGCCTTCTTCGCGTTATAAGGAGCGGCAACCCCTCCCGGCTCGCGTCCCAAGACAATATTCTCCGCGACGGTGAGCGGGGGAATCAACATAAAATGCTGATGCACCATGCCAATACCAGCACGAATAGCATCGCGTGGCCCCGTGATATATACACGTTGCCCGTTAATCAGGATTTCGCCGCTATCTGGTCGGACGACACCATAGAGAATGTTCATCAGCGTAGATTTACCCGCGCCGTTCTCACCCACCAGAGCATGAATCTCGCCCTTGCGCACGCGCAGATTAACGTGGTCATTCGCCACCACGCCGGGCCACGCTTTACAAATTGCGTGCATCTCGACTGCTAGCGGGAGTTCGCGTTCCTCAACCGGGGCTGTCGCAGTTCGTTCTTGCATTATGCTACTCCCTTCTATTCAGTGCCCGGCTCATACGGAATACCATCGGCAGCGGGGGCAACGGTACGCCCGACCAGACCTACCAGAGCAATCAGCGTTAAGATGTAGGGCAAAATGCTCAGCAGGTTGGGCGAGATGCCCGTGTCTTGCAAACGGGGACTGAGAGCCTCGCCCAGACCAAAGATCAGGCAGGCACCCGCCGTTCCCCACGGTGTGTATTTACCAAAGATCATTGCCGCTAGCGCGATAAAACCCGCACCAGCCGTCATGTTATTGATAAAAATGCCTGAGATGCCCGATGAGAGAAAGGCTCCCGCGAGACCTGAGAGCAGGCCACTGGCAATCACGCAACAATAGCGCACGAGCCGTACGTTGACGCCCGCCGTGTCTGCTGCATGGGGATGCTCGCCCACCGCGCGAATACGCAACCCAATGTTCGTGTTAAAGAGCAAGAATTGAATTGCCAACAAAATCACGATAGCCACATAAAAAATGACGTTTTGCTGGAAAAGGACAGGTCCGAGGAAGGGAATATTTGCCAGTGGACCAAGCGGTAGCGTCGAGAGGCGTTGCGCGTCGTTCAGATGTGGCACACCCTGTCCGCCCGTCTGAATAGTCAGCAGATAGTCGGTGAGACCGAGAGCAGCAATATTGATAGCAATGCCACTGACAATCTGGTCGGCCTTGAAGTTGATTGAGACAATCGCATGGACCAGAGCCATCAGGCCGCCCGCGAGCATCGCTCCCAACACGCCGATAAGCACACTATTGGTCGCCAGGGTGGTCATAACGCCAGCATACGCCCCGACAAGCATCATACCTTCCATAGCAATATTGACCACGCCACTACGCTCAGAAATTACACCGCCCAGGGCGGGCAGAAGCAGCAAGGCTCCAAATTGGAGTGCCGCTGCCCAGAGGTCACTGGATGTGAACACGCGAAACAAAACTTGAAAAAACACAGGCTTTACTCCTCCTCACGCAGCGAGAGTGCGCCATCAGTTGCTACTTCAGCCTGCTCATCCACCGCGCCATTCACGCCCGGCGTTGCGCCATTGCTCCCTGTTTCCTGGGTTAAATCCACAACCGACGCGCCCACGACAGCTGGCACCAGGGCAGGACGCCGTCCAAGACGCAACCAGGAAGGCCAGGCACGCTGAATAGCGGGTAAAAATTCAGAGGCAATGCTGAACAGCACAAGGGCCTGGAGAATGTAGACCAGATCACCCGGCACATTGGCATTCAATTGCATATACGTTCCACCCTGGCGTAGACCACCAAAGAGTAGCGAGGCCAACAAGACGCCAAACGAGGTCATGCGTCCCAGCAGTGCCACACCAATGGCATCAAAGCCTGTCGGGTCAATGCTAAAAGTTGTGCCAATCAACTGATAGGGGAACTGACCCATCAGGTGGATCGCGCCCGCCAAGCCGGAGAATGCGCCCGCAATCGCCATCACCAGCACCATGTTGCGCTTGATCGGAATACCAGCATAGCGCGCCGCCTTGATATTCTGCCCAATAACGCGAATCTCATAGCCAAAGGTGGTGCGTGAGGTGATAAACCAATATACGACGAGCGCGAGCAGAGAGATAAAGAAACTCATATCAACGAGATAGGAGAGTGGGTTAGCGATCTTGGGAAGAAACAGGCCGAGGGTCTGATTATAAAAATTTGCGACGGTTGGAAAGGTTGCATTCAGCGGTAGCGAGGGCGTCTGGTTCGCTTGTTGGGGAGCCTTAAAAGGGCCTGCAATCAGATAATCGGTAAAATAAAAGGCAGTCCAGTTGAGCATAATCGTCGTCACGACCTCGTGCGCTCCACGCCACGCCTTTAGCAAACCCACAATGCCGCCCCAGATTGCACCAGCAAGCATACTCCCAATAATCATCAGGATAATCAGCAACCATCCTGGCAAACTGGATAGTTTAAACGCGATGATACCCGCTGTCATCGCCCCCATTGCCAGTTGTCCCTCTGCCCCAATGTTAAACAGGCCCGCGCGGTAGGCAATAGCGACCGAGAGACCTGTAAGGATCAATGGCCCAACGCGCACCAGCGTAAACGACAGGCTTTGTGGGTCTCCAAAAGAACCGACGTAGAGGGCCTGATACGCGGCAACAACCGCATTAAAACGGTCTACAATCGAGCCGGGTGAGGTAATCATAATAACGATGCCACCCGCGATGATTGCGAGCAGCACTGCGAATAACGGACGCGCAAGCGCGGTAGCCCATTTGCGTGTCCACCCTGGCAGTTTTGATGCAGAGGAGCCACGTTGCGACCCCTTCTGCTGCACTGTTGGCATAGCCATGCGGCATTCTCCTGTGCAGGACTAACAACAGAAAATACCTCCATGCTTCTCTACCGCCAAAACCTCCACACAACTCACTAGTAGACACGGCACACGCGGATGCGATCAGCTTAGAGGAACGATGGGTTAGGATATCGTGCCACTATCATAACATTAGAGTGGATGAGAAACAAGAACCCCAACCATAAGAAGAGCAAGATATTTGACAGGGTGCTTATTGATAGTTCGCCCCTGGGGTAGTCTTCTTTCATAAGACCGTTTGTTACTAGGACAGTATATCGGCCTACATGCCCGTTAGCGGTGGAGAAAACTCACAGTCATCGGCTAACTCACTGTGGTTTTTGTGGTATGTAGAAGCAGCAAACATAGTGTATGCTTGTGCATATAAAGTATCAAAAAGGTCTCTACAGAAGTGATGAGATACCACTTCTGCGTCTTTCTGCATAAAGACAGGAGGGAATGCGACATGGCCCAAGTGCATTTTTGTTTTGTATGCCGTGAGCCTGCATCACAGCGATGTATTGGTAAACACTGTAGCAAGTATGTGTGTGACCGCCACCTGACTGAAATCTGCAAAGATTGCAACAATCACGAGTCCCCAGACACTGGCGAACTACGGGACGAAAGCCGCAATCGTTATCGCAAGAAATTGCCTTTTCAGTTCTGGGGGTAATCTCTCCCTCGTCAGTAGGGATCATCACGTTTGGCTATTTGCTCATACAATTGCAGACAATTATCTTGTTGCAGAAACCAGCTAAGCAAATCCTGCTGTAATTGTTTTCCATTCGCCGTATAGCCGGACACTATCGTTGACGCTGTTAAAGGGGATATCTGCTGGCGTTCGTCATCCCATAACGCGAAGTGTAGACGCACGTTCACAGGCGTATACCCTGTTATGTCCTCTTGCACGTCTCCTTTTACCATATAGACGATGTTTTCCTTCTGCCATCTTACCTCTACACTGGCCGCGCCGATTTCAAAGAGCAATCCCGGCAAAAGCGATTGCTCCCGCATAATCTTCCATTGGGGAAACTGCGCCTGCATAGCTTGTCCAACGTGCTCCAACACCTGATGATATCTATAGTGTGCGGTTGCCAACTGTTGGATCGGTTCCTTCGCGTGGAACATGAGCTGTTCTAAAGCATCGCTATACGCACGCCATGCATTGGCAGGACGTTGAGCGCGAATATCGCTCAGCGCGAGGAGCGATAGGTGAGAGGGATACGCAGTAGACATTCTGGGTTGGTAAAATGTAGGATGCAGAAATGTATTCAGTAGCTCCCAGGTAATCTCACGCGCATCTCCATTTTCAGCCACCTGATCTAACTCTTCCTGTATCCAGCGTCCAACATTAGAATGCATCGGTAAGAGAAGCACTACACCAAGCAGTTCGGCTCGCGCATGTTCACCCCGATGTTTTAGCATTTCTACTGCCGTCCGACACACAACCTCCTCGTCATCTAATGCCTGCCACAGCAGAGCTTCATGTTTGCGATAGTGCGCGATACAACGCAAAGCAGCCGCGCGCACATATGGTGAGCTATCGTGTTGCCATATGCTCATAAAGAGCGTATCGGGTAAATCACCAGGCTTCTCTTCAAGGATTTGTATCGCCGCTTCACGGACCTCCCACGCAGGATCATGCAACGCCTCGACAATGCGCTCACGATAGTCAGGATTATTGGCTTTTCCGAGAGAGACTAAGGCCGAAGCCCTCACTGAGTGATCCTCTTCAGTGCTATTAACTATCAATAAGAGGCGTTCAGCGGGAGTATGTAGCCCATAGAAACCGGCAGCCCACGCCGCTGCCGAGCGTACTGACCATTCTTTATCATCGAGAAAACGTATTACCCATTCTACAGAGAGACGATCCGCCAACGCTACACACGCCTCTACAGCAGCAATACGCACGTTGCGATTATCATCCTCCAATAATATTTTCAGTATATCAAGTGGTGCTTTATAACCTAACACCGCTAAGAGGCGGGCAGCAGCCGCGCGCACTTGCCAGCGTGAATCCTGTACATATTTTTTTATTTCTACTAGACGCCGATCATCCCAATTGCTATCTGCATAGTTCATGACAGAAGTCTCTCCTCATAGAATCTACATCCATAGTTTGCACATGCTTTCGTACCTAATACTACAAAATACCAAACTAATTTGGTGCAATACACATACAAACATCATTCTGTAGATAAGAAGATATTTTTTAGACAACATACCCTGCCACATATGTTGTCACATACCTCGCAAACTAGAGAGACGAAAAAATGCAAACGAATCATACAAATTGCCCCTCCTCACAAAAGAAAGTTTGGCCTGAGCAAAGAAAATACCTCAGCTTATCATCACAGACGTTAAAGCAGATACATATGTCACAAAAATTGATTTATTATTGATTTTTTGATAAATATTTATAATTGCCGATTTTTGGCGATTTTCCGTCTTCCGGCCAGCCGCCCGCCCGCATTTTCGGCCCATTTCCGCCCGCAAAACCCGGGCCAAAATCAGCCTCACCGCAGCCCGAAAAGCACCTGCCGCTTCGGCTTCAGCGCTGCGGCAATCGGCGTATTCAAGGCTTCCACCATCGGCGTCGCCAGCCGGAAATACCGCGTCACCGCCGCCGCAAAATCCATCTTCAGCGCCGCCTCGGCAGGCAGCGTCGCGCTCAGCCCCCACTGCTTCTGCTTGATCAGGTCCATCCCCTCGTGCTCCGCCGGAAACCCCTTCGGCGGCCGCGA
>DAIDJF010000091.1 GCA_027451525.1 Ktedonobacterales bacterium
CACGCAGGATGCGGGAACCGAGCGTGACGGCCTGCACACCATGCCGTTGCGCCAGTTTGATCTCGTCCGCCAACAGGCCTCCCTCTGGCCCGATAAAGACGAACACTTCTATTGGACTGTTCTTATCATCTTGAGCCGCTTGCGCTTCACGCAGGGCATCGCGCAGGCTGCGTCCCTGCTCTTCTTCCCAGGGAATTAAGGCGATAGCACCAGGGAGCAGGTCTGCCAGAGCGTGCATGAGTGGGCGAATTGGTTGCAGCACGGGCAGACGGGCGCGTCCACACTGCTCCGTCGCCTCCTGAATGATGCGCTGCCAGCGTTGCTGCTTGGCGGGTCCGGCATCCTCTAAGCCTGCCATCGAGCGGCGACAGAGCACGGGCGCGAAGGTCGTCACGCCCAATTCTGTGCCCTTCTCCAAAATCCACTCAAAACGCGCCGATTTCAGCAAGCCCTGACAGAGCGTCAGGCGCACACGCGATTCCGCCTTGCCCACACGCCGCTCAAGAATCTCGACCGCGACCAGTTTGCGCTCGCTTTTCGTGATCGCGCACACGCACTCATCGCCGCTATTGTCCAAGATTAGTAGTTGTTCGCCCACGGTGAGATGCAGCACGTCGCGTACCTGATGCGCTATTTTCTCAGGCAAGGCCAGCGACGCGCCTGCTTGCCACGTCTCGCGTGCGGGTGTATCGGTGAGGAAGAAACGATGCATGGTTACGCTACTCGCTTGCGATAGACGAGAGCAAACCAGTCGTCGATATGTTGCTCTTCGACCAGTTCCAGACCAGCAGCGAGCAACGGACCCTCGGCATCCTGACGACGCGCCTCGATAATGCCACTTACAACCAGCAAGCCCGTTGGAGCCAGCACCTGCACGAGTTGTTCGGCAATGGAGCCGATGATGTGCGCGATAATGTTGGCGACGACGAGATCATACTGACCTGCCATGCGCCCGGCCTCCTGCTCATCAAGAATGCCCAAAACCACCTCAACTTTATCGCTCAGATCGTTCATCTCAGCATTGGCGCGCGCACTTTCCGCCGCGACGCTGCTGTTGTCGATGGCATAGACGTGGGCAGCACCAAGACGCGCCGCCGCGATAGCCAGGATACCCGAACCCGTGCCAACATCCAGTACACGCATCCCCTGTTGTGTGCGCTTCTCGACCTGTTCCAGGCACATATGCGTCGTCGGGTGCAGACCTGTGCCAAAGGCCATGCCCGGATCAAGCGTAATCATCACCTCTTCGTCTTTGGGCGTGTACTCGCGCCACGAGGGGCGAATGACCAGACGCTTCCCGATATGCGTCACAAAGTAGTAGTCTTTCCAGGCGTTGGCCCAATCCTCGTCCTTGACGATGCGCGTCTGCAACTCGCCCACAAAATGCTCGCCCAGACTATGCAAATACCAGAGGCCCTCGGCAATGCGCTGACGCCCCTCTTCCTCGTTGCCATCTATCGGCAGATAGGCGTGAACCTGCACGGGGCGGCCCGTCAGTACGCGATATTCTTGCCCCTCATCAATCAACTCTATCGGTTGCTCAATCGCAATGCCATTTGAAGTATAACGGCTCAGCAGTTCACTGACCGACTCAACCGCTTCGGGGTGTGTCTGTACAGTCAATTCTAACCAGTGCATATTCTTACAATCCTTAAATGTATTCATTTGTTGTTTGCATTATAACAGCACTTGCGACATGTCGCCTACCTCTTAATAAGAGCGGTTATTGCTGTCTTGTCATCTCACGAGCAGGTTGGTCAAAACCGAGATCACCAGTGCGCCGAATGTGGGGACGATAAGCGGGGGGGGTGACATAACCGGGGCGTTTGCGTAACATGCGCATCTGTCGCCTGCGCTCTTTCGCCTCGACAAACTCTAACGAGAGCCGATAGTACAGAGCCTCCCACTGGTCCAAGACATGGACGCGGTCGTGTTTGGCAATAATTTTGAGGCTCTCTGCTCCCATGCGCGCACGCATAGCAGCATCGGCCAGCAGCAGGTCGAGATCACGCGCCAATTCATCGCTATTGCCAGGTTGGAAGAGGAAACCATTCTCTTCATGGTGAACAAGTTCGGGCAGGGCATAAGCCTCCGCCGCGATAACGGGCAGACCGCAGGCCATTGCCTCCATCGTTGCCAGACTTTGTAAGTCGGCCTCCGAGGGAATTACAAACAATTCTGAGGAGCGGCGCAATGCCAACAAATCATCATCGCGCACATAGCCGAGGAAGCTAACGCGATCTTGCAGGCCCAGTTGTGTGGCCTGCGCCTTGAGTTCGGCCTCGGCAGGGCCAGACCCCACGAGGGCGATATAGCCATTGCCCTGCATCTTGGCCGCCGCGTCGAGCAGCACGTCAATGCGTTTCTCCTCGCTCAAGCGATTGACATGCAAAGCCAACGGACGATCTTCAGGCAGATTGAAGCGGCGTCGAATATGGGGATCACGTGCCCCTGGTGAAAATTTTTCGAGGTCAATGCCATTCGAGATGGCTTGCGCAGGAGCATGCAAACCATGCTCATAAAGCAGATTGAGAGCGGTCTGAGTTGGAGCGGTCACATATTCGCAGCGGTTACAGAAATGTACCAGATATGAATAGCTAATGTCGCTAAATGGCTTGCCGACAAGCGGGGCTCCGCTGAGCGAACGACTCATGTTAATCGGTAAGTAATGGTTAGTGACAATCACGGGTTTGCGCAAACCGCCAGCGAGCAGTTGCGCGATATTACCCAGAACGATTGGGGAGTGGATATGAATGATATCAGGGTCGCTGCGCTTGAGCAGATTTCGTACGGGCATGAACGGTAAAAAGGGGATACGCAGACCTTCATAAGCAGGCCATTCAAAAGAAGAGAAGCGATAGACGCGCACATTACTGTTTTCTAGACGCCGTACATCGCGATTGCCATAGCTGGGAGCAACGACCCAAACCTGATGCCCTCGGCTGGCAAAGTCAACGGCGAGACCATGTGTTACCGTGGGAACGCCCCCAACCATTGGCGGGTATTGATCAGTCACAATCATAATACGCATATCTACCGCTCTCTTCTAGCATCATCACAGTGCCAATGCAGTTATACGTTGTTACGCGCCTGCAACTACGCGCCAGGAGTCGTTGCGCCACCAGCGGACGAGCCAGCTTCGGCTTGAGTTTCCGCCCCGGTAGTAAGTGACGCTCGCGTCTCCGCTACTTTCACTACTATTTCATCGGCCTCATTAAGCAGTTTATAGCTCTCTGGTAACTTAATATCGCCAGCACGAATAACATCGTCAACATTCACAAGTGGAGAGATATCCACATCGAGATGTTCTACAATATCGCCGACGCGGCATTCTGCTTCCAAAGCCTCAAGCTGATGCAGCAAAACACTCCCTCGCTGCTTCAGGGCAGGGGCTTCTCCTACGAAGTGTAGTGTCAACTTTACTTTAATGCGCTCTTCTATGCCGACACGGAAGAAATCGACATGCAACACCTTGTCAGCGACCGCGTCGCGCTGCACGTGACGGATTAACACGGTCTGTACGCTTCCATCGGGCAATTTCAAGGCGAGGATATTGGTTGCGGCATGGCTACGACGCAAACGATCAAATGTCGCAACCTCTAGCTGAATAGCTTGGGACGCCTGATGATGTCCGAAGATATTGGCGGGAATCAGTCCCTCCTTGCGCAAACGGCTGGTGGCCTTGCCCGTGACTAAGCGAGGGGCAACCTCGACTTCTGTCTGTTGGGCCATAATGTCTCTCTTCCTTTCCACGGAACCTCTCTACAAAGTTTCGTACTAAGAGTTCGCCAGAGACCATTATACACTATACGTCTAAGGTCCGTAAAAAGATGATTGGTTTCAAGATTTGGGCTATCGCCCGCGTCGTTTGCGAAAATAGGCCAACAATTCTTCAAGTGACATGGTATTTAAGACATCACTGGCCCGTAGCCACCCCTTGCGGGCCATACCGACACCATAATGCATATCGTCAATACCAGTGACAGCATGAGCATCGGGGTCAATTGAAGTCTTCATACCCTTGTCACGCGCTTTGCGCAGAAAACGCCAATCCAGGTCTAAACGCGAGGGATGCGCATTGATCTCGATGCATACGCCATGTTCAGCAGCAGCGTCGATAATCGCCTCAATATCCAGTTCGTAACCAGAGCGACCGAGCAAGATACGTCCCGTTGGGTGGCCGATAATATCGACATAGGGATTGGCGATGGCCTTCAGCATACGGCGCGTCTGCTCTTCTGCGGGGAGATTGAAATTGCTGTGAATCGAGGCAACCACAAAATCCAGACTTGCCAACACCTCATCGCTAAAGTCGAGCGCGCCATCGCGCAAGATATCGCATTCTGTGCCTTTAAGGATGCGCAAACGGCCCGCGAACTCTGCGTTGAGGCGGTCAACTTCTTCGCCCTGCTGCCGTAAACGCTCCTCATTCAGACCACCTGCGTAAGCCGCGACCTTGCTATGGTCGGTCAGACCGAGATAAGCATAGCCACGCGCAATGCATGCCTCCGCCATCTCACGAATCGTGTTCTGCCCATCACTCCAATTTGAGTGCGCGTGCAACACGCCGCGCAGGTCGCTCTCTTGAATGAGCGTGGGCAGCGTGTGTTGCGCGGCAGCTTCAATCTCGCCCATGTCTTCGCGCAATTCTGGCTCGATATAATCCAGGCCCAGCGCGGCATAGATATCGGCCTCGGTCTTGCAGGGAAGCAGCGTCTCCTGTCCATCTTTGACCAAGAAGAGGCCGTAATCATTGATCGTCATATTCATAGCAAGCGCGCGCCGCCGCAAGGGGATATGATGCTCTTTAGAACCCGTGAAGTGATGCAATGTAGAGGGAAACTGGCTATCGCTGACAATGCGCAGATCCATTGCGATACCGCTTTTCAGCACCACGCTCGATTTGGTGTCGCCTTTACCCATGATGCTCTGCACAGAGGGCTGGCTAGTGAAGAAGTTCATGATCGTACGGCGCGCCTCGTCGCTGGCGTCATCGGCAACGCTTGCCACCATGTCGATATCTTTAACCGTTTCGCGGCGACGACGCAGGCTACCTGCAATCTGCAAACGCACAATCTGCGGCAAGGTTGCCAGAGCTGCGCGTATCTGCCCCGCCTCGTGTTCGGCGATAGGATAAAGGAAACGGTCAGCGTGTTGCGCGATTTGGGCGATACCGCGCAGAATATTATCCTGCGTCTTCTTGCCAAAACTGGGCAGATGGGCCACGCGGTCCTCTTTACACGCCTGTTCCAGTTCCGCGATACTCTGCACATGCAACTGCTCATAGATGGCGTTGATCTTCTTGGGGCCAAGACCAGGAATGCGCAACATTTCCAGCTTGATCGCGGGTGTATTGACGCGCAACTCGTCGTAAAAGGCGATATTGCCCGTCGTCACGGCCTCTTCGATGCGTTTAAGCATAGTCGAGCCAATGCCGGGCGTACCTTTGAGCTTGCCCTCGCGCACCAACTGTTCGAGGTCACCACCCAGTGAGCTGACAGCGCGCGCGGCATTCTCATAGGCTCGTACCTCGAACGGATTGCTGCCATCTTTAAGTGTCATCAGAGTAGCAATCTCTTCCAGCAAGTGAGCAACCTGATTTTTATCCATATTCCTGTTTTATCCTGTAATTCTTATTCAACAAACAAGTCGAAAAATTCGGGCGGTTGCGCCTGGACCTCAAAGGGATTACGCCCCTTGAGGTCACGCGACAGGTAGCGTTTGCAATCGAAATGCACCAGCAGCCAACAATAAAATTGTTCGGAGACGAAGACCGCGTCCCAGGGCTTCTCGTCATTGGGCACAAGTAGTTTGTTACAGACGAAGCAACGCGCCATGCCAGCAGCAACAGCCCGCTCGAACCAACTGAACACGAACTGGTGCATATCATCGAGCAGCATCATCTCCAGGCTCGACTCTGGGTAGCCAAACAGCACCGGGTCTGGACACTCGCGAAAATCACTATCGGCGCGACTCAATGCCAGCACGGGTGCTTTAACGATTATTTTTACCTCATCGTGTTCTGGGTCAGCGGACGCGGTAATCACATTCGTGAGGAGCAGGCCCTCGCGCGCAAACCATGCTAAAAGTTCGTTTCGCATGATGCTATTGTACACTCAGTGGGGAGCAAAAATAAATAGAACTAAAGTTCTGATATAAGTTCACATGCACTTCATCAACATGCACGTAAATCCCGTAGGGGCGTGATTTATCACGCCCTCGTCCCACGCCACACGGCCTCCCAGGCGGATCGATGGGCGAGCAGGGCGTGATAAATCACGCCCCTACGCCACCAGATACGGTAACAGCGTTCATTTGTTAAACACGATAAATCACATCTTTACGCCATGTCAAAAACGGACGGGCAATCCCTTGTGGTTGCCCGTTATTCCTCTCCGTGTCAGCCCTTGTGGTTGCCCGTCTCTCAACCCATTCTCCCTATTTAAGCGGTATTGTCCCTTGTAGTTGCCCGTCCGTCTCCATCATGCACACCCTTCCCCATTATCCTTTTTTCATCATCGTACACGTCCATAATATTATTGAATGTCCATTCCCCCATTCACAAAAGTGCGCAATCACGTTTGGTGGAGCACAACGATTCGTGTAAAACACATAATTGGTCTTTATTCGTGTGTCGCTTCTTTCGCTTTGTTCCATAGTTCTTCTAGCTCGTCGGCAGCGTATGACTCCAGCGTGCGGCCTTCGGATTGACTGATACGCTCCATTGCCATGAAGCGACGACGAAATTTACGATTGGCATGACGCAAGGCTTCCTCGGCTTGTACACCGTGATGGCGACACAGCACGACCGTTGCCAGCAGCAGGTCGCCCAGTTCCTCGAAACGGTCCGCGTCTGTAGTCGCTTCACGTACTTCCTGTATCTCTTCCTGAACTTTGGCATAAATACCCTCTGCGTCGCGATAGTAAAAGCCAGCTTTCGTGGCTTTCTTATCGTACTCGTTTGCCACAGTCAGCGCGGGCGAAGCCAGAGGCACGCCATCCAAGGTGCTCTCTTTCTGCACTGGCAGCCCGGCGGCAATCTTCTCCTGCCGTTTGATCTCTTCCCAGTTCTGCACCACCTGTTCCGCGCCACTGACCAGGGTATTACCGAAGACGTGCGGATGGCGTCGTAACAGTTTGGCATTGATATGTTCCAGGACATCGCCCAGCGTAAATTCTTCCTCTTGACGCGCAATCTCGGCATGCAGGTAGACCTGGAGCAGCAGATCACCCAGTTCCTCGGCGAAATGCTCCATATCGCCTTCCTCAATCGCCTCCACGACCTCATAAGCCTCTTCCAAGACATAGCGCGTCAACGTCTGATGGGTCTGGGCACGATCCCAGGGGCAGCCATCAGGGTCGCGACGCAGGCGCATGGTGATGTAACGCAGGGTTTCGGGCAGGCGCAGAGCTGTAAGCTCGTCAACGGGCGGCACATAGAGCGTGCTGAGATGATTGGCATAGCTATGGCGGTCCAGTTCGTAGAGCGGCATCTCAATGATCGCTTCCGATCCTTCGTCTGTAGGGGCAAGATGAATACCAGCGGCGCGTACCAGTTTGACGGGCCATTCATCGGGATAACACTCGCTCAAGGCCAGTTTGACCGCGCTAGCAACGCGCCGATTGTAGACCTGCCCAATCAGTAGCGGGATAGTGGGAATGAGCTTGCTGGCAACCTCTGTCGTATCGAGGGCCGCGAGATCAGTCGCATCGAGAATTTGCGTGCCCGTACTAAATGGGTCGAGTTGCAGCAGCGTGCAGACAGGCTCCAGAAACGAGAGACCCGCGACCACGTTGGTACTCAGACCACGCGCTCGTGCTTGTTGCAGGACAAGCTGTACAGATGATTCGCCGATCAGAGGATGACCGGGAACAGCATAGATCAACGGCCGCTGGGTAGCACTTGTGCAGAGATCATCGGCAATACGTTGATAAAGGCTCTGCCAGTCGGCGGATTCTTCATACAGCCAGTCAAAAGACTCAATGCGTAGGTTTGGCATGCGTGCCTGTAGTGCCGGAACGGTGGGGTGAATGGTTGTACGAAAATAGACGGTTTCCCCGTTCTCCGCCGCTTGTGTGAGCAGTGTTTGAGCTTGAAGAGTAATATCATCAATGCTACCTGGACCCAGGCCCAAAAGCGTAATCGCCGTGCGTGTGACCATGAAAAATGTTCCTCTCGACTGTTATAATATGTAGACGAAGCCTTTTCTTCGTGCTTAATCGTTATCACAATACGAGGTATCCCGTACGGATACACCAATAGGTTAGCTTTTGCAAGCATTCTATGAACTCTACATTGTCGAAAATGCGACAACGTGTTATGCTACGTGTAATAACGAGCAAGTCTTAGCAAGCAAAAGTCTCTACTCGTCATATTCGTTTTATCATATCATCAGTTCGCACTGGTTAAGGAGGTTTTCCAATGTCGTCTGTTGAAAGCAAGAAACCGCTCTGTCCGGTATGCAGCCAGTCAGATCAGGTTATGGCGATGCAGACCGCCTATGACTCTGGGGTAGGACGCTGCGCTCCACCCGATATGCCGACCAGAAATATCTCAATGATGCCATACATCATCTTTAGCGTTATATTTGTAGGCATCTGCGTCGTGCTTATTTTGGTTCTTATTGGTTCAGAAAGCAATATCGGGGGGATTGCGGAAGGCATTCTGATTGGCCTGACGCTGTTCAGTATCATAACTGCCCTGTCTCTCTCGTACTACGCCTTCCAGCGGGTAGTGAAAGGCGACAACGAGGCCACGCTACTCTTCCCCGCGTGGGATCAGGCAATGGCAGTCTGGCGCAGTTTGTACTACTGCAAACGCGATGACGCTGTTTTTGATCCCAAGAGTGCCTCCGTCCTGACCACCACACAGGTAACGGCATTGCGCACAATGGAACCGGGCGTCGTGGAAGCGGTAACCGCCAACATCGCGCAAAAACAATCGGTCTAAAAGTACAAAAAACGCACGGCAACCATAATGGTTGCCGTGCGTTTTTTGTACTTTTAGCCGCCAGCCATCATATTTTCGTCGTTCGAGCGACGTACACTCCAATCACTTTTCGTAGTG
The DNA here is from genome assembly GCA_027451525.1 of Ktedonobacterales bacterium. Taxonomy (GTDB): domain Bacteria; phylum Chloroflexota; class Ktedonobacteria; order Ktedonobacterales; family Ktedonobacteraceae; genus DTNP01. The sequence continues at coordinate 9,068 of DAIDJF010000091.1, forward strand.
TCGCTGTAAGGATTACTGGCAGCATACGCCTGTTCATAACGACTGGCACGCGCATAGAGCGTAAGGGCTGCGCGCTCAGCATCGAAACTGACTAACTTACTCTTCTCCGGGTCCTGCGCGATAGCGGCAAATTGATCGGCAATCCCACGAATCGTTTCAGGGTCAGCAATGCGCCCATCCTGCACCTGTTTGTAGGCAGAGACAAGTACACGCTCCAGGTCTTCTTTCTTCAATGTATCCGGCAGCGTCACAGCAGGTCTGGGCCGACTGGCAGATGATGGTGCGGTGGCATCAGTTCCAAGTGGACGGGCCGCGTCAGAAGGCTGAGCAGGTGGAGTCTGGCTCTGTTGCACCTGGGCTACAATCTCCTCAACAACGGGCGCATTATGTGGCGTGAGCAAGATATCGTGAATACTGACCGATTTAATCTGCACCCCCCACGAAATTGCACGGTCCTGCACATGTTGAAAGAGATAACGGTTGATCTGTTCCCAACGAGCCATGCTTTCAGGCGAATCGCTTAGATCAGCCCCCTGCGTGTGCAAACCGTGCTGCCACGCGATCAGATCATTGGGCGAGACCATTGTGATAGCGGTTTGCAGCGTGGCGATGAACAACTCGTGCAGGCTTTCTTCCCACTGCTTGACTTGCGTGACCGCCAGATACTCTTCCTCTGGCAGCAGTTGATACCCAATAGTAGCACGCAGTACCACATCTTCAGTCCGTGACATTTGCACACGCTGAGGCGGGCAGACCCATTGCGTCTCGATAGTACTTAACTCGTGAACTACCTTCTCCCAGGGCAAGAGCACATTAAAACCGGGATATAAGGTGCGGCTATACTTGCCAAAGGCATAGATAATATTGACATATCCTTCTGGAACAGGTTTGATATAGAAGCGGAACAGTGCAATCGAGATCAATAACAGAATGAGAAAAAGCACAAAACCGGAAAGAAGACCAAAAACAGCAAAAGTTGCAACAAGCAAGAAAAGAAAGAGCGCGGCAAGGTTGCTTACCGCCCATAGACCTGTATTCGCGCCAGAGTAATAAAGCGCGACTCCCTGGGCAACTGCAATAAGCAGAATAAACAGCACAACGGGCCAGAGGCCAATTGCGGGTAAACTGGCATGCCCGGTTGCAATGAGAGGGAGCACAATCAGGCAGGTTACGCCACCAAAGAGCAGTGGCACAAGAATCACAGAAAAATATTGCCATAGCCGCTCACTTAGGATTGAGCGAACGGGTTGAACAGGCTGCGCGGCACTGGCAGGCTGGCTAGCCGGTTGATGCGGATCATTCGCTATCAGGGGCTGGCTGCTATTTAGACCCCTGTGCGCTGACATATCGAGTGCTGCTGGTTCTTCATGCAGCATATCAAGTTGGAGGGCATCCTCATCAACCGGTAGAGGTGCAAAGGGTATCTGCTGTTCCGGTTGACCTGTTGATGAAATTTGTTGCGCGGGCTGCTCTCCATTCATGTGCCGGGCGTCATGTGCTTGATTCCCCGGCTCTTGCCCCTCTGACAACATATGTCTAAGCCTTTTCCTCTCATCAATTACGTGTGTGTAACAAAGAAATTTCGTTTGTCTCTATAAATATCGCCATATTATTCCTGATGCTTTTTCTGGATGCCACAACTTCCACACCCTCCACTTCCACATCCTCCCTTTGAGCCACACCCTCCGCTTCCACAGCTTCCACAGCCCCCTTTTGTGCCACAACTTCCACTTCCACAACTCTGCTTGTTTGCAGTTTCGTCTACTGCATTGACAGGCACCTGAATTGTTGCCCCGCTCTCCAGCATTACCTCAACGGAATTGCGCGGCACATTGACCGCAATCACTTTTCCCGTTCCACTGGGTGTAGCAAGCATCGCTCCCAGTTGGGGCATCTGCTGTTTTGCCTGAATATAGTTTTCATTCTCATATGCCAAACAACAGAGCAAACGCCCACAGACGCCGGAAATTTTGCCTGGATTAAGCGGCAAGCCCTGTTCTTTTGCCATTTTGATCGAGACAACGCCAAACTCGCTAATCCATGAACTGCAACACAGCGTTTTCCCGCATGGCCCAATGCCACCCTGCAATTTTGCCTGATCGCGCGCGCCAATTTGACGTAGTTCGATGCGTGTGCGAAAGGTCGCCGCCAGATCGCGCACGAGAGCACGGAAATCCACACGCTCATCCGCTGTAAAATAAAAGGTGATGCGGCTCCCATCAAAGGCATATTCGGCCTCTACCAGCTTCATTGGCAATTGATGGACCGTTACACGCTCCGCACAACGAACAAGTGCTTCTTTCTCTTTACTTTTAAAGGAGAGCAGCATGCGCAGATCATCCTCTGTAGCAATACGCAGCACGGGCTTGAGTGGCTCTGTAAGTTCACTCTCGACTACCCTTTTGTGCGCAATCACCACGCGCCCCGCTTCTGTTCCTCGTACTGTCTCCACGATCACATATTGCCCGTTGCTCAACGAGAATTCTAGCGGATCGAAGTAATAGATACGCCCGGCGGGACGAAAACGGATACCTGTGATACTGACTAGCTTTTCAGAACTGGTCGCCAGTGACATGGCTGCTCTATCTTTTCCAGTATAAACGAGAGACGCGGCCAGAGCAGAGAGACGGCGTGCGTCGCTATGTCATCCGCGTCTGTTCACGCCTACATTTCGTTCGCTAAGAGGATAGCTTCGGCTACCTCGCGCATCGATTTGCGATTGTTCATGCTGGCCTTCTGAATTTTGCGGAACGCCTCTTGTTCAGTCAGGCCCTGCTTTTCCATCAACAGCCCTTTGGCACGCTCGACAATCTTGCGTGTCTCAAGCTGGTCCGAAAGGGTACGCGCTTTCTCTTCCATCGCACGGAATTCATTGTAACGAGCCAGCGCAACCTCGATAGCGGGAGTGACTTCACTCTCGCGCAACGGTTTGACGATATAGTTAACCACACCAGCTTCTTTTGCTCGCTCGACGAGCTGCTGGTCCCCAAAGGCGGTGAGCAACAACACTGGTGCAATTTTTTCCTGGGTTAAGGTTTCGGCGGCGGCGATGCCGTCCATATCGGGCATACGAATGTCCATGATGATCAGATCGGGCCGCAATTCACGAGCCAGGTTGACTGCGCTCTGGCCGTCACCCGCCTCCCCGATCACTAGATAGCCCTGCTTGGTCAAAATGTCGCGCAGGTCCATACGCTGAATGGTTTCGTCATCCGCAATTATAATGCGTGTTGGCATAGTGTCACCTCAAATCCTCTGGTCTCTTTCCACCTACAAGCATAATGCCTCTCTCTTTCCACGTATGCCAAGTATACCATACTGCGTAACATGAGTCGAGAGCCTGACATTTCTGATGCTAAGCACTGAAAAGCCTTGTTATGAATGAAGCAAGCAGCCCTGCTCTCACAACTCCAATTCCCATGTTTCGCCAATCAGATCATGACCGAAGCTATGATGCGCTTCCTCCGCAACGAGCTGAAAGCCTGTCTTCTTATAAATATGGCGGGCCTCCACAAGAATACTGTTTGTCCACAGCATCAGCTTCTGGTAACCACGACGGCGGGCGAAGCGAATACACTCCTCGACGAGGCGGGTCCCCAAACCTAATCCCCGCGCTTTGGGTTCGACAAGCAGGAGTCGGAGTTTGGCAACGGTATCGCTGCTGTGTACCACAAAAGCTGAACCAACTATTTCCCCACCCATCTCGGCAATCCAACAACGCTCTCGTTCAGGCGTGTAGTTGGTAATAAAATCCGCGACGATCTGGGCAACCAATGCCTCAAAATGTTCGTCCCAGCCATACTCCTGGGTATAGAGCACCCCATGCCGATGGACGACCCAGCCCATATCGCCTGACTCATGTGAACGCAGGACAAAAGGCTCGGAAAATTTGAAGCCTTTTGTGAGCAGCCGTTCAATGATCTGCATGGCTTGCAACAGGTGCAATTGATCTTCGTTGCTCAGATCAGCCAGCATATCTGCCACTTCTTCACGCGAACGCTGGTCGAGCAGCCCAAAAGCTGCTTGTCCTTCCTTTGTGAGGCTGAGGAGAAACTGGCGACCATCCGTCTCGGAACGAACTTTTTCCAGCAATCCTTGTTGTTCAAAACGCACGAGCATGCGGCTGACATATCCGGCGTCAAGGCCCAATGCGCGACCAAGCTGTGAAGCCGTCATCTGCTGACCTTGCCCAAGCTCAAAGAGCATGCGCGCCTCTGCGAGAGAGTAGGAGCTATGTAAAAGACCCTCACGCAGCACACCAATCTGTCGGATAAAAAAGCGATTAAACTGGCGGATAGCAGCAATGCTCTCTTCGGAGACTTCAGCCATCATGTATCTCTCCTCTCATTAATTAAAAGAACCAAACATTTACCTGCCATTATCAACAATATAGTTGCTTTTATCAACCAAATAATTGTGACGTTAGAGGAAGCATGATATCTTCTTAAAAAGGATTGGGGTGGTATTTGTCAGGGCAGAGGGTCATGAACGTCCTGTTTGGAAGCATCCAGCCATTGGCGAATCTGCTGTGCATGGTCATAATAATGCTCATAAGAATTGTCGGCAATGACGGCAATCAGTGAGGAACCAGGCCAGGCTTCGGTCCAGGCAAAGCGGTGTGGCGTATTGAGTTCCTCTTCCGAAAATGTTTGCGCAAGCAGGTTCACCTGATGGAGGAACTGCTGATGAGCATGATGAAAGAATTCCTGCACCTCTGCCAGAGAGCGGTCTCGGTTCTCTCGATAAATCCGCTCATTCGACTGGTTGTCAAGCCGTTCTGACGGCTGTGGCGTTTCTCCACGTATAACCTCTTCAAGCCAGCGGGTGCAGATGTTTTCCCAGGCAGCAATATGTGCCATAAGGTCTTTGATGGACCATTCGCCCTCAAAGGGTGGGGTACAGAGTTGAGTTTCACTCAGGGGTGTGACAAGTGACTCAAACAGCGCATATTCCGCCTGGATCGTGTTCAGCAAGCTTGCTTTATCCATTTCATCCTCCAAAGAAATTGCACGTCATACGCTCCTGTGGTGAACCAAACTACACCCTCCTCACTACGGGGCTTCCTCTTCTGACAGGCACTTCTTCACAAGGCATCATAACACATTTTTTGAGTCACAGTTCCCTCCACACGAGGCATCCTCATGTAACTGTGTAGAAGCGGCGAGCTACCTATACGGTTGGTCGATTGCAGTCCCCTCAACACGGGGCATCCTCATGTAACCATCATTGAAGACGACTTCTTGCGGCAGGATACCAAATTGCAGTCCCCTCAACACGGGGCATCCTCATGTAACCTGCGTGTGCAAGCGCAAGGCTATCAGATCGCCTCAGAATTGCAGTCCCCTCAACACGGGGCATCCTCATGTAACCGAGGGCTAATATGAAGATACTATACCTCATATACAAGAGATCAGTCAAGAAACAGGCCAGGATTGGCTTTATAGTGACCTGTTTTAAGAGGGTTGGTGACAAAAAAGCGGCTTATTGCTGAGCTTTTTCGCAAATCACTTTTTGCGCCAAAAAGGGGGGGGATTTGCGAAAGGTTCTGGATAGCTAAACGTGTAGCAACGGCACAAACGGCGACTTTTCAGGCAATTTGGGTCAATTATAGCAAGCTAGCGGTGAGGTTTGCGAAAGTGGCCTAAAAACAGGCATCATTTGGGCCACTTTCAGAGTCAGGGACGCTCACTTAGACGACATCGTTGCAGAAACGCCGAAATTCACAGGCCACGCAACGCCCCTGGTTGCTCGGCGGCGCGGGCATGGCTTCCGTAGCAATACACTGCTGTATTCGCTCGACCGTCTCTAGCACGCTGGCGCGCAGGCGCGGCGTAATGGTGATTACCTCCGCTTTTCGCAAAGGGATGGAGTACAGAAAGGCGCGTTTGACAGGTAGTCCCCACGCTTCCTCTAACAGGAGCGCGTAGGCCGCCAGCTGCAGTTTGAAATGTGGACCAGCCTTCTGCTCTGAGTATTTGTATTCGACCACAATCGCCTCAGTTCCAGCAGCCGAACGCTCCGGGACCGCGATTGCCAGATCGACCCGACCGGAGAGGCCGAGCCGTTCTGAGCGCAATGCAAGGTGAGGTACACGCTCACCCTGCGTCAGACCATAGGTGCGCAGGCTACGCCGCTCCTCACGCTCGTCCTCCTCTTCATGCTGACGAATGCCCTCGTTCATCAAAACTGTGACCGGGCGCACTTTGGGCAGACAGTAGCGATAGAAGACGATGCGCGGACAGACGGTATATTGCTTGAGATCAGTAACCTCGAAGGTGATTGCCATAACTCTTATTCCTCTCCTACACGCTCAAGTAGATGCCGCCCTTGCCAACTCTTTTCATCAAGCGGATAGAGATAGACTTTCGCGGTATGCTTGCCGACGCGCCGTTGGATCTTGACCCACAGTTCTTGCAGATGCACGCGGCTCAGTTCGCCCATGAACGCGCTGAATTGAATGCGTTCCAGGCCGTAATCGAGGCAGGCATCGGCGACTTTCGTGCGCGTGCCATCATGAACAATATCATAGATGAGCAGGTAACGCATGGGCATCACCAGCCAGTCTCAAACGGCTCGTACCGCTCGCGTTCGCCGCGCAAAAACAGCGCGAGGTGACGCGCCTGCTGCTGCATGATGAAGCGCAACGCCTGCCGTTTCTTCTCGTACAGCTCGCTACTTTCCAAACGTTCGCGCACCTTTTCCACGATTTTGTGGCGCGTCGCTTCATCAAGCAGACCATCCTCCTGCTGTTTGAGGGCGACATGCTTGTTCAGTAGACCAATAATCGTGCGATCTACCACCGTCTGGCGAAACTCTTCGATCAGGTCAAGCACGAGACTTGGTTTGCCTGGACGGTCGGCATGGAGAAAGCCAGCGTAGGGGTCGAGTCCGGCGAGAACAATCGCCTGTTCGACTTGGCTATAGAGGATGCCATAGCCGTAGTTGAGCAGCGAGTTGAAGAGGTCCGTCGCGCCACGCGTCTCACGTCCGGGCCAGGAGAGATCAGCGGGGATCAGGCGTGCAATCATCGCCCAGTAGCGTTGCGCGGCGCGTCCTTCTACCGAGAGCATCTGTTCGCGTATCTGCTCAATCTGCGCGCCTTGCAGTTGTTCCAATTGATGCTGATAATCGCGCATTTCGAGGGCGACCAGCATCAGTTCTTCATGCAGGGTAGGCTCGGTCTCCTTGCGATACTTTGCCATATAGCGCAACAGGTTAGCCTGATTCTCCAATTTGCCACGAATGCAGGCTTTGGCGACGCTGATGCCTGTAGTGGTTTCATAGGCCAGCAATTGGGCGCGGCGCGTCAGAACCGTGCCGATCAGACCAGCGGAATAGAGGCTTGCCAGGGCATTGCCGCGCCCATCGAGGAAGTGGATGGGTATGCCCTCTTCGCTACAGGTCTGCACGACATCGCTGGAGATGCTGACGCCGCGATCCATGACCAGGATATGCTGAAGATGGATTAGCGGCACTTCGGTGACAGTTTTTTGTTCGCGCGTCACGCGCACGCGCCCCTGATGTTTGCCAATAAACGAGCCTTTGCCTTCGACGATCAAATCCATGCGGGATGTTCCTCCTTCGCTTCTTACAAGCTTTACCAATGAGCTTGTAGCGCAAGTATAAAGAGCAACACCCGCAAAGATTGCGGAATTTTTGGGCAATTTGCCAGCGTGCCATTTTATTGCTCGATGGTATACCAGCCGTTGCCTTTGACGACGCTTTTACCGACGTGGATCAGTTGTCCCCATACCAGCAATTCGCGGAACGGGGCCAGTGGACCCGCGAAAGTCACAGGACCAAGCAAACCGCTAATTGGCATCGAGCGTTTCTGGCGATTGGAATAGCTGCGCACCTCTTCCCAGCGCGTTTTGTCCTCCTTGCAACGTATCTCTGACGCGAGGGCAACCAGATCAACATCCTCTTTGTCTGTCAGCGGAGACGCATCGCCATCGCCGTAGGCCGCTACTAACGAGTGTAGCCGCTCCTGGAGACGCTGCACAAGCGGGCGAAATTCCGCGCGCAAGACCAGACGTTCGCGGTCGATCAGACGGGTGGGCGTGAGAAAATTGAGTGTCAAGGCGTCAGATGAGAGCTTGGCCGCCTCAGTTGCCACGTCGCTCGCGGTCACAGCTTTGGCGGGTGTCTGCACCTGGGCCTGTCCTACCTGATAGAGTACTTGTCGCTCGTCATGCAAAGGATGATAGGACTCGACGCGCACGATACGAAATCTGCCGCGCTGCCCACGATTCTCCGGCAAAGCGCGTCCCAATCCATTCTCTTCGATCTGGGAGAGCGAGAGCATCAGGTACGGCAAAAGCTGAATAATCGAGCCAAAAAGCGTAATGCCAAAGATTAGGCGATCTCCTGGCATGTAGAGGCGCGCATTGCCTAGCGGCGGCAGGATGATATAGGGACGGGGAATATCGCGCCCACGCGTGTTCTCCTCGCGCAAAGGTGCGACGAGCGTGCTGACCGGACACATGGTATGCAACTGGCACTCGGCGCATGATGGCGCGGTTTTATTCAGGCAAAACCGCCGCCAGACCGCATTAAACAGCGAACCACGCAACGAAGCCCCGCTATGATCGTCCAATTCGAGCGGGGTCACGACCTCGGTAGTAAACAACAACGGATAGATGGCAAAAGCCATGACTCTCTACGCCTCCTTCATGATATGTGTATACCAGCTATAACTACGACTGGAGCGTTCCAGGCGATACGGCAACACAATGTGGCGAATAATGCGCTCCTTGCCAACAGTGACACGTTTATCGCTATAGATATTAGCTTGTTGGAAGGTCAGGGTGGGACCACAATCGTCGAGCATTTGCAGCGTGCCATCGCGATAATAGGAAGCATTCTGGCTAGCGGTCAGGGTAACAAACGCTTCCGACAATTGCGCAACCTGCTCCGGCCTCTCCATGACCTGCACAAAGCCGCCGCGCCGCCCAAAGTAGTTGATGCCCATCAGCAGCGATACGAACGCGATTGGTAGTTCCGCGCCATTGGGAGCGGAGATGGCAATGCTCAGGGCTTCCCGATACTGGACATATTCGCGAAACGAGATGGTCGAGTAGAACGGGTAGTTGCCCTTTTCAATCATCTCGGCGATCCTTTCGCGCCTCCTGGTCTCGAACTCTTCGCGCGTCTCTTCTTTTTTCTGCGCATCCTTGAACTCGACGGGCCGCCTGATCTTGCTGAACGCGCTAAACACGAGAATATCCTGCGGTAAGTCAACAGCGATTTCAAGGGCGCGTATTTGTGGGAACCAGCGTTCACCCGCCTCTAACCCAAAGCTACGAATGGCGACATCCAACAGGGCCATTTTGATCGCGTAGGGGCTGACAACCAGCAGCGTTTTGCCTCCCGAAGAGGTGGCGGCTGCTGGTTTGAGCGAGAAGGGGGCGACGGGCAGGTAGCGTACAACAGTCCACATGGCGAATATTCCTCTCAAACCAGCAACACACTACGCTCTCTCCAGCATCTTAAAGGGTTCAACCGTATCCACAAGCGAGCGCATGCGAGAGGCAAATCCGCTGATCGAGTCGAATGTGAATGCCTGCACCTGTGGCTCTTTTGTGCCATTGAGGGCGTTGACAATCTCCTCCGTCTGTCGCCAGTAGAGCGGCGTCTTCTGCTCCTCTGTCGGTTGCGTCTCCTCCATCAGCGGACTGACCAGCGGCGCGGGCAACACGCCGGAACTGGTAGTGATGATGCCTTCAAGGGCGACGAGGTGCGGGAGTTGCGCGGAACGCATGGCCCCGTTGAGTTCAATGAAGGTATGGAGCAGGCTTTCGAGCAAAAGGGCCGCACGCTTCTGGCGTTCATCATCGCCGATGGCATACTCCTGTTTGATATCGTTATAGCCGATGCGCCCCAGTTCCAGATGACAGACCAGGGCATAGACGCCGCTAGAGGCCGGACGATGGAAGATGCTCTGCCCAAGATTGCGCCCTGTCTTCTGATCTGCCGCATCTGCTGCCAGTCGGTCCTTGCTACGCTCAGATACATACTTCACATGCAGGTAGCTTTCGGTACGGGTGCGTTCTGGCAGACCAATCACCCAACCAAATTCGCTGATCGACTTGCGAGGAATCGAACGCTTCTCCGCAGTGATAAGAATACCCGCAACATCGTCCATCGCGCAGCGTTCAATCATGGCATCGATGAATTGCGCGTCGGGCTTGTCGCCATTTTGCCCTTTTGTCCACTCTTTCAGCCAATCCTCGTCGGCATTGATGCGATTGGCGTTAAAGCGACGGCACCCATCGCACAAAGCAACATGGCGATCACGCGCTAGTTGATAAAAATGCTCCATCAAAATATGTTTGAGCATATCACCAGAGATGGCATTGACGCTATGCAACGTGCCAGTGTGATCGACGATTTCGACAATTCTGGTCTGTATCTGGTTGCTTTCGTTGCCCTCGTTATTGAGGCTATGCATATCGAGAGTGACGCGCGCGGCAATAGATAATGATGCAATTGATGGCATAAATGTTTTTCCTTCCTGTTTCTGGTATTTTACTTTGTAGGAGTTGTTGCAGGGGCCTGATCTTTCGGCTGAACATTGTTAGAAGTGCCTTTGTAAGAATAGCCGCACGCAACCAGCATGGCACCAACCAGTTCAGAACCATATTTATTGGTGAGATTGACGACGCTATTGAAATCTTCTTCCGTTGTCCCTGGACGAGAACGATATGTAGAGGAACTATTGGGATTATTTCTCTTGCGTCTGGCCTCTTTCTCTTCTTCCAGGCTGTTTTCCTCGTTGTAGAGGAAAAGAAACTCGGCAAGCGCGGCGGTAAATTCTTTTCCATAGTGGGCTTTGCGCATGAGATTGCGGCCCAGGCCATAGCGAACTTCATAATCAGTACGACTATCCTGACGTAACCAGGATAGTGGCATGATAGTAGCGTAGCGAATCGCGTTAGCAACACGCTGGAAACCAACATCGTTGAGAATAGCGACAGCTTCAGGATTTTTGTCCTGCATGTTCATAAGGAGATACTCCAATCCAGTGTAACTAAGTTGACGAACGTGATGTTGTGGGTCTTTCGCAAGCGAACTCATGAGATAACTGCTATAGGCGGTTGTGAATTGCCAGAAAGGGTGTAAATCATTGGCGGAGAGAAAATCGCGATAGTCACGTAAGAGCGCATATTCCTCTGCTCCCTCCTCTCCTTTGCTGTTGTGCAGACCACGCACGATGCTGATATGTTCATCCAGCAGTGCCATCGCCTCTTCGACCTTTTCCGGCGTCTCCGGTGCAGACAACCAGATAGGCAGGCCGATGGTAGAGAGGTTCATTGTGGCGTGCGCACTGCCCATGTCCTTATAGAACGACACCGAAAATTCTGTTGCCAGACTGGTG
>DAIDJF010000092.1 GCA_027451525.1 Ktedonobacterales bacterium
TCTGGAGTTGGGGCGATAAAAATTTCTGGGGCTATGGGCAGGACCATACGCAAGAGGATGTTCTGCAAGCCTATAAAACCTGCCTCGACGCTGGCCTCAATTTCTTTGATACGGCGGAAATCTACGGACAGGGTGAGTCGGAGCGTTTGCTGGGCACATGTATGCGTCAGGACAAACGGCCTATTATTATTGCCAGCAAGTTTGCGCCTTTCCCCACGCGCTTCTCTGCGCGCACGCTCTTAACGGCTCTGGATGCCACTCTGGAACGTCTGGGCGTGCAGAGCATCGACCTGTACCAGATTCACTGGCCCTATACCTTTTTAGAAATCAACGCGCTGATGGACGCGCTGGCGCAGGCTGTGCGTGAAGGCAAGATACGCGCGGTCGGTGTCAGCAATTATAGTGAGAGCCAGATGCGCAAGGCTCATGCACGTCTGGCACGCCATGATATTCCGCTGGCCTCCAATCAGGTGCATTATAGCCTGCTGCATCGCAAGCCCGAAAGCAACGGCGTGCTGGCAACCTGTCGCGAACTCAATGTAGGTCTGATCGCCTACAGTCCGTTAGAGCAAGGCTTGTTGACGGGCAAATTCCGTGTCAGCAATCCCAATGCAGTCCAGATCGTCGGTGCGCGCCGCTTTACGCCCTCTTTCAGCATGGCACGGCGCCAGAAAATGGAGCCGTTGCTGCAAACGCTGGAGAACGTCGCGCGCGCGCACGGCAAGACCAGTGGACAGGTCGCACTCAATTGGCTGCTGATGCGCGACGAATGCATTATCCCCATCCCAGGAGCCAAGAATGCACGTCAAGCCTTAGAGAACGCTGGTGCGCTCGGCTGGCGTCTGACCGACAAGGAGTATCAGCTCATCGAGCTTGACTCACAAGACTGGCTGTAAGGACGCGATTATCATGTATAACAAAATAATGCGGTAAAACCGTAGGGACATGATTTATCTTGTCCGATGGCGATTTATCGCCAGTCCAGGCAAAATGGAAGTGTTTGTGCGAGGACATTTTGCAGGCATGACTTGCGATAAATCGCTTTTGGACAGGATAAATCTTGTCCCTACGGGTATTACCGCATTAATTTGTTACACACGATTATCTTGTCCGATGGCGATTTATCGCCAGTCTAGACAAAACGCAATTGTTTGTGCGATGACATTTCACAGGCATGATTGGCGATAAATCGCCATCGGACAAGATAAATCATGTCCCTACGGTTTTTTGTGCTATTTCGGATGCGGCAATATACCCTCTATGGCCCAGACGGTTTTCCATGTTATTTTGTTACACCTGTAATACAGGTATTACATTATGCTTCTGGTTTGAGGCGGGCGAGCATGATGCCAAACCAGAGCAGCCAGAGCGCGAAGAGCAGGATGGCGGGTGCGGTTAAGGCCGCCTGCCCACCTGCTGGCGCACTGGCAACGGCTACCGCGCTTCCGCTGAGCAGGGCCGCGACTGCCAGGGCGGTATAGCCGAAGGCGACCCAGATGCCGGGCCAGAGATTGCGTCCACTGCGTGCGATCATCGCTCCGAAGAAGAGCGCGGAGAGGGCCAGCAGTCCCACGCCCGCCGTGTTGGTGATGACATTAAGGATGCCAGAGATCGTCTCGATATTGGCGGGCGGTGCTAGGCGCGCCGCGACGCTACTACCAACTAGTGTGAAATAGAGCGTGCTGGCAAGCGTGCCCAGTAAATAAACGATTACCCCAAAGAGACCTGCCCATGCCGCGAGGACCGCGAAACCTTTGCCCCGCCACGCATAGGGCGGCATACCATCCTCTTCCGCGCTAACCTCCTCGCCCTCCTCTTCATCTACGTCTTCTATGTCCTCCTCCTCATCATAGGGTTCTTCATCCTCTTCATCCTCATCCTCTTCTGCGAGAAGCTCTTGTTCCTCGCGTTCCTGCTGAGCCATGAGTTCCTGTGCTATAACGATGCGAAAGAGGCTGAAGGGGAAGCTGAGCAACAGGGCAAAGGCGACCGCAAAGAGCAGGCGGTAGATGATGAACGACAGGGCATGGTTGCCAATCCATGCCAGCGAAACCGCGAAATGGCTGGCTCCTGTAACATTGAAGGCAGTGGCATAGCCGAGCGGATTGAGAATCAAGACCTGATAGAGCGGAATAATCGGCAATAAGAGCAGCGCGCCAAAAATATATGCAATACCATTGCGACGAAGTCGCGCTAGTAGACTACCTTTCATAAAAACGTCCTTATGACTGAAAAAACTCTCTGTCAGAGCATATCATAACTGGGAAGAGTTCAAACAGAGAAAATGTCAGCCGTTTATACGTGTCTATGCTATAATGATTTTCGATACTCAAAGATGAAAGAAGGAACCATCTATGCCACGAGATTTGCCGTTAGGGAACGGGCACCTGCTGCTCAATTTCGATAAGAGCTATAACTTGCGCGATATTTACTGGCCTCACGTGGGACAGGCGTTGCACACGCGAGGCGATATCTCACATACGGGCATATGGGTCGATGGACAATTTGCCTGGATTGATGACCCCGTCTGGCAACGTGAGCTGACCTACGACGATGAGACGATGGTGACGTGCGTCACGCTGCACCATAGTGGGCTGCAACTTCAACTTGTCTTTAATGATACGGTTGATTTCAATCGTGATATCTTTTTCCGCCATATAACCGTGACCAATCAGGCAAATCGCCAGCGTGAAGTGCGCCTTTTCTTCCATTATGACTGGCATATCTGGAATGCTGCCGAGGGCAATACCGTCTTCTATGCGCCGACCGAGCAGATCTTGGTGGCATATAAGGGCAAGGCATATTTTCTTATGAATGGGCAGGTGACGGTCAACGGGCAGACGAATAGCGGTATTGCGAGCTGGGCAACGGGCATTAAAGAATTTAACGGGGCCGAAGGGACGTGGCGCGATGCCGAGGATGGCGTGTTGGGACGCAACCCGATTGCGCAAGGCTCTGTCGATTGCACGCTGGCTCTGCACATGCCCGGTCTGGCGGCGGGTGCCAGTGGAGAGGCTTATCACTGGCTGGCTATCGGCGAGAATTACCTGGGTGTGACACAACTGGATGCCCTGATACGTGATCGTACGCCCGAAGTTTTTATACTGCGCACACATAATTACTGGCATCGTTGGATTAATAAGGATGGGCAGACGTTTGCCGATCTCTCGCCGCAACTGATCGACCTCTACAAACGCAGCTTATTGATCTTGCGCACGCAGATTGACTACGACGGCGCGATTATCGCGGCCAATGATGCCGATGTACTGCACTTCTCCGATGATAGCTATTCCTACATGTGGCCTCGTGATGGCGCGCTGGTTGCCAATGCGTTGAGCCACGCGGGCTATTCGGAGATCACGCGCAACTTCTACGATTTTTGTGGCTCTGTAATGACTCCTGACGGCTACCTGCTACATAAATATAATCCTGATCGCTCGTGGGGCAGTAGCTGGCATCCCTGGATTGACCACGAGGGCAATGCGCAATTGCCGATCCAAGAGGACGAGACGGCCCTGGTGCTTTATAGCCTGTGGCAGCACTATACGATCTTCCACGATGTCGAGTTTGTCGCGCCACATTTTCGTTCGCTGATCGTCGAGGGCGCAGACTTCCTGACACGATATCGCGAACCACATACCAAGCTGCCCGCGCCCTCGTATGACCTCTGGGAAGAGCGACGCGGCATTTTAAGCTATACCACGGCGGCTGTCTACGCCGGTCTGGATGCGGCGGCGCACTTTGCCAACATTTTTGGTGAGACGGACCTGGAGGCGAAATATCGTCAGGCGGCAGATGAAATCAAAGATGCCACGCTGCACTATTTGTGGGATGAACAGCGCGGTTGCTTCTTGCGCATGATTAATGTGGATAAAGACGGCAATATTCAGCGCGATACCACGATTGACAGTAGTCTGTGCGGACTCTTCCAGTTTGGCATGTTTGCCGCCAATGATCCACACATTGAGCGGATGATGCGCGTTGTAGAGCAAACCTTGTGGGCCAAAACTGATGTTGGTGGGATGTCGCGCTATGAGAATGACTACTACTATCAGGTTACGCACGATCTCTCGCAGGCACAGGGCAATCCCTGGTTCATCTGCACGCTCTGGTTGGCCCAATATCGCATCTCGCACGCGAGCACGCTAGATGAACTGCATCAGGCCGTGCCGTTGCTCGACTGGGTGCGTGAGCACGCTCTGCCCAGTGGCGTGATGGCGGAGCAGGTCAATCCCTTCACCAGCGCGCCTCTGAGTGTCTCTCCGTTGACCTGGAGCCATGCCGAGTATGTGGCAACGATTCGCTGGTACATCGGCAAATATCGCCGCCTGCAAGGAATGGAGCCAGTGCAGTGATCTGGGGCGAGCCACTCGTATTGCAAGGGGACGTGGTACGCTTGGAGCCACTGCGTCCCGACCACGCGAGCGCGTTGTACGCGGTCGGTCAGGACCCCGTGATCTGGCGTTACCTGCCCACCGTGCAGCCGACTTCGCTGCACGAGATGGAGCTATGGGTAGAGAAGGCTCTGGCGCGACAAGCGGCAGGAAACGAACTAGTATTTGCGACTATCGCCCTGGCAAGCGGGCGCGTCGTCGGCTCAACGCGCTACCTGGATATCTCGGCGCAGAATCGTGGACTGGAGATTGGCTGGACGTGGTTAGGGCGTGAGGCGCGCCGCACTGCTATCAACACCGAGTGCAAATATCTCTTGCTGCGCTATGCCTTCGAGACGCTGGGGGCTATTCGCGTGCAACTCAAGACCGATAGCCGCAACACGATGTCGCAGCAGGCGATTGAACGGCTAGGAGCTGTCAAGGAAGGTGTATTGCGCAACCATGTGATTATGCCCGACGGCTATTTTCGTCACTCGGTCTACTACAGCATCCTTGACAGCGAATGGGCGAGCGTGAAACAACGGCTGGAAACGTTCTTGCACGCAAAAAGCTAGCAAATAGCGAATTTTTATAAAACGCTTAACCTTCCTGCTCGACGAGTCTGCCCAGTAATTTAAGCGTAATGCCCAGTGCCAGGATCACGGCGGCACTGACGCCAAGTTCAATCATCGCGTTATAAAAATCAGAGCCGCCTTTGCCTACGCCGACAGAGAGTTTCGCACCAATCGAGAGGATGCTTCGGGTAGCTGAGACGATGCCGATAAAGAGGAAAGGCCGTAGCGAGGTGGCATGTGATTTCAGATAGTGAATAACGGTACCCAGCACCTCCATGATAATCAAGACGAGCAGCAAGCCAGAGACAAGATCGATAATGGCTGCGGCTGCCTGAGCAGGTTGCAATTGCAGGGGTTGTGCGGGCAATATCACAAATGCGGCGATACTGAATTGCCAGAACGAGTAGCCCAGTGCCAGGATACCCGCGATCAGAAAACAGATCCCAACAATGGCATAAATAAAGGTATCGGCGCGATCAAAAAAATGGCCGAACATGACAGCAAAACGATCTTCAGCATCATGCGCGGACGAGTGGGATGGTATATGAGATACTTGAACGGATGCAGGTGCCTTTGACACACTCTGGTGTTCCTGGTCATGGGGGTTTGCGTGAACCTGGGTCATCAGTTTCTCCTTGATGGCTCATTTTAACGTGTTCTATGATGAGAATGCCTCTAAAATGTATGCCATACTATTGACTAGTCAGAGAGATCACAGTTTCTTTATTAAGCTCTCGTACAGTACACATCGGTCAAGATAACCTGAAAGATTATATCATGATTGGAGCGTCTACGCTATGCCACGTTTGTTATATATTTTTCTCATCTGTACAGTCCTTGCGCCTGTAGCTGAGCTGTTCCATGCCCCGCCGCTGCTCGTGTTTGCGCTTGCGGGCCTGGGGATTCTGCCCCTTGCCGCGCTGATCGGTGTCTCGGTCGAGCAACTGGCAGAGCACACAGGTGAGCGTGTTGGCGGTATTCTTTTCGCAACTTTTGGTAACGCAACCGAACTGATCATTGGGATTTTTGCTTTGAGTCAGGGATTGGTCAGCGTCGTCAGCGCGTCAATTATCGGTTCCATTCTGGGCAACGCGCTGCTGGTTTTGGGTATCTCAGTCTGTGTGGGCAGTTTCAAACATGGGCGCCTGACCTTTGAGACGCGCCCTGCCAGTCAATACTCCTCGCTGCTAGCTCTCTGTATCGGTGGTCTATTGCTGCCAACGCTTGCCACTCTGCTGGCACGTCAGGCCCATCAGAGCGATATTGCTCTCCACGAGGTGCAACTCTCCGATTTTATTGCCATCATGTTGCTGGTTGGCTATATCGCCTCCATTCTCTTTAGCGTTTTTCGCATTGGCGACGATTCGCGCACAGAACAACAAGATGCCATACTGGAACCGCTACTCGGCTCGCGTTCCGAGGTTGCGATTTTGCGTTTGCTGGCCTATCGCCAACACGTTGCCAAAGATGCCCAGCCAGGCAAAACAGAGGTCTTGAAGACGCTGGATAGTGCGATGCACGCGATTATCGAACACGAACAAAGCCATCAAGACGAAGCAACGCCACCTGCCGCGCAAGCTGAAAAAACCTCTGTGTCGGAGCCAGCGAAAAGTCCGCTCTGGCGTTCGTTGCTCTTTCTCACACTGGCGACCGCTGGCGTGGCCTGGTTGTCAGAAATCCTGGTTGGTTCTATTGAGCCTGTGACCGAGGTGCTGCATTGGAACCCCGCTTTTGTTGGTCTGATCTTTGTACCATTGATTGGTGGCTTGCCCGAATATTTCAACACGATCTCAATGGCCTTGGATAAACGTATGGGCATGGTTCTGGCGGCCTCGGCTGGCTCCTCCATCCAGATTGCCCTGCTGATGGCCCCGATCCTCGTACTGGTGAGCCTGTTGATGCCAAAACGTCTTGATCTTGTCTTCAGCATCGTCGAACTGGCCGTGTTGGGTCTGGCGGCTTTCCTGTTTAGCGAGATCACACAGGACGGCGAACTGGTCTGGTTAGAAGGGCTACTGCTCGTACTGCTCTACGCCATGATGGGCGGGACTGTCTTCCTCTTCGGCTCATGATAAAGCGAATGTAGTGCTCTGTCAAACTTCATTCCAACTGTTTGGGAGAAGCAGGGCGACCGCAAGGGTCGCCCCTACAATGATGACGGGGAAAACGAGCAACGTATCATTGTAGGGGCGAGGCTTGCCCTCGCCCTGCTCCATCAAAAGGGTGCAATGAAATTTGACAGAGCAGTAGGCAGTGGGGCAAGGACACCCCCAATCTACGAGACGAATCTTTGCGCGACCTTGTAGAGCAGGGGGCGATAGACGCGCTCGAAGGCACCGGGGAACTGCACGACGCGCCCGCCCCAGCCGCTTTTGAAGCGATAGACGCCCGCCATTGCCTCGTCGCTGTTATCGGTGGCGGGAATGCCCCAGAAGTCGTAGCTGCTGGCACCCATGCTTTTGGCCCAGCGGATCGCCTCCCACTGCAACAGGTAGTTGGGCATTAGCTGACGTTGCTCGTTGCTGGATGCGCCATAGAGATAGATCGCCTGTCGGGCATAAAGGCTGACGAAAATGCCCGCGAGCAGATGACCCTCGTGTTCAGCGAGCAGCAGGCGCGCGTGTTGGGGAGCCAGGGTATGCCAGGCGTGCAGGTAGTAGTCAAGCGTGTGGATACCAAACTGGTCGCGTGTACTGGTTGTCTGTAAGAGTGTGTACCAGGAGCGCACATCCTCAACGTTCGCGGCCTCACGCACGCTCACGCCCTTGCGGGCCGCCAGACGCACATTGTAGCGCCATTTCTCCTTCATCTGTGTGAGCAGTGTTGTCTCGTCTGGTGTGAGATCGAGGAGAATGCTACGTATTGGCTGCACGGGCGTAGATGTTTGGAAGGCAAGTGCGCGTAGTTGTTGGGTCATGAGTGCGGCGGATGCGCTCTCAGCATCCACGTCGGGTTCCAGGCGCAGTGCAATGGCTCCCTGGCGAGAGAGATGCGCGTTCAGATGCGTAAAGAAAGTGGAGCAGAGCGTCGGATGCGACCAGTCGAGCAATGGACCTTTGGGCATGTAGGCGAGATAGCCCGCGCGTAGAGGGAGATGGGGCGCGCTCCGTCGGAGGATCTGAGCAGTAGCGACAATCTGTTGGCTCTGCTGTTCGACGAGCGCGAGACGGAGAGGCGACCAGCCGCTGGGAGCCTTAATTTCGCCCCATTGCCAGCTTTGTAACAGGTGGCCGCCTCTCTCGTCTGCAAAGTCTTCCCAGGCGGGGCGTTGTGCGGCATGAACGGTTCTGAGAGTGTAGTGTGTTGTAGGATTTACTACGCGCTGTGGCGTTGCCATAGATGCTGCTCACTTTCAAACAAGAATGTTTTCGTCCCCCATCATAGCGTATCTGCTTTGTATTGGGAAGTGGTTGAAAGCCCCTTAGCCACACATGTTATAATAAGGCACGGGTAGTTCATACCTTACATCAGAACGTCGGTCTCTTGACCGACAGGAGGCTATTTGTGAAAGTTGTCATTCTCGGTTGCGGTCGTGTCGGAGCAGAACTGGCAATGATGCTTGAGAGGGCCAATCACACCGTTTCTATCATCGACAGCAGTAGCGACTCGTTTCAGCGGCTCGATCTCCGTTTTAAGGGCCAGAGAATTATTGGTAATGGTGTAGACGAAGAGGTTCTGAAACGCGCTGGTCTGGAAACTGCGGATGCTTTTGCGGCTGTAACGAATGGAGATAACCGCAACATCATGGCAAGCCAGATTGCTAAAGAAATTTTTCGGGTACCGCGTGTCGTCTGTCGTATCTACGATCCTATTCGGCAATCGACCTATCGTGCCCTGGGCTTAGAGGCATTTTCGCCCACGATTATCGGGGCAGAGGTGATGTTTAACGCTCTCAGTGAGCAACCAGGGAGTGTGCCGCAGGAAGCGCAGGAAGCGCAACAATTGCAGGAACGGCTGATTGCTACTGATGGGCAGCAAACGGAAGGAAAAAGGTAAAATAGGTTATGTATATAATTATCGGAGGCGGTGGCGATGTCGGCTACTACCTTGCCAAAAACCTGCTCCATCAGGGACATGAAGTGTTGTTGATGGAGAAAAATTCAGCGCGCTATCAGGCATTGAGCGAGGAGTTAGACCAGGGCGTAGTATTGCGTGGCGATGCTTGTGAAGCGCGCACAATGGAAGAGGCGGGCGCAAGGCGTGCCGATGTCGTAATTGCTGTAACAGGTGAAGACGAGGATAATCTGGTAATTTGCCAGATGGCGAAGAAACGCTTTAGTGTGGGGCGTACAATTGCGCGTTTAAATAATCCACGCCATGAAGAATTGTTTCGTAAACTGGGGATTGATGTGACTATTAGCCCCACGCGCTCTATTCTCTCATTAATCGAATCCGAACTGCCCGGCACACATTTTATCTCGCTGATGACCCTCAAACATGCGGGCCTGGAAATCGTCGAGATTAGCATTCCGCCAACATCCCCAGTGTCGAATAAGACGCTGAGCCAGATCAATCTGCCGCGCCGCTGCAACCTCGCGCTTATTATTCGCGGCTCTGAGTCAATCTTTCCCAACGCCGAGACAGAGGTACTTGCAGGCGACGAGATCTATGCCCTTGTCACCCGTGAGGGAGAAGAGGAGCTACGCCGAATTTTTGGTGCGATCTAGTTACGTGCGCTTCTGCTCGAAATGGATGCGTTTGGGAAGCTCACAAATGGCATTAGGGCGTGATGGTCGCGCCCTCGTCCCTTATTGCACGGCTTCCCAGGCGAGTTGATGCACGAGCAAGGCGCGATCAATCGCGCCCTACATTATTGTGTTGGCCCACAGGTTATTGTGTGCGTCCGCTACTGGCTGCTGATTCGCCGTGTTCATCGATAGGCGGATCGCTTCCTACAAACGGTTGTGGATGTGGATGTGTTTGCAGTGGTTGGGTACTGCGCGGACGGCGAATGTTCCAGGGTGCCCGGCGACGCGCAAGTATCTGGTCCGCTGTCTCTCCGCGTGCGGAGCGATAGATACTGGCAATAACCACCCAGGAGGCCGCGACGATGGGCGTCGCAAGGAGTGCGCCAAATGGCCCAAAGAGTCGTGCCCCCACGACTAGAGCAAGCAAAGAGGCGACGGGGTGTAGTCCTACTGCATGTCCGACGATGCGTGGCCCTAGAATGTTGCTCTCAATGGCCTGGATGAAAACAAAGTAGGCAATGACCCAAAACGTGCGTGGGAAGGGTGCTGGAAGAAGGAGCGAAAGCGTAATCGCGGGAATGGAAGCCAGCGCGGGTCCCACCATCGGGATCGTTTCAAAAAGGAAGGCCAACACGCCAATAATGAGCGCGTAACTCTGTAATCTGCCTTCTAAACTGCCGATCAGCCAGTAGCCGCCGCCAGCTAGAATGCCGATAATGATGGCTAGCGTCAGTTGTCCCCGAATATAGTTACCCACCACGCGGTTGAGCGCGTCCTCAAACGTATGCGCGTGCTCAAGTGAGCGGCGCGGTATGATGCTCATGATACTATCACGAATCCGTTTGCCATCGAGCGTGAGGTAGAAACTCAATACGATAACTAACAAAATGTTGATAAAGGCATTAGTAATCACCAGCAGAATATTGAGTGTATTGGAAGCCGCCGATTGCGCGAAGGCTGTAGCTTGCGATTGAACCTGATTCAAGGCAGCGTCGATATTGCTTTGTGGAATACCGCCTTGCGTGTGTAGAAAGTTGATGAAGGCGGAGAATTTGTCAGGCAAGACGGTGGCAAAATTGACAATGGTCTGCGAGAACGAGAGAATTTGTTGGATGAGTGAGAAGATCAGCGCGTAGCCGAAACTGCCAAGAAGTGCCAGTATGAGGACATAGACGATCAGTGTCGAGAAGACGCGCGGCACGCGATAGTGTGTGAGTAGATCGACCAGCGGTGAGAGAAGAAATGCCACCGCCATCGAGAGCAACATGATGATAATCACATCAACAAACTGTCCAGCAATATTCCAGACAGCTCCGAAAATAATGCCGATACTGATGATGCAGATGAGGATATCGCGTCGCCGCTGCCAGTTAATATGATCCATGAAGCCCATCCTTCTCTATACGTTATGTATTATATGCAATATAGCTCAGGCCAATTGATTACCCGTATTCTATATGGTTGTATTGCCATTGTTGCTATTCTGACAGGTTTTTGTCAAAAGGACAAGAGTATGCCGTTGTTTGTTTAGAGCGCTACATACTACATGTTGCGATACTGCAACGCATTGAAACTTTCGCGACCCTTTTTTCGTCATCGTGAGTAAAAGAACATCTCCCGATTGGTTTCATATAGCTCAGAAAGATAGAAAATCATCTCTACTGTTAATTTCTTGAGATCCTTTCGTCTAGAATAATACGGTAATCTTATGCAACTTCTTGTTGGAAGTGGCCTGAAAGAGGACGCAGTTTATAATGGTACATGCATTAGTTTGGATATTGTTTGGGTTGTTGTTGGCTTGGACAGTAATATTTGTGGTACTGGCCCTTCGACCAACTGAGCCGAGAGCACTGGAGCAGGACCTTGATCTTGTAGCTTTTGCTCACTCTCCTACCACAAAAAGTGTGGTGAAGGCCGCGGTTGTGAAGCATCCAGTATCACCAGAGATACGATCCCGCGCCGGGCAAGCCGGAGACGTTGAACCCATCTCCGCGCTATAAATGCCGCGCAACAATTTTTATTAAGTCAATACATCTAAAAGATGGGGAGGAGCAAGCACAATGTTGTGCTTGCTCCTCCCCATCTTTGGCTTTTTACAAAAAGAATGCAGGCACATCCGTCTGTAGTACAGAACGTGCCTGCATTCAGTTTTTTGCTAGAGCAAAATTTTCTCGCCGGGATGTGCGGGCCTGAATTGTCCATTATCGTTGATAAAGACGATATGACCACCCTGCACATTGATAATCATATCGGGCTTACCATCACCATTGACATCGGTAAATGTCAAGGTAACAGGAGCCAGATCTTTGTCGCTCCCAATCAGCACTGGGCCAATATAGATTTTCGCCTTAGTTGCATCCCCGCCAGGAAACTCGATAATTTCAATATGACCGCTGAGATTAAGTGCGATAAAATGGCTGGGATGTGAGAGCGAATCATTATGACCAACGGCTACATCGGTCTGATAAGTACGTGGGCGTCCATAGTGGAGGTCGTCTTGCGTGACTTGCCACCAACTCATAAACGAGTTAGTAAGAATCCAACCAATAACCATCACAAACGTAGCGATGCCAACATAGACAAGCCAATGGGGGCGCCCCTTGTCTTGTGGGCGTGCTTTAGTTGGAGCGGGACGTTGCGCGGTGACATCTACGGTATTGGTGGGACGTCGCCTGCTTGCTGGCACAACGGGTACATCCGCTGTTCTGCGTTGTGGCTGCACTGTTTTGCGTTCTGGTTGCGTGATACGTTCACGTGGAGAATATGCCTGAATGTCTGTTGATGTGCGACCCATCTCGTATTGCACATCGCTACGATAGCGACGTGTGCTGGTTGGCATGCGAGGGGACCATGAATCATCATACAGGTCATCCTCGTATACGTCGCGATTAGTTCTTTGTGTTGTTTGTCTTAAAGGTGTTGCTCGTGTCTGGCGCTGCTCGTGGTACTGCTCCACATTGTCACCGTCCTCTCAATATACTTTGGCGGAGGAATAGAATGTATGTTCCAGAACATGCTTAACTATACATGCTAACGTCCTCGCTGTCAACCCGTTTTAGAACAAAATTACTACATCTCGCATGCTCGTATGCTTTGAACCCGTTGCTGTGTGACCATCCCAGTCGCGCAACGTAGGGGGCTGGCGCTTTCGCCGATGCAACACATATGGCACACTGCAATATAGCTCATCCTGGCTTGACCCAAATGCCCATCATCGTCTTACTCTACCATTTTAGTGAGTGAAACGCAAGTATTACAATAAAAAACAGGGTCAACAAGCTGCGCGGAAAAGTATGAGGAGGCTCTACCGCTGCTTGCAACTGTTTTGTTGTGCTATGTGCCTTATCTGCTAGTAGGTGTTCCTGTCCCTTGCCGCATGAGGCTATCAGGTTGACTTAGATCATCCTGTTACATAATGTACCATACACCATAGGACTATACGGGTAGAATACAGAGATAGCATAAATTTGGCTCGGAGTAACCGCGCGCGAACGAGACAAGATAATACCATTATAGAATAAAAAGATGCCTGTTTTTGCAGTTATCCGGTGCGTATTGGTATAGTATCAAATTCTAAAACAAATTTATTTTCTCTACCATCTATTTAGAGACAACGTATGGTTAGCTCATAAGTAACTTCATATAACCACAGGTTTACAAAACCTCTGCACTGTCAGGAAATATCCCAGAGTGCCTCTTGCTCAATGGGGGGGCTGTTCCTTTTTTTGCCCGGTGCGCGGCGTTCTCTGACAACGCGCGGCGTCACCGTGTGCGCCTGTTCCGCTTGTGCTGAAGATTGGTGCTGCTCTGCTTGTGCGGTGAGAGGTGGCTCATCTTCTCCGGCCTGCAAGGTAATGTATGTCTCAAAAATGGAGGGTTGTTCAATATGAATGGCTGTCCATGTCGTGAGTAGTGCGTGTAGGACACTCTCGTCGCATGTTGCGAGAACGGGCTGCATTGCTCTCATGTGCTCGATGACGACTGCTTGCGGTAGCATTGCCGTGCCTGTCCGTTGGGTCTCCTGACGAAGCCATTCTGCAAGTTGTTGATACATTTCTTGTAGCCATTGACGCTGATACAGACCAATGCCCGGCGTGAAGATGATCTCCTCATTCGTAATGCGCTCGGCTGCACGTTGAATTTCTGCGCGGCGGTAACAATGCAGCACGGCGTAGCAGCGTTGTTCAGAGAGCAGTCCTTCGCGCTCAACCTGTGCCTGTATCGTGGCACTATCAAGTGCCCCCAGACGCTCGGCAAAATCATCGTAACGCTGCTGTAAGACCTGTAGCAGGTCAGTAATTGCCAGTTGCTCGTCATAGAGCACAAGCGGGAAATATGGCGCAAGCGGCGCGAAGACGCCTGCGGCCTCGTGTGGCAACGCGAGCAGGATATCGCCTCGCTCGCGTAGATATTGCAGTTTTTGCAGCTTTCGTTCGCGATAGGCAGGTGTCCAAAACCCCAAAATCTCGACGTAGATGCGCTGTTTAGCGCGTGTGAGGGCGAAATCAGGGATAAAGATACTGTGAGGGAGCAGTAGTGGCTCTGGTTCACGCTCCAGATGCCAGCCATGCAGATTATGGTTGCTTGCCAATGCACTAAATGCCTCCGCGAAATGCTGTTCGATGCTACTATCGAAGAGTAGCGACGCTGGCTGATCAGTAGTTGTGTCCTCAGCGGTATGGCTGGGCGAAGGCGATAGTATTGGGGCGGTGGGCGTGATATGGAGCAGATTGAGCATCGTCGGTGTAATCGCAAATGCGTAGGTACGTTGCAGCATATGTACGGTAGCTTGCGCGCTGACAATTGCAGTGCTTAGCGTTGAGGCGTTACGAGAGGGTGTGCGACCGCTCTGAATTGCCAGTGCATAACCTAGCAGGAGGCGGCAGAGTCGTGCTAAGCGCATGCCATATTGTTGTGCCCGCCCCGTGACCTCTTGTGGACCATAGAGCGTGAGCAACAGGTGGTTCTCTGCTTCCTTATATTCCAGATCGTAGTACACGCCCAGTTTACGTGCCAGATAGCAGAGCCGTTTAATCACACTGCCAATGCCCGTGCTCATGATTTGGGTTGGATCAGCAAGAGAGAGGTGGGCAAAAGCGGTGTAGTCAATCACAAATTGCACCTGTGAGGCCGAGAAAAGGGCCGCTTCAAATGCCCACTGATTGTAAAGTGTGCTGATTTCATGCGGCGTTGGAGCCTGTGTACTTGCGCGTATCAAAAGAGCTTCACTATCGGTATCCAGTGCCAGAAGATATTCGAGCATGGCTGGCTCAAGCTGATATGTGTTGGCGAAGTGTGCCAGTGCTTCCATGCGTGCCTGCGTAGATAGAAAGCCATGATATTGCTGATTGATTACCGTATAGAGGGCAAGGCGCAGGTGTGTCGGCGAGTGTATCTCCGCTGTGCTGAGCAGTTGGTAAACCCGCCCCGTACTATCGTATTCTTGTAGTGCTTCATCCCAGGTGCGTGTTTGCCAGCGATACCAGTTGCTCAAGGTCGCGAGCAGGCAATTTGCTATACGGTAGTCGCCGACCAACGCACGAGCATCGTCGGAGGAAAACAGGCGTTGTGGCAGACCTGTATGCTGTTCGTAGAACGCAATCAGCTGCGCAATCTCACCCTCTATCTCGCCGGGGCGCAGAAAATGGAGTGTGAGCGCGAGATCGTCGCCACGTCTGCGAACCGTTTTGGGAATGTCTTGTAGGCTAAAACGCACACGGAGCTCCTTTCACCATTTATTGTATCATAGTAGGAGCAGGTAACATATTAGGATAAGTATCCTAAATACTTGCTGTATTTTGCAAAATCTGCTATTTTAGCGGAGTGATAGTCTGCGTTGAGAGCGGCTATTTTTAAGAACTGAACGGAGCGTAGCATGATAAACGGCCCCCAGCGTTTAGGAAAATATGAGTTACGCCAGCAGTTGGGACGAGGCAATATAGGAGAAGTGTGGCAAGCGTATGATCTGCAACTGCGGCACGATGTTGCAATCAAAATTGTGTATCCCGATATTCAGTCCGATCCCCACTTCTTTGCGCGTTTCATGCAAGAGGGCCAGGTGCTTGCATCGCTTCGTCATCCTAATATTGTCCCACTTCAGGATGTTGCTATTCTCCGTCCTCCCCAGCAAGGGGGTGGCTCTACCGCTTATATGGTGACCGAGTATGTCAAAGGAAAGACGCTCGCTGATTATATCAATGAGACCGTACGGAAAGGCCACTTTCTTAGCCCCAATGAGATTGTCTACTTGTTTACCAGTCTTGGCGTCGCGATTGACTATGCACATCAAAAAGGGTTTGTGCATGGTAATGTAAAACCTGCCAACATTCTACTTGACGAGACGCGCCGGACCCAATTTGCGGCGGGCGAACCAATGCTGACCGATTTGGGCATGGCGCGTCTGGTCGGCGAGGCCGTGAGCATTGGCACACCTTTATATATGTCGCCTGAGCAGGCCCAGGGCAAGTCTGCCAACAATCGCAGCGATATCTACGCGCTCGGCGTCATCCTCTATGAATTGTGTACTGGTGTGCAGCCATTCCGTGATACCAGTTCGGTCGCGGTGATGATGCAGCATATTAACGCGCTGCCCACTCCTCCTTCTCTTATCAATGCCAGTGTCCCGCCCGCGCTCTCTGAAGTGATTCTGCGCGCGATGGCAAAGGATACCGCCACGCGCTACCCAATGGCCTCGCTCCTGGCAACCGCGATTGCTGATGCTTATGCGATTCAATCTACCATCACATTCATGCCGGGGCAGATCAATGCCCTGCAAGCGCAAGAACAGCATAAAGATGAGGCGGGGCAATCTTCCCTGTTGGGCGTGGCACAGCCACAGATGAAGCCACCGACACGGCCTTTGCAGCCATCACAGCCATTGCCTGCCATCCCGCCAGTTCCTCATTCACCCAATGTCACTCGCAAAATCCCCGTGACACCATTCCCGCCGTTGCCTGAAGAGGTGACCCAGATACAACCCCCTATCATCCCAGTACCCTCCGCTATGGATGTGCGTAGCGGCGATACCGGACGGCAGGTAGCATTGCAGAAAACGACATCAATCCCGCTCTCTCCGCTCTCGACTGTCTCTGCTCCGCCTCTGCTTGAAAAAACGCCTGTATTACAGCAGCCTGACAGGCGCAGAGGGATATTTGGCATGCCAGAGGTTCCTCTCTACATGGTTGTTGCGATCTTGCTGCTGCTGCTCTTAGTGATTGGCAGTATTATTGGTATCAATATGCTGACAAACCAAAACCAGCAAGAAGTTGTTGCTTTCAGTGGTCATGTCTTCTTCGAGGATGATCCCCTTGGGCATGATGACGTAATAAGCATCACGTTACAGAACCTGCCATCTCCTCCCGCTGGTCATATGTATGTGCTATGGGCTGAGTTAAATGGGCAATATGTGAACATTTCGACCGTCGCAAGTGGCTCTACAGCAACCGCTACATATACATCGCCCACGCATATAAATCTGTTGACGCACTTGCAGCGTGTTCTGCTGACAAGTGAAATGGTTGGATCACAGCCGTCGCAGCCCGGCACTTTACTCTATACCGCATCAATCGACGCCAACATTGCGTCCTACATCAACGCGCTCCTTCTCTCAACACCTGGATTGCCGCCAAATCAGAGCGTTGCGCTGACTTTGCTTAACACGATGCAATCCCTGAACGATAAGGCTGGCAGTATTGTCGATTCTCTACAGGGGACGCATGATGATGGGCTGGCAACTCGTCAGGCCACGCGCATTATCGAAATGCTTGATGGCACCCACTACGCGCAGCAGAGCGGCGATCTGCCTGCTAAAGACGCTCCCCAGCTAAATGTGGCGTTAGGGCTACTTTCCGCGCCTCACGCTAATGGCTATCTGGATATCTTTGCACAGCAATTGAACCTGCTGAAGCAACACGCGGGCAATAATAGTAGCTTGTTACAACATATTCAAAATGTCAGTAATGGCCTCACCGATCTCAAAAATTGGTTGCAAAAATTGCATGATTATGACGTTCAACTGTTAAAGGCTGCTAATCTCAATACCCCGACGACCATAAGCATTGCGCTCCAACTCAAACAATTAGCAGCCGACTCCTACGCAGGGCGTACTGTGCCGCCACGTGCAAGTCCCTCACCGGAACTCGGTTCTGCTGGTGCGCTTCAGGCATACGTTGAGGCACAATATCTGGCAACGCTCGATCTGCATGCCGCTTAAATCTGTAACGCCTGTATAATTGTAAGCTTAGAAACGAGCTACCGAAAAAGAATTTTGCAAACAGAGAGAATTTTCTGGAAAAATCTGTTGACAAAGCACCAAAGGTATGATATCTTAATCATGCAAACGCAAGACCGCTCACGAAGTACATTCGGAAGTGTATTAGCGAGTGGAGAGCAGTTGCAGAAATGCAAGTGCGCATGCGGGAGTGGCTCAGTGGTAGAGCATCTCCTTGCCAAGGAGAAAGTCGCGGGTTCGATCCCCGTCTCCCGCTCCCCTTCCCGGCGACGTCGCCAAGTGGTAAGGCACGGCTCTGCAAAAGCTGCACCAGCGGTTCGAATCCGCTCGTCGCCTCCAGAAGAGACGTGTAGTTATCACGTCTCTTTTTTCATACCAGAGTATTCATGCGCGAACCACGAAGCTATTCCACACAATCAATTATTCTCAAACATGCCGATTTGGGCGAGGCTGATCGCATTATCACCCTCCTGACTCCTTATCGGGGGAAACTCCATGTCATTGCCAAAGGGGCACGCCGCCCAATCAGTAAAAAAGCAGGCCATATCGATCTCCTCAGTCATTGCCAACTCCATATCGCCACGGGGCGCAATATGGATATCGTCACGCAAGCCGAAGGCATCGAAGCCTTTCTCCATCTGCGCTCCGAACTCTGGCACATGACCTGTGGCTTCTATCTCTCCGAACTGGTTGATCGCTTTCTCGAAGAACAGACCGTGCATCAAGATATCTATACACTGCTCCTCGATTCCCTGCGTTCCCTCGATAGCGATGCGCAAAGGATTCATCAACAGCGCACGGCAGGAACGCTCGATAGCAGTCAGGAGCATGGACGCACGCAGTTATTGCTGCGCTACTTTGAAATGAACCTGCTCTCCTCTATCGGTTATGAGCCAATGTTTCGCTCCTGCGCACACTGTGATACCGAACTAGAGCCAGTCGAAAATGGCTTTACGCCTGCTCTGGGGGGTGCGCTCTGTCCCAACTGCTCGCACCTTTGGGCGCACCCGCTTTCTGTCAATGCCCTCAAGGCTCTGCGCATTCTGCAACGCACCGAGTGGGAGCGCGTGCCGACCTTCCGCCTTGAGCCGCGCCTGCATATCGAGATGGAACTGGCGATGCATGGCCTGCTGCGCTATCACCTCGAGCGCGACCTGAAGTCGTGGAGCTTCCTTGAGATGTTGCGCTAAGATAGGATGAACTTTGTGCCACAATTGAAGCAGTATTGGAAGTAGACCGGACAGAATGCCTTACAATAGGCGCATACCTGTCCTGTTGTGCCCGTTGGCACCAATTCTGCCGCTTCTGGCGGTACGGGTGGTGGTGCCGGGAACTGATCCGGCTCGCTCTGGTTTCTGTTTGCGCGTAGACCCCCTACATGCTGTAATATCTGGATAATCTGCTCACGCATGACGTTGGTATCCACATTGAGGCTGTTCAGAATGTCAAACGCTGGTCCCTCCTGCTCGCGTAGCAGTCCAAGCAGAAGATGCTCTGTCCCGATGAATTTATGCTCCATTGCCCTTGCTTCTTCTACTGCCAACTCGATCACTTTTTTCGCTCGTGGGGTCAGGCCAATCGTCGTCTCTGTTTTGTCTCCCGTGCTGTGTATCATGATAATGTGCTGATGCACGATCTCCGCTATCACACCTTGTCTCTGCAAGACCTTTGCCGCAATGCCCTCGCCTTCGCGTGCCAGAGCGTAAAGCAAATGTTCCGGGCCAATAAAATTGTGTTTTAAATTAATCGCCTCCTCTTGCGCCAGTGATAGTACAAGAGCCGCCCGCTTGGTAAATTTGTGAAATCGATCGCCGCTCATCTGCACGTCAAGACTCCATTTGCTGCCGTCGCGTTCCTGGTGCCCCTCGTTGCTGTCCCCGTGCGAAACGCGTTGTCGTTGTACAAATGCCTCGACATCCGCCATCGAGAAGCGAAATTCGCTGCCAATTCTGTACGCCGCCAGTTCTCCTCTGCTCACCAGTCGACGCACTGTAACGACATCGACCCGCAAAAGGTCCGCGACATCATCGCTTGTTAGAAGACGTTCCATCGGTATCCTCCCACTAGTTATACATTACTATATAATACTATAAGCTATTTTGGATGACTAATCAATACTCTGAATTCATCCGCATACCATGTAGTGCTCTGTCAAACTTCATTGCACCTGTTTGGGAGAGGCAGGGCGACCGCAAGGGTCGCCCCTACAATGAGACGATGCCCGTTTTCCCCGTC
>DAIDJF010000093.1 GCA_027451525.1 Ktedonobacterales bacterium
AGGAGATTACAAGTTTTCTCACTGGCAGAGTAATTAGGAGTTTGGAATACGTTTTAAGAAATGCTATCAAATACTGATTGACGTTTAGACTATGACCAAGCAGCCGAGTGAGCAAGGAAAAGCTCCTCAGTTCAGAAACGAGGACTCATGAGAGCAAAACAGCCATTAGGAAGCCGCATCGCGCACCTTTTTGGGCAACGGTTTGGGCTTGCGCACCACCTCATAGCGAGTTGCCCTCGTCACGGTCGCGCCTGCTTGTCGTCCGGGCGATTTTCCTCGTGGTTGAACTGGCTTGGCAGGGGTCCCCAACTGGGCCAGAATTCGCGGCATGGCGCGGCGCACCTGTTGGGGGGTGCAAGCGCGTGTCGAGGCTTCCCAGGGTCGCTGCTGCACGAGCGAGAGCGAACGAGCCAAGACCAGCTGGTTATGGGCTATCGCCACGACGTGACTCCATCGCTCAAATTGCTGCGGGGTGCGCAAGTGCGCACGCTCCCACAAGAGGCATTGCTTATCAAAGCGATAGCCATGCTCCTGAGAGTAGCGCCGCTGGTAGCTGCTCCACACCTCGGCAAGCGGCAACGGGTCTTCACCATGCCACAGAAACCAACTGACGCGCTCTTTGCGCTTGGTGGCGGTCTCGATGGGTCGCTCGACGCGAATGAGCGTCACTTCCACCTCTCGTGCCGCTCGCAAATGCAAGCGGCACCAACACGAGACCTGGATGCTCGTTCCACTGGGATCGCTGCCTTGCCACTGCTCATCAGGGTCTCCGTGCGTGCTTGGGTCACAGCATTGAAAGCGGTCGCCATCTTTGCGCGGGGCCCCTCGTTTGCCGGTGGGCGGGGGAGCTGGGCGGTAGAAGACGCGATTGCACTTCACACGCAAGAGCTTGTCAGCTTTCACGTCGCGGGTCCCCAGCAGGAACGGTGCACAGCTGTACCAGCGGTCCGACACAATAACAGGGCGTGCTGCCAACTGCGGGACCACTGCCACGATTTGTGCGATGGCGACTTGCACCGCCGTCTGCGTACTGCTAATGCGCTGCTGATCGAGGAGGTAGGTCCAGCTGCTAGGCTGCTGGGGCAAGACCACCAGCGTCGAGAACTGCCAGCCATACGTGATGGGCGTGCGGTTTTCCGGCAAGTTGGGCTTGTGAACCACCGTGCGGTCTGCCGAGGTGGACGCTTCGGGGCGTTCAATGCGGCTGGCATCAATGCCCAGCAGCAATCGCTCACCCTCAGTAGCGATTGGGGCGTGTGCTGCAAACACGCGACGCAACGCCTCCTGCTCAATTATGCCATCCTCAAAGGCTTCATACAAACTGGGCCAGCGCCGCTCAAAGAAGGGCGAGAGCGACAATTCGGCAAACGAGCGGGCCTGCGACTCACTCAGCAACGCATCGGCTGTGTTGAAGAGACTATCGGCACTGCGCGTCAAACAGGCATAGATCTCGTGACGAAACGCTTGCAATATGTTAAGGTTCAAATAAGTAATTCTCCTTGGTGTGATACCAGGAACATTACTCGCTTTGGCAAGCTCTCGCAAGAGAGCCTGCCTTTTTGGTCATGGTAGTCTAAACGTCAATTCTGTCCGAATGTCCCCCTTATTTACAAAAGAGCACTGAACACATCCAGAGGTGGAGCGGTTTCCTCAAGGAGTTGGGGCCCGGTGCTCACATGGGAGGGCAAGTGCTCATGTCGGAGGGCAAAATCTGCTCACTTGGAAGGGCATTTACCAATTATTGCACCCATAAAGAGTTCATGCAAGTTCAGGACCTGGGCGTTCAGGAAATTGGACAGCACAACCTGAATAGTCCAGGCTGACTGATCCTGCCCGATAACGAGCGGCCAGAGGAAAGCGTTCCAACTACCGATAAAGGTGATCACACTCAAGGCAGCAATAATGCCATAGGAGTTGGGCACGACGATGCGCCAGAAGGTGCCTATATAGCCCAGGCCGTCAATACGCCCGGCTTCCTCCAGTTCATGTGGGAAGCTCAGGAAAAACTGACGGAAGAGGAAGGTGGTAAAACCAGCGAAGATACCCGGCACAACCAGCCCTTGTAATGTGCTCACCCAACCGAGATAGGAGACAATCACATAGGTTGGTACGTAAATGACTGCACTGGGAATCATCAAGGTAACCAGTACCGAGAAAAAGACCAGATTTGACCAGCGATAAGGAATACGCGCCAGACCATAGCCAGCCAGTGCTGAAATAGCAATCTGCCCCACGGTTTGCAGGATGGAGACCAGGGCAGAGTTAATCAGTCCGTCCAGATACGGGACATCAGGATTGGAAAAGAGTTCCTGGATATTTTCAAAGTGCAGCACTTGCGGGAAAAATGTCCAGGTTGGCGAGGTAATATCGGCATCAGTCGCCAAGCCATTGCGCAAGATCAAATAAAAGGGCAGTAAGAAAAGCAAGGCCAGAAGAATTAAGGCACCATAGCGCAGCGCAAGATATACCGCCTTGCGGGTCGACCTGACACGCTTGGGATGCGGTGCCCTGCTTACCGAAACAATCGCGGCCATTGATACGTTCCTTTCCACATTCGTCAAGGCATGAACCCTACAAAAACACTACTCTGCTTGGCCAAAGCCCAGGATACGGGACTGTAAGAGCGTGAAGCACACAATAATGAACATCAGAATAATAGCCCCAGCACTCCCATAGCCAAAGTTACCGTCGATCAGCGCAACCTGATAGATGTAAACCAACGGTGGACGTGCCAGAATGGAATTCCCGTTGGACATGATATTAAAAAATTCGTCAAAAGCCTGAAAGGCGGCGATGATATTTAAGAGCAGAATTGCAACCGAGGCGTTGCGTAACCGTGGAAAGGTAATATAGCGGAAGGTCTGCCAGCCTCTTCTGGCCCCATCCACTGTGGCCGCTTCATACAATTCTGCTGGAATCTCCTGTAAGCCCGCGAGAAAGATAATCATATACAGCCCTAGTTGTAGCCACAGTCGTACAGTGACCAGCACCAACCAGTACCAGGGAGGATTGGCGGTAAACACCCATTGCAGAGGGGCAACGTGAAAAAGGGCCAGAATCTGGTTGGCCAGACCATAGAATGTGCCATTAAAGATGCTCACTTTCCAGATCACGGAGGCCAGAACGTAGGAGCAAGCAGCAGGCAGGAAAAAGACCAGGCGGAAAAAGCCCTGAGCGAAACGCACGCTATTGACCAGCAAAGCCAGTGCCAGCGCACAGATAAAGGTCAGCGGCACAATAAAAACAGCAAAGACCAGAAATGTGCCCAGTGCCTGTCGAAAATTGGGGTCAGTCAACATCGCCTGATAATTACTCAAGCCCACGAAGCCTTGCGGTGAGAGGGTTGAGCGCGCACTTGAGAGACTGAGCACCACGCTCCAGATAATCGGGATGAAGAAAAACACCAGCAGACCAAGCAGCAAAGGGCCAACGAAGCACCAGAAGATGAAGGCGGTTCTCAGATTGCGCCGCCGGAGGTGCTGTTGGCTCCCTTGCCGTTCCCCTTCCTCTTTCGTGAGAAGGTCTGTCTGTGGCGAAAGAGAGGATGAGCTAGAAATTCTCATAGAACCACCATTCTGCCGATAAATTAGCCGTCGTAGACGTGGGGTGATGCTGTTTAACAATGAATCCTTACCACTGGTATCCAACCATGCCCGGATTAAATTGTTAAACAGCATCGCACCCGGCTCGCCAACGAATCCGCCTCCAGAGCGTAATTCATCACGCCCCCAATTCCCCTTACGCCAGTAACTGCTGAAGCTCGGTGTCGCACTGATCAGCCGCCTGATTCAAAATCGACAAGATATTGCCGCCACTCTTGATAATGTTACTCACGGCCCCCGTCAGTGCTGTATCCATCGCTGCGTCCCACAGCGGCGGTTTAGAATGGCCATACTGATTGAGGATATTGACTGCTACCGCTGCCGGATCCGTTGAAAGCTTCGTTGTTTGGGCGGCGATGCTCTTGCGCGGAGGAACATGGAAACCATAGCCGACATTCCAGTCTTTCTGAATTGAAGCGGTATCAATCCAGAGATACTTGACATACGCCTTCGCCAGCTGCTTGTTCTTGCTTTTCGCGCCAACCGATTGGGCCCACCCGCCAGCAATCGTTGCCGGTTGGCCCTGAGCACTCACGGGTGGCAACGGGAAGATAGCAAAATCATCGCCGATGGCCTTCGTAATACCAGGCATGGCCCACAGACCGCACCATTGCATTGCGACCACCCCTTGCTCGAATGCTGAGGGGTCCGTCCAGTCAGTCGGCGCGCCAATGAGCAGCCCGCCGGACTTATTCAACTCATACAGCTTTTCGTAGCTAGCCGCTACCTGCTCCGTGTTGAAGGTGATCTTATTATCTGACGAGATCAGATCACCGGCTGTCCAGAGAAGAGGATAGGTCAGCGAAACCACTCCACCATCATTGCCAACGTAGAGACCTTTGCGCGTACCACTGGTCAGCTTCTTGGCGACCGCGATCAGTTCATCAAAGGTCGTCGGTGTCTGCGTGATGCCTGCCGCCTGGAACATGCTCTTACGATAGTAAATGAATTGTGGGTCGCCGATCATGGGAATAGCATAGACGTGACCATTCACGGTATAGGGGGCCAGACTGGCTGGCAGGAAATCGCTCTGCACCGGGCCAATGATGTCGTCTAATGGCTCAACCAGGCCCGCCTTGACCTGGGCTAGCGAAACGCCCTGCAACTCAAAGACATCGGGCGCGTTAGTTCCTAAAAGTGCTGTCTGTAACTTGTTCGGATAGAGGTCAGCCGTACCAAGCAACCAATTCACCTTGACATCGGCCTGCTTGTAGGATTGGGCATAGCGCAAAACGGCTTCGTGCGTTCCTGTCTCACCATATTCGTGATACCACTGCGTCAGAGTGGGCAAGCTGCTACTTGCACCACTGCTGGTGCCCGCGCAAGCAGCCAGGAATGAACTGCCCAGTGCCGCAGTACCCATCAGCATTCCTGATGAGCGGAGAAAATGACGTCGTGACATATGAGCAAAAGTTCGACCTTGTACCATGTGTATCCTCCTGAATAGATTGTCGCCATCGCCATTGTTCGCAAAATCTAAGGGATGTAGTACGCATCGAAAGAGACAACAGTACCGGTCCGGTCGCCACGTTTCAATGACTCACTTCGCCAATTTGAGAATCGCCAATGTGGTGTGTGGAGTTGCCCTGCAGCAACAGCCTTTCCATCGGAACCAATTAATAGCCTTGACACGCGTCTCTAGCCAGAGGAATTCTTCATTGTGATGAGTATAGCATACCAACACTGATTTGTCAACATAGTTTACAATATTCAGACGCATGGTTGTGAATGAGCACAAAATGTGGTAAGATTTGCTCGTAGTCATAAAGAAGAGGCAAACCTATGCAGCCGTGGCACCGACTTATCAAAGAGAGACAACAAGAGCGTGAAAGAGTACGCAAGGAAAGAGACCGCAAAGGGGCAGATCAGCGTCGCGTGCGCGAGTCTAACCGCTCCCTGGTGCTAAACTATATTCGTGAACACAGAAGCATTCCCCGCTCAGACCTTGCTCCCTATACCGGCCTTTCGAGAACCGCGATTGGCAACATTGTTGACGAATTGCTCCAGGAAAGAATCGTACAACAGGAGGAACATGGTTTTGGGGATGATCGCCGTACCACGCTACTTTCGTTCAACGCAACTGCTGGTTATATTCTCGGCGGCACACTAGATAGCCAGCTGTTAAAAGTGTTGCTGGCTGATCTGGCCGGTCATACCATTCAACAGCTAGAGGTGCCTTTTTCGCTCAGCAAAGGGCCAGAAGAGAGCCTTCCTTTATTAGAAAAGCTGCTCAGAGTCTTTGTCGAGCAGCAACTGATTCCTTGGGACATGGTGGTAGGCGTTGGCTTAGGCGTCATCAGTCCACTTGCACTCTTGCCAAGGAGTGCCGCATTGCCCGTAGCTCTGGCGCGCTGGGCCAATACCGATATACAGCAAGTGCTAGAGCATGATCTTGGCGTGCCCGTCTATCTGGAGCATGATGGCAGTATGGGTGCTTTAGGGGAGAGTCGCTATGGCGCGGGCCGCAATGAGGGTAATATGATTTATCTCAATGTCGGCACCAGCATTTCCGCCGGGCTGATTCTCAATGACCAGGTCTATCGCAGCCACGCGGGAACCGCAGGAGAGATAGGCCATATTCCGGTCGAGGTACATGGGCAACTCTGTCAATGTGGGCGTTCTGGTTGTCTGGAAACAGTAGCTAGTGGGGATGGAATTTTGCGCGAGGTACAACGCTTTATTCCCACACTTACCACACTTTCGCAGGTCATAGAAGCAGCGCAGGCCGGGAATGCCGCCTGTGTAGGGGCATTGGAACGCGCGGGCAAATATCTGGGCTTTGTGCTGGCAGGACTGGTGAATACCCTCACTCCTTCCTTAATTGTTCTGGATGGCAGCGTGATGCAGGCAGGCGAGCTGATATTACAGCCGTTACGCGCGGCAGTAGAGACACACAGTTTGCCGATTTCATTCGCCTATACGCGCATTGCATTAGCCGAAAGCAATGGCTTTGCCGCCTCACTTGGCGGCGTTGCCACGATCATAGATGCCATCTTCTAACTATCTCTCTGTCAAAGTTGTATTGTCAATGAAGAAGGAGCACCATGGATCAATTTTCAGAAAACCGTTACGACACCATGCCATACCACGCGAGCGGAAGATCGGGACTCAAGCTACCCGCGATTTCGCTGGGGGCGTGGGAAACCTTTGGCGGGTATCGCGGAGAAGAAATTGCCCGCCAGTGTCTTTATAAAGCGTTTGATCTGGGCATTACGCACTTTGACCTGGCAAATAACTATGGACGCCCGCCTGGTAATGCTGAAAGAGTCGTTGGGAAAGTTTTGCGCGCTATGCCACGCGACGAGCTAATTATTTCCACCAAAGCTGGCTACTATATGTGGGCAGGACCATATGGCGATGGTCTCTCGAAGAAGTATCTGGTAGCCAGCCTGGACCAGTCGCTGAAACGCTTAGGGCTTGATTACGTCGATATTTTTTATGCACACCGACCTGATCCCGCGACGCCTCTAGAAGAAACGCTCACCGCGCTTGATCTGATCGTACGGCAGGGAAAGGCACTCTACATCGGTGTCAGTAACTTCCCTGGCGCGCTTTTTGATCAGGCGGTGGTCCTGGCACGCGACCTGAGATTAGCCCCCATTACCATTCACCAACCGCGTTATAATTTGTTGACACGCGAGCCGGAGCACGACCTGTTTGAGCACACACTAGCAGCAGGAACGGGCGTGATTACGTATAGTCCACTAGCCCAGGGTCTCCTGAGTCAGAAATATCTTGCTGGGGTGCCCGATGATTCCCGTGCCGCCGTCTGGTGGGATGAGCGGTACCGGGACACGATGGTCAATGCCAAAGTTCTGGACAAAGTTCGTCGCCTAAACAGCGTGGCTCAGGAGCGAGGGCAAACGCTTTCACAGATGGCACTGGCCTGGAATCTACACCACCCTGCAGTGACGAGCGTGCTGATTGGTGCCTCCAAGGTCGAGCAAATTGTCGAAAATGTGGGAGCCTTACAAAATTTGACCTTTAATGAGCAAGAGCTCCAAACAATTGATGAAATAACGCTCGCCCCCTAATCAGTAGGGCCTTCGACACCCGTCGTTTTCGCTAATTTATAGTGTAATTGCTACTAGTAGTGATTACACTACTTTTATTTTAAATTACGTTTCACCTTATCCACTTTTTTATCCTGTATTTTTAAAATAATAAATAGAAATTTATTCGGTAAATAGAGAAGACACTTCCATTTTAGGAGCACGCTCAACATAAATAAGCAACAAAGAAAGCTAACAATATAGAACACTTTCAGGATCATGCGCAGGTACACCTAAAATTCAGAATTTCCAACAACGATACGAAGGTACACCTTATTGTCACTTTTCATAAATATGCTATACTAGAGGCAACAAGCGTAAATTACACGTCTTTGTCGGCCTATCACACTATCACACCGTTTCTTGCAGATCATCAGTCTTCTGCCGATTTTTTGTCACAAACAATCCCTTAGTCCCTTAGGGTGATCTATGCTGAGGATTTTTTCGTATCTCCCTCTGTCCTATTGTTTTCTGCACCATACCGCCACGAGGTAGGTTATAATAGGGAATGGAACAGCGTGCAACGAGGATGGAACCCGACATACGCTTCCCTTTACGAGTAATCCCCATCAGGAACGCGAGAACTTCTCCGTCCTACGAACAGAAAGGCCTATCTATGTCAACAGGAACGAATCGCCCGCAGTATTTGGAAACACTTGATCATGTCATCGCTGAGACGATTGCGCCCGCTGCTATTGAGATCGATCAAACAGGAGCATACCCACAAGCCTCGCTTGATGCGCTTGCCAAAGCTGGCCTCTTAGGACTGATCAGTGCCAAAGAGGTGGGAGGGATTGGTGAAGCTCACCGCGCCGCAACGCTTGTTGTCGAAGAAATCGGCAAGTATTGTGCGTCCACCGCGATGATTGTTTGCATGCATTATGCGGCAACCGCAGTGATCGAAGGGCATGGTCCACAGGCAATTCGAGAAGAAATCGCCGCTGGCAAACATGTCAGTACACTCGCTTTTTCGGAGGCCGGTTCACGCAGCCATTTCTGGGCACCCACCAGTACTGCTACCCTCGCAGGTGAGCAGATTCGCCTGGACGCCAGGAAGAGTTGGATTACGGGGGCAGGGCGAGCAAACAGTTATGTCTGGTCGAGCCGACCACTAGCAGCAGAGGGCATGAGCACCATCTGGCTTGTTCCCGCCAACGCCACCGGATTACGCGTCACCGCCCCATTTAATGGCTTAGGGTTACGCGGCAACAACTCTAGCCCGGTGACAGCTGAGGGAGTGATCGTGTCAAAGCAGGCCATGCTGGGAGAGGATGGCAAGGGCTTTGACATCATGATGGGCGTTGTCCTCCCTTATTTCCAATTGATGAACGCGGCATTAAGCGTTGGAACGATGGAAATTGCTACGACGAAGGCCGCTACGCATGTGGGAGCTGTCAAGTTAGAGCATCTTGGACAATCTATCGCCGACTTCCCTACTATTCGCGCGTATATTGCACGCATGCGTGTGAAAACAGATATGGTGCGCACACTGCTCTTGGATACCGTTGACGCTCTGGAAAATGGACGTGAGGATGCGATGCTGCGTGTGCTTGAGATCAAAGCCGCCGCAGGCGAAGCCTCGACAGAGGTCACAGATCTGGCAATGCGTGTGTGTGGAGGAGCCGCATTCCGTAAAGAGGTAGGAGTCGAACGCCACTTCCGCGATGCCCGTGCCGCGACTGTCATGGCACCCACGACCGATGCGCTCTACGATTTTGTTGGCAAAGCTGTCTGTGGCATGCCATTATTTGGTTAAATTAAAGAGGAAGTGTAATGAGCAAAGATACCGTACTGCTGCTGGGAGCAGTAGCCTACGATCCTAAGGTAGTAACCATCTGGGAGGGCTTCGAAGCCTATTTTGCACGACAAGGTCTCAAGATGAACTATGTCTTGTATTCAAACTACGAACGGCAGGTCGAAGCCTTGCTCGACGGTCACATTCACGTCGCCTGGAATTCTCCTCTTGCCTGGATACGCGCCCAGCGTCTCGCAAAAGCGCGAGGTCTGGAGGCCCGTGCAATTGCAATGCGAGACAGCGATTGTGATCTGGCATCGATCATCGCCGTTCGCGAGGCTTCACCTATCAAGACAGTCGCTGATCTCAAGGGAAAAACGGTAGCCGTTGGGGCGGTGGATTCCCCGCAGGCCACACTTCTTCCGCTTGCACATCTCCATAACCTCAAGCTCGACCCACAGGACATAACCGTCCAATATCATAATGTATTAGTAGGCAAGCATGGAGATCACATCGGGGGAGAGCGCGATGCAGCCAAGGCACTCGTTGCCGGGTCAGTTGATGCTGCGTGTCTACTCGAATATAATTATCACCAGTTTCTCATGGACGGAACACTGCCATCAGGGACAACACGTATGCTGACCAGGACTACTCTTTTCGATCACTGTAACTTCACTGTTCTCTCAACAGCACCGACAGAACTGATTGCACAGTTCCAGGCATTGCTCATCGATATGTCTTATGATGACCCAGATGTACGACCGTTGTGCGATTTGGAGGGATTAAAAGCCTGGTATCCAGGCAGAGTGCAAGGCTACGCAGCTCTTGACATGGCTGTCGATCTGGCAGGGTTTTATGATCAACAAGGCACGATTACCGTTAAGGATTACCCATTCTAAAGAGACCAAAAGGAGATAGGGATCTATGCCGTTGGCTCATAGCGATGCGCAAGGAGAGAGAGAAGACCTGCTTCATCGCCTCTGGATTTATACCAACTACGACTGCAATCTCTCGTGTAGCTATTGCGTAGCAGAATCTTTCGTGGGAGCCGAGCGCAATGGGGTTGACCTCCAGGAGGTGTGTCGCCTGATCGACGAGGGGGTAACCTTAGGGATGACGGAACTCTTCCTGACGGGTGGAGAGCCATTTATCCTGCACGATATCTTCGAGATGCTTCGCTATGGCCTGGAACCCGGTGGCAACCGACCCGGACCTGCTAATCTCCCCTGATCTGTTTCCATTGCAGGATGCCTTAGAACGCATCAAAGAGATCCGCACTTCTATGCTTGCAGTCACAGGAGGCGCGTCCAGTCGCTACCGCTGAGGGTAGGAGATTGACACTCCGGGTGAGTGTAAAAAAGATGAACGGTAAGTTGTCGTGTCTATGAGCGACAACTTACCGTTCATCTTTTTTCTGCACTATGGTCTCGTCCGAAGAGTACTTTTCGCTGAAAGAGTCGGTTGATTGCGTGGATCGTGTCTGGTGAAAAAGGGTTGTGATTGCTGTCTCCAGTCGAGAAGGGTTAATGTGTTGAGTTAATGGTCCCCCCAAGCCAAAGACATAGCCAGGAAAACGCGTTCCCTCATCTATGCAGCGTTGTACATCTGCCATTACCTCTTCTGTCTCCTCAAAAAGTGCGGTAGTGATATGGAAATTACCAATAAAACCGACGTGATAGTCTTGAGCAATTTCTCCTACATAGCCCAAAGCCATACATTCATCAATCGCAATACTGTGTGCGCCGCTGCTTGCCATCTCACGGATGACTCTGATACTCTCCCCTCAAGCCCACAGGCTAGACGTTTTGCCAGCCCTGTGAATGACCTCCCAGGCAGCTTGCAAATTGGGCAGAACATACTGCCGGAAATAGGCAGGTTGCAGCATGGTGGCTGGTGTGTCATTGATGGCGACAATATCGCAACCGATAATCTCTGCATAGATACGGGCGGAGATAGCACTTATCTGACCAGCATAAGCAAATAGCTGGGAGGCCAGAGCGGGATTACGGAAGAGATCAGCAAATAGCCTCATTCCTCGCAATTGATAGGCAATCGTACACGGACCCGCCGCAACACCTACCAGAGCAACATTGCGCCGCTCTAGCTCTGGTTTTGCCAAAGCCCCTGCGGCAATGACTGTGGGCCATCGCCCTGTTGTTTCATCGGGCAAGGGAGGAAGATGTTCGCTGAGTTGCTCTGTTGAGAGTATGGGGAGTGGGGAGGAAACAATGGAGGGTGGCTCCTGCTCAGACCAGTGCGGTGTACAGCCTAACGAAATCGCTTCCATGCTGGGATCATCAAGTAAAGGTATACCGTCACATTGATAGCGGTCTGCGCAAAGAATCGCTCCTCTGGCGAGCAAGTCGGCATCCTGCAAATAGCGCTGTGCGCTGACACCAAGCAATTGCGCAGCATGCGTACCGATGTGCGGCAGCCAGGGAAGCTGCGCAATCCTTTCTCCGCGTAATGCTCGTATGAGATGATCTTTTGCCATAGAGTACGTACCTTTTCTTTTCTGTCAGCTTGAGGGACGAAGGATTAGTTCAGTCGTCACAGAAAAATGCTGACGGTTTGGCCCCCACTATTAGTGGCTGGATATAAAGTATATCACAGCAACGCCATCTCCCATCTCGACCCAGCTTGCTCACGATGCTGGCAAGATCGCCTTCGCTAAAACTGACCTTGCCCCGCGCATATATTCACCGGATCGATCTCGACTGATACATTCGATGCCGGGATGCTCCACAAGCCACTGGGAAAGCGTTTCAGCCGTGCGATCGGTGAGCAGACCGATCGGGCGGTGCGTGGACAGATCAACAATGATCGTGCCATACGTTTGCCCACGACGGAGCGCAAAATCGTCCACACCAAGAGCTTTGGGCGTCTCCATGGCGGCCAACTGGCTGCGCTTGACCAGTCGTAACAAGGTGTCAGCGCTGGTTGGCACCCCAACATTTGCGAGCAGACGAGAACCGGCTTCTCCGCTCAGAGCGAGAGAGAAGGCATGCAGGAGCTCGGTCAGCCTCACCGTTCGCTGAGCTGAGACAGCAACCATCTGCGGGAACCGTTCGGCAAATGTTTGACGAGGACACGCTTCATTCTGACAGCGAAAGCGCCTGACATGGAGTTTGAGTCGGACTGAACGGCCACTGCTCGGTACATCATGGGGAGAGCGCGTGTAATAACTATGAAAGCTTGTGGCTATGCGTCCACATTGATGGGCAACAAGCTGTTGGATTGGTTGCTCTGGCGATACTGGTCACACTGCTTTCAAAACAAGAAACTTCTTCAATCTCGAAACCAGGGAGCGAAATAGGAAGCTGTGACAAAAAACACCTCTGATGGAAAACTGGATCTCCATTGTTCTTCACCATTATTTACGAAGAAGGGTTGTATCCTGAGCATGGAAGTTGCGACTGCTCCCGCTTTCCTTGCCACAGCAGCGGGAGCAGTCGCTCATACGAAAGGTAACACGCACCCGTTGGTCAACGAAAGGCGTGAGACCTTTTGCATTATTTGGATTGCTCTTGTTCTATCTCAAGCTGTTATAAATGCCAGTATGTCCTCATTTAAGCGGTCTTTGTATTTGGGGACAAGCGTGAGACCATGTGGTGCACCTGCGTACACTGTCAATGTCGTGTCTTTGACCATTTTCGAGGATGAACTTCCCCCAGTTTGATAGAGTCCCCAAAGCTGAGATATACTTGATCAAACCAGGAAGGGGAGCACTATGGCAAA
Source organism: Ktedonobacterales bacterium (assembly GCA_027451525.1). Classification (GTDB taxonomy): domain Bacteria; phylum Chloroflexota; class Ktedonobacteria; order Ktedonobacterales; family Ktedonobacteraceae; genus DTNP01. The sequence continues at coordinate 13,128 of DAIDJF010000093.1, forward strand.
GATTCAAAAAACCTACACACGAGAATTCAAAGAGGAAGCAGTCCGGCTGGTCCAAAGCAGCGGAAAGCCCATCGCGCAGATTGCCCGTGAACTGGGAATCTCCGACTCAGCCATTCATGGATGGCGTAAGGAATTGACGGAGCATGGGAAAGACGCATTTCCAGGCAAAGGACATCAAAGCGAGCTTGAAGAAGAAAGTCGTCGCTTGAAACGCGAACTCGAAAGGGTTCAACAAGAGCGTGATATACTAAAAAAAGCTGTGGGCATCTTTTCGCGGGAATTCAAATGAAATATCAGTTTATTGAACAACACAAGCAGGAATTTCCTATTGTCGTCATGTGCAGCGTGCTTGATGTGCGCGGAAAGTGGCTTTTCTGCCTGGCGAAAACGTCCTGTGTGTCAACGCCAACGAGAAGATGCCCAACTTACAGAAGAGATTCGACAGGAATTTCGTGTTCATCAGGGGAGATACGGCAGTCCGCGTCTGCATACAGAGTTACGTGATCGAGGACGAAGCATCGCTCGCAAGCGCGTTGCTAGGCTGATGCGGGAAGCAGGGTTGTATGCAAAACGCACGCGGAAGCGAGCACTCACCACGCACCGAGATCCCTCCCATTCTGTCGCGCCTCATCTCTTACATCGGGAATTTACTGCTTCAGCACCAAATGAGAAATGGGTGACGGATATTACGTACATTCCAACGATGCAGGGATGGCTTTATGTAGCAGTCATTCTGGACCTGTACTCACGAATGGTTGTGGGATGGTCGATGTCAGGCAATTGTGACGAGAAACTCGTAGAACGTGCGCTTGATCAAGCTCTCGCTCGCCGCTGTCCCAAAGCAGGATTGTTGCATCACAGTGATAGAGGAAGTCAATATACTTCACAGGCGTATCAAACCTGTTTAGAGCGATCTGGCATACAACCGAGCATGTCGCGTAAAGGCAATTGTTGGGATAATGCTGCAATGGAGTCATTCTTTGGCACAGTAAAAGATGAATGTGTAGGAAACACGATCTACTCATCTCCTGATGAAGCACGATTGGAACTATTTACTTCTATGGAAGTATATTACAATCGTATTCGTCGGCATTCTACGCTTGGATACGTCAGTCCGTTCAACTATGAACAAATGGCGAATCAGCAGATATAACGTAGCATTTGACGTTAAACGTTTTATATGTTCTAATTAAGAACGTCAACGTTACGTTAAAACGTTTTTCATTGTTCTCATCTCAAACCTCTGGAGACTCTACGAAAACGGGGTAAGCTCATCTTTGACCTGATCTTAGAATCGGTGGGAGGCGCATCGTTAACGAAAGCGCTCGGCCTAGTAGCTCCTCATGGGACGGTGGTCGTTTTCGGCAACTCTTCGGGCGAGGATACACCTTTCAACCTCTTTCATCTGTTCGGGCACGAAGGTGTGCGCCTGCAAACATTCTTCTCATATGATCCAGGCGTGACCACTACGCTGAGCGATGATCTCACCACGCTGGTGAAGTTAGTTGCAGCCGGGAAACTGACGGTACCGATTGGCCTGGAAACCAGTTGGCGCGAACTTGCTCCTGCACTTGCAGCTTTGAAAAATCGACAGATTCAGGGAAAAGCTGTCTTGAATGTGCTTTGAGTATGCGACTAACTCCCCTTGCCTGAAGGCAGGCCCTAGCGCAGAATTTTGATTATGACAAATGGTGCGTGAAACCAGCCGCACGGCCACGCTCCTCTGCCCTTGATGACAGCATCGCTTCGTTTGGGCCTCACAGGAAACGTGTTCGCGTTGAGGACGCATACTGCCCCAAACATCGCGACTCAAAGAACATGTTCGTAACAAACACTTGCGTTACGAACATGTTCGTGCTATACTCTTCATATGATGAAACAACAACAACCTTTCCAGCCGCGCAGCAGACGCGAACGTCCGGCAAAACCAGCTTTGTCACGGCAGGGCATCATCGATGCCGCGCTCACCATTCTGCACGAGGAGGGACTGCACAAAGTCACGATGCGTCGTATTGCAGAAGCGTTGGATACAGGGCCAGCGTCGTTGTATGTCTACGTGCGCAATACAACAGATCTGCATGTACAGATCCTCGATGCCCTTCTGGCCACGGTCACCGAACCGCTCACAGCGGGGGAGACGTGGCGCGGCAGGGTGAAACAGTTGCTGACACGCTATACTCTTGTCCTCTTCAAATATCCAGAAATTGCGCGAATGACATTAACCATGCATCCCAGCGGTCCGAACTACCTCGCATTGCTAGAGCAGCTTCTCGCTCTCTTGAAGGAAGGGGGGATGCCAGACCGCGAGGCGGCCTGGGCAGTTGATAAGCTGCTTTTGTATGCGACCGCGACCGCTGTGGAGCAAAGCACTCGTATGGCCTCGGCGGAGGCCTCCGCCGAGGACACGGCCCTCATTGAGGCGATTACTACCCTTGACGCGAGGGCGTACCCTTCTCTTGCGCGAATTGGCAATGAGCTTTTTTCCGGCACCGGTCCTGACCGCTTCGCATGGGGGATCGACGTTCTTCTCTCTGGTGCACTCAGCACACCTCGTGCAGCTACAGAGGAAGAGAAAACAGACTTTATAGAAGAACAATAGATTAACGTAAAAGGAAATACACTCTTGGAACCACAGATAACAATTATCGGCGCTGGTCTGGGTGGACTCGCGCTTGCCAGCGTGCTGCATAGACACGGGATCGATGCTACGATTTACGAGCTTGAAGCTTCAGCTACAACCCGCCCTCAGGGCAGCATCCTGGATATGCACGAAGAGTCCGGTCAACTGGCCTTACGCAAGGCTGGACTGTTTGAGGAATTTCGCAAGATTGTGATTCCATCAGGCGATGAAATGCGAATTCTCGACCAGACTGGCACGGTTCACTGGAAAGACAGCGGTGACGATACCCGACCAGAAGTTGTGCGCGGGGACCTCCGTCAGCTCTTGCTCCAAGCACTGCCAGACCACTGCATTCATTGGGGAAGCAAAGTGAGGAGTGTCGTCAAGATGGAAGAGGGAAGGCATCAGGTCTCCCTGGCGAATGGAGAAACATTCACTACCTCCCTCTTGATTGGTGCGGATGGAGCTTGGTCAAAAGTCAGGCCGTTGCTTTCAGACGCGCAACCCATCTACTCAGGCATCTCCTTCGTAGAAACGCATCTCCTTGACGCGAGTGTCCGCCATCCTGAGATCCTTGCGCTGGTTGGTCGTGGTTCGATGTTTGCCCTCGCTAAAGAAAAGGGTCTGCTGACGCACTATGACGCCAATGACCGCATCACCGTCTATATTGCGCTTAAGCCCCCTGAAGAGTGGACGACATCTAGTGAGATCGACTTTAACGATACTAAGGCGGCCAAACGATACCTGCTCAACCACTTTCCTGGCTGGAATGACCAGTTACGTGCCCTCATTGCCGAGAGTGAGACGGAACTGATTCCTCGCCCCATCTATACGCTCCCCATTGGACACCGCTGGGAACGCATTCCAGGAGTGACTTTGCTGGGTGATGCCGCTCATCTGATGTCGCCGTTTGCTGGCGAGGGGGCCAATCTCGCCTTGCTTGATGGCGCAGAGTTAGCAGAAGCCCTTCTTGCGAATCCGGACGATGTGGAAGCAGCACTTGCATCCTATGAAGCGGCATTGTTTCCTCGGAGCGAAGCTGCTGCCGCTGAATCCCGGAGGAATCTCATGATCAGCTTCCAACCTGATGCGCCACAAGGCATGCTTGATCTGATGGCTCAGTATGCATCCCAGAAAGGATAACCTACGTATGGTAAAAACGTTGGATATTTAGGAAGTGGGACGAGGGTGGGCACTGGACCATTCCGATCATCCACGTGATTGAGCGAGCCAGATAGTCCGTCCACCAGCTATTGGATCTTCAACTGTATGCGCGACCAGAGCAAACCCAGATTGGTCGAGCAACTGCTGATATTCTTCAGGATCAAGGCTCGCATGATAGAGCGGTTCTCCCTGATAGTTGCCCAGACTTTCCCCCCGCCCTGGACCTGTATTGAACAAGAGGAAAGCGCCAGGGGCTGCGTGAGCAGCGAACACCGTGAACATAGTCCGCTGGTGTTCAGGAGTGAGGTGGAAAAAGCTGTCCCAGCTGAGCAGCCCATCAAAGCGCAGAGGAAGCGCGAGTGCTTGCATCTCTTCTACGATCCACTCGTGCTCTGGCATACGCTGACGACATAGGGTGATGAGCGTTGGAGAAGTATCCACACCAGTCACACCCAGTCCATGTTGGACAAGGTGAAACGCGACAGGCATTCCTGACCCACATCCCAAGTCAAGAACCCTGACTCCTGGGGTGAGGCAAGCGATGAATCGATCATGCCAACGCTTATCATTCCAGGTTCCATGACTGCGGTCAGTATCCCATGCAAGAGCGTATCGTTCGTAGATCTGGGGAACCAGTTCGGCATATTGATGTGTCATGATCTCTGCATCTTTCCCTTCTTCTGCGTTCATTGTCTCTTCACAGCGCACAGCGTCAGCTCTTATAGCCTCTAGCCTGGAAAATTCGCTGGGAGTCTGTGTATACCGAGGATGAGCGAGAGTTCGCCGCCGTGGTGCAGATCATGCTCCATCACATGCCAGACGACCCAGGCACGCGACAGATCAACATGGTTGCCCTCCCAGTCATCGGGGAATGTCTGGCGCATGTCGGCGGGACTCCAGCGCGCCAGGCAATCCTCCATAAATTGCCAGGTGCGGTCGAGGCCCTGGACCAGTTCAGCGGCGGCTGGAATGGATGCCCCCAAAGTTAACGCTTCCTCATTCCAACCTGCATACGTCTTCATCTCCTCGCCACCATCTTCGTTTAGAAACTCGGTGAACCAGGAGGCACGGCAGGCGATAATATGCAGCGCATTCTCGCCGATAGAGCGCAGATGTGGGGCGGCTCGCAGCACAAGCTGTTCAGCAGTGAGTGGTGCAAGAGCTTCTTTGATATGCTCCTGATAGGTTTTCCAGGAGGTATAGAATGTTGTAAGCGTGAAATTATCTTCAGCCATAAGGCATATCTCCTTTTTCTTATTTTCTTCCTACGCAGCAAGATTGCTCGCTGCACATTATGCTTGCTGCTTGTGTAGCCAGGTCAGAATATCCTGCTCGTGTTCCTCATGGAAATGAGCAAAGAAGCTTGCCCCACGCACAGGCTCGCCTTCCGACCATTTAGCCCGGAGAAGTTGCATCAGTTCCGCTTCCGGAAACGCGCTAAGGGTATCCATCAGTTGTTGAAAAACAACCTGGTCATCTTCCAGAACGGCAGAGAGAGGACGACCTCGATTAGACTCAAATATCCAGGCATTGATCTCGTCATCGGTCTGCAAGTGCGAAGGCCAGAGTGGGGCTGGCATTGGCTGATGCTGTAGCTCCGCCTGGAGACGCCCGACTGTCCGTTGACGCCAACCCATCAGGTGCGCCACGATATCTTTCATCGACCACGTTCCAGTGACTCCTGGCTCCGTCATATGCGCCTCATCAATAGAACGCAACAGAGCCTCCCATGCAGCCTTCTCGCTCTGGAGTTCCGCGAGCAGTTGAGCTTTGCTTATGCTTGTACTCATCATATTCCTCATTTACACAGCGTTGACTTATCCGTTATTCATCGTATGGAGAAAGCAGAGACATCTTCCTTGCTTTGTCTTTTCATAGTTTAGCAGAGAAAGCGGACGAAAGCGGACCTCTTTTCTACGCATCTGCCAGCGGGAGAGAAGATAAACAAGATGTTCACCAACATCCCTTTTCTCACAGGGAAATGACCCTAAGCAGGCAGATTGCCGCTAATGCATTCAGTTTCCTTTCTGAATATGGTATACTCTGCTCATGAAGAAAGCAGACAATT
>DAIDJF010000094.1 GCA_027451525.1 Ktedonobacterales bacterium
ACTATACCGACCCATTACTATCACGTCGCGTTCCCGACAGTCAGGAGGCTGCGCGCATCGAGGCCGAAGATATGCGTCGTGCGCTCGCGGCGGGGAATGATCTCCGTCTCCCTTCTTACAAGAAGCGCAAACATATTACGCAACTGCGCATTATTTTTCTCTGCCTGACAGTGATGGCGATTGTCGCACTCGGTATTGACAGCGCATTGCTCTCTTTTGTATTCCAACGTCCATCTCATCCAACAACACATATCAGTGGACCGCCCGCGCTTACAATTTCGCTCATTGGTCAGCAACAACTGACCAATATTGTCAGTTTTGGGCAGGGCATTGCGCTCCATCTCCGCCATTTTTCACCTTCTTCACAGGTGCTGCTCACGCACGATATCGGCGAGACAATTCAGACGAACCTGAATACACCGCTCGTACAGGTTACAGCGGATGGGAATGCCGACCCTACGACCGTGATTGACTCAAGCTGGCAGCCCGGTTTCCACACTATCGAAGCCGAGGATCACATAACACACTACACGGCAAGCGTCACACTGCAAATCACCAACGAGGGCGTTTCGCGTCCCTCCCGACTAATCATTAAAACAACGCAACTGGACATGGGGGCCGCTCCACAAGGGGCCAATACTATTCAGCCTCTCACGCTTGAAAATGCGGGCACCAGTTCTATCACCTGGTCCGCAAACAGCAACCAACCCTGGTTACTGCTCACACCCAACCAGGGCGTCTTTAGCCAAAACCAGATTATCGAGGTTGGCGTTCAACGCGCAGGTCTAAAAACGGGCGATTATAGCGGCAAGATTACCTTCACTTCAGGTGTGGGTGACCACATCGACGTGCAGATCAAAATGAGCGTGCGACCTATCCCCGCCAATACACCAGTGCTGGCAATCACGCCACCAGTGCTTTCCTTCACAGCCCTTGATGGCGGGGCAGACCCAGATACGCAATATCTGGTGGTCAGCAACCCTGGCACACGCCCGCTCTCATGGAGTCTGGCAAGCAATACGTCAACGCTTTCTGGTCAAAGTGCGTTCCTGCGCTCGCTCTCGGCTGGCACGAGTTGGCTTGCCATTGACCACGCCTCCGGCACGATCGTACCAGGCGCAACTGATACGATTACGGTTATGGTTCACAGCCAAAACCTACTGCCCGGAACCTATATCAATACACTCGTCTTTACAGCCGCGCAGGGCACGCTCAACGTCCCTCAAAACGTGACCGTCTCGCTGACGGTACAACGCAACTGCGGTCTGACACTGAGTGCAGGTAGTATGTCCTTTACGGCAGTGGCGGGTCAAAGTAATCCCAGCAACCAGTCATTGATGCTGGCTGCTACGCCCAGTTGCGTCAACGCAGTCAACTGGCAGGCTACAGCCAATGCGTCTAATAACTGGCTCACGGTTAGCCCTGCCAATGGACAGGTCTCTAATAGCGCGACAGGGAATGCGGTCCTCAGTGTAAGTGCTAGCATACAAGGTTTGGCGGCGGGAACCTATACGGGAACAATCGCAATCACAACTGGACAGAACACACAGACCGTTGTCGTCACGCTCACGATACAACCTCCACTGCCGCCAAGCGCACCTGTCATGGGTCTCTCGCAATTGGCACTCAACTTCAGCACGACCCAGGGCCAGAGTAGTCCGCCGGGACAGGTCGTCACGATCACCAATACCGCAAGCGCGGGTGGCAGTTCACTGCTCTGGCGAACAACCGTGACAGCTCTGGCCTCTTCCTGGCTCGGCGCATCGCCCACTTACGGCACGATTACCCCTGGACAAACAGGTCAGGTGACAGTCAATGTCAATACGGCTGGACTCACACCAGGAACGTATGTCGGGCAGGTCACAATTACAGGCACCTATGGCAATGGACAGAACGCAGGTGGCAGTCCCCAGACGATCACCGTCAATTTACTCGTGCTACCGCCATGTGCGCTGGCCCAGGCATCAGCAAGTACGATAGCCTTTAATGCGACTCTAGGCGCAAGTGATCCCTCACCGCAAAGTCTGACCTTTACCGCTTCGGGTAACTGTAGTTGGCCGCTGTCCTGGCACATCGGCATTCCACGCAGTGCCTCCTCCTGGCTCAAGATCAGCCCAACAACAGGAACACTGGGAGCCAGCGGGCAGTCTACGACGGTTATCGTCGCACCCACTATCGCGTCCTTGCCAGCGGGGGTCTATACCACGCCGATCTCGATTACCGCTGTCGATAGTACAAATGCAGCGGCGCAGGGCAGTCCGCAGACGATCACGGTCACGCTGACGATCACACAGCCCTGTACGCTACAAGTCACACCCAGTAGCGGACTCTCCTTCACGATGGCATCGGGACAGGCAATACCGCCCGCGCAGACCCTTGCCATTAGCGAGACAGGGGCGTGTGCGCCTCCCGTGGCATGGAGTGCGACAGGCGATGCCAACAGCATCAGTTGGCTCGTCCTCTCGGCTACATCGGGAAGCGACAGTGGTACTGGCAGTTCGTTCAATGTCAGTATCAACTCAACGGCAACGCTGGCTCCTGGAACTTATAATGGCACAATCACCATTTCAGCCAGTGGCACCGGCGGGGCAACCATACTGTCCAGCCCACAAACCATACCAGTGCTACTCACAGTTACAGGATATAGCGTGAGCGGAACGGTTGAGGCATGCGCGAATACCGCATGTGCCACGCCAACACCGCTGGCAGGTGCGACGGTCAATCTGCTCAACGTGTCGGGAGCAACAGTCATGAGTACCACTGCGAGTAGCACTGGAACTTTCTCACTCACAGGGGTCGCTGCTGGAATGTATACGCTCACGGCAAGCGGAACTGATAGCACTGGCACAAGCTACGGTGGCTCACTCACGGTAACGGTGACCAAGAACCAGAGCGGTCTGGTCATTAACGCAGTCGCGGGGGCTATCGCCTCGACAACGCCCACGACTATACCAGGACGTACACCGACCGCGCTGTTTAGTGGTCCCATGCCAATCAATATGCGTCCGCGTATCGTGTGAAAGCGAAATGGCGTTATTACAGGAAATAACGCCATTATCCTTTTTAAAATTTAAATGCCGCGTAGGGGCGTGATAAATCACGCCCTCGTCCCCCGTTCGCATGGCCTCTCACATGGCTCCCCAGGCCAATTGATGGACGAGCAGGGCGTGATAAATCACGCCCCTACACCACCGGATGCGGTCACCGGATTATTTTTTCAACACCATCATCACGCCCCTACGCGATCGGCTAAGGTAGCCTCACCACGATTATCGCGCACGATATGCAGCAACCGCGTGGGCCTAGCAGATTGCGCTCTCAGAGCAGGGCGGCTACTTCTTCCAGTTTCTTGAGATACATGCGATCTTCCAGGTGTTCCAGCACAGGGCGCGCGCGTTCAAGTTGTGAACGGTCGCCTGTGCGTTGCGCCAACACGATGCGCATACGCGTCGCGTGCACAATCAGCCCATGAGCCTCCGCATCCTCAATCGCCTCGGCAAGCAGCGCGTTATCGTCCGCAAGCAGGGCACGCGCAATGTATCCCATGCGCTTTACGGCATCAATATAGATGCTATCGTTCCGCTCCATCCTCTCAAGAATTGCTAAAGGCATCTGTATGTTATGTTCATTGAGAAATTGTACCAGTACAAATAGCTCGTATTTCGTATAATCATCGCCCAGTTTCTCAAAGTTATCTTCCCGATGCGCCTCTAAGAGCGGGCGAATACCATCGGAGAAACCACGCACTAACATTGCTTGAGCCGCATCTAATGCTGGTCGATCTTCACGAGCCAATGCGATAAAAAAAAGCGAGGTATAGGCAGCGTAAGCACTCATGCTAACACTAGAATCATACTGCGTTTGCTCGATAATATTTCTCAGCACATTCGTGAACAATGACACCATTGTCCAGCGACCACTCAAATAGATCGAGATAAGAGCTGCCTGGATGCTGTTGCCGAGATACAATATGCGTGCACCATTCGACTCTTGCGTAAGAAGCTCGTGTAACTTGGAAATACACAGTTCATACCTGCCGGATAGAAAGTAAAGATTTATGAGCATACCGACCGCATCACCATACTCTTTTGCGGACAAATCGGGCATTTGCAACCGGCGTTGAATGATCTCAAGCGTCTCATCATAAAGACCGCTTTTCATGAGCGGCGTGCTACAAGCATCCAGTGCCTCGCTACACGCGGGCCAATCGCCACACGCCTCAAAATAGGTGGCGGCCTCCAGTGCCTCTTTTTTGTCTTTCTCAATTCGTTCTGGCGTTATCTCTTCAAAACGATGGGCAAAAAAGAGACCAGCGACGCGCACGCGCCAATGCTCATCGGTATTATTAGCGTGTTCTGCCAGATGTAGAGCTTCCTGTAACAGCTTCTCCATCTCCTCTTTCGTGCTCTTTGGTTGTATCAAGCCGCGATTGTTGAGAATAAGCAGTTTGCGTATGCGGCGCGCGCCTGTAAGTTGCTGTGCAGGCTCATCCTTATCAGCGCTGCTCTGTCGCCAGCACTCAATCGACTTCATATATGCCTCCGCGCTGGCATCACCCCAGGGCAGACTATCGCCCAGCAATTCATAGAGCGCGCCATGCTCCGCAGCGGGGGCGAGGGCTATCGCGCTTTGCAGATAGTTACGCACCTCGGCAAAGGCTCCGGCGCGTCCAGCCAATTCGCCCGCGCGTTTCAGGAAATACACCGCGCGCTCCGTCTCGACGGGCATGGCCTTGGGGACAGCGGATTGACGCGCCAATAGCACTGCCTCGCGGTAATGATAGGCGATCAGTTCGGCGTATTCATCGGTGCGCTCGCCCGCCTCGCGCTCCAACCACGCGGCAATCTTGCTGTGCAGGCGAATGCGTTCGGAACGCGAGAGCGTGCCATAAGCCACATCGCGGATGAGGATATGGCGAAACGCGAACGCGCCACCCTCAGCGGGAACCAACATGTCGCGAGCAAGCAAGCCATCGAGTGCGCTCTCGATCTCCATCTGCGTTATATTATCTAAGACAGCTTGTAGCATAGAAGCACGAATAGCACGACTGGCAACCGCTGCAACCTGCAGAACGGTGCGCTCCTTGCGCGTCAGCAAGTCCAGACGCGCCAGCACAGCAGCATGGACGGTATCGGGCAGCATATCAAGCGTGGCGGATTGCCCCGTCAGGCCACGCTCATGCAAACCACGTATCAGTTCCAGAGCAAAGAATGGGTTACCACCGGAGCGTTCGACAATCTGCGCGCGCGTCTCTTCAGGCATGTCCACCGTCAATTTGGTAATCAGTTCCTGCGTCTGTTTCGCGCTCAGCGGTTGCAGAGCTAGAGCGGTAAAGTTCTGGCGTCCTCCACCCCAGCCAGGACGACGGTCCAGCAGTTCTGGGCGGCTCAGTGCGATCAGCAAGATGGGGGTTTGCGTGCGTAGACTGATAATATGTTCAACCAGATCAAGCATACTATCGCTGGCCCAATGCAGATCTTCAAAGACGAGAATACGCGGTGCTTCACGCGCAAAGACCTCGATAAGCAAACGCCACGCGGCGAAGATGCTCTCACGGTCTTTCATCGCCATGCTCTCGCCCTCGATGCCAAGCGTAGTCAAAATCAAGTCGGTCAGGCGACTCGCTTCATCAGGCTTGTAACCACCTTCGCTGAAGATACGTAGTACGTTGTTTTTGTTGATCTCGGCTCCAAGCAGGCCAGAGAGCAGACCACGCATCGGCCAGTAGGTCAATGTCTGCCCATACGGGAGACAGCGCACAGTCGCGACCTCAAAACCATCATCGGGATCCAGGCGTTTGAGAAATTCTTCTAGCAGGCGCGTCTTACCTGTTCCAGCGGGGGCGACAATCGAGACCAGTTGTGGGCGTAGCTCCTCCAAAGCACGGGCCTGCAACAGCGAAAGTTGCATTAAATCCTGTTTGCGACCGACCAGCGGGGGACGGTTTGTCTGACGTACCTCGCGTCTGCCTCTGAGTGGAAACACGCGCAGGGGCAGACGTTTACCTTTGACCTCCGTCATGCGCTCATCCTCAAAGAGAAAGGCATGTTGCGTTGCGGCGGCAGTGCGCTCTCCTGCGACGATCTCGCCCGGATTCGCGGTCTGTTGCAGGCGGGCGGAGACGTTGACCGCGTCGCCCGTAACCAGAAAATCGCCGCTGGAGGGATCGCTGGTCGCCATCACCTCGCCCGTATTGACACCAATGCGCAGTTGAAAGGCTTCGCCTAGAATTTCATCACGCGCAACAGCCTCGCGCAGAGCCAAAGCAGCCGCCAGCGCGCGTTCCGCATCATCGCCATGTGCCTGTGGTAGGCCAAAGATCGCCATCACCGCGTCACCTATGAATTTCTCGATAGTTCCACCATGCTGTGTCACGACAGTACGCGCATGGGTATAGTAGCGTCCCATCAGGGCACGCACGTCTTCAGGATCAAGAGAATCACCAAGCGCAGTTGAGCCTGTGACATCCGCAAATAAGATCGTAACGAGTTTGCGTTCTTCCGACATGAGCATATTCTCACTTTCAACGATTGATCTATGATATAGAGAATCATGCGATAGCATGTGAGATGAGGCACCCAAATAACTGTTGTGTAGCTACATTGTAACAGAAAAAAAGAAGAGATTGATAGCGGTGCAAAATTGCGTGTAACTTTACTGCTAAACATAACAATTTCTGCTACAATAGAGTATCGAGGTGTGCGCAATGTTGCCCACAGAGTTGCTAATAACACGATCAACACCGTCAAAAACTGGCACCTGTTGGTCGGGTCATAACGTGTTTTTGATGAACAGCAATCTTTCCCACTCTCAAGATATTCATAATTAAGAGCAGCGATGCTTATTACCCTGGAGGATAGAGGTTATGACACATCAGGATGCACCCATTGCACGCGAAGAGGCCATGGAAAACACGAAGAAACTCCGTAAACGCGAACGGCGACTCAAGGAGCGCATTCAGGAGGCACAATCGGATTATGAACGCGCGCTTGAGCGTCTACAACGTGCTGAGGCGCGTGTGCAGAAACGCACAGCACGCCTTGAGCGATTGACGAAGAGATTAGAGGTCGTCCAAGAGCAATTAGCAGACCACGCAAGCACACCTGCACCCGAACAATCTGCCCCTGGACCAATTGAGGAGCAGCAAGAAAGCATCCCCACACCGCCAGCCTCATCCACAATGGAACAGGCCAGTCCGCCCTCCTTTGACGAGGTTTACAGCTCAACGATTGCTCCATTCTTACACGACGAAGCTTTATTAGCTGAACAAGAAGAGCAAGACGCTACCCCCACTACTCTTGCAGCAGAGGATGAAATCCCAGTTGCCAGCTCTGAGGATCAGGTCATCGCTCAGGTACAGGCCATTATTGACGAACAACCCGCTCCACCTATCATTGAAGCAGAAGCTGAACCAGAGATTGTTCCGTATGCTGAGGAGAACGCTCCCAGTGCCAGCTCTGAGGATCAGGTCATCGCTCAGGTACAGGCCATTATTGACGAACAACCCACTCCACCCATCATTGAAACTGAGACAGAGCACACAACAGCAGAGTTACATGCGCAGGCTGAGGCCGCACGTGCTGTTGCGCAGGCAACTGAGGAGGCCGCACGGCAAGCAATCCAGCGCGTCGAAAATACAACGGCCCATTTAGAAGAGATTGGCTACGGTCGTCATTTACAGCCTGAGATTGAACAACTTGAGAGCGAGGCCGAAATCAAACAGCAGATTGCAGACGCCGCTAAACAAGAGGCCGATGCGATTGAGGCACGCGAAGAACAGCAGCAAGCACACGAGGCACAGGCAGCGCAACCATCCGCTACCGTCACGATTGAGCAGATCGAAATTTTTGAAGAAACAGAGGATGATGAGTGGCTAGATGAAGATGAGGAGGATTTTGAGGAGGACGAGGATAAAAATGAACCACCAGTCTTTCTTGTGGATTTTGAAGAACCCACCCCCACGCTGATCGCTGATTATGAACGCGCCACACTGGCTACACCTGCCATTTATCAACCACCCACGTTTCTCGGCGAATATTCCTCTCCGTCAATAACAGAACCCTTTTCTTACGCTACCTATGAAGCTAGCACCAATGAAAAGCGCAGTTCACCGGCAAGCGAGACGGCTATTGAAACAATCGAGGAAGAAGAAGACATCATTGATGCGATCGCCTCAATGATGATTGCCGATGTTGCAGCCGCCAAAGCTGCCAAAGCTGAAGCGTATGCAGAGGAGTGCAGCACGCGCACACGAGAGGCGCGCACTGCTGCCCACCAGGCTGAGTTGCTGCTCCGTCAGGTGCAGGCCGCTATTAAGCAGGGTAAATTGCGTGGCTATGATGCAGAAGATGCATTACGCACTGCGGAATACGAGGTCACACGCACACAAGCGGCGGTAGCGGACGCGGAAGCCAATGAAGAGCAGGCTATACGAGCGGCCATAAATGCTGAAGCGGAAGCTGAGGTCGCCGAAGGTATGGCACTCTCCGGCGAGATACGCCTGCATGACCATGAAAATGATCCCACCTACTATCACATTGCGCGGTCGCTCCATGCAACGCCGCCTACCGCGCCGGAAGATGATGACACGACACTCGAAATGCCTGTGGTACGCCATCAGGAGTCAGCGTGAACGCATTCTATCCATATATGGAAAGATATGGCTATAAGCGACTCCGTGAAAAGCGGAGCGTAGCAATACATGATGAACGGGAGGTAGCACGCCGCTGGTGGAAACTTCCTCCCACCAGCCTCCTCCCAATCAGCGATGGCACCTATTATCAACTTGTCTATCACGGGCGTCCCGGTGGCTCCGCAGGCCCCGATGTGCGAGATGCCGTGCTACTCTCCCCAAGCAAGGCACGCCTCGTTGGCGATATCGAATTTCATACACAAGCAAGCGATTGGAAGACCCATCAGCATCATCTCGACCCACGCTATAATCAGGTTATCCTCCATGTCGTCCTGCGCTGTGACGACCCTCAGCCCACAATACGCCAGGATGGCTCTAGCGTTCCACTCTGCTCACTGTATGATCTGGCTCCCCTAGCCACCTATGAAACGCTCTATACTGAAATATGGCCCTGTCAGACACGCATGGCGCAGATGAGCGTGGATGAACAATTTCGCTTGTTGCAACGCGCGGGCTTACTACGCTTTGAGCAGAAAACACATGCATTTGTTGAGCAACTGCATCACGCCGCGATTGCGGATGACTATGATCGCTGCCTGCTACTCGCACTGGCGGAGGGTCTGGGCTATGGACGAGATCGCGCCTTCTTTCGCGCAGTAGGTGCGCGCTTGCTCACGTATCACACCATGCTACCTGAACCGCTGGGGCGAGCAGCCGAACCGTCTCCACTCGATACGCAGCGGTTGCGCGTCTTGCGGCTACTGATCACGCGCTGGCAACACGCGGACAGCTCTCCGCTCTGGCAAACCCTCACCCACACGCTTCTACATTCGGAGACACCACAAGCAGGGCAAGCGATACGCGCTATTTTTACCTCTCTGCGGCTTAGCCTTGCACGCACTGATATACTAGTATGCAATGTGGTTCTGCCCTTTGCAGCGGCGGTCGCGCTGTTACAACATGACAATGCACTATTTACAGCGGCGGAAAGGCTCTATTGTGCGCAGCCGACGCTCTCCTCAAACGCGATCACGCGCATGATGAGCAGACAGCTACAGCTTACACGCGAACCTCGTGGAGGGTGTCAACAACAGGGTTTGCAATATATTTATCAGCAGGCGTGCCGCGAGAAACATTGCGCGCTCTGTATCGCGGGAAGAGGAAACTTATGACAAGAGATGGGCAAGCGATAGATGCTCAGCATGAAAACGAACACGAGCCAGAGAGAGGCGAACGCCTCGCTCGCTTCCTTGCTCACGCTGGTGTAGCTTCTCGTCGCCACGCAGAGACGCTGATCGCGGAGGGTCGCGTGCAGGTCAACGGCATCACGATACGCGAGCAGGGCACGCGCATTCAACCAGAACACGACCATATAAGCGTCGATGGCAAAGCGATCACACAGCAGACGCGCCATGTCTATATCATGCTTCACAAGCCAAAGGGCTATGTGACAACGGTCAGCGATGACAAACAGCGTACAACCGTGCTGGATCTCTTGCCAGCCGAGCTACGCCATCTGCGCGTCTATCCCGTTGGGCGGCTCGATATCGACACCAGTGGCGTGCTTTTGCTGACTAACGATGGTGATTTCGCGCTCCATATGACACATCCCCGCTACGAAACGGCGAAGACCTATGAGGTATTGATACAAGGTCAGCCGTCAGCGGCAACGCTACAGGCCCTTCGACATGGCGTTGTTATCTCCGAAGACAACGGGCGGCAATATAAAACAGCGGGAGCAGAGGTGAGCATACTTGAGCATAGCACTGCCACCACGCGCCTGCGCATCATTATCCACGAGGGACATAAACGCCAGATCAGGCGCATGTTCGACGCGGTTGGTTATCCTGTTGTGCAGTTAATGCGGATAGCAATTGGCCCATTGACATTACAAGGCCTGGCCGCTGGTTCCTGGCGTTACTTAAGAGAGGACGAACTGCACGCCCTCAAACAGGCTCATCGGGAAACACATACACCGTAGGCATTGGGAAGAAAAGGCTTGTATGATATAATTCCAGACAGTACAGTTCCCATTTCCACACGGAGGATACATGTCGATGCCAATGTGCATTGCAATAGATGGGCCAGCGGGGTCGGGGAAGAGCACAGTAGGGGAGCGTCTGGCTCGTAAATTGGGTTATTTATATGTTGATACAGGAGCGATGTATCGCGCAGTTACCTGGTTAGCCTTAGAAGACCATATCGCGCTAGACAATGGACCGGCCTTAGAGCAATTGGCCCGTCATGCGGAAATCGTCATCAGCCATCCCCATATTGCCGACGGACGGCAATATACTGTCACAGTACATGGACATGATGTAACATGGGATATCCGCAACACCAGCGTCACACGCGCAGTCTCTACCGTGTCCGCGCACCCAGAGGTACGAAGTATTCTGATCGCGCAGCAACGGGCAATGGCGAAACAGGGCCACGTCGTCATGGTAGGACGCGACATAGGAGCGGTTGTGCTACCAGACGCGGAATACAAGCTCTATTTGACCGCCAGTCTGGAAGAACGTGCCCGTCGCCGCTATATCGAACTAGAAGAGCGGTTTGGTGCACAGAATCCGGCCTTGCCTCCTTTTGAAGAGATTCTTAACGATATTCGCCGTCGCGACGACGTTGACCGCGACAATATGCAGCCAGCTCCAGACGCGATTATCGTCATGACAGACCATCTCAACGTTGAGCAAGTATTAGACTTTATTTGTCACCAATTGGAGGTTCTGGCTTGAAACAGGAACTAAATAACTCGCAAGGGGGCCAGGAAACTGGCAAGACAAACAAAGCGGCCAAGAATCTGTATGAGCCGTACCAGACGCCGCGCGTCCTCTACGAGATGCTACGCTTTCTCGCAATTGCTATCTTCGCCGTGGTCGCGCGCGTGCGCCTGCGGGGACGCTACAACGTCCCTCGTCAAGGCCCCTACATTATCGTTGCCAATCATCTTGCCTGGACCGACATCCCGCTCATCCCCGCCTATCTGCCGGGCAAAGTGGTCTATATGGCAAAAGAAGAACTGTTTTTGGGTCAGATTGGTTGGCTCATCCGCTTCCTGGGAGCCTTCCCTGTGAAGCGGGGTGAGGGCGACCGTCAGGCATTGCGCGCTGCCGATGAGCAGTTAAAAAATGGTAAAGTTCTGGTGATCTTCCCAGAGGGGACGCGCAGCAAAACGCGCACGATGGCCAAAGCGCACGCTGGCATGGGCATGATCGCCCTGCGCTCTGGCGCACCCGTTATTCCTGTTGCTATCTGGGGCAGCGAAAACGTCCTCAAAAAATTGGGGGCGCGTGTCACTATCTCCTACGGTGAACCCATCTACCTCAAACCAAAAGGGGCAAAGGTCACACGTGAAGATATCGACGAGGCGACTGAAAAGGTGATGAACAGCATTGCCACCATGTTACCCCCTGAATATCGCGGCGTCTATGCTGACGCGCAGGCATAACTGGCTCGTATGGATGCGGTTTTATCACATCCATACGAGCATTTTCTTCACTGTTTGTAATTTTCCACTATATCAGCGGGACGTTCTTGCGCATCATCGGGGTTGAGGCCAGCGTGACGACGGGCACGCCGTTGCCGCAACAGGTCCCAACATTGGTCTAACTGCACCTCTAATGCTTTCATACGCGCATGTTGGTTTTCGTCCAGGTCACCTGCACTGATATGCTGCTCTAATAAAACGTGCTCTTCCTCTACCAATTTCTTGATCTGCTGCAATAATTGCGTGTCATCCATCACAATACTCCTTCATAGGTCGCTTTATGTGCGCGAGTGTCTTATCCATTGTATCACGCAGGGCAGACAAAGAAGAATGGGCAATCGGGACAGCGCGAGGCATCCTCTGGGGCAACAGGATACTGGTTGCGCTCAATTCCGGCCAGCGCGCTCGCCGCATCCTCTAACAAGTTCTGCTCTTTCTTTTTGCCAATCGTAATAGAGCCGCGCTCACCCGTACTCATATTATGGCTATGTAGTTCCACTGGCCGCCCTGGATGACGCTGGCGTACGACCTGCATATACAAAGCATCACGCATATCTGCCGCTGGTGGCTCTTTGCGCTTGCCATAACGGACACGCACAAAACGCACGGGTACACCTGTTTCAGGCGCATGTTCCAGACGGTCAACAACGACGCGCACCTGCTTCCCCGCAATTTCGACATCATAATGCGGCCGTAATTGCCATTGCCCGGATTGAGACAGGTCTCGACAAAACAGTTCGACCACCTCGCGTCCATGCTGCTCATACATGGCGGCAAAGGGTGCAGCAGGTCCACCCATCTCTTGCCAGTGACTAGCATAGAGGTCAAGCATCTGCTCCACAGCAGGAATACGTTTCTCTTCCTGCCCTGCCTGCATCACCTGTTTTTGCGCACTTTCGAGCGTCTTCTGAATGGATTGCCAGAAGAGTTGATATGTCTGCTCCTCACTCGCAAAATGGTAGATCTGCTCGTAGGCATAGCGACGTGGACAGCGCGTATAGGTTTCCAGGGCATTTGACGTGATATGCGTGGATTTCATAGCAGCAATAAACGCTGCGCTGGGGCGTCCATAGGAGGTTTCCATATCTACGTCTGGCATGTCTTCTGGTCTACCTTCGGACGACGAATCGCTAGCGGATTGCCAGTGCAGATGACTCACGCGCTCTTCAGATAGACTAGTCGTTAACACCTCAAAAAAGGGGGAAGCTTTATAACTTACCTTGCCATAGCGGTCGCTGTAACTCAGGATCACGTGGTCACGGGCGCGTGTCAGGCCGACGTAGAAGAGGTAAGCCTCATCGCGTTCATTGGCGGTCTTCTCCTCACGCTCAGGCGGTAGCATGCCAACTGGTGGAGGCACCGGATTGTAACGGCCTTGTAAAGGGAAACGCCGCTTGACCAGAGCAGACAAATAAACGACAGGGAACTCTAGCCCCTTGCTGGCATGTACTGTCATCACCGCTATCTCATCACGCGCCATCTCTCCATTCAACGCACTCTCCTGGGGACGCTCTCCGCTGTCCTGACGCAACGAGATCAACACGCGCAGGTAATCGAGAAAGCCACGAATGCGCTGTTGTCGATCTTCAGCCGTGGGAGTAGGCAACGTTTCGGACAGCACAAGTGGCTCCTCGTTCGCAGCCAGACGCACCAGACGGGCCTGATATTGACGGTCATAATGGAGAGCAAGCTGCAACAGAGTATTATAGTCAGCCAAACAGACGCGAGCATCGACACTCTCAGGCTCTTGCAGCAGATCACGCATCAGCGAGGTCTCTAAGAAGAGATAGTTGGAGAGCAGCGACCAGAGATCACGCTCGTTCAGTAGACGCTGGATAAGTTCTTTGAGTCGCTGTGTAGACGCAACCCCTTGCGCCGAGAGCGTGGGTGGTAGCAGGTCTTTGAAGAGCAGTTCCTGCAACGAACAATGCTGTTCATGGGCAAAACGCAACAAAGCCTCGATATCCTCTTGCGAGAGGGGATGTGCGGATAAACGCGCTGCTCGGAGTAGCCCCATACCGCTAACATCAATTTGCAGTAACACTATAGCTAAGACATTTTTAATGGCTTCCTGCTCTAGCAGGCTACCCAGTTGCGCGACAGGCAGACCAGCACCAACAAGTGCGCGTGTGACCTTCTGCACCTGATTGCGTGTGCGGCACAAGACCGCGATATCCCGATAGGCATAGCCCATTGCATGTCTGGCATGAATATCCCGCGCCAGACCAGCCAACTCGCTCGCCTCATCGGTCGCGTGCGCAAAGGTGACATAGCGTTGCTCCTCAGCGGAGCGCGCAGGCTGATTTTTGCCCGCGTCCGCGCCCGATGTCAATAATTTACAACGGAAGGTCTCCGCAAGTTGCACGAGGTCTGGACGTGAACGATAGTTGCGACTGAGTGGAAGAATAATCGCGCCGGGGAAATCTTGCTGGAAGTTGCCAATGTTGGCTGGTGATGCACCACGAAAGCCGTAAATAGACTGGTTTTGATCGCCCACAACCCAGACACGCCGCTGCTCACCCGCGAGTTCGCGCAACAACACACCACTGGCGCGGTTCATATCTTGAAACTCGTCAACCAAAATATGCTGGTATTGCTGCTGTAGCTCCTCACGCACATCTTTCTGGCTGCGCAGCAGCTCGATGGTCAAGACGAGCAGGCCACCAAAATCGGTATCACCACGCTGACGTAGCGCATCCTCGTAGGCAGTATAGATATAGGCAACCTCCGATGCGCGTTCTGCCCGAATCCGCTCCTCATCGTTCTGCGCTGCCGCGAGCATACGTTGCGCAAGTTCCGCATATGCGACGGGCGAAACCAGTTCATCTTTAGCACGAGAGATCGCTTGAAGCAGGTCATTAAAATACATATCAGGTGCAAAGAGATTTTGATAGTGCGAGAGGGAGATCGCATTCGTAAGCTGGCGAAGCGTAAAATATCCCTCTACGTCGTCAATCAAAGCGAAATCCGGGCGCAGGCCAATCAGTGTATTGTAACGCCGCAACAAGTCCGCACAAAAGGCATGAAAGGTGCTGACCGTTGGCATCACCGTGCTTTCCTGCCCTAAGACCTGATGTAGACGCTCCTCCATTTCTTGCGCGGCCTTGCGCGAAAAAGTGAGGGCGAGAATCTGCTGAGGATGCACGCCTTCGCTCTGCACCAGATACTCTACACGCCCAATCAGTGTACTTGTTTTGCCACTGCCAGGACCCGCGATAATCAGAGCAGGTGTAGCAGTCTCTATCGCCGTGCGTTGGAACTCATCATAGTTTTTGTGAGCTTTTTCGCCCCTGGCTGGACGCGATGCCAATGTGTGCTGTTCATCTCCCCGCGTAGGAGGCGATGTGTCGTGTGCGCTATCGCCACCGTCTATCTCACGTGTCAAGAGATCGTGCAGGCGCGTCAGCAGTGCGGCGTGCGAGACACCAAAACGTCGCTGTAAGGCATCGGATGAGACGCGCTCGATGAGATAGGCGTGGCGCAATCGTTCCAGCGGCATTAAAAGTTCTGCCGCAAAGACGTTAGCGGCTATCTCATGCTGGCTCCGAGGATCGTAGATGTGGCCCTGTCCAAGTTGCTCTTGCTCGTAACGTTGCTCATAATACGCGGTCAGGCTATCCTGCACATCACTAGCGGAACAAGGATCGCTGGCTGATGGCTCAGGAGCACGCCTTCTAAAATGCGAGCCACGTTGCGAGAGTGGAATAATCGCAAGTTCCTGTTGCAAGGCGGAGATTTGCGGGTTACCACGACAGTGCAGCAAGGCATGACCCAGTTCGTGCGCGAGCGTGAAACGGCGCAGGGACTCACTCAGATCATCGCGCAACCAGATGATATGCTGCTCGTCAGGGTCAATATAGCCAAATGTACCGGGAGGTTGATCGCCACTTTGAAAATCGGTGACATGCAGAGCTAGCCATGTAGCAAGCTGATCCACTGGCGTCTGATCACTTATCAGCCCTGAATGTGCCTCCCAGAAGCGTTGTAAAAGTGTGCGGGCTGCTCTCTCGGCTTGTTGAAATATCCACTCAGTCATCTGTTTTTCCATCTATATCAATATAGCCCTTATTATACTCCATACAGCGTAGAACTGCGTAGAATGGCAGAGCGAGAGAAGCATCACCAAACTGAGTAGCTTCTGGCAAATCTGATATAATCAAGAAAATACTTCCATGTAGGAGACGACCATAGTCAAGGGAACAAACATGCGCAAATCACGCACTAAACGAACAAGGAATACAAAAAGAATGGAAGCAGAAGAAATACTCGCGCAAGCGAAAGCACCAGGCGAACTACCAGCGAGTTGGAAGGTTTTTCCACTCGTACGCCGGACCGTTACGCTCGCCTTATTCGGCTGGGCATTTGGCTTCATCCTCGGTACGGGCCTGCTCGTGCTGGCTGTACCTGACGTTATTCCAGTCAATTACCAACATGGCCCTGTTTCTGCTTTTTTCACCACGCTACTCCTCGGCATTCTGCTTTTTGTTGCCCTGGGAAGCCTATACGCATTTATTATTGATGCTCGTCGTCTGCGCGATGCCGCCAACCATCTGCTCGTCATTACGCCCAGTGATTTTGTCAAACAAGAGGGCAAGAAAATCATTCACGTGCCTCTGGTCAATGTGCGTTATGTGACCACGCGCGGCGTCCAAATGCCTAAGAAGGACGATGCGACCTCTATCAAAGACGTTCCTGGCGCGAGCGAAAACACCGTGGCATTCTTCCTTGGGCGCGGGCTGGTCCCATCCGGCCAACGCTGGCTCAAGAGGCGCAGACGCACGTCGATCACCCTGGCCTTTATAGATACACGCACAGAACAACAGGTAATTGCGCTGACTGACACAGCCTATGGTGACCCATTTTTAATTGCCGCCTTTCTCAAGGACTATGCCGCACATGCGATTGTATAAAGTAGCCGTAAACGTGAGATTAGCACAGTACACACTGCCGTGAAAGAAGAAAGAGAGAGCAAGAGCTATGCTGCTCGCTATTGATATTAGCAATACCAACATCAAATTTGGTCTCTATAATGGAACCACGATGAAACATCACTGGGTTGTTTCGACCGTGCGCCAGCGCACTACCGACGAGTACGCGATGGTCCTCAACGATCTGCTGCGCCACGCGGGGCATCTCCTGACTGACATCAGTGATATCATTATGTCGAGTGTTGTGCCACCGCTGACACCCGTTTTTCAGGAGTTGGCAATTCGTTACCTCAATAAAGAGCCACATGTAATTGACTACACGCTCAACCTGGGCTTAAACCTGCTTGTTGACAACCCGTGGGAAATCGGTTCAGATCGTATCGTAACCTCGCTTGCCGCCTATCAACTCTACGGTGGTCCAGCCATTGTCATTGCATTTAGTACGGCAACAACCTTTGATGTCGTGTCGCCAGAGGGAGACTTTCTTGGTGGAGCAATTGCACCTGGGCTGATCATCTCAGCCGAGGCTCTAAGTAGCGCGGCATCGCGCCTCTATCGTGTTGACCTGACGCCACCACACTCGGCACTGGGCAAGAACACAACAGAGAATATGCAATCAGGCATTATCTATGGGCATGTGGGGCTTGTACAGGGACTAATTAGACGTTTGCGTGCCGAGATACCGGGGCATGAGGAACACGAGGTAAAGATTATCGCGCATGGCGGTTTGGCGCAATTTATGGCACCAATCATTCCCGAAATCCAGCACGTCAACCAGTATCTTCCCCTTGAGGGCTTGCGTCTGGCCTATGAACGCTTGCGCTAAAGACGCGCTAGAGATGTAGGCAAACGCGGTGCGTTTGCCTACATTACCAAAAAAACAAATAAAAAACCCGCCTATACAGGCGGGTGGAGCGGCAACGTCCTATTTTCCCACAGAGCTGCCCCTGTAGTATCGTGAGGGCTGAAAGGCTTAACTTCCGTGTTCGGGATGGGAACGGGTGTTTCCCTTTCGCTATAGTCACCGCACCACCTGCATGTACAAACAGGCTGGTGGAGACGAGGGGATTCGAACCCCTGACCTCCGCCGTGCAAAGGCGGCGCTCTTCCAACTAAGCTACGTCCCCTTGCATGCTGCTCACCTGCTTATGCAACAGGCACCTCGGCAGAGGGGTGGGCCTTCCTGGACTCGAACCAGGGACCTCAGTCTTATCAGGACTGCGCTCTAACCACCTGAGCTAAAAGCCCTCGAATTTGTCTTAACACTTATGAACAGACACGACACACCGATCTTCCCTCGAACAACTGGAGAGTGGTAAGGCTGAAGATGAGCAATTGCTGTCAATAAAAAACAAATTCATTGTGACCTCATCTTGCAATGAGAATCGACCTGAGAGTAGACCAATCTTATAGATCAGTCAAGCTCCCTAGAAAGGAGGTGATCCAGCCGCACCTTCCGGTACAGCTACCTTGTTACGACTTCACCCCAATCACCGACCCCACCCTCGACGCTTGCCTCCTTGCGGTTAGCCCAGCGGCTTCAGGTGTTGCCGACTTTCGTGGTGTGACGGGCGGTGTGTACAAGACCCGGGAACGTATTCACCGTAGTGTGCTGACC
>DAIDJF010000095.1 GCA_027451525.1 Ktedonobacterales bacterium
CCTTGTGGTCGCCCGTTGTACCCCACATACGCCCAGAAAAACTCAACTTATCTCATACATAGTATTAATTTGCGTCTTTTGCGTCCCATGTGCCATCGACTTTCACCCATCCATCAAGGCAGCATATATATACGCAGCCCGACTCATCCTCTATAAGGTTATCGCGTTGCAATAATGCTTGCCATTGCGCCGCATTGCCCTTTTGCATAGTAACAGCATCGCGATCTGAAGCGTGTAGCTCTTTATTCCATTGGCTATATGAAATGGCATGGTAGACAATATAGTGCCGTTCGTCTAACTGTAACATTATCGCCTCTCCCCATTGCCGCACGCCGCGAATAAAATTGTAGACATGGCGCGCGCGTAACTGCTGGGGGCGCAGAATAAAATCTTCGCTTGTCGGCTGCGCATGGTAGCTACTTTGCGACTCATCTTGCGGCGTCATCACGGCGCACCCTGTATAGAGTTGCCATACACTCTCGGCTAATAATGCCCCACCAAGCACGGCACAACGCTGCTCTAAATCGGTATAGCCGATACCGTCTGGAACTGTTAGGGCTTGCTGCATTACAATAGGGCCAGTATCCAGTCCCTCATCCATCATGTGAACAGTCACACCTGTTGTCACGCTTCCTTCACGAAATGTCCAGAAGAGGGGAGCAGGGCCACGATTCGCGGGCAAGAGCGAGGGATGGACATTAAGGCAACCGAGGCGCGGCAGGTCTAAGATAACACGCGGAATGCGGCGCGAAAAACATGCCACACAGATACAATCGGCTTGATATGCAGCAAGCGTTGCAATGGTTTCAGGGTAGGCTAATGCACTTACCTCCCAAACAGGCAGGTGCCTGGCCCACGCGAGATCAGCAATCGAAGAGTAAGGACTATTGCCAGCGCGGGGCAGCGCAAAACGATCAGCGCGCGTTTGGAGACGTTGCCGAATTGGCGGTCTCTGCACACCAGGGCAGGCCGAGGGGGCAGGCAAGATCACAGCACACACGTCGATATTGCGTTCTAACAACGCATTCAATGGCGATAACGAGAACGCACCAGTCATGCCGAAAAATAAGACTTTTGGGGGCGCAGCCCTCTCCTGTCCCGCTCTATTTGCAGACATATTTGCTTTCCTCTTGCGAAACACAATGAAATACCCAATAAGACTTGTAGCAATGCCTTTGTTGCTGTATCATTGAAAGCAGAAACGCTAATGGCTATCTCACGTTATGGAGTAACACTATGCCAAGAATAGTCTACTGTGTCAAGTTGGGACGCGAGCTTCCAGGATTGGATAAACCGCCGTTTCCCGGCCCACTAGGACAACGCATCTACGAACAGATTTCCAAGCAGGCATACGATATGTGGCCTGCCCAGAGTACACTGATTATTAACCACTATGGCTTGAACATGGCAGACCCTGAAGCGCGTAAGATTCTGCGCGAGCAGATGGAAGAATTTTTCTTTGGACAGGATGCTGCCATGCCTGAAGGGTGGGCACCAGAAACCGCAGGAGCAGGGGCAGCCCCCAACAGCAAAGGCGGCGGCGGCGGCGGGGCAGCACGCAAAAAATGAGAGCCTCCGGTCATATCCTGCTCATTTCGTGTTACGAATTGGGCCACCAGCCATTTCATCTTGCCTCTTTGTTAGCTATGCTCGAAGAGGCAGGCTATCGTCCTATGGCCGTTGATACCGCTGTTGATGAGCTAAGCGACGAGGTTATTCAACAGGCTCGTTTTGTCGGTATCTCTGTCCCGATGCACACCGCCCTGCGCCTGGGTACACAGCTTGCGCAACGGGTGCGCAGCATCAATCCTGACGCGCATATCTGCTTTTATGGTCTATATGCCCTACTCAACGCTGAATATCTGCTCAAGGAAACTATTGACGCGGCTATCGGCGGCGAGTACGAGGTTCCTCTGCTGCATCTTATCGCTGCATTGGAGCAGGGCGAGCAGAAACCCGTTGCAGGGGTCTATACTGCGCAGCAGAAGAGTGAGGCATGGGTACAGCGCACACCCTTTCGTGTTCCAGTGCGTCAACAGCTTCCCGACCTGCAGCAATATGCGCGCTTACAGTGGGGAGATAAGCTTTGGCTAGCAGGATATACAGAGGCCACGCGCGGTTGTAAGCATACCTGTCTGCATTGCCCAATCACACCGGTCTACAACGGGCGTTTCTTTGCTGTCCCCATCGAGATCGTGCTGGCGGATATTCGCGCCCAGGTAGCGCGAGGAGCACAGCATATCACCTTTGGCGACCCTGATTTCTGGAATGGTCCAACGCACGCGCTACGTATCGTCCAGGCAATGCATCGCGAATTTCCTACCGTGACATTTGACGCCACGATTAAGATTGAGCATCTCCTTAAGCATCGTCATCTCTTGCCGATAATGAAAGATGCGGGATGTGCCTTTATCGTTTCGGCCGTTGAGTCGCTCAACGATACGGTATTACGCCATCTGGACAAAGGTCATACACAAGCCGATATCATTGAAGTATTCGATCTCCTTGCCGAGGTCGGTATTGTATTGCGCCCTTCGCTGCTGCCCTTCACACCCTGGGAGACGCTGGGGAGCTATCTGCAGATGTTGACCTTCTTCGCGCAGCGTCACCTGATCGAACATCTGGATGCTGTACATCTCTCCATCCGTCTGCTCATCCCGCCTGGTTCCGCTCTCCTTGCACTACCGGAAAGCCATGCCTGGCTCGATGATCTCGATGCCGCCGCCTATACCTACCGCTGGCATCATCCCGACCCACGTATGGACAGGCTACAGGCACAGATAGCCGCACTGGTAGAAACGGCCGAGCAGACAAAAGCCGATACCGTGGAGACTTTTTTTCAGGTCATGGCTCTGGCCTATGCCGCGCTAGGACACGATTTCTCCGTAGCAGATGCCCAGGCTGACTATGGTCCTGGGAAGGTGCTACCCCATCTTACAGAGTCGTGGTTCTGCTGAGCGGAGCCAACCGCGAACCAGTTGGCTCGCTAAACCTGATCGCACAAGGCTATCCGACAGGGCGTAACACGGGAATCTCACGCCGGATATCGAAACGCAAGCAGGCATGGGCCTGACGGATAGCCTGCTCTACCTCGATTGACGTCTCACCACGCGCAAAAATAAAGCCGAGGTAGCTGGCTCCTTCCGGCAAGGGCACCAGTGAGTGATGTAGTTTGGCCGTAATCTCCACGCCCGTAATCAATGGCACGGCCTCAGCCTCCTCAACACCAAAGACCCCTTTCAACATGCCGCCTCTGGGAATGGGGATCATCATCACGCCAGCCGCACGGCCTTCACGCTCGACAGAAAGAATCTCTTCACCCAAAGCGTGACGCAAGATCAATTCCTCCAGGCACATACCCGCGCCAAACTCCAGAATAGTTGAGCAGAGGCCGCCAATCGAACGGCCTGCGATCTCTAGCATCCAGGGACCGTGCTCATTGACGCGCAATTCGGCATGCACAGGCCCTTCGCGCAAACCCAGCGCAGCAGCAGCAGTCGCAACGCAACGCGCGATGTCTTCCTGCACTGACACGCTTAAACGCGAGGGCGTGACATAGATGGTCTCTTCAAAAAAGGGACCATCAAGGGGGTCTGGTTTATCGAAAAGTGTCAACACCTTGAGCTGACCATGCGTGAGCATACCCTCTAGCGCAACCTCAAAGCCAGGGATGAAGTCCTCAACCAGAAAATGTGTTGTCTTTTCATCATAGCCCTCAGAGAGCAGCAAACGTTTGAGGCGGCGCAATGCGCTAACGAACTCTTGCTGATTATCGGCGCGTATGACCCCACGGCTCCCAGAGAGGCGTAACGGTTTGAGTACGCAGGGATACGCTACTTCACGAGCGATACGCTCAGGGTCGTCGCTGAGCAGAAATGGATGAAAAACAGGGCATGGTGCGCCACCAGCGGACATTAAACGCCGCATCAACCATTTATCACGCGCTGCTTCAGCTGATTGTGGCGAATTATGCGCGATATTGAGAGCGGCGCAGGCATGAGCCGCCAGTTCACTCGCACTATCATCGACGGAGAGAAGCGCGTGAATGGGGTGCTGCCGGGCATACTCCACAATAGTCTGCACCGAAGCAGGAATATCGTTAAAATCTACACCAAGCGGCACGTGCCAGTAGTCAGCCAGACGCTCAGGGAGATCAATGCCTACGACTACATCCAGGTCCAAATGATGAGCCGCGCTAAGAAAAGCACCAGCACGATAGGTCGCGGGTGACATTAATAACAGAACACGTTTGCGTTCGTTTCCAAAAACAGTATTCATCATTACTACTCTTGCTCAATCTCTACAGGAAAACCGCGCACTTTTAACGCAGCGGCCAGAGCAAACAAGCGTGCGTCACCACGCACAGTCCAAACCAGTTCAGTGGGCGTTTTCCTGGAAGTACCAGACGAATCGGCACCATCCCAGTAGCACTCGTACGTCCCTTGCCAGTCGCGATGTTGCACACGTCCCTGATAATGCCACGACGATGCCATTGGGCGTCGATTGTTAAAACCTAAACCAGCACCGGTTATGCTGGCAAAATCTTTACTGCGAAAATTGACTTTCATTGCCATACTCATACACATGCATATGAACCGAAAGCCCCCATAGCTACAGTTCGATACAAAGGTGAACATAGTGTATCATAGTTCCTGCAAAAATTATACTGAAAAATTTAATGTTATTTTTCTTGACGCCAAGCTATTGAAGAGTTATATTGTACGACGGTATTCCTTTAGGCCCGGTATCCCTACTTTTGGGGGTACTATAACCCTACTTTTTCAGGTGGGGCAAGAGGATGATTTTATGTCTCAGAACTTACATCCGGCTTCCTATGCATTAGCCGAGCAGATACTTGACCTCACGCCTGTAGGAACAGGTATTGTCGCAACAGATACCTATGAACTCATTGCCGCTAATGACCAATTTTTATCGATTCTCGAAACTTATATAGAGCCATGCTGGCACTCAGGCAAGGTTATCGGGCATCCTCTCAGTGACTATCTTCCCACGAGCCTTGCCATCCCTTTATCCCAGGCATTCCAGACCATTATCCAGACCAGGCAACGGCTAGAATTCT
This sequence comes from Ktedonobacterales bacterium, assembly GCA_027451525.1. GTDB lineage: Bacteria > Chloroflexota > Ktedonobacteria > Ktedonobacterales > Ktedonobacteraceae > DTNP01. The sequence continues at coordinate 5,081 of DAIDJF010000095.1, forward strand.
ATAACTATAGTACAACTATATCCGCGCAACAAACCATTCATTGGAATTGCACGATAACCCCGATCCTTAATGACAAAGATCAAGTCAGCACGATCCTTATCACAAGCAGCCAGATTACCCGACAAATTACAACGCAGACCCAACTCATCGAACATCACGCGATTGCGAGCCACCAATATGATATTCAGGTGAACTTGCGTAAACAACAGCAAATTATCGAAACGGTCACACGGCATGCACAAAGCAGTCTGGACATTGAAACAGTAGGGAAGAATATCATTCAAGCCCTCAATCTCCATTTCTCGCCTCTCAGTATCTACCTGCATAAAGCACTGCCTGAAAAAAAGGCTCTACAACTCCTGGCGGCTCATGCAGACTTACCACACAACTATGAAGTACAGCTTTCTTACGTTGCATACGATAGTATCTACTCTTTCACGAAGGTGTATGCCACCTATCAACCGCTGATTTACGAAAATCTGCAAGACGCCGCAGAGCAAGGCGTGCTCTCTCAATCGCTTCCGATCATCGCAGCAGGCGGGCAGGGCTATATCTGTCTGCCGCTGTGGTTTAACGATCACTTTGAAGGCACGCTCACACTGATTTTCGCGCACGCTTTACAGGCAGAGGGTATGGAAGTACATGCATTGACCCAATGTGCGACTTCCATTGCCGCCGCATTCGCTAATGCACGCCTTTATACAGCCATTCAGCAAGAACAGAACCGCCTGCGTACAGTCTTAGACCAGCTACCTGAAGGAATCCTCTTGCTCGACGCAGATGGATATATCAGCTATATCAATGCAGCAGGCATTGAGATTAGTGGTTTGAGCGCGGAGGCACAGCTCCATATCCATACGACAGATCCGCTTTACGCGCATAAAACATTTAACATGGATAATCAACTTATTTCAGCAGATCATTTTCCAGCCATGCGCGCCTTACAAGGCGAAATTGTGCATCATCAGGAAGGGAAGCTGCTACGCCCCGATGGCTCTACTTGTATTTTAAGCACCAATGCCGTTCCTTTACGCTCAGAACAAGGCGCGATTACAGGGGCAATTGCAGTTTTTAGTGATATCACACAACAAAAAAGCGCGGAGCAGGTACGTGATGAATTTTTCTCCATTGCCAGTCATGAACTGCGCACGCCGATTACAACGATCCAAGGCTTTGCGGAAATTCTCCAGATGCTCACGCAGCAAGGGACGCTACCCTCTACGCCGCGCACGATACGCGCCCTACAAGGGATCATCACGCATAGTCAACAGCTTACACGGCTCATCGAAGATATGCTTGATCTCTCACGTATTGAAAGCGATCTGCTTTTTGTCCATCTTGAACCTCACAACATCATTCCTCTCATCTCGCGTATCGTCGAAGCACAAAGCTTGACAGCACAACGGCACACACTCACAGCAACATTTGACGGTATCTCCCCACAGGACTCAGTAATCGCCATGATCGATGAGGGACGTTTCACGCAAATTCTCAACAATCTTATCAGCAATGCCATAAAATACAGTTCCGCAGGCACAAAAATTACGATTGGTCTGCGCTATAGTCAGGAGGAACCGCATCACTACCAATTGTGGATCAAGGATGAAGGGGTTGGGATTGATGCGAAAGAACTTTCACATATCTTTACACGTTTTCATCGTGCCAGCAATTTCGATCACTCGATCTCAGGTCTGGGCATTGGCCTGTATCTGGTAAAAGAGCTTGTTCAACGCCACCGCGGCAAGATTTGGGTGGAGAGTCAGTTGGGGATGGGAGCGACTTTTTACATTGATTTACCAATTGCTTATTCTTCATAATGTAGAGGAAAGGATTTCCATGCCTATTCATGTATCATCGAGCATAGACACTGCGACCGCGCAGACACTTATGCTCCAGTACTCACCCGTGGGTATGGCTTTCTATGATATCCAGAACAATAGATTGCTCAGTGCAAACGAACAGTTTATAGAGATGATTCTCTGTCTTGCCGATACCCCGTTACAACGGGAGAAGATTATCGGGTATCCTTCTACCGATTGGCTGACAAAAATTTTTGTGGATAGAGCACAGGATGTAGTTCAGTATATCATAAAGCATGATGTCCCTTTTATTTCACCAGAACGCTGCATCATGATCAACGATCAAGCAACATACTGGACCTGGACGGTTCAACCACATTATGATGAACAACACACCGTGACGCATGTGCTCATAACGCTGACAGACATTACCACCTATGTCCTCAAACAGCGACAAATTGAGCAACGCCAGATAGAGTTAGAGCAAGCCAGAATACACATTGAAGAGGAATACAAACGCCTGGAAATCATTCAGACTATTGCCCAAAGCATTCAAGGCACGCTGCACCTCCCAGAGATCGGGCGTACTATCACACGTACTATCCATCAACAGCTACAAGCGAAGTGTGTTTCCCTCTATACGGCAGACGACGAACAACAACAGTTTATGCGCCTTGATCGCTATCCCATGCCATTATCGCCATCTATTCCGGCTGAACACACTATTATTCCCTATAACAACAAGACATTACTGGGCCAAATCAGGGAGCAACACAAACCTACTCTTATTGATGTGGTTGGAAATGGACCATCCACTACGCGTTTGAGCGATAGTGAGCCTATTCCATCACCTTCTACAAGCTATATTTGTCTTCCGCTGTGGTTTAAAGATCACTGTGAAGGTTTAATATTAGCGTCTTTCGCCCATCGCTTACAAACAGATGGAGCAGAGGTGAAAACGCTTATGGGATGTGCTCCCCATATCGCGGCCGCCCTGGCTCACGCACGCCTCCATGCCATCGTCAAGGCCAGACATCGATACCTCCATACGGTCCTTGACCAGATACCTGATGGTATTTTGCTTGTAGATGCCCCTGATGGCACCATCAGCTACATCAATAATGCCGCGCTACAACTCTCAAACGGCTACCTGCAACACCATCTGGGCGTAACAGGCCATCAGGCACATTACCAATGGATGAACAACACTCAATACCATTCAAGCAAAAATTATTTTATCATGCGTGCACTGCGCGGTGAGCCAACCTACAGGCAAGAACACCACATCACACAGGCCGACGGCACACCGTTATTTCAAATCTGCTCCGCTGTTCCGCTTTATAATGACCAGAAAGAAATAGCAGGTGCAGTCGCAATCTTTCAAGATATCACTGATTTGAAGCACATTGAGCAGCAGAAACAGACATTTCTCGCTCTCACCAGCCATGCCTTACGAACACCCGTGACTGCCATTCAGGGCTTTGCGGAAATACTACAGATGCAACTCGTAAGTGGACAAGCACTCGATAGCCAGCGTAGCGAACGCGCTATTACAGGGATTATCGAATATAGCCACTATCTTACCTATCTGATAGAAGAGATGCTTGATCTCGCGCGTTTGGAAAAGTCACAATTGAGTATCCATATGGAGCAGCACGATTTACATGCAACGCTACGCCATGTAGTAGAGAGACATAATAGAGCAAGCCAACACCCACTCAACCTCATACGTGATGGACTACACGCTGATGAGCCATTATTTGCAACATTTGACGAATATCGTATCATGCAAGTATTGAACAACCTGATTAGCAACGCTACCAGGTATAGCCCAAAGACATGTGCGATCTCGCTTGGCTTGCGTCGCCTTCCTGCACCTGATAATGCAGCACTGCTGTGGATCCATGATGAAGGCATTGGCATAGCTGAACAAGATATCCCATATCTCTTTGAGCGTTTTCATCCAAGCGATACCACTGAACGTTCTAAAAACAGCGGACTGGGTATCGGTCTCTATCTAGTGAAAGAGTTGGTCACACGACACGCGGGCATGATCTGGGCAGAGAGCAAACATATGACAGGCTTAACTGTATATGTACAGCTTCCTCTGAACGCTCAGGCTACATAATAAGCCTGCATAAGACGAGAAAGATGGAACATATGGCGCATATCACCTTTCTGATTGATGTCGATAATACACTGCTCTCAAATGATGAGGTAAAACAAGACCTGGACGAACACTTGCAGGTTGAGCTTGGGCCTACCCTTACACAACGCTTCTGGGACCTCTACGAACAGATACGTCACGAGAAAAGTGTCGTTGATATCCCGCTCACGCTCGCGCGTTTACGTGAACAGACGACCGAAAACGAGATGGATGACTTTACGTACCAACATGTTCACTCTATTTTTGACCACTATCCCTTTTTCAAGGCTCTCTACCCGCAGGCATTAGAGACCTTATACTATCTCAATACGCTTGGCACAACCGTCATCGTCTCCGATGGCGATTTCTTTTTTCAGGCTGAGAAGATTTTCAGTAGCAATATCGCGGATGCTGTAGAAGGCCGTGTCTTGCTCTATATTCATAAACAGGAGCATTTGGACGAGATTCAGCAACGCTATCCTGCTGATCACTATGTGATGATTGACGATAAAGCGCAGATTCTTGCTGATACGCAGGCGATACTGCATGATCGTTTAACCACCGTTTTCGTGCAGCAGGGCAAGTATGCAGTCGCTCCGTTACCAGCAAACTTTACGCCAGATATTACGGTTGCGCATATCGCTGATTTGCTGCATTATACTGCAAATCATTTTTTACAAACAAAATAAATAACCGCACAGAGGAGGATACGCATGCGTTACCATTTAAGAGAACGAGCGTGGAGCTTAACAGAGGCGTTTTTAGTTCGTGACGATAGCGGCAACGCAGTTTTTGAGATACGCGGCAAGTTTTTTCATATCGGCGATGATCTTGTGATGTTCGACCGCTATACAGGTCAGGAACTGGTGCATATCAAACAACGCGTGCTCTCACTTTTACCGCGCTACGAAATATATCGCAATGGACAACATTGGGCGAGCATGCACGAGCAGTTCCGGCTGTTTGGAGAACGATTTAAGGTTGAGGGCGACAATGGCATGGCCTTTCATGTCAACGGCGATATCTGGCGATGGCACTTCACGATCAGCGATAACGCAGGCCAGCTCCTGGGCACGGTCAGTCGCCAATTCGCGCTCTTCCGCGATAGCTATGCAGTTGATGTTGCCGCAGGCGTTGATGCGCCGTTTATCATCGCACTGGCGGTTGTGATCGAAATGGTCAAAGAACATCACGAGCGCAAAGAACATCACGAGCACGAATAGGGCGATATATGACAAAATACGCAAAAGAGCATGTTACAATCAGCAGTATCGCGCAAAAAATACTGACCCTTGATGTCCAGCAGAGGCCGCATATTGAAGCGTGCGGCATTCTGCTGGGTCACATCGACGCACAAGGCAACTGGCACATCGAACAGGCCCAACCACTACGCAATCCGACGAACTCGGCTGTCTACTTTGAATTTGAGCCGGAAGAGTTACTGGAGGCTGAGCTACGCTATTCTGGTCAAATTATCGGCGTCTATCATAGCCACCCAACGGGATACGCGGAGGCCAGCAGCACAGATCGCGAGAATATGAAGCGGGTCAATGTCGCGCAAGATATTCCCTGGATCTGGCTCATTATCCGTGGACCTTTTCAGCAACACGCGCCACACGAGTTGACCTCAGCATCTATCATGGCGTATCATCACTATGCAAGGCACGGCTTGCAAAAGGTACATATCCTCATGGAAGACCGACCACACACAGACCAAGCAGATAGCTCGACATGAGAGATGTAGGTAAGAATGTAGTCAGCACCAACCGAAATACGTTATAATGGTGTGGCTCAGAAAATGCTGACATACTCCTAATTTTAGATAAACAAGCAGTGAGGATTCGCCAATGAAATGTCCCAGGTGTGGCAATGAGATAAGCCCGGAAGAAGCATTTTGTGGGCAATGCGGTACACCCCGCATGCCCACGGCGCAATCAAATGCACCTTATGCGGCGGGCATATCTTCGTCCCTTTCCCAACAGCCGTCACAAAGACAGATGGGACAACAAAAGCAGACCGGCTTTTACCAGGATGCAACCGAGGCTATGTCTGCTTTACCGGGAACACAAGCTCCCGTCTACCCTCCTGGCTATCCACAGCAGGGTTTTGGCAACAATCCGCCCACTCCGCCATTTCAAAGTACGATGAACGCACCTTATACCCCGCCAGGGCAGAGCTATACCTATGCTGATCGGGGAAGAATTGCAGTGCCGCCCCAAAAACAGCAGAATGGTACGCCGATCATTATTATTAGCATCTGTGTCGTGTTGGCCTTGATCGCGGTGATCGGGTTGGGCATTGTTTATGCCTTAAAAGGACATACCAATCCTAATCCATCCACATCAAGCAACCAGGGGGTTGGCGTATCATCGCCAACAGCACAACCGACGGCAGCCGCCACGAGTGCGCCATCGCCGACGCCCACGATCACCGATACGCCCACTCCACAGCCAACATTGACACCATCGCCGACAGTAGTGCCGACGCCCGCACCGGATACAGGCTTCCTCTGGTGCAACGATGCCTGTATCAATAACGGCTTTCAAGTAGAGTATCCGCAGGCGTGGTCGGTCAGTCCAGCGCAGAATGCCACCGGGTTGCAGTTTAGCAATCCGGCACAGATGGATATCTATGCCGCGTTTAAGGCCCCTGGCACCTCGGCTGATACTGCAAACAATATTCTCACCGGCGACCTGCAAACCAATTTTGCCAGTAAGCCGGGGTATACAGTCACTGTTCCGACCACAATCACAACGATCAGTGGCGAAACATGGGCCACCTCAACGGTCACATTCCAACTCAATGGGCAACTAGAACGTGCCATTGTTGACGCGACTGTGCATCAGGGCAAGGCCTATATTATCGAACTTGAGGCCCCAGATAATCAGTTTGATAGCATTAACACGCAATTTTTTGAGACAATGCTCGGAAAATTCCAGTTCCAATAGCACGCGAGACAGGAGTGCCCGTGAAATACTTTCTCTTTCTACTGGTCTTCGTAAGTGGCATGACCAGTCTCGCCTTGGAGATGTGCGCGTCGCGTCTCCTGGGAGCTTATTTTGGGACATCGCTCTATATTTGGGGTGTCCTCATCGGTCTCATTCTGATCTATCTGACGATTGGCTACTTCATTGGTGGGCGTCTCGCGGACCGCTATCCATCCGCGAACGTCCTGTGCCTGCTCACAGCCGCCGCTGCCGTCGCAACCGCCATTGTGCCGTTTATTAGCCAGAGCGTCCTCGGTCTGGCGGTGACAGGCATGGCGCAACTCTCAGTTGGTATCTTTCTCAGCTCGCTCATAGGCACGATGCTCCTTTTCGCCATTCCTGTCACGCTGCTCGGCCTCGTCTCACCGTTCGCCATTCGCCTCATGACAAGCGATGTGCAGCGTAGTGGACGCGAAAGCGGTTCATTATACGCGATCTCGACCGCTGGCAGCATTTTCGGCGCGTTTTTCCCTGTGCTCTGGCTCATTCCAACCTTCGGCGTGCGCCGCACATTGCTCATCTTTGGCGCACTGCTCTTTGCCGCCTCCCTCTGGAGTCTGCGACCGCTCCTACGCCCTGCGTTTTTACTGATACTGGTCGCCCTCGTCCTACCGCTCGGCCCACTCAAAGATATCCCTTATCTGGTGTATCACCAGGAATCGCTCTACAACTACATCCAGGTGACACAATTACCCGATGGGACACGTCAGCTTATCCTGAATGAAGGCGAGGCTATTCACTCTATTTACTATCCTGACCCCAATAAGGTTCTCACGGGCTGGTACTGGGACTATTTTCTGGCTGCTCCCTATTTCAACAAGGGCTTTACGCCGCAGCAGTTACATCGCGTTGGCATCATTGGTCTGGCTGGCGGCACAATTGCGCACCAGTTTACACAGGTCTATGGCCCAGTGCGTATTGATGGCGTAGAGATTGACCCCAGTATCGTGCAGGTTGGACGGAAGTATTTCAATATGAACGAACCAAACCTGCATGTCTATACACAAGATGGACGCACTTTTCTCGAAACCACGCACGCACAGTACGATGTCATTGCGATTGATGCATTTGAACAACCTTACATTCCGTTCCAATTGACCACCAAAGAGTTCTTCTCGATTGTCCGCACGCATTTATCATCGACAGGTGTGGTCGCACTTAACACGGGACATACCACGCACGATTTTCGTCTGGTTCAAGCCTTCATCAATACCATGAGCCAGATTTTTCCGAGCGTCTATGTCTTCAACGTTCCTGGCACATTCAACACGGAAATTATGGCAACAATGCAGCCAACATCAATTACAGATTTTCAGACCAATCTCGCACAGTTCGCGCCCACAAGTGTCATGGGCCAGGTTGCCAATGAAGTGTTACCTGTAGTCACACGTGGTCATGCCAATGGCGGCATCGTGTTCACTGACGACCGCGCCCCGATTGAGCAGATTACCGATCAACTCTTGTTGAATTATCTGCAACAGGGGGGCTGAACATTGACAGCCGTCAACGTTCTGGGATATCGTAACGATGGTCATTGATATTCCCGGTACGTGAGCGTAAGGTAGATACCTGGATATAGAAGCTAAGAACCTAGAAAACTGAAAGGAACCGTCTTATGGTGGCAGTTGCAGTTATTGGTGCGCAGTGGGGAGATGAGGGAAAAGGCAAATTAGTCGATGAACTCTCTATGTGTGCCGACTTTGTTGTACGTTATCAAGGGGGCAGCAATGCGGGTCATCGCGTTGTACATGACAAGGGCGAATTTTCCTTCCGCCTCGTGCCATCGGGCATTCTGTACCCCAACACAACCTGTATTATTGGCAATGGCGTCGTTGTAGATCCCAAAGGTCTAATCGAGGAGATGGAGCAACTACAGAAGCAAGGCATTACGGTCTCACGTCTCTTCATCAGCGAGCGTGCTCACGTGGTCATGCCCTATCACTTCCTGCTTGATCGCCTGGAAGAAGAGGCACGCGGCGCTGACAAAATCGACAGCACGCAGCGCGGCATTGGCCCCGCCTACGTGGATAAACACGCACGCAGCGGCATTCGCATGGCAGACCTGCTCGACGTGGACACCTTCCGCGCCAAACTCGCAACTATTCTGCAACAGAAGAACCGGATGATTACGCAGATTTATGGGCAACCACCCATGTCACTAGAAGAGATTCACGGCGAATATTTCGGCTATGGACAGCAATTACGGTCACATATCGCTGACACGCAACAAATGCTGCACAACGCCTTATTTGACCATAAGACCATCTTGCTCGAAGGTGCCCAGGGAGCCTTGCTTGACATCGACTTTGGAACCTATCCGTTTGTGACCTCATCCTCGACGATGGCCGCCAATGCTGCCGTTGGTGCAGGACTACCTCCACGCTCAATTGATCGCGTGGTCGGCGTCTACAAAGCATACATCACGCGCGTAGGCAGTGGTCCCATGCCGACCGGACTCTTCGACGATATCGGTCGCCTTATGCGCGATCGCGGTCACGAATACGGCACCAACACTGGACGCGAACGCCGCTGTGGCTGGTTTGACGCTGTAGCAGGTCGTTTCGTCGCTCAGATCAACGGGTTAGACGCCGCCGTGATTACCAAACTTGATGTTCTGGACACGTTCCCCACCATCAAAATCTGCACGGCCTATAACCTGCGCGGTCAGATCGTTCACAGTCTCCCCGCAACGCTTAGCGATTTAGCCGCCTGTGAACCCGTCTATGAAGAGGTTGAGGGATGGCAGTGCAACACCTCTGGTATCACCAACTATGATGACCTACCCGCCGCCGCCAAAGCCTACCTGAAACGCTTGGAGACGCTCTTAGAAACACCTATTGCAATGATTTCGGTGAGTCCACAACGCGGCAAAACCATTCAACTGCAAAATGTGCTACAGGTCCCAGAGTACGACTCGCGCTACCCCAGAAACGCAATGAGATAGCGGAAAAGCATTTCCATTTGTGCAACAAAGGCAGGATGCCAGATATCTGGGCGTGCGATTGATCCTGCCTTTGTTTTTCAGGGGAACGACTGGGCAAATTCGGCGTATCACGCCCTACTATTATCCCCTTTCTTATACGGCACCAAACGTTAGACCCAATTCGCGCAACCACTTGCGATAGGCGATAGCTGTGCGGTCTGAACGTAGGTGCAACTCGGCCTGCAAATCGAGCGGCAACAGTTCAGGACGCTGCGACTCGACAATCGGGATATCTTGTTTGATAATGTCATCCTGGAATTGCCTGATCTGCTCGTCGGTCAGGTCGCCATAGTCCATCGCCACGTACATCCAGGCCAGCGATTGGCTCTCCGAAATGGGCGTGATCGTGAAAAACATGGCAAACTTTGGGCCAGAGGAAGATTTGATAAAGGTCGCGCTCAGGGGCCGCAGAACACGATAGGTGTAGGTCACACGCGCTCCGTGTCCTGTGCCATCAGGGTCAGGTTGCCAGACGGAGATATCACGAGCAACGACACCATCAGACGAGATATCGGCCTCGTAATCGTTGACCTCTGGGTGCGCGGGATCGCCGAGCAAGCCTTGATGCACATAGGGGAAGTGTGTTACATCGAGAAAGTTTTCGATTGCTCTGGGACCACTGGCACGCATAAGATAGGGGCCACAATGCACTTTGCGAAAACTGGTATCATCCCATTGCGGAAATGGCGGCACATCTTGCGTCGACGTACCGAGCGAAACCCAAATCCATCCATAGCGTTCTTGGGCACGATAGACAACAGTATGCGCTGTCACTGGCGGTTTCTGCTGCGGATGTGCGGGGAAACGCACGCATTGACCCTCCTGATTATAGGCCCATCCATGATAGGGGCAGATCAGCGTCTCACCCTCGATACGCCCCAGCGACAGGCGCGTGCCACGATGCGGACAGAGGTCGCGCCAGACCTGCACGCTTTCTCCCATCCGCCAGAGGACCAGATCTTCTTCTAACAGACGCACTGCGAGCGGTTTGCCTGCCTTGAGATTGGGTGCATAAGCGACAACATGCCAGTCATTGAGCAAAACAGGGTCATTGAGCATATGGATTTTCTCTCCTGATGAAAGTGCGACACTTGTGATACTATTATATCTCGCTTGTGATGACCCTCTCCAGGGGATATACTTGCAGTAACAACGCTGTCACCCCATCAGAGGACGACAAAATAGTAACAGGCAATGAAAGAAGGTCCACAATGCCAACACGTGAACAACTTATGCAGCAATTGACTGAAGATCACGAAGTATTTCTCGCGCATTACCATACATTTACACCTGAAGAACTGGCACGCCCCTGTACTGAAAGCGAAGTACCAGGCGGCGCACCCTGGCGACCCAAAGACCATCTCGCGCATCTGGCTCTGATCGAGCGTCTTTTTCGAGGCATAATCCAACGCGCAATGAAAGGTGAAACCGACCCAGTTGGCTTCAGCCGCGCAGGTTTGGGCAACCGCGAGGAGATTATGGCCTGGATTCATCGTAACAATCAGGCATATGTGGAGGCCCATCGTGACGATGATCTGGAAACGCTCCTCTCAGCGATTAGCGCGGAGCGCACACAGACTCTCGCCCTCTTAGAACAACTCAGCGATGAACAACTGAAGATCGTCTTACCCGGAGCTCCCTGGGGCGATGGAACGATTGGGGGTGTCCTCATGACCAATGCGCACCACGAGAAGTTGCACCTTTCCTGGGTGGACAAAGGTTTACAGCAGCACGCTGATCACGCTTGAAAACAGGTATCGCACGTCTCCACTCAGCCATGTTTTACCTCTTGTACATTTTTTGTGTGCTTGTGTTCATTATAATACAAGCGAGGATACCGTTTTGTGCTTCTTGCCCAAGAATATCGTATAGGGCAACACAGTATCCTCTCAAGAGAGGAGACACGAAAGATGTATGATGTCGTAATCGTGGGCGGAGGGCCTGCGGGCTTGAGTGCTGCCCTGCTGCTTGGAAGAAGTCGCCGTAATGTGCTGCTGTGCGACGAAGGGAAACCACGCAACGCAGTTTCTCCAGAGATGCACGGTTTTCTGACTCGTGATGGCATTGCGCCTATGGAATTTCGCCGCATAGCCCACGAACAGTTACGGTTGTATCCCAACGTTGAATTTCGCCCACAGGCTGTGGTGAACATCGCAAAACAGGCAGAGCAATTTACTGTCACGCTGGCCGACCAGACAGAGGTAACAACGCGCAAACTGCTCCTCACGACAGGAATACGCGAAGATATGCCTGCAATCCCCGATGTGCAAGCTTTTTACGGCAAAAGTGTGGTTTCCTGCCCCTATTGTCACGGCTGGGAGGTGCGAGACCAACCCTTTGCCCTGTATGACACTGGGAAACACGCGGTATTTATGGCTATTCAGCTTTTGACATGGAGCCTGGATATCGTGATCTGCTCTAACGGACCGAGTGGACTTGATGCGCAAGACCGTGCAGTACTGGCACATCTAAAGATTGCTATTTGTGAGACGCCCATTGCACGACTTGAGGGCAACGACGGATATCTGGAACGCATTGTTTTGACAGACGGCGAGACTCTGCCCCGGCGTGTACTTTTCTACACGCCACAACTCCACCCTGCACCGCTGGCAATGCAGATTGGTTTTGTGCCGGGCGACCCAAAGCAGGCAGTACAACCAGTTTTTCCAGGCATCTATATGGCTGGCGATGTCTACTACACACGTTGGGCCAGTGGTGCCGCCGCCGCTGGTACAGAGATCGCAGTAGCGATACACACCGCTCTGCTCGAAGAAGATTTTGCCAAGAAAGGCATTGGCCTGAAAATACAGGCGCACGCATAAAGACTGGCGGCGAGGCTTGCCCTCGCCCTCAGTCTACCTTCCACTTTAACCACTTCTGCTCAATCACTACAGTGGCACTTTAAAAGCCGCCCTTTTTCCTTGGAATTCTCCCCGCAATCTTCTCTCCCTCTATCACGGAAGAATACAGCCTCCAAAGCCTCCCTTTTTCCCTGGAATTCTCCCCACAATCTTCCCTGGAACTGAACATTCCTCCATGCTGTGCGCCTTCCGAGGTATCATACAAGCAATCTGATCTCTTCGTTGTTGTCTCATCCACCGGAAAGGAGACCAGCATGAAGTTCTCTCAGCATACCACATCTGCACCCATCGAGCCAAGTCTGAACGTGATCGGAACCTGGGTCACGCGCTTGCACCAGTTGCACCAGCAATGCTCCCCCCGTTTTGCTCGCCCCGAAACACGCCAGCACATGCTCCTGTATCTGCAAGCCAACCTCAAAGAGGCTGCGGCCACACTGCAAGCCTATCTGAACTAGCACGCTTCTTTTCGAGGCTTCTGGTTCGGCTTCCCGCCACCTTTCTTCCAACAAGTGCCACTGTAGTGTGGTATACGAATTTCAATCTCACACGTGAGGAGTGCAAGTAATTTATTGTGAGAAACCGGATTTTTCCTCGATTTCCA
>DAIDJF010000096.1 GCA_027451525.1 Ktedonobacterales bacterium
AAGGGTCGCCCCTACAATGAGACGATGCCCGTTTTCCCCGTCATCATTGTAGGGGCGAGGCTTGCCCTCGCCCTGCCCCCCACACGCCACAAAGGGTGCGATGAAGCTTGACAGAGCATTACTGCGCATGAATAGATAAAGCTTCAAGTGCGCATACTACGTTCTAATCTTGCCACAAAGTCCTCCGTTTCTGCAACGGAGAACGCCGCCATGATGAAACGATCAGGACGTATCAGCAGCAGTATATCGCGTCTGTGATGGAAGAAGCGTGTCAGTATCGCGTCATTGTCAAACACTGTAGTACAGGTGAGATGGTCTGCTGCTACAGATACGTTTTCACGTGCTATAGGTTGCAGGCAGAGGAAGCGAACAGCGAGTTGCTGCCAGAGTGGGTGCGTCATGGCTCTAAAAGCTTCGTGAGGATTTTCATATAGTCTAAGCAAACTGAACGTGTTGCCTAGCATATCATCGAGTAGAACGCGTTGCCCGGTAGTGGTCTGTACAAAAGGTTGTGGCAGTAGTTGACCAACAAAGTGGCGCAGGGCGCGTTGGCGTGCGGGGAGTAGCAAACCGTGCGCCAGCGTGGCGTCTGGCTTAATTCCAGCTTGGGTGAGAAGTGTATGCGTGGGTGGAATGAGATTTAGGATGCGGAAGGAGAGGTCACGCAGTGTAGCGAGGAGGGGGTTGGTCGGCATGATGACGCTACCAAGAAAGGTTGAAAGCAGTTGCATCCGCGCGACATGAGGCATGCGCTCCTGTTGATAGCTGTGTAAAATAGTAGCGGGCAGGCGTTTTTGCAGCACCATGCCAAGTTTCCAGCACAGGTTATGGGCATCGCGCAATCCGCTATTCATGCCTTGACCGCCAAAGGGGGGCATCAGGTGCGCGGCATCACCGAGCAGGAAAACACGGTCATGCAGAGCAGTGAAGCGTTTGGCAAGCATGGTATGAAAGGTGTAGAAAGTTGCGCGTGTAATCTGTTCTCCTGTCGGTAATGGTGGTTTGTGTTGCCAACGCCAGCCCTGAGCGATCAGGCGTTGGATGGTAGTATTTTGTAGCATGTCTTGCTCATCTTCGCCGGGCATGAGCATAAACTCCCAACGTCTCAAGCCAGCGGGAGCAGGCAATGTTACCGCTGGCCGTGTGGGATTGCAGAAAAACACAATTTCATTGGCCTGCTCCTCCGTGCGTTGACTATCAATTACGAGCCAGCGTTGTCCTGTACGTGGTGCGCGTTTTGAGATGGCGGTTTGCACGCGCTCGTGGGCCAACATGCGCCCTTTTAAAGGCATAATAAAGCTTGCACGGAGCAGCGAGAATAGGTTCATCGGCTCAAAAGCGATATGATTAGCGTGACGCACAAAACTTTTACCACCATCGCACGCCAGCAGGTAATCACAGGTCATCGTATGAGATGTGCCATCCGATCTGCTGATCGTCAGCAACACCCTCCCCTTATCCTCTCGTCCCTCATCACGTCCTACCTCATCACGTGTGTGGTGGGGTAGGGCGTGATTCATCACGCCCCTACGGAGCGGCGAGATGTGTTTGTGCTGGGTTAGTGTATGTTCAAAACGAAGCATGATGTGAGGGAAGCGTTCCAGGGCGTGTAGAAGGGCGGTTTCAAAAGCGGGTTGATAGAAGGTAGACACGAAAGGATAGCCGCTTTTTTGCCCAGTTGGCGCGACCTTTGCCAGATAGTGTGTGCCTGAGAGATAGTGTACGTTGAGATCGAACTGAACGTGCTGGCTGATGGCCTCGCTGATGCCCATAGCCTGACAGATGCGCAAGCCATCGTCGTCAATGGCGATGGCTCTGGGGAACGTGTGCAAGTGCGCATTGCGTTCGATCAACAATGCTGGAATGCCCGCGAGGCCGAGCAGGTTAGCGGCTGCAAGACCAGTTGGGCCTGCTCCGGCAATCACAACGGGCATGTGGTCTGGTAATGCTGTATGTGTTTCGCTCATACCATCCTCTCAGTCGTCTTCCTACACGGTTATGGCACGCAAGGCCAATGTCACATTGGCTCCGCCGAGGCCACGTGCGCCTAGAAGGACAGCTTGTGCAGGCTGACCAGCGGATGTGAGCCGAAATGGTTGTGCTTTCTCACGTACCAGATGCAAGCCATAGTGCGGATCAAGCTCTTCACAATGCATTGTGGGTGGGATAATGCCTGCTTGCAAGGCGAGTAGCGCGGTGATTGCATCAAGTGCCCCCGCTGCTCCATAGCTATGACCAAATACAGTGCGTGGCACGCTGGTAGGCAAGTGCGCGAGATCTGAGGCGAAAGCGAGCTGAAGGGCATGGGCTTCACCTTGATCGGATGCGGGCAAGGCGCGCCCATCCAGGCTGAGATAGGCCAGATCATCGGCCTCAAGACCCGCCTCATGTAACGCGAGACAGAGTGCGCGTGCATAGTGTGTGCCATCAGACTTGGGCGCGTCAATGCCGTGAGCGTCGTTGGTTTGTCCATAGCCGACCACTTCGCCATAGATAAATGCCCCACGCTGGCGCGCATGCTCGTATTCTTCCAACACACAGATGCCTGCACCTTCCGCGAGAATAAAGCCAGCGGCGCGTCTATCGAAAGGACGATAGCCAGCGGGATCATCGCCTGTGAAGCACGAGCCTTGCTTGCCCAACATGGATAGAGCTGCAGGAGTGATTAAACTCTCACAGCCACCCGCAAAAATGACCTCAGCCGAGCCGCGTTGAATAGCTTTATAGGCCATCCCCAGCCCATTTAGGCCGCTGACCGTATCATTGGTGGGTGTCTTGCAATAGCCTTGAATGCCATAGCGAATCGTGGTCTGCCCCACATTGGCAACCTGGAGCCAGGCAATGGCGGAATAGGCACTGAGCGCGCGCGGACCCCGTGTATGAAAGGCTTCGATCTGCTTCTCTATAAAACTGACGCCGCCAGCCATGTTCGCGATCACCACGCCAAGTCGTTGCGGGTCTTCTTGTTCAAGGTTGAGACGCGCATCGTTCAGAGCCTCTTGAAAGGCGGCAAGGGCGAGGTGCGTCGAACGGTCGGTGCGATTGATCAGCTTGCGCTCAATGTAGCGTTCCGCTTGAAAATCTGGCACGATGCCCGCGACATGGATTGGTAAGCGTGTGTAATGCATATCAGCCATCCGTAGAGAACGAATGCCAGAGATGCCTGTGCTTGTGGCTTGCCAGAACGCCTCTTTGCCGATACCATTAGGAGCGACTGCGCCCAGACCTGTAATCACGACGCGCCGTTTTTTATTCTGCTGCATAGTTATTTGCCCAGTCAGGATGTGCGAGAATCAGCACGCTATTCACTCCGCCAAAACCGCTGGAGTGGGTGAGAGCTACGCGGACATTAGCCGGTCGTGCCACATTGGGCACATAATCGAGGTCACAATGGCTATCGGCCTCTTCCTGATTAATGGTAGGAGGGAGCATCTGCTGATCTACCGCCAGAACAGTCGCAACGGTTTCAATCGCGCTGGCCGCTCCCTGGGTGTGACCGATTAGCGATTTAGTTGCGCTAATGGGAATGCTGTAGGCCGCCTGACCGAAAACAGCTTTGTAGGCGTTTGTTTCTGCACGGTCGTTCGCCTCGGTCGAACTGCCATGCGAATTGATGTAGTCCAGGTCAGAAGGCTCCAGGTCTGTCTCGCGCAATGTTTGCCGCAACAGGCGTTGGAGCGGCTCGCCAGAAGAGGGGAGCGAAGTCATGTGATAGGCGTTGCTATTAGAGGCGAAATAGACAATCTCCGCGTAGATGTGTGCCCCGCGTGCCAGTGCCAGTTCGCGCTCTTCCAGCAGAACGACGCCCGCCCCCTCGGCCATCACAAAGCCGTCGCGTTTGCCATCATAAGGACGAGAGGCGCGTTCGGGTGTGGCGTTGTGATTGGTGCTTAATGCTCCCATGATGCAGAAAACATCCAGGCCAAGCATAAAGATGGCAGAGTCGCTGCCGCCAGCTAGCATACGATCAGCGCGCCCTTCCTGAATGATCCAGAAAGCCTCACCGATGGCGTCTGCACCAGCCGAGCAACCGGTGGCGAGCATAAGAGAGGGACCATGTAAGCGATAGTGCGCGGCAATGCTTTGGGCGGGTGAGTGCGCAAGCTGTAGGCGGGCTTGCTCCTCGCTGAGCAACGCGCTATTGATTGGCGTGGTCCCGTCGTTGGTCAAGGTGACCCAAGTGCGTTCGCCCTCCTCAGCACCTTCCATCGCAGCCCCCATACTGACGCCCATGCTTTCGCGTTCGCGCATGCTCAATCTCTCTACAGCCAGTTTTGCATCGTGCATCGCCTCGATCGCTGCTGCTAACCCCAACTGTGCACCTCGTGTGTTGACACGTACCTCATTAGGGGTGAGACCGAGTTGGAGTGGGTCAAAATCTGGAATATCGCCCGCGACCTGCGCGCTCAGTTCTGAGGCGTCAAAGCGCGTGATGCGGCGAATACCAGAGCGACCGGAAAGACAGGCATCCCAAAATGCAGCTTTGCCGACGCCGTTAGGAGCCACGACGCCTAATCCCGTAATCACAACCCGTCTCATGGCATAATGCCCGATATCGTTCATGAAACCTGCTCTCCTTGTTATTGTTGCTATACTCGACTGGTAGAGTCTTCTTGTGTGCTATGCGCTGCTAGAAACGCTTCTATTAAGGGCGTGACAACTTCTGCACGAGAATACATAAAAAAGCGTTCCCCTCCTTCTATCACACGATAGGTTACGCTGTTTGGCAACTGCTCAGCCAGCCAGCGCGTTCTCTGCTCAGGCGAGAGGGCGTCGTCGGATCGATTAATGAGCAGTATTGGCATATGGAGTTCCTGGACCCGTGTACGAATGTCGAAGGCATGGATGATTGGTAGAACTGAGAATTTATAGACAAAAGGCCATGCAGCAATTTTTGCGAACTGTTCCTCTATTAAATTATAAGGAAGCAGCGGCGTACTGGTATTATCTTCAGCTCGCTCAGTAATATAGTTGATGACGGTACGACGCAGAAACGCGGCTGGTAAGAGATATTCAACAGGGATGCGCAGATAAAGCTCATGGAGTAGCCAGATAAATGGATGCGGTGCAATCTGATAGTCGGCTCCTTGTGCGATAATAACGAGTGAGCGGCAACGTGCTGGATAGCGCAACGCGAACTCGAACAGCACCATGGCGGCGTCACCATGGCCGAGCAGATCAGCTTGGGCGATGCCCAGCCCATCAAGCACCTGACGGAGTTCTTCAACGCGCTCGGCCAGACCCACAAAATGTGTGCGCGTCTCGCGGCGACGATAGAGGATGACGCGCCGTCCCTGGCTGAGCGTGCGCACCTGGCGTGCATAGACAAATTCTAAATGTTCGAGAATAGGCACAAATACAAGAGGGAGATCAGAAGTGTTATTACCAATATCGATGACTGGCAGATCAAATGCTTCGATGGGTGTGCGCTTCCAGCGCGACTCCAGATAATCCACATCAGCGCGAAAGGTAGCGTTGTCGATCCAGGGAGATGTGCTTATATCCAACCATTGCCTCCTTTTGTCGGCTCTACTTTTTCTAGAAAAACACAGTTTCCATCAAAGCTGCTGATGGTCTTCTGTGACAACGAAAAGGCTGAGAAAATACTGCTGTATTGCTTTTTCTAAGTCTATCATAGAGATAGGAACATATGCAGCATATATCCTATGTGCGAAAGGGAAAAAACATGCAAATGCATAATGACTATATCACGTTGCTCAAGCCACCAGTACGTCAATGGGTGGAAGCTTTTAATGCGCATGACGTAGAAGCCATTGTTGCATTGTATATGGATGATGCAGAGCTATTTGATTCTGGCATGAAACATCCTCGACATGGGCGACAGGCAATAGAACAATGGTTCCGTACGCGCTTTCACACCATGCCTACTATTAGGTATACGTTGACAGGGCTAATATTTATGGAAGAGAAACAGGCAGCGGTGAGTTGGACGGCACGTGGGCGTGGGCCACGCCTGTTAGGACAGGCATGGCTGGCACGCCCTTTTCAAGTTGATGGGGTGAGCGTTTTCACCTTACAAGATGGGCGCATTCAGAAGCAGCGCGGCTACTACGATCATTTCACCACAGTGGAGCAAATACTGCCGCCACTAAAGGTCTTCTCGTTTCGCCTCTAACGGTTAGCCGATATGCGCGGCCAGGGACGTGGCCTCTGCTGGCTCTTGCTCTGCCTCGTCGCTGGCTTTGTACGTATATTGTTCAGCATTACCACCTGGGAAAAAGAACATTGCGACAAGGCCGACGACAGCAAGGGCGAACATGAGCGCGTACACCCAGAACAGGCTTTGAGCCAGCGCGTTTTGCAATTGAGCAATGAACGCGGCCGGCAGAATGGCGCGCAATTGCGGCGAGAGCAACACATTCGCGGGCGCAACGCTTTTCGGGATACTTGCCGCAGCGGTAGTAAAGTGGGCAAAGATGGGTCCGAAGCGAAGTGCCATCTGCGCGTTGAGGATGGTTCCCATGACAGCCACGCCAATTGTGCCACCAATCGTGCGTACAAACTGTGTGGAGGCCGTCGCGACGCCGCGCAGTTTCCAGGGCACAGCATTTTGCACAGAAAGAATGTAGGCTGAACTGGCAAGGCCGAAACCTGTGCCTGTGACAAACATGGCGACAATGATGAACCAGAGACTTGTCTGTACATTAAAAAATGTGACCAACGCGCTCCCTACAAGTATCAGGATGGAACCTGCGACTGCTGTGATGCGATAGCCAAAACGTAGCACGATTGGTCCGCTGATGGACGCCGCGATAGGCCATGCCAGCAGCAAAGGGCCAAGCGTTAGACCTGCGGACGTGCCAGTGCCACCATTGACGCCCTGTACAAAGAGCGGCACGTATGTCGTAATACCAAACATAATGATGCCGAGGATCAGACCGCCAATACTTGCAATCGCGATGATGCGATCTTTGAACAGGCTAAGCGGTAGAATAGGTTCGGCGGCGCGTTGTTCTGCGCGGATAAAAAGAATGAGTAGTACGATTGATCCCACAAAGAGAATGATGCTGGGAAGCGAAAGCCATGCCCAGGATGTGCCACCTTGTAAGAGTCCGAATAATAAGGCTACAATACTGCCCGTCAGGGTCAATGTTCCCATGTAATCCAGGCTGTGTGGTTTGCGCTCAATATGCTCTTTTAAAGAGAAACCGAGCAGAATGATGGAGGCAATACCGAAAGGAACGTTAACAAAGAAGACCCAACGCCAGGAGAAGTGATCGACGATCAACCCACCCACGGCAGGCCCCACGACGCTTGAAAGGCCCCAAACGCCACTAAACAGTCCCTGAATACGTGCGCGCTCCTCTAACGCGAAAATATCACCGATGATAGTGAGTACGATGGGCTGCACTGCCCCCGCTCCAAGCCCCTGAATGGCGCGGAAGATGATGAGTTGGACCATCGTCTGCGCACTGCCGCAGGCCATTGAGCCAACTACAAAGAGGATAGAGCCGAAGAGAAAAAGTGGCTTGCGTCCATAGAGATCAGCGAGCTTGCCATAAATAGGGACAGTAGTAGTAGAGGTGAGCAGGTAGGCCGAAAACACCCAGGAATAGAGCGTAATGCCACCTAATTTGCCCACAATGCTTGGTAAGGCAGTACCGACAATGGTCGTATCGAGTGCTGCAAGCGACATCCCTAGCATAAGGGCGATTGTCACAATAAGTTTTGCCTGCTTGGTCATACCTGATATTCCTCTGCTATAAAGATAGCGGTAGGTACATGTGTACGATGTCAATATGGAAAAGAGCAAACGCAAAGACAAGACGATAGCCGTGGCTTCTCTGGGTGTCTTTGTCTTGCCGAGGGGTGGTAAGCAAGGTGCAATACCGCCGTATAAGAAGGCACTTGTGCTATCGTCTTGTCACTAGCACGTCTATCAGATAGACGATGTGACGTTTAGCTCTATTCTCTTCTGTGAGAACACGCTTGTTCTATGTTCTATTCCTTCTGCTAGCAAGTAGTACAAATCAAGTGGAACCATAGAAATAGGAAAAATGACTTGACGTAACGTCTCTTGTTCCTCTACAATACAGGCGCAATATATACTGTATATGTGCCTGAGAGCTAAAATAAAGTGAGCGTGTTGACAGGCCATTGCTTGTGAAGGGCAGAGCATGTGATGATAGCAGATTATACAGGGCAACAATTCGGAAATTATCGTCTGACGCGCCGCCTGGGGCAAGGCGCATTTGCGAGCGTCTACTTGGGGCAACATGTGCGTATTACAACACAGCGCGCGGCGATCAAAATTTTGCACCTGCTTGATGTAGATGTGCAGAAATTTCAACAAGAAGCAGAGACGACTGCTACGCTCGTTCACCCTCATATCGTGCGCCTCTTTGATTTTGACCTGAGAGGAGATGTTCCTTTCCTTATCATGGATTATGCTCCTAATGGTTCGCTCGCTGCACGCTACCCGCGTGGGAGTCGTGCCCCGATGCCACAAATCGCACTCTATGCAGAGCAGATCGCACGCGCTCTCCAATACGCTCATAATAAAAATGTCATCCACCGCGATGTCAAGCCTGAAAATATTTTAATTGGCCCCAATGATGAATTGCTTTTGGGTGACTTCGGTATTGCGGTGATCTCGCGTACTGGACGTACCTCACTGCAAACAACGTTCGGCACAGGAGGGACGCCTCTCTATATGGCCCCTGAAATGTTCAAAGGCCGACCAGAGAAGGCGAGCGACCAATACTCTTTGGGCATTATGGTCTATCAATGGCTCTGCGGTGAGCCGCCTTTTACCGAAGGGGATGCTATTCAACTTGGTTTTCAACATACATTTGTTGAGCCGCCCTCTCTCCGTGAAAAGGCTCCTGCCATTCCATCCGCTGTTGAAACGGTCGTGATGAGAGCATTGGCAAAGGAGGCCCGCAATCGCTATTCCTCTATCGAAGAATTCGCAAACGCGCTGAGTAGTGTGCTCACGAAACAAGGCTCTTCGCCAGACCTCAACAGACCTCGCGTGCAATTGAGCCAGGCCACATCAGAGTTAGGGGGCATTAAGAGCGACAAACAATGGTTTCAAGAGGCTGAAACGGCCCGTCAGGCAAAACGCTATGAAGAGGCGATACGGCTCTATACGCAGGCAATTCAGATCAATCAGCAGTACGCACTGGCGTATCACAATCGCGGTCTGGCTTACTATGAGCTTAGGCAGTTTGGTAAAGCAATCGCGGACTATTCACGAGCCATCGAGATTTCACCGAAAGCTGCGACCTATTATATCAATCGTGGTAATGTCTATCATAACGAGCTCAAACAGTATGAGAAGGCGTTAGCTGATTACACGAAAGCGATTGAGTTGGAGCCAACGGACGCTTTTGCCTATAATCATCGCGGCAATACCTATTGCGCTCTCAAGCAGTATAGCAACGCGCTTAACGATCTCAATCTCGCCATCAGGTTAGATGCGCGCTTTGCTCTGGCTTACGCGAATCGCGGGTTAGTGTATTATGAGTTGAAAGAGTACCCACGCGCAATTGCTGATTACACGAAGGCACTTCAGCTTGAGCCGAAAGATGCTTTTGCCTGGAATGGCTGCGGGCTGGTCTACTATGAGCAGAAGCAATTTGAGAAGGCTCTGGAACATTATAATAAAGCTATTGAGATCAATCCTAATGCCGCCGCGTATTATCTGAATCGCGGCAATGTCTACCATAATCAGCTGAAGCAGTACGAGAAGGCTCTGGAAGACTATAGCCGCGCAATCGCACTGGAGCCAAGCTATTCCCTGGCCTATAATCATCGTGGCAATACCTACAATAGCCTCAAACAATACGAGAAGGCCCTGGAAGACCTCAACCGTGCGCTAAGTCTGGACCCTGGCCTCGGCTTTGCGTATGGCAATCGCGCTTATGCTTTAGAGATGCGTAAAGAGTATCAACGCGCTTTGCAGGATTATGAGCGTGCTGTACAACTAGACCCGACGAATACGTGGGCGCGTGATGGACGTGACCGCGTGTCTCGCCAGCTAAAGAAATAGAGAATACAGTGTTCACCCTTCAGAGGGTGGCGTGCTATGCCGACATATACAAGAGATGATTTTGTTGTCTTCAGCCCATACATCTACGAGGTCTATCATGACAACCCTCTCTGAAGTCTCTTCCGCTCGGCCAGAGCAAAAACCCTCTCTGTTAGTGCTTGTACTCTGCCTGCTAGCCTTGTTTAGTCTGGTCCTTGTCTCGCTGTTCTCTGCATGGCGTTTATTCACCTGGGGTAGCCTGCTCGCGCTCTTTGCCGTCGGTATGCTTGGTATTGGCAAGGTAAGCATTGGACGCTGGTGCGGTCTGTTAATTGATGAACGTAACAAGATCAGTCTGTCACGCCTGCAAATGACTGTGTGGACCTTGTTGATCCTCTCGGCCTTCTGTGCTGCGGCCTTACACAATCTGCTGGTTGGACCAGCATTGAACGATGCGTTACGGATTACGTTCCCTGTCGAATTATGGCTTGTGATGGGTATAAGCGTGACGACGTTGCTAGGAACGCCGCTTATTCACAACGTGAAGGCGCGTCAGCAGACATTGCAGCCAGTTGAGACGCCAGAGGCGATAAATCGTGGGCGCGTACTCGTCAATAAGCAGAGCCAATTCGCGCGTTGGACGGACCTGTTCAAGGGCGAAGAGGTGAGCAACAGCGCGTGTGTTGATCTCGGTAAAGTGCAGATGTTCTACTTTACCATTATTCTCTTTGGCGTGTATGGATTTGCGCTGGCTTTGCTCTTTATGGGCAATGCCCCATTGATTACGGCCTTTCCACCAGTGAGTGACAGTATGATTGGGCTAATCGGCATCAGTCACGCGGGCTATCTGGTTAATAAAGCCTTGCCACGGGGAGAAGCGTAAAGCAAAGAGCAAAATTTTGCAACAGCAACGGATGGGTATTCGTAATTATCGCGAACCGCGTCCTTAAGATGGGACGTTCTTGTAGTGTATATTACACCTAGTAGTAGAGTGTTCCATCATACTCACTGGTTGTACAAGAGGAAAATTCATATGGCAACTTCCGCATATTCTACCGAACACAGCACTGTGCAGGTTAAGAAAGCAACGTACGTTGGTGGCCTACGCTTCGACTGGCTGATGGCCTTGCTCTCGATCTGGTTTGTGAGTGGGTTATTTATTGATGGCTGGGCACACGCGCATGGTGCTGTCGATAATACCTTTTTTACTCCCTGGCACGCAATTCTCTATTCTGGCTATGGTGTGACCGCGCTGGCACTCATCGTCGCAACCATCGTAAATCACCAGCGCGGGCGTGCGTGGATACAAGCTATTCCACGCGGTTACGAACTGTCGCTCCTCGGGGTGCCGCTCTTCGTGGTTGGCGGTGTGGGCGATCTGATCTGGCATACTCTATTTGGTTTCGAGGTTGGTATTGAGCCATTGCTTAGCCCGACGCACCTGATGCTGGCTTGTGCCGGGTTGCTGATGATGAGTGGTGCGTTGCGTTCGATCTGGCTACGCAATGTCCCAGAGGATCAGCAGAACTGGCGCACACTCTTCCCCGCTTTGCTCTCGCTCCTGGTCGTCTTCTCAGTGTTGACCTTTTTTACCAGTTACGCGCATCCCGTCATTGATACCTGGCTGGTCACAAATGCTCTGGATGATAGCTCAAAATCGCGTGGCGTGATTGCGATTATGTTTGCCACTGTGATGATGATGGGCGTCGTATTGCTGGCTTTGCGTCGCTGGCGATTACCTGTTGGTTCGATGACGCTGCTGATCGCGCTGAACGCCGCGTTGATGACGGTTTTTGCCGATACCTATATTCTGATACCTGGTGCGTTGCTCGCGGGCATTGTCGCTGATGTGCTGCTCTGGCGTCTCAAACCATCTGCGCAGAATGTTGGAGCTTTACGCATCTTTGCGTTTCTTGTGCCTTTGACCTTCTTCCTGTTTTACTTTGCCACGCTTGGCCTGACAACTGGCATCTCGTGGACAATTCATCTCTGGCTCGGTTCCAGTCTTATCACGGGTGTGTTAGGTCTCTTTGTGAGCTACCTCGTGGTTGCCCCGCAAGGACCTGCGCTAGAAGAAGAATAGTCAAGATAATATCGCGCTGAACGCACCCAAAGCGGTCAATGCTCGCCGAGTACTGACCGCTTTGGGTGCGTTTAGTTTTTGTGCAAATTGGCTATGGGTGCGTCCACGTAGCCCAGCCAGTATCGTACTGGACTCCGTTTTGCTGGTACGTGAATGAATATTGGAGCGTTTCGCCTGAAGTCATACCGCTCACCGTATATTGCCATTGTGATGCGCCACTGTTATAGCTCATAGTGACGTTTTGCTGGCCGTTACTGCCTGCGATGTAGTGAACGATAACGTAGCCAGCAGTCCAGTTACATGGTTGGAACCAGGGTTGTGCTGTGCTGCTGCCTGTATTGGTCACGCCATCGAGGAAACTGCCAGCAGTACATGCTGGTGTGGGCGTTGGTGTGGGCGTTGACGAGTTGCTAGAGTACCAACCTGTGTCATACTGCGCGCCATTTTCCTGATAGGTGAATGCGTACTGGACATTTTCGCCTGGGCTTAACCCTCCTACGCTATATTCCCAGCGAGCTGTGCTGCTATTGTAGGTCATAGTGACGTTCTGCTGGGTATTGTTGCCCGCGATATAGTGCAGGATGCTATAGCCAGCGGTCCATCCGCAGGGCTGGAACCAGAAAAGGTCTGTGCTTGAATTGACGCTTTGCACGCCTTGCGTGAAATTGCTGCCTGAGCAACCGCCTGTGGTGGGTGTGGGTGAAGGAGCTGTACCGTTTGCTGTGTAGACGTGGACATAATCAACAAGCATTGGTGCGCCCGGTTGCGTGGCTGATGTTGGGGTAGATGTACCAGCGACGCCGTTAGGGAAACCGCCGCCTATCGCGACATCAAAGATGATATAGAAGGCATGATCTACCGCGTTTGCCCAGGTTGTAGGATCGACCTGATTGGCACTGACTGTAAAGTAATTGACGCCATCCAGATACCAGCGAATCTGTTCGGGCGAGACGCTGCGATCAATAATCTCTGTATAGGTATGGAAGCCTGTCTGACAGCCAGCGCACGCGTGCGGACCGCTACCGATGCCGTTCGTCTCGTTACAAGGGCCGCCGGGATCGACGCCGCAGTGTAATGTCCCATAGACGACACTTTGCCCGTTGACATCCTCTAAGATATCAACCTCTCCATCTTTAGGCCAACTATGATCTGTGCGATAAGGTGTCCCAAGTGTCCAGAATGCGGGCCAGTAGCCAAGCGCGGCCGCACCAGAGACGTTCGGCTGTTGAATAGAAGCGGTGATTTCTAATTGCCCTCCCACGGGAGCCGCGAAATTATCCTGCACCGACTCAATACGCCCAGAGGTCCAGTTCCCGTTTGCATCGCGTAATGGCGTGATGGCAAGATGCCCATTGCCATCTTGTGAAACGTTCGCGGTACTATTGGTCATGTTCTCGATCTCGCCCGTTCCCCAGACACCTTGACCCGTGTCGTAGAGCCAGTTACTGGTGTTGACACCAGAACCTGCCGCCCCATTAAATTCATCATCAAACAAGAGGTTCCAGGAAGCGGCATGCGCTACAGGGGTCTTGCTGAGAGGTGAGAAGATCACAGCGGCAAGCACGAGAGAGCCAATGAGCAGCAGTGCGGCACATTGGAATGCGAACCGCTGACGTGGAGGGCGCGTTACACGCCCCGGATCGTGAGATACATCTTGTTGCATTGATCGCTCCTTCTTTGATAAGGATTATCACCTATGAGATAGAAACATCGGTGTAACCGGACAACAGGCACAACGTTTGTGCTTTTAACTTTGCCCCACATTGAGCAAGGTAGTAATGGAAACTGAAAAAAAAGCTCAAGATGTGCTGCACCTCCCTTCTTCGCCGTGTATGCATGAGACCAGACTTTCATAGCTCTATTGATACAGCGGATGCTGACGGCTAAAAATGACAACAGGATGACGCGCTGACAGTATTTAATGACTATCAGTGACGATGCCAGCGACTTATTCATGTTCGAGTGTTATACTGAGCGTTTTTATGTATTGAGTGAGATCGCTGCCTTATCACTAGATGCCCGTATCACTAAACTGGTCGGCAGTTGTAAGTGAACAGGTGCCTCCTGGCTGGCAAGCGGTGTCTGCTCTGAACGCGGACGTGTGGGACCTTTTACAGTTCCTTTTTCTCCCATATGGTGATCTGGGTCGATCATGTTTAGAAGGAGTTCGGTCGCCTTGTGACCCATTTCGTAAAATGGTTGGCGTACCGTAGTCAGCGGGGGGCGCATATGAGCAGAGAGAATATTATCATCAAAGCCAATCACGGTGATGTCTTCTGGAATGCGGATGCCTTGTTGTTCTGCGTATTCCAGAATGCCATAGGCCATCTGGTCATTGGCGGCAAAAATAGCACTGGGCCAGTCTGCGCGTTCGCGTGAAAAGATGTGCTCGGCACACTGGCGGCCATGTAATGGCTCAAAACCTCCTTGTATCAGTAGTTCGGGTTCAGGGGTAATGCCAGCCTCTTGCATTGCCTGTTGGTAGCCCGCAAAGCGTTCGTTGGCCCAATAAAATTGTTGGGGGCCTCTAATATGTGCGATGCGCTGGTGTCCCTGTTCTAACAGGTAGCGCGTAGCCGCATTGGCACTGGCTCTGTTATCAATGCCGACCCAGGGGATGTGTCCAGGTTCTTCCTGATCGTTAATCAATACCAGGGGTAATCCATGCTGATAATGTTTGGTCAGGTGTGCTGTTACCTCTCCTGGGAAGATTGCCAGCAGACCGGAAACCAGCCGTAACGTGAGAACGCGATTGAGGACATCAGAGTGGTTCAGTTCGACATTGGCAAAGTTAATACTGTAGAGTACAATTTCATACGTGGTATTTTCGATATACTCGGCGACGCCGCGAATGATTTCAGGCAGTGCAGGCCAGACAAGTGGAGGCGCAAGCACACCGATGAGATGTGTTTGTCCGCCTGCCAGGCTGATAGCTGTAATGTTAGGAACAAAACCATGTTCCTGCACTATACGCATCACCCGTGCCTGCAATTCTCCATCGACGGAGGGATTGCCGTTTAGTACACGTGAGACCGTCGCTTTTGAAACGCCTGCCAGACGCGCGATGTCTTGAATGGTCAGCTTTTTCTGCATGCCGGTATTTCTCGCTTTTTTACAATACACGTATGAACGTATTGCTGCATAACGTTTGCAAGGCTGGACAGAGATGGCACCGACTTCGTTGTGAAGAGTATAGACCAGAAACCGGTTTCTGTCAAGGGATAGCGATGAAAAGATGGGGAAAACAGAGCTATTTGAGGAGAATAGGGAGAGAGAAGGCGTTTGTTCGATTTTTAACGCAAAAAGTGAAGATAGTAGAACTTTTCTCCTAGCTAGCTTGGCAGGGAGAAAAAAGAATGTTACAGTAGCAGAGCTATAATAGTTTTTATGTTATGTATGTATGTTTGTACTAGTAGAAAAATGGTGCCAGATGAAACATTGTATGAATTGCGGGGCCGCACTCATGCAGGGCGTTGCGGTGTGTCCCGTATGTCAAAATCCTACACCGTATAATGTGGCAAATGTACCGCCAACAGGAGCCACGTCGTTCCCGCCACAGTATTTGGAGACTGCATCTCAAGGCTTCTCGCCATCTGCTCCCACTCTTGCTGATCCAGCAATGAATATGTATAACGCGCCCGTGCAATCGTCCCCTCCCATGGGAGGGATGCCGCAGATGGAATTTGGAACGTTCGGTCAGCAAGTGCCACAGCAAGTGCCACCTGCATACCAACCTTATCAGCCATATATGCCTCCACAGGCTCCACAAGTGCCACCGCGTCCGCAAGGAATGTCAAAAGGTGTGTTAGCCGCTCTTGTGGTTGTTGCCGTGCTGCTGTTATTGAGTGGCAGTGGCGTAATCTATTACAGTGCTGTGTTTCGTCCCAATCAACTTCACGCACAAGCGACGGCAACTGCTGTCGTCCAGGCGCAAGGGACCGCGCGTGCGAACGCACAAGCGACAAGTACAGCCGTTGCTTACGCGAATGCAACCGCGACAGTTGATGCTCAAGTACAAGCGACGGCTACCGCTCTTGATGCGATTTACACACAGGCGACCGCTGGTACGCCCACGCTTGATGATCCATTGAATGCGAATGGAGCCAATAATTGGACCGAGTATTCAACTGCCCAGCAGTCCTGCGCCTTTAAGGGCGGAGCGTTGCATGCGCTTTCACAAAACACGGGGACTGTCTGCTTTGCCCAAAATACGAGCTTTAACAATTTCGCCTACACAGTCAAAATGGTTATCAATTCCGGTTCCGTTGGTGGCGTAGTGTTTCGTGCGAATGTGACTTCTAGCACAAATGTGGGCGTTTATCTCTTCTCCATTACGACAGGTGGGAAATATATTCTCGGTCTGATTCAAGGCACGGCATCTGGCTCGACCGCGACGAAAGATTTGGGCAGCAATCAAAGCAGTACCATCAATACGGCAAGTGCTGCGGTCAATGAATTAGGGGTAGTCGCGCGTGGCAGCACAATCTACCTGTTTATTAATAAGCATTATGTGGCCCAGGTAACGGATGCTGCGTTAACGACAGGGATGTTGGGTGTATTTGGGGGAACACAATCCGATAGCAATTCGGATGTTTCCTTCACCGATCTCCAGGTCTGGCAATTGTAGTTGTGTTATACCGATGTAGCTCACGAGGAAAGAGCAGAATAGGCTATGCAATGTCCTTCATGTGGGCATCATTTGCCACGGGGTATGATGATCTGCCCGAAATGTGGAATGTCGCTTCCATATAATGTTTTTGAACCCGAAAATGAGCAAGAGGTGCACCCTATAAGTGGGCGCACCTCGGAAGATGCTACGCTGGTGGTAACGGACTTTGCGCGGGATAAGGGTGAGCAGCCGTTATTACAACAAGCCGCCCATGCTGAACAGTACCCACTATTTGGTGAAGATGTCGACAGCAGCGATGAGCGGCAAGCTTTCATTGATACCAGCTATGGTTTGTCCGCGCTTGCATCGCCTGCTCAACCCCCTGAGCAGGCGGAAGTGTTTGTGCCTGTGATGGTACCAGTGGAAGCGCAGGCGGAACAGTTCGCCTCTACAACTCTTACAGCACGAACGGCCGTCTCTGACGAGCAGTTTGTACATGATATTGTTGTGACCGAGTCATCGGTACCGCCGCCAATGATCGTTGTTCCCCACCCTATGCCGTTGTCGTCTCAACAGGCATCTGTGACTGCTCGCATCCCTTCACCCGCACTGAAACCCGTGCCCCCAGCCAAGATGCGCGCACCTCTGCGCCTCTCGCGTCCAATGCTCATGCTGCTAACGGTGGTTGCAGTTCTGTTGATCGTGAGTGGTTCTAGCTTGATCTATTATACGGAAGTTGCACACCCAGCACAATTACGCGCCCAAGCGACCGCAACAGCCCAGGTCATACAGACGAGGGAGGCGCGTGCGACGGCGACTGCTGTGGCCCAGGTGACAGCGACAGCCCAGGCAATTACCTACGCGACCGCAACAGCCCAGGCGCAGGCGCGTGCGACCACGACGGCCTTGCAGAATATTTACACACAAGCCACCAACGGCTCTCCTGCACTGCTTTCATCGTTGGCGTATCAGGATGGTAATAACTGGGATGTCTATGCCACGGTAGATGGTGGCGGGTGTGCCTTTAGCAATGGGACTTTGACTGCTAGTGTCTTGACGAAAGGGTACTATGTGCCGTGCATGGAGCATGCTAGTAACTATACAAGTTTTGCCTTCCAGGTGCAGATGGTGCTTCTTAAAGGTGATGACGGTGGCCTGATATTCCGAGCCAACGATACAAACTCGCAATATTATATGTTTTCAATCGGTAGCAATGGTTCCTTTAGTGCCTATGTTACACAAAGTAGCACTCACGGCCATACACTCGTCTATGACACTAGCTCTGCAATTAAGACGGGAAGCGGACAAATGAATACGTTGACTGTCGTTGCGCGTGCTAGCGATTTCTATTTTTATATTAATGGGCAATATGTTGGTAGTACCAGTGATAGCACGTTAACTTCTGGGCTAGTCGGCGTTTTCGCAGATGATAGTCAGGGCAACAATACCAGCATTGCCTTCAGTAACGCGAAGGTATGGATTTTGTAAAGAGCATATCATCATTTGCCTGATGGGCTTTACCTATAATTGATGATATGCTCTTTTTTTGACGCTGTGTCAGTGGTGGCTATGCGGTGAATTTGAGCGAGTCGAAGATCGGTTGGATATATTTCTGCATGGCCTCGTTATAGACAGGCTGTGGGATAACAACCTGTAAGTTATAGTAG
>DAIDJF010000097.1 GCA_027451525.1 Ktedonobacterales bacterium
TCCGTTCGCGCCCGCCGCGCCTGTTCCCGCCGCGATTTCTTTGCCGTCAGGCGACCATGCTACCGACCAGACCGGAGCCATCAGACCCTTGTAGGTTGAGATAGTCTGTCCGCTTTTGGCGTTCCAGACCTGCACCGTCTGGTCATAACTGGCGGAGGCGATCTCTTTGCCATCGGGCGACCACGCGACATGCGCGACCGCCGCGCTATGTCCCTTGTAGGTCAGGAGTTTCTTGCCGCTGTGGACATCCCAGACATCGACGGTGTTATCCTGGCTGCCCGACGCCAGATATGCGCCATCGGGCGACCATGCCACTCCCTCGATTGCATCGCTCTGATCTTGATATTTGGCGAGCGTATGGCCCGTCGCCGCATCGAGTAGCACAACTGAGCCGCTGATGCCACCTGCCGCGATCTGCTTGCCATCGGGCGACCACGCGATAGCGAATGTATAGTGGTCGGTCGTAACGTTCCAGCGTGCTGTGCCACTTTTGGCATCCCAGACCTGCACTGTGCCATCGTTGCCGCACGAGGCTAGCAGCTTGCCATCGGGCGACCAGACCACGCCAATTACTGGTCCCGTGTGACCCTTATAAATGACAAGCGCGCTCGTCAGAGTTGGCACGGACTCTGTAGGCGTGGCAGTGGGTGTTGGCACATGCGTGGGTGTGGGACTGGATGAATTATTCACTTGTGAGCCTCCTGTAGATGTACACGCGCCCATTAGCAAGAGCAGACAGGCGCACAACAGCGAGATTGCCTTCTTGCGCATTAGAACCCCCCTTTTATGTATTGTGAAAGGCACAACCACCTCGACATAGCGAGCGTACCATACACAAGAGCATTCGTCATGCGCCAAAAGACGTATTTATAAGGTCAGCAGGCCAAGCGTTCTGGCTTTGGCAAGGGCAGAGGTGCGGCTATGAGCATCGAGCTTGCCATAGATGTGTTCCAGGTGCTTCTTGACTGTCGCGGGAGCGATCACCAGACGGCGCGCAATTTCTTGATTGGCGTGTCCCTCAGCCACGAGGCGTAGCACGGCATATTCGCGCTCGCTCAACGGCTCCTGTAGCTCTACAGGCTGTTGTGTGGGGGGTGGGATCTCTGTGGGCAAACGGCGCGCCATACTGTGTTCGAGCATGTGATAGCGTTGATAGAGATAGCTCGCCTTCTGCTGATAGATGACATCGTACAGGCGCGTTAGCGTGGCCCGTGTATCGGCAAACTGTCCATGCTGATAGGTGAAGAAGAGTTGGTCAGCCAGCAGGTCGGAGATGGTATAGCAGTCGCTAAAGACCTGGGCCAGAGCCAGCGCGTTGTGCGTGTACATCTGCGCCCGCCCATAGTCCTCTTGCACACGGGCTAGTTCGGCCTGCACTGCCAGCATGAAGAGCTGCTGATAGGGTGTTGGCTGTGTGGATGATAACATAGCGAGTTGCAGACAGTGGCAAAAATCCTGACAAGCAATCTCAACATCACCCGCGTGGCGTGCGCGAAAACCGCGAATGAAGAGCGCGACCGCGAGATTTTCATGAGCGTCGGGGGGACAGGTGCGCAACATGGTCTCGGCAAACTGGCGCGCGGATGGATAGTCCCAGAGCAGATCAGCGGTATAGGCGAAGCTGGCGAAGGGTTGCCAGAGACCCCACGCTGAACTGGCGCGCTCGGCCAGTTCCAGGCTGGTGTGCCAGAGACGATGGGCGGGGCGATACTTGCCATGCGCGAAGAGCAGACCCGCCAGCCGATTGATAAAGCGCGTGAGGCTGCGAATATCCAGGGTATAATGGCAAGCAGCAATGCCCAGGCGCAGGACATGCGTGACGGTAGCGTAATCGTGCAGGCGACTGACGGGCAGGGCAAGGGCAGTGACCAGACGGATGACACTCGGATAGTTGGAACGCCGCCACGCATCCATCAGGGCGACGGAGAGAAACTCCCACTCCTGCTCTAATTGCAGCACATTCCCCTCGTAACGCTCCACGTAGGCTAGCGCGTAGCTCAGCACATCGTGTCGAGTTGTGTTGGCAAGCTCTGGCACAAACTGTTCCAGACGTGTCAATTCGCGCGCGGTCCAGGCGGCATCAGGCAAGAAGTCAGCGCGATAGGGTGCAAGAGATGGACTTGCTGAGTCAGACACGTGTAGCATAGTGCTTACCTCCTTGCCCGCGTGCGGCACGCTTACTGGAAATGTGGAACAACGTGTGAAACGAAGTATTCCAGCGTGGGAATGTCCAGAAAGCGGAACATGAAATGCGTCACGCCGATGGCATGGAATTGTTCGATCTCGCGGATCACCTCGTCTGCTGTGCCTGCGACAAAATGCTTCTGCGGGTTGCGCGCAACCTGAGTGGGGTCTGCTGCGACGCTGGCCGTACCGAGATAGCTGAGCGTGATCTCTGAGAAGTCGCGCCCGATGCGTTCGCAGTGCTGTTTCAGTATCGTCGCTTTGCGCGCATACTCCTCTGGTGGACAGGAGTTGAAGTTCCACCAGTCGGCATAGCGTGCCACGATGGCGAGTGTGCGCTGCTCGCCGCCGCCGCCAATCAGGAGCGGAATATGTGGCGTGGGCTGTGGTGAGCAATAGGCATCCTGTATATGGTAGTGCTGACCATGCAGGGTCGCGGGTTGCGTCTGCCACATGCTTTTCATGATCTGCGCGGCCTCTTCAAGCTGCTCCATGCGCGTCTTCACAGAGGGAAACGGATAGCCATAAGCGCGATATTCGTCCTCTTTCCAGCCCGCGCCCAGGCCGAGAATGATGCGTCCGCCCGTCAGCGCGTGCAGGTTTGCGGCCATCTTCGCGACCAGGGCGGGATTGCGATACGACTGCGCGAGGACCAGTGTGCCGATTGTGAAGCGTGGATACATACCCGCGAGATAGGCGAGCGTGCTCAGGCATTCCAGGCTCTCCGTCGCGCCCCATTGCAGATGGTCCTCCATCCACAGCGTGCTAAAACCCGCCGAGAGGGCCTGAATACACATCTGATTGAAGGTGATAAGCTCATCAAAGGTAAAACGCGCATCACTGGGCCTGAGCATCAGGCCAAAATCGACAGTAGCCATGATCATTATCCTTCATCCTATATACGATTTTCCCAAATTATACCATCCATAAGATATGGGATAGAGGGCAAAATTTGCCCTTGACGTACTGGAACATGTGCGTTATGCTCATAGCAGGGTTATTGCCCGTTAAGCTCAATGGAAGAGTTAGCGGTGTGTCAAGGAATGCACATATGCCCAGACATGTCTCAACGCTTGGCTTCCCGGTTACAACCGAGCAAGATTTTCGCCACTATGTGTACGAAAGCACGGAATTTGGAGAGAAGATAGAGACGCCTAATGGCTCCTATACCTGCTGGATGCCTGGCAACGGCATAGAGCTATGGGCGCAAACCAATCGCCACCGCAGGCTACTTGGTATGAACCCCCATTTTCATGGCAACGCCCGCGCACGTGTACGCATTACGGGGCGCATCCCGCGCTACGAGTGCAGTATTCTGGACGGCGCATTTTACGCCTGGGCCTGTCCCGACACACCTGTCGCGGATGGCGGCCTCTTCCCCTATGTCTTTGATGTGCCAGATTACGATACCTACCACGATCTGCCTATTCCCGATGTCGTGACAGTACAGCTTGCCGCCTTCGCTAATGTGCTTCAGGGCTTCGCGACTGAGGATTACTATAGAGCAGCGCGCGGCAAAGGCAGCAAACGTTCAGCCATTGCGTTTCAGCCAAACGGCTTATTTACGCCGGATGGTAGAACGCGACGGCCCGCTCAGGCCCAGGTGACATTTAGCGGGCGTGTACTTGCTGTGAAGATGATTGTTAACCCCGTCACGTGGCAGAAATTTTATGGTGCGCGTGTCCAGACGCTGATTGGCGAGGTCGATGTCGTGGCTGATCCGCAAGTGGTACAGGGGCCAATTGTCGTGGGCGGTATCGTGCATGGAGATTTCTGGCTTTCTGGCCGCATTCTCCACGCACGTTAAACGGTTATAAAATGGGCCAATCCAGGCCAGCCGAGGCGTAGATGGCCTCGATGGTCGCCATGTTCTCCAGCGTCTCGCTTAGACGGAAGGATGGCTCTTGCCCGGAACGAATACACCTGGCGAAATGTTCAACCTCGTGCTGATACTGATCGGTGCGCTCAAAGTTTTGCTCGCTCATCTGTCCGTTTTTCAAGATAAAGACCGTCGTTTCGCGAATGCCGGGTGTGAAAGGTACGGGCATCGTAATAATGCCCTGCTCACCAATAATCTCGGCCCCCTGACGCGCAGGGGTTTCAAACGACGCGTCGATCAGGCCGAAACGCCCCTCGCCAAAATCGAGCACGGCATTGGTCGCCACCTCGACGCTGAGCGCACTGTGCCGATACACACGGGCAGCAACTGATTTGGGTGCTTCGCCAAAGACTGCGCGACAGAGATTGACGGGATAGCAACCGACATCCATTAGCGAGCCGCCTGCCAGTTCCGCGTTGAGGCGAATATTTTCCGGGTGAGCACGAATATCGAAGGCGAACGAGGCGCGCACCTGACGCACGGGACCAATCAAACCCATCTTGATCTGGGCCAGTACCCAGCGCGTTTGTGGATGGAAGCGATACATAAAAGCTTCCATCAAGAGGCGATCACTGGCCCGTGCGGCGTCAACGATCTTGCGTGCTTCCTGCTCCGTTACCGCCAGTGGTTTCTCGCACAAAACATGCTTGCCCGCCTCTAAAGCCTTAATCGTCCATTCGGCATGGAGACTGTTGGGCAATGGATTGTAGATGGCCTCAATCTCAGGGTCTTGAATGATCTGCTCATAATCCGTGTAGAAGCGTACTTCCGGTGCGAATGAGTAGAGTGAGGCGGCGCGCTGGGCGTCACGACTGGCTACCGCAACGAGCTTGCCGTTCGATGATGCGCGAATAGCGGGGGCAACAGCCTTCACGCCAATGTTGGCGGCACTGATGATGCCCCAACGCACGGGAGAAATAGATATATCTTCACGCGATTGCATTAGTATGTATCCTTCCTGGTCTGAGATAGCATAGAGGAGTAAGATGGTTCTCACTTCTCTATGCTATCACATCGGTTGTGGCAGATATCAGGCCAGATGGATTTTCTGCGCGAAGTGTAGCACGGTAGCCGTGGGGCGTTGCAACCAGCGGCGTAATAGCGTGACGATGAGTGCGGCAAGGAGACCATCCAGCGCGCCGCCGATAATATCGCCAGGGTAGTGAACGCCGACGAAGACGCGCGCAATGCCGATTGCGCAGGCGATAGCGAGGGCGACCAGCATGAACAGCAAGGGTGTCAAAAGCGCGACAACATAACTACTTCCTATAGCCAAAGATCGTCTGTGCCATGCATTGCGAATGAGTGGCAATAGGGCAAAGATAATCATGCCCAGAACAGCGAACGACCACGCTGCGTGATCGCTGGGAAACGAGTCATCAGCGGGATGGGTGACTAAAAGATGCACAACATGCGAGACAAACGGGCGAGGCTCAAAGACAAAGTGTTCGATCAGCAGGTTGATGCCATAGGCAAGTATACAAGCGAAACCGACCCAGAGCACAACGGCGCGGCTCTCTTGCACAATCTCAGCCTCACCTGGACGCAATGAACGCTTGCGCCAGCTTAGCGGCCTGCCCCATAGCGCGAGCAGTAGTAGCGGCCAGAAGAAGATCAGCATATTGGCGCAGAAAATCATCAGATTATCGACGATAGTGTAGCTTCCCGCTTCGGAATTAATTTTTTGAAACACGAGATAGTTGAGATGTAGTAATGTGGACATTCTTACTTCCTCCTCATACGTATTAAGAATAGTGGCTGTTCCGCATCATACACCAGCTATGATGAGAACGCGATGAGAATGGCATATTGGTGCTATGTGGCAGGGTCTTCTTTCCTTGCAATTTTACGGTCCGGCTGATACTCTAAAATATCATGCGAAGCGACCATCTCAAAAGATATAGGGAGCATTATAATGAGTGAGATAGCCGACATTCTGATCGTTGGTGGTGGTGTGATGGGGTGTAGTATTGCCTATCACCTTGCGCGTCTGGGTGCCGGGCGTGTCATTCTATTGGAACGGCAAGCGATTTGTACAGGGACAACGGGCCGTTCAGGGGCGATTGTGCGCCAGCATTACTCCAACGATTTTACGGTGCGAATGGCGAAAGAGAGCCTGCACGTCTTTCAGCACTTTGCCGATCTTGTGGGTGGCGAATGTGGTTTTACCACCACAGGAATGCTGGTGTTTAGTGCGGAACAGGGTGTAGAGGCGTTAAGAGCAAATGTGCAGCTACAGCAAGAGCAGGGTGTGCCCACACGTCTCATCAGTGGAGAAGAGGTGAAAGACGTAGCTCCAGGCTATAGCGGCAAAGGTGTAGCATTGGCTTGTTATGAAGAGGATGCGGGTGTAGCCGACCCGATGGCGACAACCAGTTGTTTCGCGCAGCGTGCGCGTGACCTGGGCGTGCAGATTTATGAAGGCGTGCATGTTTCCCGTATCCTTACCGATCATGGACGTGTAACAGGCGTAGAGACTGTGCAGGGCACATTTACAGCGCAAAAGGTGGTATTGGCTGCTAATGCCTGGAGTCCTGCCTTAGCGCGCACAATAGGGATTGACCTGCCGATCATTGCGACCCGTCATCCAATGCTTGTACTGCGGCGACCCGATGATTTTGGTGGACGCTTTGGGTTGCACGCTGTCTGTCTCGACCTGACACGCTCGATTTACCTGCGGCCCGATATTGGGGGTGTGACGCTTATCGGTTCCTCAGAAAATGTGCTGACGGAAAGTGACCCTGATAACTACGCGCAGGGACTGACTGAGGAAGAGATTCGCTATTTCGCGACCATGGGCAAAGGCGCACTCACCCCGCTTGCTCGTGCTGTGCCACGTGGCAACTGGGCTGGTATCTATGATGATACGCCCGATTATCATCCCATTCTCGGACGACTTCCGCAGTACGAGGGGCTTTATTGTGCTGCGGGCTTCAGCGGGCATGGTTTTAAGCTCTCGCCTGTTGTCGGACAGTGGATGGCCCAGTATATGACCAGTGACCAGCTACCTGATGATATGCAGCATTTTGCCTATGAGCGTTTTGAGCGTGGACAGGAGATACGTCCGCGTTACAACTCTGGCGTCCTAGGCTAGGGACGTGATGATCGTGTTTGAAAAAATTCATGTGGACATTGGCGTAGGGGCGTGATTGATCACGCCCTGCTCGCACATCGATCGGCTTGGGGAGCCGTGTGATAAGGGACGAGGGCGTGATCAATCACGCCCCTACGCATCATATACCGTATGCGGATTCAATTTTTCACCACGATCATCACTCCCCTACGCAATTTATGAATTATTTACCAAATGCCATTAATAGAGGGATCTGCTGTATCAGGTGTATGGATGCATTCTTTTTGAATAGTTTCTCACGAAAGAGTGAAAATTGCCTATGTCACAATCTACCCAACCAGAGAGTACATATGCTTTTGATGGACAAAGTACCGCTGAAATGAATCGCCTGATCCAGCAAGACCGTTTTCTGACCAATTACCTGGTCGGAGTCCTGCTAACTAAAATAACAGGCATGTTTGCAGGTGAGAGTAGCCTTGCATCTATCCTCGTATGATGCAAGGCTACTTTCACGTTTGCACGACAACCGCAATGGGAAAGAAAACCTTTGTTAGATGATGCCGGCTTGTTCCAGGTGCGCAAGGGTTTTCTGTGCGGCCAGCGGTGTGATCGTGCGTGCTGCCGGTTCATGCATTTGCTGCACGAGTGGTTTCAGGTATGGCATCAACTGACTATCACGATGCTCCAGATCGCGCAGCACATACGTTGTTGTTTCTATCAACCAGGGTGATGTTTCTGCTGTCATCAGCAGATGCAGCATTGGTCGCAGGCTATCCTTGCCAAAGTGGCGTACTTCTTTGGCTCCCATCCACGCGACAGCATGGTCGGGATCGCGCAATGCTTCTACGAGGACTGGCAAGGTGCGGCTATCACAAATTTCTCCTAAGGCGCGAATACAATGCCAGCGCACCCACGCTGTACTATTCTTATAACGTTCTATGAGGACTGGCACTGCCTCTTTGCCTATCTGTGCCAGCGCATTACTGATCTGGCTACCCATCTGTTCGTCGGCATGGGGCAGTGCATTAAGGAGTGCGCTAACTGCGGTCGGGTCGCCAATGCGTCCGAGTGCTTTTGCAGCTTGCAAATGTACGTTTGGCAGAGGATCGCGCAACGCACTGATCAAGGCTGGGACAGCCCGATGACTTTTCATCAAGCCGAGCAGATGCATGGCCTCGGCACGTATCGTACCCTGCTGGTTAGTTACCTCGTGCAGCAGGACACGTTCGGCGCGTGTCGTGTTTATGCCGGAGTCAGGCAAGAATAGCGTGCGCAGACGAGTTCGCGCATAGGCAGTACGCAAGGGTTGGGGCGTGACAAAAGGTTTCCCGCTCCACGTGCCATTGGCGATAAATTCGAGGAGATGGTCAATGAATCGATCATCGTCTGTCATCGCCACTGCTGTCATTGCGCGTGGGTCATCCTGGAGAATCCAGAGCATGAGACGCCAGGCCGCTCCACGCTTGCCTTCAGCCGCGTCACGAGCTAAAAGTTGCGGAGAGGTTGTGCCAATAGATGGTACATCATTGAAGGATGCGAAGGTTTGTCTCATCTCATCTTGTGCAGATGGGGCCGTTTTCATGTCAGATGAATTATTGAATGCCATAAATTTTCTTTGCCTCCTCATAACAGCTACATTTCTACGAGGGACAGCATTACATACGTTGCATTACACGGAGTGGTACACAAGAAGGATACCTTTAGTATATCACAAAAGATGTGGCTTTGCTCGTGTTATGAAAAACACGGATGGTGAGTAGAGAGTTCTGCTCACCATCCGTGTTTTATGGGTCTTGTCTCGTGCTTACGGCTTGCGCGTTATTTTTTCTCGTGCAAGGCGGTATAAAGACGTTCGCTGGTAATCGGCAATTGTGGGACACGCGCGCCCACTGCGTCATAGACAGCATTGGCAACAGCGGCCCCAACGGGCACGACTGGAGGTTCGCCCACGCCCTTTGCCCCAAATGGTCCAAATGGCGAGGGAATTTTGACCAGCAACGTCGTGATGTTGGGCACGTCCTTGCTCAGTGGCAAGGCATAGTCCATCAGCGTTGGCGTCAAGAGCTGACCGTTTTCGTCGTACTCGAAGCCCTCGAAGAGTGCCCAGCCGAGTCCTTGTGTTACGCCACCGTAAATCTGGCCCGCGACCTCTTCAGGATTGATGGCAAAACCCACATCTTGAGCGGCGACATAGTCCAGTACACGCACTTCACCCGTTTCAGGGTCAACGGCGACTTTTGCCAGATGCGCGGCATACATGGGTGAGTTTGAGCTAACTGCGGCACGTCCACGACCGTAGACTGGTTCGTACTTGCCCGCGAAACGCATCGAAGCGGCTGCGACTCTTTTCAGTTCAACGCTCTTCCCTGGCACACCCTTGACGACGACTTTGCCATCCTCGATCTCCAGGTCCTCTGGCGAAGCCTCCAGCATATCACTCGCGATTGAGAGTATCTGGTTACGGGCATCACGAGCGGCGGCTAGAACGGCGGGTCCCATTGAATAGACCGTTTTGCTGCCACCAGTGCCACCGCTATAGGGCATCGTGTCTGTGCTATCGTGTGCAACGTTGACCGCTTTGGGCGTGATACCCAGCCCTTCGGCCGCGATCAAGGCCATCGTGGTGTCTGAACCAGTCAGGTCTACTGTACCGATAACAACAGTAACCGTGCCATCTTTTTCTAGACGGCAGGCGGCGGCAGCGGGTTCTGTACCACCGGGCCAGCCACCAACGGCGATACCATAGCCAATTTTCCAGTTTTCCAGCCCTGCTGGCGGCGTCTTATCAGTTGCGCGATTGAGCCAGATCGGATGCTGCTCTAAGGCCTCAAGGCATTCGACCAGACCAAGGCGCGGCCATTGTGGACGCTGTCTGTCCATCGTCGGGTCACCCTCGCGGAGCGCGTTCTTCTTGCGGAACTCAATTGGGTCCATACCCAGAGCCTCGCATAGTTCATGCGTCAGCGACTCAAGCACGAATGTTGCTTGTGGTGCATTTGGAGCGCGATATGCTCCGGTGCTGACTTTGTTGGTCAACACTTCATAGCCGCGAATGTCAATATTGGGGCAGCGATAGGTGCTGGAGAGGATATAGCCACCAAGGCCAGCACTTGCGCCGGGGTAAGCACCCGCGTCGAAAATAGCCTTTGCCTGAAGTGCGACGAGCGTGCCATCGCGTTTGGCTCCCAATTTGAGCGTCATGACTGTTTGCGGTGCCGGGTTTCCCGCAAGCAAATCCTCCTCGCGCGTATACATCAGACGCACTGGACGACGCACTGCATAGGCAACAGCGGCGGCTAGTGGCTCAATCAGGCCAAATTTACCGCCAAATGCGCCACCTATCGGCACTGACTCAACTGTGATCTGGCGTTCTGAAAGCTCTAGTGCATCGGCAATGCTGGAGCGCACGCCGAACATGGCTTGTGTGCTGGGCCAAACGGTCATGCGATGTCCTGTAGGGCTTGGATGGACGGTGATCGCCTGTGGCTCCAGGTAAGATTGATGCACGGGGCGCGTCTGATAGGTGCGCTCAACGACGACTTCTGCCTCGCGGAACCCGGCCTCGACATCGCCGACTTTCATATGAACCTTGTCGCTGACGTTCTGTGAAAGTTCTTCTTTTTCCTCCTCAACGGCCTCGCCAGTTGAGACGCTGGCATGTGCGTCACCTCCCGCAATCTCCGATACCTCGTTCTCGCTGCGCATACGTGCGAGTGGCGATGTGGGCTGCATTGCTGCAATCGGGTCTACTACGACGGGGAGTGGTTCATATTCTACGTCAACAGCATTGACGCCATCTTCGGCTGCTGCCTCACTCTCAGCAACAACGACTGCAACCGGGTGTCCATACCAATAAACTTCCTTGAGTGCCAGTGGCGATTGACTGCGCGATGGACCGCCCGCGTGTGCCATCTTGAGCGTTTCGCCCGTGAGGACTGCGACAACGCCAGGAGTCTGTAACGCCGCCGTTGTATCAATACTGACAATGCGAGCATGTCCGTAAGGACTGAGTACAAGGCGTGCGTGTAAGAGGCCAGGGATAGCGATGTCGCCCGCAAATTTTGCGCGTCCTGTCAGTTTATCTGCGGAGTCTAAACGGCGTGTGGATGTGCCAACCGCAGAATATTCTGCGTTCTTATCAACAGTTTGGGTCATGGAAAGCATCTCCAATGCTACGAAATAACAAGAGGTTGTCTAAAATGCGTACCTCATAGAAAAGACATGTCTCATCGTTTGCACGGGTCCACGAACTGGGTGGTAACAGTAGACGCGCCAAGTCCTCACATCTAGCACCCATGCAGTGATCTTGGTGCGCATTGTCCACAGAAAGTGTATCTCATAGCGGAGAGAAAAGCAACCAGGAACCTATGCAGTATAAAACAGGGCGTGAAATAATAACACGCCCTGCAAGTATTTGCGCATTTAATGCGGAGGTCAAACGCCGTGCTC
Source organism: Ktedonobacterales bacterium (assembly GCA_027451525.1). GTDB lineage: Bacteria > Chloroflexota > Ktedonobacteria > Ktedonobacterales > Ktedonobacteraceae > DTNP01. The sequence continues at coordinate 11,586 of DAIDJF010000097.1, forward strand.
ACCCATATAGGTTGCGAAAGAGATGGGGGTAAAGCCAAAATCGCGCTCGACGCTGTGCAGATCAGTTGTATTATCGAAGGAGAAGAGCGTCATCGCTGCTTTTGTCAACGGTGGTTTTGGCAGAATCGCCTCCATCAATGCTGCGCCAATGCCGACGAGTGGTGTGGGGGCATAGACCTTTGGGCGGTTAGTATGCATGGCATGTAGAAGCACATCAAAGACTTGCGAAAATGAGTAATATTCAGGACCGCCAATCGTGTAGATGTGACCATTGGTGCGCTGTGGGTCTTCTAAGGTCTTGATAATTACCGTCACGACATCATCAACGTGAATGGGCTGGAACATTGTTTTGCCACCACCGATCAGTGGGACAACTGGTGCGGTACGAATGAGATCGCTCAGTCCCTTGATGAAGGGCGCGTTTTTGCCGAAAAGCACCGAGGGGCGAATAATGGTCCAGTTTAAGCCACTATCAACGAGCATTTTCTCTGCGAGGTAGCGTCCCTGCATATATGAACCGGGCTTGTCGGGTTTTGTGCCCAAACCACTAATTTCGATGATGCGTTGTACACCCGCTTTTTGTGCGGCGAGAATAAGGCTTTTTGTGCCTCCTACATTGGTTGCCTCGTAAAAGTTTTCCGATGGTGCTTTGCGATCCGCGGTAACAAATGCGGCATGGATGATGGTCTCAATATCTTGAACGGCTGCTGTAAGTGTTGCTGGTTGAGTTGTATCGCCTTGTACCAGTTCAACGTTGTTCGCCGGTAGAATACTTTTCGCTTTCTGAATATCGCGCACAAGACAGCGTGGACGTATACCTTGCTCTACCAAACGTTTTACCAACTCGCTACCGATATAGCCAGTTGCGCCTGTAATTAAAATCATGTCAGAACCTCCTTGCTAATAGCTACTGTAGTCAATGACGCTGTATTTGCGAAAAGTAAGTACAGTATCTTTTTTATTTCATCCTTGCTTATGTATGTAACCATCTCATTTCATTATAGTCCTATGCCAATCCAAGAGAAAGGCGATAGAGACATGGAAAAAAGCAGTGGTTGACTCATGAAAGTGACTAACGCAGTGCCTCGGCGGGTAGGAGGATGCGCACGCTGACACCTTCGCCGGGAATGCTTTTGACGGTCAAGCTCCCTCCGGCTACCGCAAGCAACGCGCTATGGGTTAAGAGACCACCGCCAGTCCCGGTGGTTGAACTACTCGCCGACATGATACCAACACCATCATCTGCTACAATTACTTCTAAATGAGGATTGAGGGATGCTTTAAGGGTGAGGCGCAAGTGGCGGTGGACATCACTGCCGCGCGCGTGGCGAGCGGCATTGCGTAGAGCCTCCTGTACGGCTGCAAATGTGAGTTCAGCAAGTGCAGGGGGGACAACTTCATCAATCTGATGAATGGTATCTTCAGAGACAGACCAGATTACCTCGTCAAACGCTTGTTGAAAATCATGCTCAATCATCGTGTGAATCGCATTCATCAGTCCATCGCGCTCCAGGCGGTGGGGAGCACTGGGCGCAGTTGAGCGCATCATGGCCGCCAAACGTCGATGAGAGTCGCTGATCCGCTCAATGGCCTCGTTTAAGGCAAGGCTGGCAGTGGTAGGAGTGGCATCTTCTGCCTGTTCTTGTACGGCGGGGCGCAGTGTTTCCAGGCGTAAGAGTGCGAGATGCATCTGTGGCAAAATTTCATCGTGCAGGACACGCCTATGTTGCGCTCCTAGCAATTTGACATCAACAATGCGCCGACGCAGGAGTCCCGCGACGGTTTGCATGGCCTCGTGGTCGCGTAATGTGTCTAAAATGCGTTGCCCGCAGGCGTGTGCGATCTCCATATCCTCGTCGGTAAAGGTGCTCCCATCCATGCGTGGGCCGAGGTAAAGTTTGGCGACCAATCCCAGTTCGTCGTAGATAGGTAAGACCCAGCAGATCATTGCTTGACCTTGAAATGCTATCCGTATGCGGGTGGGTGTAACGCGTAGCGTCCAGAATGGCGTTTCAGTCTCATGCGGCGGGTGCTTCTCTCGTGGTCTAGAAACCGTCTCTTGATAGGCAACATCAGAAGCAGATTGTTTTTTGGATGCAGGCCAGCGGTAGCTGAAGTCGTGGCGAATGGGGCCTGCAAGCATTTCCAGCCGCGCACAGCGCACTTCGAGAACCTCCTGACAGAGATGGAAGAACAGGTCTTCCATATTGCGTTCAGTCTTTTGCAGATCAGTATTGAGCCAATGGCGTAAGTTCGTGCTCCGTAGAAACGGACCGAGCAGGGCAATGTAGCGATCATGCGCGGTGTAGCTACTCCAGGTAAACAGGGCATAGGCAACGGTTGCGAGTGAGGTAATCAGCAGCAAGCCGGCGAGGTCACTTTGCGTTAACTGCACGAGGAGAGCAATAAAAATGGCAACGGCAGTAGCGACAATGACGATACCACGCCACTGCTCAAAGAAGCCACGACGGGCCAGAGGGCGTTCGATCAGGATACCATGCCGTACAACTGAGTAGCCAATTAGTAGAATGATGAGGGAGACTGCTCCCATCGCAAACAGGTCGAGCAGCATAAGATACAGCGGGATGGTTTGAATGGGCACTTGTAGAGCAGGGACGACCTGTAAGCCGCTGACATCTTGCCAGCGCAGAAGCCAATGGAGCATGGACCAGACTCCCAATACACCAAGACTCGTTGTCAAGGCAACCATCAGTAATGCCGCGACAAGCAAACCGGGGCGTGCCAGATGCCATGAGAAGATAGGCTCTTCGAGAGAGTCAACATTTGTGCGCTGATCGTCCCAAAAGGCGTCAGCGAGACGTTGGCTCAAGGATGGTAGTTTGGCGCGTCCATTCAAGCTATTCCAGAGTACGCGTATCGTGCGTATGATCTTTCCAGGGGTGAACCACGGGCCAATCGCGCAAAAGGTGACATAGCAGAGGAAGAGAATTGGGAGTAACACGAGGGGCGATCTTTCTCCATGGCTAATATCGCTGACATCTCCGTAGGCGAGGAGGCGAATGGTGCCCATAAAAGTAAAGGTCGAGTGGTTGAGGATAAGGAGTAGTAAGACACAGCAGCCAAGTAGCGCGCTGATAGCTAATAAAATCGGGCGCCGCCTACGCCATCGTTCATTCATGAGTGCCGCGTAGTGCAAGCCAATAACGAACCAGATGTACGGGACGCCTAATGCTGGTAGCCAAATAATGCGCCAGAGTATGTCTTGTGCTACCAGTCCTGATGCGGGTATCATAGAATGCGAGATAAGCAAGGCATGGAGGAAGAAGAAGAGAGCCGATAGGCATAACCCCAACACGCCCACCCGTGCAATCAGTTTGTGGCGGTCGCCGTTGAGCCAGACGGTCAGGGCAAGCCAGAGAAACGTAACCAGATTGAAAATTGAGAGAGCCAGCACAATAATTTGTACAATAGGTGGTGTGTTGAGTAAAACAGCAGAGGGCATACTATCCTTCTTTATACAGTGGAACCCATTCGCCACGTCGATCCTGTACCAATGCCACCCCATCCTCATCCCAGACAATCATGCGATTCAGCGTGTAAATCAAGGTTGCGCGCGCGCGTGCAACTTTGTCATCAACAGAATTTTCGCTCAGACCCCATGAGGCATAGATGCGTCCATTCGTGCGGCTAACTGCCCGTTTATCATGTAGGTTAAGGCGGGCGGCAATTTGTTCGTTGGTCATACCTTGAGCCATAAGCTCTGCTACACGCAGTTCGTTTGGCTCCAAGAGTGCGCGTGGCGATTGTTCATCCAGATTGCGCACTTCCTGTACACGATCCTCAATCTCTGGATCAACGAGACTGCGTCCGTTGATGGCATCGCGCAAAAGCGGAACAAGCATACTCGGCAAGAGATAGTTACTCTTGCGCACATATGCATAGTGGGTGAGAATGCCGGAGGCACGAAATTCGCGATAGTATTCGTCATCGTCCTGAATGGAGTAGAAGACGACAGGCATGCGTGGACGCTCACGCCTGATTGCCACAGCGGCTCCCACGCCACTGAGGGCGCGGCGTCCCGCGTGTGAGTCTTGTAATTGTACATCCATCAAAATGACATCCATATCCAGTTCAGAGGCGCGCGCCACTGCCTCCTGTCCGGTGGCAGCTTCACCAATGACCTGGATCGCCCCCGTTGCCTCCAGCCCTTCACGTAAGGCTCTGCGCAACGGGCCATGGTCATCGACGAGGAGCAGTTTGATAATTGCCATAGCTTTTCACGTCCCTAAATCTGATAGTCCATCTCCCAACTATCTTTGCCATTCCAGCCTTGTGTTAATTCCTGATGCTTTACTAATGGTTCGCCGCCCTTCACGAGCAACTCGGCAGGTTTAGAGGCAACGACAGAGTTGGGGGGAACCGATTCTAACACGAGAGCCATCGCGCCAATGCGGCTTCCGCGTCCAATGGTGATAGGTCCCAGCACGGCGGCTCCCACGCCAATGGTCACATCATCCTCAATAGTTGGATGACGTTTCTGCTTCCGCCCTGGCCCTGGACGCCACCAGCCCGTTGCCCCTAGCGTGACCTGGTGATAGAGCATGACATTGTCGCCAATAATCGCTGTTTCGCCAATCACCACGCCCGCGCCGTGATCAATAAAAAAGCGTTTGCCAATCTGCGCGCCTGGATGAATTTCAATCCCCCCCGTCATAAAACGCGCGAATTGTGAGATCAGGCGTGGGAGCAGGGGTATGTGCGCTGTGTAGAGTGCATGGGCGATACGATGGTAGATCATGGCCCAGAGGCCCTGGTAGAGTAGCGCTTCCAGAATGTTGTTACATGCCGGATCTTTCTCAAAAATAACATCGATGGCGTCAGGCCAGCGTGTCCTTCGACGGGGAATCTTGCTGGGTGCGGGAATAAGTATACCAGGAGGAAGTTCTGGAAGCTGAGATAAATCTTGTTCGTTATTGCCTGCTTCGTCTGAAATACGTTGTGACATGCTCCTGCCTGCTCTTTTCTCTCGTGCTATATCATATACTTTACTTCTGTGAGTGTATGGCAGTCAACAACGCTTGTCAAGGCCCGTTGACCCGCCCCTGTGTATTCTCACGTCTTGCTATACAACACAATCTGTGCGTACAATCATTCCTGAGAAAAGAGATAGCACACAAGCTGTCTCTTTTGTGGACTTACTGACGAAAAGAGGACTATTCTTGGCAACTTCAACAACGCATCCCTTGCGTGTCGGCGTGCAACTGCATCCTCAGCATACGACGTATCAGGACTATGCTGATGCTGTGCGCCGCGCTGAAGATATGGGCGTAGATTCCATTTGGAACTGGGATCACTTCTTCCCTCTCTATGGCGACCCACAAGGCAACCACTTTGAGGGTTGGACGCTGCTTACTGCTATGGCGACATTGACACAGCGTGCGCAGATTGGCGCGCTGGTAACGTGTAATAGTTATCGCAACCCTGCACTGTTGGCCGATATGGCGAAAACCATTGATCATATCTCCAATGGTCGCCTGATCTTGGGTATGGGGGCTGGCTGGTTTGAGCGCGATTACAGCGAGTATGGCTATGATTTTGGCACTGCAGGGAGCCGCCTTGCCGCGCTGGAAGAGGCTCTACCAATTATTCTGCATCGCTGGGAAGTCGATGTGCCTAAACCTGTTCGCTATCCTATTCCTATCCTGATTGGAGGCGGTGGCGAGAAGAAGACGCTGCGCATTACCGCGAAATATGCCAATTTGTGGCATGGTTTTGGCGATGCCGAGACCCTGACCCGCAAGTTGCAGATTCTCGATCAGTGGTGCGCCGAAATTGGACGCAACCCACAGGAAATCGAGCGTACTTGTGCTACGAACGCTCCAACAAGCGATGAAGAGCGTGACGGACTGGTCAAAGCTGGCGCAACGCATCTGATCATGGGTATGGGGGCACCGTGGGACTGGGACGCTGTGCGTCGTCTTGTCGCATGGCGTAATAGCCGTCAGGCGTAATAGCCGCTCTTAAACTATGAAAGGGCAGGACAGAGATCTATCTCGTCCTGCCTTTTGCGTATCAGCTAAGACATATATAAGTCCAGGTCACTGTGGCCGTATTCCCTGGTCCTGCGAAACTGAACGTACCTGTGCCGCAGACTGCAACAGTGATAGTGACAGTATTAGAACCGCTTGGATAGACCGTTCCGCTTGTTGGGCTGATAGTAGCGTTGATAGTGCTGCTTGCGGTCCAGTTTGCTCCCCCCACATCATCGCTCAATGTCACGGTACATTGCCAACCGCCTCCGTTCACGAGCGTTGTACAATTCTGTGGACTGAGCGCGGTTGGATTGGCTGTCAGTGTCGGATTTCCACAACTCCAAGGAACGGAGACCGTGTTAGCAGGCCCACTAAACAGGAAGGTGGCACTATTGGGACAGGTCGTGGTTGCGCCCACGAATACAATGACATGCGCTGTTGTTCCTGGAGCTAATGTCCCAGTAGCAGGGCTAAAACTGACCGTGGGGGTGCCGTTACTTGTGGCTGACCAGTTCAGGTTGCCCTGATTGGTGCTTGCGCTACTCAGTGTGGTGAAGCACATCCACCCGTGATTGGCACTATAAGAGCAGCCATTGCCATTTGTAAAGTTTGTCGGTGAGGCAGTAAGTGTTGGTGCCACCGGCGTGGGTGACGGTGTCGGCAACGGCGTTGGCGATGGTGTTGGAGATGGCGTGGGCAACGGCGTTGGAGA
>DAIDJF010000098.1 GCA_027451525.1 Ktedonobacterales bacterium
GGAAGATAGGCGGGCGGCATTGTATGTTGTCCTGCTTTCCACTACTCCCCTACATTTTGAGCCTCATCTCCCTCCCGCCTCAGAATTGAGGAAAAGATGTATAAAGGTCAATCCGGCATGTGGTCCTGGCTGTTCCATCGTGTGACAGGACTTGCTATTTTACTCTTCCTGTTTATCCACATCGTTGATATCTCGCTGATCGGCTTCGGTCCCCAGGTCTACAACGAGGGCGTGCTGGTTTTTGATGGGTTTATCGTGCGCCTGCTGTCGCTCGCGCTGATTGGAGCTGTTTTCTTCCACGCCTTTAACGGCGTGCGCATCATGTTTATTGACTTCTGGAGCAAGGGCGTCCGCTTTCAGCGAGCGATGTTTGTAGCTGTGCTGGTGGTCACAATAATTGCATTTGTGCCAATGGTCTATTTTGTGATCTGGCCTGCTCTGCCGCAGCTCACTGCCTGGTTTATCAGCCCGGTTGTCAAAACGCACTGAGGCGCAACGTTCATTAGGCTTTAGAATTCGAGGAGTTTTATCATGCGTATATCGACTGGTTATGGCGCACGTCCATCGGCAGGCGGATTCGAGACATTCTCGTGGTATTTCTTCCGCATCTCCGGTGTTATTCTTATCTTCCTGGTGATTATTCACTTAATTATCATGCACGCCGCAAATGATGTATCTCACACGACGTATGCATTTATCGCGAGTCGCTATGACAATCCCTTCTGGCGACTCTTCGATTGGCTGCTGCTCACGCTCGGTCTGACACACGGCATGAACGGCTTGCGCATTGCGATCGATGACTATGTACGTCCACGGGGTGTGCGTCTGGCGGCACTGTCTATCGCGGGTGTGTTGCTGCTAACATTCTTCATGTTAGGTACAATTACGCTCATCACCTTTCACGCGACGGGCAATCTTGGTCCGGCCTGTGTTCCTACATGTCGGTAGGGACCGATTTATCGTCTTTAACAAAATAAAATGGATATCAAATGGTGGTGTAGGGACGTGATTCTATCACGCCCTGCCCGTGCGTCAACCCGCTTGGGAGGCCATGTGACGAGGGACGAGGGCGTGATAGAATCACGCCCCTACACCTTTTCCCACATTAAATTGTTACAGACGATTTATCGCGTCCGTGCGTGCTCTTTTGCTCATGGTGAGAGAGACGCGAGAATAGAGGATTTATCATGTATCACAAGTTTGATGTTGTTATTGTTGGCGCGGGTGGCGCGGGCTTGATGGCGGCGATGCAGTTGCCGAATGCCAGCGTTGCGGTCTTGACTAAAGTGTACCCGACGCGCTCACACACGGGGGCGGCCCAGGGGGGTGTTGCTGCCGCGTTGGGAAACCAGGAAGAGGACCACTGGAAATGGCACATGTACGATACCGTCAAAGGTGGTGACTATCTCGTCGATCAGCCCGCTGCCGAGATTCTTGCGCGTGACGCCATTGACGCTATCTACGAACTGGAGCATCGTGGCCTGCCCTTTAACCGTACAGAAGACGGACGTATCGACCAGCGCCGTTTTGGTGGTCACACGCGCAACTACGGCGAGGGCCCCGTCCGTCGCTCCTGCTATGCCGCTGACCGCACAGGCCATATGTTGCTGCAAACAATGTATCAGAGTGCCATTAAGAATCAGGTGCGCTTTTTTAACGAGTTCCTGGTCCTGGATATGCTGATGAGTGAGGGGCGCGCCTGTGGTGTCGTGGCAATGGAGATTCGTACTGGCGAAATTCATACGTTCCATGCCAAGGCCATTCTCTTTGCCACTGGCGGCTATGGGCGTGCCTGGAAGGTGACGAGCAACGCTTTTGCCTGTATGGGCGATGGCATGTCGATTGCCTATCGGCGCGGCATCCCGCTGCAAGATATGGAGATGTATCAGTTCCACCCAACGGGTCTATATAAGGTCGGTGTGTTGCTCAGTGAGGCGGCACGCGGTGAGGGTGGCAAGATTCTCAACGGCAAGGGCGAGTACTTCATGGAACGCTACATGCCGACGCTCAAAGACCTGGCTCCGCGCGATATCGTCTCGCGCTGTATCATTCAAGAGGTCAAGGATGGCAACGGCGTCGATGGCAAGGATTATGTCTACCTTGATGTGCGTCACCTGGGTGCGCAAAAGATCGCTGAGAAACTGCCCGACATTACGGATTTTGCACGTAACTACCTGGGTGTTGAGCCGATCACCGAGCCTGTGCCTATTCAGCCAACTGCCCACTACGCAATGGGTGGTATCCCAACCGACACAGATGCGCGTGTTGTGATTGACGGTAATTGGACGCCGCTGCCTGGCTTCTACGCGGCGGGCGAGGTTGCCTGTGTCTCCGTGCATGGAGCCAATCGCCTCGGCACGAATTCGTTGGTAGACCTGATTGTCTTCGGACGCCGCGCTGGTAAAGACATGGCGCGTTTCATCGCGCAAGCCGATCACGCTCCCTTGCCAGAGCATGCGGACAGCACTGCTCGTGAGATGGTCGAGCGTTTGATTAGCTCAACTGGTGGTGAGTCGGCGGCCCGTGTGCGCAATGAGATGCAGAACGAGATGCTTGATAACGTGTTTGTCGAGCGTACCGAGCGCGGTCTGCATCATGCCCTCGATACGATTGATGGCTTGCAGGAGGCGTACAAGCGTATACAACTGCAAGACAAGGGCAAACGCTTTAACACCGAACTGGTCGAAGCCCTGGAGCTTGGCTTCTTGCTCGACTGTTCCGAGGCCACCATTCACGGCGCGTTGGTGCGTAAAGAGAGTCGCGGCGCACACTTCCGCCTGGACTACACCAAGCGCGATGATGTCAACTGGCTCAAGCATACGCTCGCCTATAAGGGCGAGAAGGCTCACGACGTGCGTATGGACTACAAGGATGTTATCCTGATTGATGACCCGGTATTCAAGCCCAAAGAACGGAAATACTAGGAGAAATACACAATGAATGTTTTAATGCGTATTAAACGCTACGACCCTGAAAAGGATAACAAGCCGTACTGGGCCGAATATCGCGTTGAGGTTGATCCCATTGATCGCCTGCTGGATGCGCTCAACGTCATCAAGTGGACGAAAGATGGCACGTTGACCTATCGCCGCTCGTGCGCGCACGGCGTTTGCGGCTCTGATGCCATGCGCATCAATGGGCGCAACCGTCTGGCTTGTAAGGTCCTGATGCGCGATGTGGGCAACAAGGTGACGATTGAACCGATGCTTGGCTACGCGGTGATCAAAGACCTCGTTGTCGATATGGACCAGTTCTTCGAGAAGTACAAGTCGGTCAAGCCCTTCCTGATTACCTATGATAATGAGCCAGGGACGGAACGCCTGCAAAGCGCCGAAGAGCGCGCGCGTTACGACGAGGGGACCAAGTGTATCCTGTGCGGCGCGTGTACTGGCTCGTGCCCGTCAATCTGGGGTAACCCTGATTGGGTTGGCCCGGCCGCTATCGTCAATGCGCACCGCTTCATCTTCGATAGTCGTGACCAGGGAGCGCAGGAACGCCTCGGCATCCTGGGCCAGCGCGACGGTGTCTGGCGTTGTCGCACAATTTTCAACTGTGCTGATGCCTGCCCACGTGGTATCCCCGTCACTGATCTGATCGAACAGGTCAAACGCGCTATCGTCTATAACGATACTAAAGGCAAATAAACAGATGGAGGCGCAACACGATAGACCGTGTTGCGCCTCTGTTTTGTTGCAGTAAGAGGATGAAAAAAGATGGTCACAGCAGTAGAAACCTGGCAACATCGCGATATCATCACCAACGGTATACGGATGCATTATGTGACGCAAGGTGAGGGGCCGCTGGTGGTCCTGCTGCATGGCTTCCCTGAGTTTTGGTACTCCTGGCGATTGCAGATTCCCGTGCTGGCAGCGCAAGGCTTTACCGTTGTGGCCCCTGATCTGCGTGGCTATAACGATAGCGATAAGCCGCGTACAGGCTACGACATGCCCACGCTTTTGCGCGATATCGAGGGTTTAATTCGTGGCCTGGGATATAGCGACGCCGTGATTGTAGGCCACGACTGGGGCGGTGCGCTGGCCTGGGCCTTCGCTATGCGCTATCCGCAGATGACAAAGCGTCTGATCGTCCTCAACGCGCCCCATCCCGTAACGTTTGCGCGCGAACTGCGCAATCCTAAGCAGCGCGCGATGAGCTGGTACGTGCTGGCCTTTCAACTGCCCTGGCTGCCCGAGGCCTTGCTCGCCTACAATCACGCCGAGGCGGTTGGCAGACTGATCTATGAAGCCGCCATGCGCAAAGAAGCCTTTCCCCCCGAAGTCTTGCTGCGCTATCAGCAGGCAATGAGCAAGCCCGGCGCGCTGACCGCTGGCCTCAACTATTACCGTTTCCTCGTGCGCGCAAACGTCCTGGACATATTGCGTGGTACGCCCCCTTTTCAAGAGAAGATCGCCGCGCCCACCCTGCTGATCTGGGGTGAGCAGGATATCGCGCTGAGCATCGAACTGACGGAGGGACTTGAGGAGTGGGTACCCGACATTCAGATCAAGCGCATCGCCGATAGCGGCCACTGGGTGCAGCAAGAGCAACCCGACCTCGTGAACCAATACCTGCTGGAGTTTTTGCGGCGCGCGTGAATGAGGGATGCGATGCAGAGGCAGTGATTTTATATTCCTCTGGTATTAAGAGATATGTAATAGCTATGATGATAAAACCTAAAACGCGAGAACCTGAAGTAGTGCGTGTCAAAATACACCCTACACAGTCTTATCTGCGCATGGCACATTATCTGTTGTTTATATATATCGGGGCACTTATTATAAGTTGTGTGTTGCTCTACATCGTCTCTACCCACTTCGATCCAGCATTGCAGGATGGCAGCCATTTTTTCTATGCTTTTGCTGGGAATACCCTGGTAATGCTTTATTCCTTTATAATGTATTGGAATCTAAATCTTTTTACATCGACGGGAGGACATTGGTCTCAATGGCAGAAAAAACGCAAACGCGCTATCAGCGGTAATGCCCATTTTTTATCTGACTTACAACCCCCTCCTAACCCTTATACGCTGATGCTTCCTCTCACTATAAGGAGGCGGCCAGAAATCTCGTTCTATCAGTTACTTGCCCCAGTGATAATAGCTCTACTCGTAAATGCTTTAGTCATCACCTTAAGCATTGTTTTTAAATCATCTTATTCCAGGATGTATATGGCTGAATACGCTATTTTCTTCTTGCTTGGGATAAGTATAATAATCTGGCTAGACCGACAAAAAGCGCGGGAGACACTCGTTGTAACAGAGGATGGCTTGTGGCAGAGCCGTTTTTCCTTCAGCGAGTGGAGCTGGCACTGGCATCATCTCTCCTGGCAAGACGCGCGCCTGCTCGCGATTGACGCAACAACCCTCCTTCAAAAGTATCCCACTGATTTTGAACTGGCAGGAGAGCATGAAGTGATCTACTGGCGTTGGCAACGCACGCACAAAGGGAGAGGACAAAGCTTTAGCCCTGCTGTGAGCGACGATGAGTACGATCAAATTCTGTTCAACCTGCTCTCGTTGATTAAGGCGCGCACAGGGCTACCACTCTATGATCTACGCAAGAGGGTATAATATTGTCATGTTCGACTAAAGAGAGGCAGTTATGATATGAGAAATAAGCCGCAGTCATCTACAAAGCCAAAAGCTCCGCGTCTTCCCAAGCAAGCAGGTAAAATGCCTTTATTAGCAGGACAGCTAGAGGAACGGACTCTCTACACTCAGATTCGCTTGCAACAGAACGACCTTACAGGTCAAAGCATCACAGGCCCATCGTTTGATCAGGTTGTCTTTGAACGGGTTGAAATGGGTAGCGTCCAGTTCAAAAAAGCGCACGTACTCGATAGTTGTTTCAATGGTTGTAACCTTGCCAATGGCGTGTGGTCTGAAGCAGATTTTGCGCGTGTTGAACTGCTCGATAGTCAACTTATAGGCTGGCAGGCGAACGAGGGAAAATTTCAGGATGCCCTCTTTAAAGGATGCGCTCTCCCGTTCGCGCAATTAGCTCTTGCAACATTTCAAGCGGTGCGTTTTGAAGAGTGCGATCTGAGCGAGGCCAATTTTTATCAGGCAGACCTGACTGGTGTTGTCTTTACGCGCTGCAATTTACAACGCGCAGATTTTACAGGCGCGAAACTATTCGCAGCCGATTTACGCGGCTCAAAGATTGATGGCATGCGCTTGGGTTCGCTGGAACTTATGAAAGGTGCGTTTGTTGATCAGGCGCAGGCCCTTGCGCTTGTGAGAAGTCTAGGTGTCAACGTAGAATTTTTAGATGGTGAGCCTGATGCTTGATCTCTCCGAAATACGCCAAACCTGGAATTTGTCCCCCATTCTTACAGCCGTGCTAGAGAGCACTCAAAATTTCTCCACCATGTCGCGTGACAATGATAGTGTGTTCAAACTGTGCGGCCCACCCGCCATCTCTTGTGCGAACGGTCCATCCATCGGCATCAACTTTCGTGCGTGCTGATTTCTCTACCAGAATTGGTTCAATCGTGATCACCAGCCCTTCAGGCATCACCGAACCAGTGCTAGCACGACCAACGCTTGGTACTGTGGGCGCCTCATGCATAACATGACCTAGTCCATGTCCTGTGTACTCGCGTATCACGTCAAAGCCTTGTGACCAGGCGACATTCTGAATTGCGTAGCCAATATCGCCGATACGGTTCCCTGATCGCGCTGCCTGAATGCCTGCCATCATTGCCTGGCGTGTTGTCTCAATAAGATGCTGATGTTGGGCACTGATTTTGCCAATGGCAATGGTGATCGTCGCATCACCCGCGTATCCATTCAAAAGCATTCCGGCGTCAATGCTCAAGACATCCCCAATCTTCAATTTTTGTTTCCCTGGTACCCCATGAACGGCCACATCATTCACCGAAGTATTAATACAGCCTGGAAACCCCTCTTCTGTCGCAAAGACGGGTATTGCCCCCAGTCGTGCGATATACTCCATTGCGTAGTCGTTCAGCTCACCAGTCGTCACTCCTGGACGAGCCAGCGTAGCAAGTTCTTGTAAAAGCTGGGCCGTAGCTTGATTCGCGCGTCGTAACCCATCTCTTGAGGCTTGTGTAGTAGAAACCAACTCTTTCTCTCCTTTTGCAATACTCCCAAATTTCTAAATGAAACGGGGATTACAGTATATCATCAATAACGTGCTCTCAAAAAGAGTAAGTCATAAGAAGTTTTCTATATACTACAACGCGCAGAGAATTATATGGTGGAGATGACCTATTCCTTTCTACTCTACGCTCTACCGTCGTATTTTTCAGGTAAGCGAACCAATAAGATACTTATTCCGAGCGTAAAGCCACAAACAGAGATATTAATTAGGCCAGAACCCATAAATAGGCAAAGCTGTAGCTCCAGGCACGAGAACTGCGCGTTCTCATACAGGTATATCTGTAAATTTAAGATCAAGGCTAAATGAGCATGCGAGAAGTATAGCAGCTACAACTAACCTAAAACCCGAAGACTTCAAATGCCGTTTTATGATTCTAGATGATGTTGAACGTGACCTTATTGTACCTGTAGAGTCTGAACTTATCAAAACCTATTTACCTTTGTGGAACTCATGTATTAGCGGCTTTGGTATTCATAAATCATTAACCCGCTTACTTTATCATCAATAATTTTTGTTTGAAACCATGTAATATCTTGTAAAATCTCAGTTAGTTTTGCAGTAAATATATCAAATACGGGAAAATCAATTATTTCCTGTTTGCCGCTACTTACCCTTCTAGCTAAACTAGGTTCATAAGAATAGTTTGAATAACTGACCATCGTTGCCGCGAATACGAGCATAAAAATGTCTTTTATACTATGATCTTGAATAGTAGCAATAAAATCCTGAATAATCAAAACCTTATACAAAACTTTTGGACTATAGAAATCAGCTCTTGTTCGGAAACCTTCAGGGGGCATAGTTTTAGGAACAAAGCCAGATGAAAATTTATCCCTATAAAAATATCCAAGTTTTAAAATTTCTGTTTTTAATATGTTTCTATCCACACAACTAGCTTCTAATTTCACACGGCATGCCATAGCGGCATACGGGTTAATCTCAAAGCCAATAGCGTTATAACCAGATAAAACAGCTTCAACTAAAGTCGTGCCTACACCAGCAAAAGGATCAAGCACTGGTCCTTCCCCATTTAAGTAAGTACGCAAAGCTTGTTTAACAAAGTCGCTAGAGAAGCCCGCAATCCAAGGAACCCATCGATGAATAGGCAAAGATTTATTACTAGCAAAAGCAGGATCACTAAAAACAGAGCCTTTGATTGCCGATGCTTCAGGAGATTTTTCCGGCACAATATCAAAAAGTGATAGTTGTTTTTCTTCTGGACCTGTTGTAGTTTTCATAAGATACACCTTATCTAAGTCATCTTGACTTCTCAAAAAGCAGTCTAGATGCGTTATTTTATGGTAACAAGAAAGAAACGCAAAGTCAAGGCAGTAGTTCTAAAGCGGAAAATTCGGACAAAAATGCCGAGAAAGTTGGTTAATGAAATGTTGGTTAGATCGGCCTGTGAAGCCGTTTTAGATGGGGTAGAAGGTGGGCGATTAGGGATTCGAACCCCAGACCTACTGCGTGTAAAGCAGCCGCTCTAACCAGCTGAGCTAATCGCCCGTGTTTGTGTCTTATAGAAAGAAGGGGCATCCTCAAACGTGTTTTGGATGCCCTGCTGTGGATGCCCTCGAGTGGACTCGAACCACCACGCCTTAAAGGCACAGGCCCTCAACCTGCTGCGTATACCATTCCGCCACGAGGGCAAGCTTTGTAGATTACGGACATACTATACACCTACCGCGTCCATTTGTCAACAGGTTTTTTGGGGCTTTTACCACATCTCTCTCCCACATAAGCAGCATAATTGATGTGCTTTATTGCCCATTTCCACTTTGTCCGTTGCCGTAGCGTGCTAGCAGACCACGCCGCACAGGAAGCAGCTCCGGCTCTTTTTGCGCGACCGCAATTGGCTCTTGTAATGTGTCGGTTCGTGGCTCGCTTCGGTCTGGCATTTGGTCGTGCAAGCGGGTTGGGCGTAACACGACGCGGCGCGGTAGAGCCTCGGTCTGGCGTCTGCTTCCCTGCGAATAGAGTTCATCCGTGTGCCCACTCCATTTCGCTTGCGCGGATAAGCTACTGCCCGCAAGCTGTCGCTCGATGGGTGTCTCTTCCAGGGGAGCGGTTTCACGGATGGGCGAGTATTGGTTGACGAAAAGCGGTGGGAACGCCAATTGCTGCTCGCTCTCCGTGAAGGTGAAGGCGAAAGGCGTGATTGGCTCTTGTATGGTGGTAACGGGGTGTGTCGCTGGCGTCCAGATGGGAGGTGTCGTGTCCAGGGGGAGCGCGAACCGGAATTGCATGCCCTTGCTTATACCCGCGATTGCCAACGCGAGCAGCAGACCAAGCAGCATAATGATGAGTTTACCCGCCGAAGGCATAGAGCCTGTGGTCGCTTGCGCAGACTGTTGCATTGATGGGCGTGTGATAACGGAACGTGCCTCGCTGTTCTGCTGCCCCTGTCCAGTCGCGGACATCGCCGTGTGGAGAGAGCCATTGGCGGCGATGCTACTGCCCAGGTGTGTAAGCTGATCGGGTGATACGACGACGGGCGGCGGGGCTTCGCCGTGATAGCGAATCATCAGGTTCACAACCTTGTCGGCCCAGAGCAGTGAACTGGCGGTGCCAACGTAGGGATAGCAAATAGTGTAAGCAGAGGTCAGGCCACGACTGATATAGCGCGTTTTCAGGACATGAAACCAGTCAACGATCGCAGTCGCGTAGGATGGGTAAATCGTATAGCCGTCGAAGGCGGAGGGAAAACCAGCGGAGCCGCGCACACTGCCGGGATTGCGGTCTGCGGACCCGACGCCTGCCGCACCATCGTTGGTTTCCGTCCACCAGACGCCAAGGGCAAAGGCATCATCAATATTTGCCTGCCGTGCGGCCTGTTCGACAACGTTGCCTGTGCCGACCATCGGACTACCCAGACTGGCGAAGATATGGTCAACGGTAGCGGCTGGGAGCGTGGGTGGGCCTATTACATTGCCCGTGTCGGCACTTTTCGCGTGCGTCATTTGCTCTTGTTGGACCTGCCAGAGCAGTGCTATACTACCACTAACCAGGACGAGCAGAGAACAAAAGAGCGCGAAAATAGCGTGACGCGAAAAAAAGCTCTTTGGCTCTGTTGTCTGTGACTTCATCATGTGATATACCATTCTAGCAGTAAAATGTTTACGCGGATAGGTTGCCCATACTCCACGCTGTCCCTATGCGATGAAACTGCTCCCACAACGTTTTATATAAATGAACCGTAGATTCTTTGAGAATACAGTAAAATCACCGCCCATGTCACTAGCAATCGGTTCAATTGTACCATGCCATGTGATAACTGGCGGACAAAAACGTCTTTACTAGGTAGTATGTCCTAGATGACTATGTTATACTATGGGCGCATATCTTGGGCTACACGCTCACTGCATAAAGTGCAAAACGAGGGAACGTTATATAGAGCGTGTCGCATGAGGCACAGGCTATCTGTTGAGGCTGTACATACAGAGGGGGTTCGCCATTAGTCAGCAGCATCGCCAACATAATAACGCGCAAACCGGACACCTGGACCGTCGCACGGTTTTACATAAACGTTATGAGATTATACGTACCGTTGGTCAGGGGGGGATGGGTGCTGTCTACCAGGCACGCGATACAAAGCGTCAGATGGTCTGTGCCATTAAAGAGATGAGTCTTTCGATGGTGCCAGAAGGAGAACGCTTGCAGGCCATTCAAAATTTTAAGGCCGAAGCCAAAATGCTCTGGGGATTGAACCATCCTAATTTGCCCTCCTTCTATGGTCTATTTAATGAAGATCAACGCTACTTCATGGTCATGGAATTTATCGAAGGCTACACGTTAGAAGAGCTACTCGAACGCAACAGCGCACCCTTCGCAGAGCGACGTGTGTTGGGTTGGGCACGCCAACTGTGTGATGTCCTGGAATATCTGCACAGTCAGAAGCCGCCAATTATCTTCCGCGATATGAAGCCCGGCAACATCATGCTAACGCGCAACGGGCGTATTAAATTGATTGATTTCGGTATTGCACGTTTCTTTCGTCCATCGAGTGGTCCTGATACGCAACTGCTTGGCACGCCGGGTTTTGCTCCACCTGAGCAATATGGCAAAGCGCAGACTGATGAGCGATCAGACATTTATTCGCTGGCAATTACGCTATTTCAACTCTTGACCAATACACTTTCAGAAACAGGATTTGGCCTCAAGGATGTGCGTGCCGTCAACGCCCAGATCTCGCCAGGGGTGGCGCGTGCGTTGGAAAAGGCGGCCTCGCTTGTGCCTGAGGACCGCTACGAT
The DNA here is from genome assembly GCA_027451525.1 of Ktedonobacterales bacterium. Lineage (GTDB taxonomy): Bacteria > Chloroflexota > Ktedonobacteria > Ktedonobacterales > Ktedonobacteraceae > DTNP01. Next base: position 11,376 of record DAIDJF010000098.1, read on the forward strand.
AATGTGGCGGCATTTCGTCGTGCCCTGCTGGGGGTGGGTCTCTTTGTGTTCGAGAACGGCGATCAGGCAACCACGCCGGAAGAACTGGCGGACCTCTGCTCGCGCTATCCTGAAGAGGCGGGTGACTATCTGGCTGATGGCGAAGTCGAGTCCTGGCTGCGTGAGATTGGCGAGAACGACCTCGCACGCGAAGCACGCCAGTTGCGTATCTCGACCGATGATCCTCTCTCCGCTGTCGAGCAGTTTATTCAGACCGTGATGGGTCCCAATGCACGTCTGCGCGGTCATAGCGGCACGTCAATCGCTGCTGGCAAAACAGGCAGCAACGCTGGTGGCGCAACTGTGCAGAGTGTGCGTAAAGTCCCTAACTGGCTGGCGCGTAAGCCTGTTTCGCCCGTGCAAATCTTGCCGCGCACCATCGATTTTGGCGCGGTCTACCCCGGCATTTCCGCACCCCTGTCCTTTACGATCGCGGGACGGCAGGGAGCGATTGCCAGTGGCACAATTCACGCGGCAGAACCCTGGCTTATGGTTGATCAGTCGCAATTTGATGGCATGAGTACTCGTGTCAACGTGCGCGTCAATAGCACGCGCCTCCCCGGAGGACGGCACTACTCTGGAACTATTCTGGTTGTGCCGGATACAGATGAAGATGAACGCGACGAAAAAGAACTGGCGGTAATTGTTGAAGTAGATGTGACTGGCACCGCCACCAGTAGTACACCCCAGCGGCGCGGCGGCAAAACCTTTGGCATTGATCAGGATGATGATGACGAGGACTACGACGCGCTCACGATGGGTGGCATGACGATGGCCCCACCAACCTTGAAGGCGAAGACGCCAACATCGGCTACTCAAACGGCTTCTACATATAGAACGAGTATGCGCGACGCGGAATATAAAATCAAGTATGGTCCACCTGGAAGTAGTGGGTGGGAGCCGTTACGTATTCAGTCAGGCCTGCGTATCTGGTTTGAGCGCGCCAGAATGTTCTCCGCCGCCTTTATGCTCAGCTCACTTTGGTATATACTTATAGATCAATTGCAGGTATTGCGGCATACGTCGCCCTTACCGCCAAACGCCTGGTTCATTCTCGTGTTATGTGGCATTGTGCCCACTAGTGCGCTTGGTACCTTGCTGGTTGCACGGGACGCCTCTTGGAGTTGGCGCGAGTTGATCAATCGCGCCTGTACGAGTATGGGCAGTGCGCTAGTCGTGCTGGCTCTCGCCAAATTGCTCTGGCAGGCGACGTTTGGTGGCTCCTTTCCGTCCATGCAATTTCTCTTGCTCCTGCTTGTCACCGCGATAGGGGCGGTTGTGGGTGCACATCCAGTGATTAGTGATCGGATTCTGCAAGGGGCTTCCTGGGCTATGCAGCATATGCGTATTCTGGTAATTGCCCTGGCGGTCCTTATCGGTGGCGGACTTGGCTATGCATTGACGGCGAACGTGATCCTAGGCTGTTTCACGCCTTTGGGCATTTTGCTCGGCATTGGCGTCGCGGTGGCACTGGTTCTGCGTGTCGATCATTTGCTCAAGCAACGACGGCAGAAGTATCCGTAGAAGGGTATGCTGTGGAGGATCAGAATAGTGTCTCGCTAGCGGGGAAACCTCCGCTAATTGTTGTACTTGGGCCAACGGCCTCGGGTAAGAGCGGGCTGGGCATCACGTTGGCTCAACAATTTGCTGGTGAAATCGTCTCTGCTGACTCGCGGCAGGTCTATCGCTACCTCGATATTGGGACGGCAAAGGTCACGCCTGCTGAACAAGCCCTGGTTCCCCATCACCTGCTGGATGTGGTCGATCCTGGCGAGGTCTATACGGTCGCGCAGTTTCAGCGTGATGCGATTGAAGCGATTGATGGAATACTGGCGCGTGGTCGTGTGCCCATGCTTGTTGGCGGTTCTCCTCATTATATCCAGGTGGTCGTCGATCATCTCGCCATTCCCAGTGTACCCCCGCAGCCAGAGCTACGTCAGCAGTTAGAGCAACGCCCATTAGCGGAACTGGTTGCGCAACTAGAGCGCCTCGATCCCCAGGCGGTGCGCGTGGTTGATTGTAATAATCCGCGCCGTGTCATTCGCGCTTTGGAGGTGTGTCTGATTTCTGGCAGACCATTCTCAGAGCAGCGCGGGAGCGAGGCCCCACTGTATCGCTGCCTCCTTCTCGGCATTCATTGGCCTAGAGAGGTCTTATATCGTCGCATTGACCTGCGCGTAGACGAGCGTATGCAGCAGGGCATGGTGCAAGAGGTACGCGGCCTGCTCGCTCACGGCGTCAGTTATGAGCGGCTGGAGGCTCTTGGCCTGGAGTATCGTTTTATTGGGCGGCTTCTGCGCGGTGAATTTAGCAGTGAGGCTCAGATGACCGAGCGACTCAAATACGCTATTCACGATTTCACACGCCGACAATTAAGCTGGTTTCGACGCGATCAACGCATTCTCTGGCTAGAGGGCGGAGCGGCGTTAGAGGAGGAGGCCGCACGCTATACACGGGCCTTCCTGCTTGCGTCTTGATGGGCTGTTCATTACAATATGTCTGTCTAACCTGGAATATTGAACGACGGTAGTACTCTATCAAATATCATTGCACCCCAAGAGACAAGTCGAGTAGGGCGTGATGATCGTGTTGAAAAATTTCATCTGGTGACCACATCTGGTTGCGTAGGGGCGTGATTTATCACGCCCTGCCCGTGCGCCAATCGGCCTAGGGAGCCGTGAGAAGAAGGACAAGGGCGTGAAGAAGGACGAGGGCGTGATGGAATCACGCCCCTACGTGGTATGTGGATTTTTTTCAACACCATCATCACGCCCTGCTCCCAGGCGCAAAAAGGGGCGCGATGACATTTGGCAGCGCAGTTGGGTTTAGAATGGAAAGGGGATGTCGCTCATGACGCGCATTCCACCGAGGAACGAGATACGCCTCCCTACGGGCGAAACGGCGGGCGTTACCGATATGGGGCTACTGTTTCGCGTGATGGGACAGCGGCCTGAGATCATGCAAGGCGCGGGACAGTTGCTTGCCGCGACCATGCGCGAGGGCACGGTTGAGCCGCAACTGAAGGAACTACTCGCGGTACGTGTCTCACAAGTCAATCACTGTTTTTATTGAATGTCCGCTCATACTGCTTTGGCAAAGCAGTTAGGCGTGAGTGAGGAGTTGCTAGACGCACTCTATCATATTGATACACATAGGCACCTGTTTAGCGAGCGCGAACTGGTTGCGTTGCGCTATGCCGAGATTGTGACGACCAGCGCGCGCGATGTGGACGAGGAGCTATGGGATCAGTTGCAAGCACAGTTTGACGATGCTCAACTGGTAGAGATCACAGCCGTGATTGCCCTTTTTAATTTTTTCAACCGTTTCGCCGACGCACTCCAGATTATGCCGCCTCCTAATTCAGGTGCAGGCGGCAAAAATATAGAACACGAGAAAGAGAAGGAATAAATGCTATGCCGGGCAGCGATGAGAAATTACATGCATTGCTAAAAGACTTGAACGAGTTGACCGCCTACCTGCATGGGCGCGGTGAGAAGACACTGACGCTCTCGCACCAGTTTGAGGCCCACGCGCAGGTTGATGCGTCAAACCGCGAATTTGATCTCAATCAGGCTCGTATGCTCAGCTATCAACACGATATCTGGCATGAGATTGGTAACTTGGTGGAGAAGCTGATCAAGCAATATGAGTAGCGGCTCATAGATTTGAATATGGAAAGTGACACTGGGATGAAGGAACATGCTGTATTGCGCTCTCGTCTCGCGTCGCACGTCTCCTTTGGCGGGTTAACGTGTGAGCAGGGCGTAATACAGCACGCTCTTATATAATGAAATGTAGTAACGGAGAGCCTCGTCGCGCTACCGAAGGATGAGAGCGATCATTGCAGTCATCAAGGGAATAATACATGCGTTAACGATCATAATAGAGAATACGTCCGCAGTTTGTACAAGTTTGCAGTTGCGGACCAGTGCGTACCCGTTGAAGTTCGCTCGCGGTCAGAATGACGCGACACCACTGACAGGAATTTTTCTCCACTTTCGAGACAGCGCGTCCCTGTTTTGTGCGTCGTAGTGTTTCGTAGCGTTGTAGCACAGTTGCGTCAATGCCATCCACTATTTGAGTTCGCTGCGCTAAGATGCCTTGTTTGCGCATCTCGGTCTGGTCGCGACGGCTAACGAGCTGTGCGGATTCCTGCTCCCAGCTTTCCTCGGCTTCACGCACAGTCGTTGCCTGTCGGTCACTCTGTTCCTGGACTAGTTCGGCGTGATCGTGTGCTTGTTGGGTAACTTGCTCCTGACGGCTTTGCTGCCCACGCAAGCGTTGTACCTCCTGTTGTAATGCCTGCAATTCACGGGGATTCGTTACAATACCATCATACATGCGCTGTTCTTGCGCTTTTAGCCGACGATTAATATCGGCTAATGCCCATTCTGCCTCGTGCTGAGCCTGGCGGCTTGCCTGAATCTGCTGTTGAGTGGCACCGTACTCTGAGCGCAACCGTTGTAGACGAGTATTGCCGCGCAAGGCGGCTTCGAGGGATTGCAGCTCGGCATTCAGACGATCCAGTTCGAGGTCGAGTTGCTGCAACTGAAACAGTGCCGCAACTACCAGAGTCGTGCTCATAAACCGATGGTTCCTCCTTGTAGAGCATACGACAACAATCCGTTTTTCGAGGTTGGACTACTATTGTACAGTTTGCACAAGAAAACTGCAATAGTTATCCTGTCTATATTTCAGATCGTTAACATGTTTTTTGACAGCCGTTCACGCATTTTTTACAATACTACCTTATACTAAGAAGAAATTTTTAACTGTCGTCTGCTACACGCTCTTAGAATGCTAAGATCGGTTATTAAGACCTGTTATATAGAGGGATAAAATAGATGCAAGTGATTCGCTGGCAAGAGACGGTGTTGCCGGAAGAACAGCAGTTGCGCCAAAAAATGCAATTGCAAGGACTTATGCCATATGCCTGGTCAAATGGGCCAGATGAATATTATACCTCTCATAGTCACGCCTACCAGAAAGTGCTGTACTGTGTGCGTGGTTCCATCAGTTTTACGTTACCTGATCAGCGTGATGAGACAGGAAGGGCCGTCACGATCTGCCTGAACGCGGGTGATTGTCTTGTTCTGCCCAAGGGGGCACGCCACAGCGCGCATGTTGGGCCAGATGGCGTGACCTGTCTCGAGGCGGCTCAGCTCTGATTTAGGAATGTTGCGCATGTTTGAGCGCGAAATTCGTGAGGAAGTGTCGCCTCCTGAGTGCCCGACTGCCGTATCCTTCGATCACTACCTTGTTTTCTGATGGGACTGTTTGTTTCTTGCGTGCATGGTCATGTGATATACTCAGGTGACTGAAAACAGTGCCATTTGTTGTACCCTGTTATACCTGTTCGTTTCTCCCTGCGCCTGTCATAGGCCATGAGGAGCGTGGTGAGCAGGGGATTGTAGTGAAGGAGTGTCGGAACACATGGGACGACTTGAAGGACGAGTTGCATTTGTCACTGGAGCGGGCCGAGGCATTGGAGCCGCGACCGCCTTGCGCATGGCAGAAGAAGGCGCACGTGTGGTTCTTGCCGATATTGATACAGCTGGTTGCCAGGAAGTTGCCACTGAAATCGAGCGACTCGGCTCCGAATCGCTTACTGTGCGTTGCAATGTTGCAGACAGCGCAAATGTACAGGAGGCAATGGACCAGACCGTGAACTATTTTGGGCAGGTCGATATTCTGGTCAACAATGCCGGTGTGCTACGTGACAATCTCCTCTTTAAGATGTCTGAAGAGGATTGGGATACTGTGATGAATGTCCATCTCAAGGGCATGTTTTTGTGCAGCAAAGCAGCACAGGCCCATATGGTGAAACAGAAATATGGACGTATCATCTCGCTCTCCTCTGTTTCGGCATTGGGCAATCGTGGACAGAGCAACTACTCGGCGGCCAAAGCGGGTATTCAAGGCTTGACGCGCACGTTGGCAATCGAGCTTGGTCCCTTTGGCATCACAGCGAACGCGGTTGCTCCTGGCTTTATTGATACCGAGATGACGCGCACAACGGCCCGTCGTCAGGGGCTTAACCCCGATGATGTGATCGCGCAGGCTTCAAAGGCTATTCCAGTTCGTCGCGTTGGGCAACCGCGCGATATCGCCAACGTAATCTGTTTCCTGGCTTCTGAAGAGGCCGGTTTTGTCAGCGGACAGGTCATCTACGTCGCGGGTGGTCCACGCAGCTAAGCAAAGACCACACATTACTTTTGGCAAACATGCTATGCACATATGGTGGGGGCGTGTGATGTGGTATGGGCGTGATGACCGTGTTGAAAAATTGAATCCGGTGGCGTAGTGGCGTGATTGATCACGCCCTGCCCGCCCATAGATCCGCCTGGGAAGCCATGCGACGGGAGTACAGGGCGTGATTGATCACGCCCTTACTGCTCTGTCAAACGTCATTGCACCTGTTTGGGAGAGGCAGGGCGACCGCAAGGGTCGCCCCTACAATGAGACGA
>DAIDJF010000099.1 GCA_027451525.1 Ktedonobacterales bacterium
TCTTTGCGCGCCTCACGTGGCGCATGGCAGGTGGGATAGCGGCAGATCGTCTCGTCGGCATCTTTCGCAACGAGTTCAGCGAGGATTGCTGCCGCTGCCTGTGGATCGTTGGGAACATCCTGGTGCATACCATTCCTCGTTTCTCACTGCATGCTCTTCTCTGTAAGGATATCCCCATTTCATTTCATTGTCAAGCAATGAAATGAATGAATGAAATGAAAGAGGCTGGTCGTTGCATGAGGAGATGCCACCGCGAGGAACGGGTCATGAGCCTGACTGTGTAGGAAGTGACACCTCCTACCAGTCGTGCGCACCATGTGGGCACTCATCGCACTCGGTAAAGGCCCAGCGCTACGTAAGGCGCTACGAGGGGCAGAGTAGCGGGTACGAGAAGCTTTTCCGGTTTAGAACACACTATTCCAGCAATGCTTGTAAGGGCACGAGTACCGACTTGCCGAATAGAAAGGGAACGTAGCCCAATTTGGCATCGAGCATGCCTCAAATGACTGGCAATTCGGCCCGTTTCCGACCTGACAAGTACCGACTCCATCGAAAAGCGGAACTTGTGACAATTATTGAACCGATTTTGTAGAAATTGCTTGTGATGTATTCTACCTTACCCCTCGTAGCAGCTTACGTAGCGCTGGGCCTTCATGGTGTTGCTCCCTTCCGTCTTTGATGCCACTCTATTGAAACCAATGCTTTTAAAGTGAGTATACCATTTTCAAGGTGCTACGGTTCCACATGGTTGCCCCAGGAACGAATATTTGCCATACTGCTATGATAGTCAGCGCAGCACTGGGCCTTAATAGGGGCATTGCTACTTAAGCGCTGCTACCAAGTTCTACTTCCAGAGATTAACTCGGTACGCGATTAAGGCAAGAAGCTCCAGAGTCATTCTCTATAAATGGCTAGTTCCCATGATGGTGAAAGTAATAGCGAAATACTGCAATCACGCTAGTGCCTACAATACCTGTGGTCAACAAGAGAGTGGGATCACGAGTGAGTGTATACAAAATGAGAGCAAGAGCGGTGAGCAGAATAGAGCAGCGCACCAAGAAGGTCCTATTTTGCTCATCACTAGAAGGGACCGAATTTTTCGAGTCATGGCCATGGCTAGTATCCATCGTGTATACTCCTATTTAAGAGGGTAAAGTGCTCTGGAAACAACTAATTCCTCCATATATGAGGGCCACCTGTTTATATCAGTGGTCCTTTTCTCTTAACCATATACACAGTATAGCGTGATCGTCGCTATTACACAGGAACAAGGACTACCGTCTTTGAGTTTTTCCTGTACGGGAGTATATTCTCCGAGCAAAGTATAAGCTTTAGCGGTGAGCAAAAAGAGGAGTATGTGCAACTATTGATGGAGAACCAGGAACATTTTCTGTTTTTTCACGCGTGAGAAATACCCTTTTAATATCAGTACTGTTGTCACTATGTCGGATAGCGGTAGAAGTTCACGGCGTCTGGTGGATGAATCCAGACGACAATTGGCCTATCAGTGTTTTCCTGACGAAAAAGTACGACGTGCCATATAACTAGTTTCATGTGAAGTGGCTCTAGAAGCCGTTGGACCTATCTAGATATCTTTTACCTTCTTTGTCATGAACAAAAGAATCGCTAGAGACATTGCTAAAGAAACAAACGTTCTCTGGAAAGAAAAACCTTGTTTTACATGTATACAACAAGAAATAATGCAAGCTCAGCCTCAGTTATATGGCACGTCGTACTTTTTCGTCAGGAAAACACTGATAGGCCAGACGAAAATAGGCCGATTGGAATGGTGTGTTTATGACTCAATTACGCATCTAACTCTCATGGGTGAACCCAGTCCTCACCCCGCTGCTCATGCCAGAAGAGATCGCATCACCGTGTATGATATGATGGTGCTACCATCAACTGGAAAGAGGTGAAACATTGGCAACGCATGCATCAGACCTCAGGGACATGGCGTATGAGGCACGCCTTGCTCGGTATATGATCGTTTCCACTTCGTTGGCCCTCTTAAGCGATCGTCAGCTTTGCCTCCTTGTGGAGGAAGCGCAGCATATCGGGTCGGGTATCGGTGGAACATCGGTTTTGTTGGACATCGAGAGCACGCCTGTTTTTGCCAAGGGTATTCCCCTCACTGATCGGGAACGACTTCCTGAAAATAGCATGTCCACTGCAAATCTGTTCCATCTTCCTCCGTTCTACCAGTACGGCGTAGGATCGACCGGATTTGGCGCGTGGCGGGAACTGGCTGCACATGTGATAACGACCAACGAGGTGCTTGGAATGCAATGCGAGTGCTTCCCGCTGCTCTATCACTGGCGCGTGCTGCCAGGGCCATCCCCAACGCAAGCACCAATGTCCGATGAGCAAGCGGAAAGAGAGCGTATGGTTGCCTATTGGGACGGCTCCCCAGCAGTGCGCGAACGGCTTGAGGCGATTGCGCGAGCATCGGCCCAGGTCGTGCTATTTCTCGAATACATCCCGCAGAACCTCCAGCAATGGCTCACAGTACAGCTCGCTCTTGGTGGTGAGGCGGTTGAGCGAGCTATTACCAGCGTGGAGCCAAGCTTGCAAACGGGAGTAGCAGTCATGAAGGCAATGAGGTTGCTGCATTTTGACACGCATTTCCACAATATTCTTACCGATGGTCAGCATCTCTACTTTGCCGACTTCGGCCTGGCTACATCCCCGCGCTTCGAACTTTCTGAGACCGAGGTGGCCTTTCTCGGTCTCCACATGAGTTATGACGAGTGCTACACTCTCACACAACTGGTCAACTGGCTGGTCATGGTTTACACGGATGCGCGGAGTGCTAGCGTCCGCAACGAATATATCCGCCGATATGCCGAGGGCACCGATCCTATCAACATGCCACCTTCAATTGCGGCGATCATCAAACGCGACGCACCGATCGCAGCCATCATGAACGACGTGTATTGGAAATTGCACGGGGAAAGCCGAACGGTACCTTTCCCAGCCGATGAAATCCAACGAGTGCATCCTTGCTGGTGAGAGGTGATCTCCGTGAATGCTTTGTGTTTGAACGACTCACTTCAAGTGACGAGCTTCTTCTTCAGCGCATGCAGGCCTTTGCTGAAATTAGCGTACGACTGCAGACGATCATGACGGATTTCACAGCGATCATACGGGAACCTGTCGGCCTCTTATGCGCAATTCCTCATGCACTTGCCCTGTCTGCTAGCCTGTAAATGCGAACTTTAAACTGGTGGAATCTGTACAATTATCCTGGTAGCTTTCGGCTTTCTTTTTCTTCGTGCGTTTACTGCTCATCTCCCTTTACAGGCCAAACGAGCCATCTTTCGTTCTCAATTTGCGCCTCTGCATTGGCCAGGATAATTGTACAGATTCCACCAGTTTAAAGTTCGCATTTACAGGGTTAATTCATCGGAGTAATAATGAGTTTGCTCACTCCGAAAATACTGCCATCTCCAAAGTCACGGGAATTGTTCTGAAATTGTGCCTGGTATGCTTTTGGGTCCACAACATTCTGCGAAAATATTTTTAAAACAGTATCTTGGTCGTAGTTAGCGAGATTGATTTCACCTTGGGAGGGCATTGGTGCTAGATGAATGGTTTGAGATTGGCCATTGTCATCAACATAGCTGACTTGGAATGCCAGAAGTTTAGAGGAAGCGTACTGGATCTGTAGCTTAATAGGATTCCCATTGCTTGTTAGATTGCTGCCAGTGGGAAAGTTCGGCAGTTGTTCCAGAGGAGTGACAGTATACTCGCCCGAAGTTTGTTGAAACACTTCACAAACATTGCCATTTCTATCTATAGTCAGCCCATAATTAGCAAAAAGAACACCCATTTGTGTGGAAGTTCGAAAACCCTCTGATTCATCATGAAAAAGTATATCGGACTCAATTAAACATCCATAGCTACAAGGAATATCCTTTAAATGTAGTGCTTGAGAACCTGTTATATAGAGAATAGCACTACTGTCATCTGCGAGTGCCATGCCTTCGTTCTTTGCTTGAAAGTCGTCATATGGATTGGAAAGAGTTTGGAAACCGTCTGGACAGAGATGGACCATGAATTGGGATGTTCCTAAATCGCTAGCATTAGCGCATCCGGGTGCTGGTATAATAATCTCTGGCCCAGGCCCAGGCCCAGGAGGGATAGGTGTAGGTGTAGGTGTAACATTATACGATACGTATGCTCCATATCCAAAAGAAACTGCCATTATTATACAGACAAGCGTAATAGCTAACCATGGCTTTTGCTGCCCTGATTTTTTAGCGTGTTCGGCTCCCTGTAGCCAACCTACAATTGCAAAGATGCTAGCAAGGAACGTGGCCATTGAACCGATTGCGAATATCAAAGCTTGCATGTTCATTTTCATAAAATCTCCTACTAAAGATCACGAAAGTGGGAAGAAAACGACGCATCATGAGATAGCGATTCAGCAGTTCCTGTGCGTAATGATCATCTGGTGGACGTGTGAGTTCTCCAACGGCCATGACGGCTGCTCGCAAGTGCTCTGGCGAGACACACTCATAGATACGCTCTCGCAAGGTCGCAGGATCTTGTGCCTCATCAAGAACGACCTGACAGGCTGAAGCCAACACCTGCGCGGCGGCATCCAGGTCATGGATTGTGCGCAAGCGTTCTTGTTGTCCTTCCCGTGTGGCGGAAGACGTAGCCGTTCGCATGAGCGCATCAAAAAGGTCTAAGGCATCGTCATGGACAACAGCCAGGTAGGTAGAGGTAAAAGCGAGTAACGTGGCGATCCGGCGCTCCTGAGTGAGCGAGCGCAAATGCTGTACCAACGCTGTCGTTGCATGGCGTGCAAGTGCTTTGAGTCGTCCTCTCGGAATGAAGGAGAGGTCCAGATGTTCCATCTCGAAGAGGCGAATGGCATCGACGCGGCGAAGTGCAGCAACGAGTGCAGGGCCACTGACTCGCGTTGGAGCATGCCGCAAGCGATCCAACGGCGTCTGCCGTTCTCCTTCAGGAACGACCAGTAAGGTTTCCAACAGTGCCACTTGTCGTGGTGTCGGAAGAGCAAAAAGAAGCCGCCAGAGCCGTCTGGCGGCATGTTCACGTACGCTAGAAATGAGCCGTTCTAGTACACTGACGCCAGGGAGCAAGACTTTATGGTCGATGAGGTAGTCCATCGCCAGGTCGAAGAGGATCGTCAAACGCTCTTCACTCCACCAGGCACGGGTATAGAGCCAGCGCACAAAATGAAAGTGTTCCGGTTGAGAAGCAAAATCCTGATACCCATACTCGGCCATGATTTCATGGACATGATCCCGCCGCATTTCACCCTCATAATAGCGGGAGAGGACTGTCAGATCAGCTATATGCACTTGGGAAGCCAGCGTCAAGAGAACGTTGTGAGGCACGTCAGTTGGATCGGAGAGAAAGGTCCCCAAGAAGCGAACCGTACACAATTGGAGGGCAAAACCCAGACGTGTATGAGCGTGACGCCGGAATGCTAACAACGCGCGATCACGGTCATCAAGATGAAAGTAGAGGGCAAGCTGTTCTGGCGAGGGCTCTCCCACATAGTGCCCATAGCGGCTGCGTTGCTCTGGCGTCAAAAATTCAACGGGCACACCCAGACCTGCACTTTCACAGCAATCGCTTAAAAATCTAGACATTCTTCTTCACTTCTGCTAAAATACCTGAGCAGACATTACATATGCAAGTCTAAGCACGAAAAGCAGGACGAATGTCTGCTAATAGTTGGCAAGATCAGCCCAAAAGCACTTCTGCTAATACTGGCAGGGAGGGTGAGCCGTGACACGAAAAGCGCAACCGATGCTCTCACAGAACGGTCAATATGCCCTGGACCAGTACATACAGGTTCTCCAGCAAGTCGAAGATCTTTCTCCTGTTACCATTCGCAACTATGTGAGCGATCTGCGCCTGTTTATCGCCTGGTGTGAAGGCTTCTGGAGTGAGAGACAAGCAGATCGCTTTTTTACCCCACGGATGATTGCTCCATCTCTCCTCATTCGCTATCGGGAATATCTTCAAACCACGCTCGGGTTGAAACCGTCAACAGTGAACCGAACACTGATGAGCTTGAAACGCTATTTTGCTTGGACCAGAAAGACACAGCTTGTTCAGTTTGATCCTGCTAGCCCTATTAAATTTGTACCCAAAGAAGTATCTCCTCCCCGGCACCTGAGCGATGAGGAAGAAGACGCGCTGGTCGCCGCTGTCAACGCCACCGGGTCACTGCGAGATCAAGTCATCATCACCCTCTTGCTCCATAGGGGCTTATGTGCGCAAGAACTTTGTAGCTTGACGCGCCAGCAAATCCACCTTGGTAAGCGAAACGGAACGCTGCGGATTGTGGGAAAACGCAAGAAGGTGCGCGAGGTTCCGCTCAATACGACTGCCCGATCTATCCTGAACCAGTACTTGGGAACCCTTTCTACAGAATCTCAATATCTTTTTCCTTCGGAAAAAACACATCGAGCATTGACTGGACGGGCACTGGGACATCTGGTGACAAAATATGCTACGCAGGCACAGGTTGCTGATCTCAGCCCTCACGATTTACGCCACCGTTTCGGCTATCGCATGGCAGAAGTGGTTCCCCTCCATCGGCTCGCCCAGATCATGGGCCATGACTCACTGGATACCACGATGCTCTATATTCGTGGGACGAAGCAAGACTTGCAGCAAGACGTGGAGAAAATCGCATGGATATAGTGAGAGAACCAACGAGGAACATTTCGTAAGAATCATATCGAGAGAGGAGTAACTGTGACAAGCAAACTCATTAAATTAGCCGACGGCACTTTGGTAGAGGTAGAGGCACAAGGAGATGAAGTACAGCAGATTGCAGGTGGCTTAGCAGAGAAAGTCGATGCTGCTATGGGCAAAATAAAGCCTGTTCTTCTCAAAACCTGTCAACCCATTGTAGCCGCAGTGAAAGAGTTGCGTGAAGACATAGATATTGAAAAGGTCGAGATCGAAGTGGGGTTGAGCTTTGATATTGAAGGCAATATCTATGTTGCGAAAACAAACTTTGGAGCAAATGTGCTGGTGAGGATGGCTCTCAAAAATTAGGAGTAATGTTAGATGGGCAGTTCATGGCAGGATGCTGTGGTCCTGATCACGAGCAGAGCTGATGATAATAGCGCATATGGAACAGGTTTTGTGATTCATCGAGATGAGCAAGGAGCCTATGTGCTCACTTGTACCCATGTTATCAATGATGTTGGTGGAACAGAACTGGCAAAAGTGAATGATATCCCAGCGACAGTAATTGCATCAGGTCCGGCAGATGACGTCGATGTAGTGGTATTGCGTGTAGCGGGGTTAGTAGACAAACCACTCCTTCTTCCACATGCAAACTGCAAGAGGGGTGTAACGTTTGATTTTGCTGGTTATTATCACTTGGACGATAACCCAAAGAAAAAGCTTGTTTTCAGGCGGCTTCGTGGAATTCTCAGTGATGCGATACAAGCAGGGATGACATCGAGTACCCTCACTATAGTTTGGGAGATGGAAATCACCAGCAATGACGAATTGCGCCCTGGTAATAGTGGCTCCCCAGTAGTCGATGAGCATAACCATGTGATAGGGATAGTGAACACACGGCTCAACTCGAATAAAAAAAGAGGATGGGTCACTCCTATAGAAACTCTTGAGAAGATTTGGCCGGAAATGTTCCCCAGTCTATTTAAACAGCGTATAGATGACTCTTTTAACACTGAACGAGTGCGATTAGTGGATATTCATTTAAAAAATATTGTTGCTCAGACCAAGCAACTGCCTTTGGGATACCTACCGGGTGACTTTGCATCTGGGTTGGAAATTGATGATGTTTATCTATTGCCTCGCCTTTCTAAGGAACACTATCGTGTAATCATTGAGGATGACTGGTTAGAACGGAAATCTTTGCGTCAATTCAACCAAAGTCAAGAAAAAGAGGAAAGTCGCCGCCCCGTTTTGAAAGCAGAAAAATCGTCCTACTCGTCATTGTATGAAGTTGTTCAGTCGGGGGCCGATGCAACTCTTCTCGGCTATATGGGTTCTGGGAAAAGCATGGCGGCAAGTTATATTGCATTGCAATTGGCCAAGGGTGAAGGACAAAGCATTTTTGGACTTGCGCGGGCGAAAATTCCAATTCTGTTACGTTTAGGAGAGATACGAGAAACTCCTGCCTCAGATTTGATTACATTTGCCATTGAGGATGCCATTGCTAACTTAGATGACGCAAAAACCCTAAAAGATATCCTCAGACAAGAATGGAATGCAGGCAATGTACTCTTAATCCTTGATGCCCTGGACGAGTTCCGAGGTAATATGAAGTGGATATCGGAGCAAATTGAGCAATTAGTGCATAGAGATCTTCACGGGAGCAGCGTTCTTCTCACCTCTCGGCCTAGCGTATATAGGTTAGTATCGGGGCGTTTAGTGGGATTAAAAGCTTTCACCTTGGAGGAACTACAAAAAGAAGAGATTTCAAAGTTCGTAGAAAAGTGGACGATAGCAATCCTCAAGAGCAGCAAGCGAAACGATGTCGATCCAAAAGAGCATGTAAAATCTCTGACTCGTGGAATCGAGCACCATTCCTTTGTGAAGAAAGAGATTGCTTCAAACCAGCTTTTGCTTACTGTCTTGATAATCTTGAGCTTTCATCCAGGAGGTATTAGGTTAGAGAGAGTTACTGAAGCGGGGCTGCTCGATGCTTATGTCACCTACTTAATTGACTGGGAAAAGAGCAAAGGAGCGGAGGCTCCTGAAAAGTATGGGACAAACTTACTGAGAATCGTTTTTGCTTATACAGGTTTTGAAGTTCAACGGACACAGTCTGGAATGTTTGACGGTATTTGTACGAAACCCACACTCTTAAAAATTTTATCTGCATCGAAGTATCTCAAGAGCTTAGATAGCTCTGGTGTTACTGCTGAGGCCATTTTGGAGTTTTGGCTGAATACAGGTTTGATCCAACAAGCCGATGATGTGGCGCGGAGCATCCGTTTTCGACATCAAGCATTTCAATATTTTGGTGCTGCACTTGCTCTAACATATCAAAGTGAAGAGCTGGTAGCCAGAATACTAGCCGATGTGAACCCAAGCCAAAATCAAGAGTGGAAGGATATCCGCAGGTTGTATCTTGGCCTGTGTGCTCATCCTCCCCCCATTTTGGAGTGAAAACATGCCTAATTCCTTTAAATTCATTGACGACATCTGGCATGAAGGAGATGTCTTCGACGAGGTCTTAAACGGCAGTCTTTTTGATGTGATCGATAACCTTCCGACTGCTGGAGGCGACGAACTTACTTGGGCCAAGGTCGTTTTTGTGCTCCTGTTCAGTTATTTGATGGGCTTTTTCCTCTATCATTTCCGTTTCTCCTATGGCAATTCCGAAGCCAGTAAGCCGGAACGGCAACGCAACCTTGAACAGTATATTGGCAAGCTCCTTAACACCAAAGCACGAGATCTCATTTCGAGGGTGTGTAGAAGTTCCCTGCATGGAAAGGGATGGCAAACCTTATCTGAGATTCGTCCCTTGCGCTTTCCTTTTACCTTGAATCCGCTCAAGCTCTTTCGCAGATTTTTGTGGCTCAAGTTCTTGCAATTCATTCAAAAAACGCCTAGTGGGGCAGAGATGGGTTTGCAGGTTTTTAGTCTTTTTGACTCCTATACTCCTGAAGAATTCAATGAATTGTTGGCACAGATACAGCACCACTCGCATAACAAGCGGAGTTATGCATACAACGAATGGGACATCCTCTATATCGTACGCTTGTTGGCAATGCCTGAACATATCACTCAAAAAGAGCAAGATATGTTAATGGATCAGGTATTGAGCATTGAGTTTACTCGCGAGGATATACGTGTCCAGGTCTTCGCTGAACTGGCGAAATTCAACGACAAAGCGGTCGCTGAGGTAGATACGTATAAGAAATCGGATTTACCAGATCGACTGGTGACTTCGGCACATATAAACCCCCTATCAATGACAAGTCTTATTTCGTCAATGGCATTTTTTTCTTCGCATTACAATTATACTACCGATGATAAATTAGCTAAATTAGAGCCCCTAGAGAAGTCATCTGCGGAAGCACTCTTACAAACTGCCCACAGCGAAGAGGCTACCTATTCTATTGCTGTCCTTGTTGCGACCCACATCTCTGCTCTAACTCCGGAAGCCCGTGAGGTGTTGACATCCCATCTAAATTCCCCTGATCCTCATCTGAGATACCTGGCTGCATGTGCCTTGCTACAGACTGTTCGCCCAGTGCCAATGGAGCGCAGGGAGGTTTTCATGTCGATCATGGAGATAGCAATTGGCCCCCAATACTTAGAAATCACTGAGGAGGCCGATGGCAGGCGCGATTCGCTTCAAAAGATGGCGACACATTTCCTGCTCGATCTGGCTGAGAGCGATCCGGTACTCATAGGGACTTTCCTCGTGGCCCTTCGAACCACTTGGAAAGACGAATTTGCCAACGCACTTGCGAGGCTTTTTAGTGGTTGCGAAATGGGAAATGACCTCATTGAGAAGCTCGTGGAGCACCTATTAGATGGGAACCTTTCAGCTTTTCGGATCAATGTGAGCCAACGATGCACTGAAATGCATGATGTATCAATTACTACTGCTCTCGATCGAATTGCGACCAATGACCTACTCTTCTACTATTGGAACAACGATGGTTCGCCAGAAGCTCATCTCGTTCGAACGTGTGCGGGATATATCCTTCGTGTCTGGCCGTGTCTGACGTTTCTGACTGGCTATACATCAAAATTGAGGGTCCCACATTTTGCAGTGATGGCTGCTTTGATAGCACTGGATAAACCGGGTAGAGGCGGATGGGAGGGTATGCCAGTTACAAAAAGCTATGCAGGACATCCGAAGGATTCGTATATCAGCATCTGTCAAGATTTATCTTTGGCGATTCGCATCTTGGAAAGCTTGAATGAAGAATCTATCCTCAATCTACTCACTGAACTGGAACGCGAGGCAGATGAGAGGACGCGGGAACAGATTATGCGGTCGCTTCGCTTTTTCCCGCGCACTAATCATATACTC
This sequence comes from Ktedonobacterales bacterium, assembly GCA_027451525.1. Taxonomy (GTDB): domain Bacteria; phylum Chloroflexota; class Ktedonobacteria; order Ktedonobacterales; family Ktedonobacteraceae; genus DTNP01. Next base: position 11,030 of record DAIDJF010000099.1, read on the forward strand.
ATGTCCCTCCTCAAGAAAGGCTTAACAGCAGAACGGAAAGTTCGCCAAGCAGCTCAAGGGTCCTTGTCTAGTTTATCTTATTTAGGGTCCGATGGTGTGGATCTCATTATTGAAACGGTGCTGTCTTCAAGCAACGAATATCCCACAACCATGAGGAATAACTTGACGGAGTCCCCTGAACCCATTGCCCCTGCGGCAACATCGAGAGTGCTAGAAGCACTTAGAACATCTAGTGATCTTACTTCTGATGAGACGCGTGAATTCTGGCTTGTTGAATACTGTCTCAATGCTCTGAAGTTCGTACCCCAAGAGGGTGCGGAGTTCATTGAATTGTATAAACAAAAATTGCGAGTCAATTATTCAAGGGATGATCTGAGAAGACATCTGCGCCCTCATTTCATCTTAGCGTTGGGGCGAGTGCGACCGGTAACATCGGAAATGGTGGAAATGCTTCTCAACCTCACGAAGCCAGGAAGGGTTAGGATGGCGATCCGTAGCCTCAGAAATCTAGACTATCCCGAAATAAAAATGGCTGCAGCTCTTGCACTTGCGGAAATCGGGGCTGATCTTACGAATGGCATAGATTGGAATATGCGCGAGACTATAGCTAATCATCTCATTTGGTCGGCGAAGCAACCCTTGCATCGTGATAGTACGTTTGTGGGAGGAAAGGATATCTTTCCAAAGGATCCCAATGACGCGATGTATCAATCCGCAAAAACAATGGCAGACATAATGAAATCCCACAGAGGAAAGGAGCTAATCTCAGCAAAAGGAATTTCCTCCTTAGAATAGTAGAGATGCCATCCAGCGAATTTTTATTTGTCCATTTGGGCTATTTTCTATTCCAACTTTCTGTTCCAACTGTGAGCAAACCCCTATTATCTCGGACATACGACGAAAAAAGGGACACCAGCCATTGGAACCACCGCGAGATATACACAAGTCAGTCGAGAACAGGTCAAAGAGAAACTGAAGCACATCAAGGGATAGCTACCGGAAGGAGTACGACATGGTTGATCACATTGGTGAGCAATTTGGGAACTATCGTTTGATTCGGCTCTTAGGGCAGGGAGGCTTTGCAGAAGTCTATCTAGGCGAACACATTCATCTTAGCACACAAGCTGCAATCAAGCTCCTTCATAAGCGATTGGCTCCTGAAGACGTAGAACAATTTCGCGATGAAGCTCGACTGCTTGCGCATTTTGATCATCCTCATATCGTCAAGGTACTGGATTTTGGGATACAGAACAATATTCCCTTTCTGGTCATGACGTATGCTCCTCACGGGACTTTACGCCAGAAGCATCCCAAAGGGAGAGCCGTTCCACTCCTGACTGTTATCGCGTATATCAACCAAATTGCACCAGCACTCCAGCATGCGCATTTTCAGAAACATGTCCACCGCGACCTGAAGCCACAAAACATCCTCATTGGACACGACCAGCGTCTGTTGTTGAGTGATTTTGGTATTTCTATTGCAGCCCACGACCTCCATTCGCTCACCCCTCAGATAGCCCTGGGAACTCCTTCTTACATGGCTCCCGAACAGTTTCAGGGGAAAGCCCTTCGCGCCAGCGATCAGTATTCCCTTGGTGTCATGGTCTATGAGTGGCTTTGTGGAGAACTTCCTTTTACTGGCGATCCTTTGTCATTGATGAACCAACACGCAACAAAGCTGCCCCCCTCTCTTCGAGAAAAAAATCCACGTATATCAGTCGAGGTAGAAAACGTTATTTTCAAAGCGCTCGCAAAAGATCCGCAGGATCGATTTGACCAGGTATCTGCATTTGCAAGAGCATTGGAACAAGCCTGCTTTGCCGCACAACATTCTCACAAACCATCACCAGCAGGAACCCTTCTTTCTACCTATAAAGCTCATTGTCTACAGTATTTTGACCCTGAACATGCTTTTTCATGGACCTCTAAGGGCCTTCACTATGCTTGCAGCAATGATACAGAGATAGATGTCTGGGATGTAGCTACAGGAAAACGTATCTGCACTAACAGGGATCATACAAGAAAAGTAGAAACCATTGTATGGGCACCTGATGGGATGACCCTTGCCTCCGGCGCGCGTGATATGGTACAAGTATGGGACGCAAATACAGGAAGTTCCATTTCTACCTATGATGCAACACCTCTCCGAACAGTAGTAGGAACACCGGGTCTCCCCTCCCACCTTATTGCCTGGTCATCTAATGCTACGTCCATTACCCTTGATCGCAACGGAGAATTAGATACCTGGGAAGTTCATGCGAAAAAACACATGACGACCATTACAGGTCTTCCCGAAAGATTAGATGCGATAAGTTGGTCGCCTGATAATACCTTTGTTGCTGTTCTGGGATGCAATTCAAGACCCTATGGACGCTCTCTAGGGGAAGAGGTAATGGTACAAGTACGAAACGTCAATACTGGCAATCAGCTCGCCAATTATGATATTGCTTATCCTCCGATTTATCCCCGCTGGGGAGGTTCACACGGCAGATGGAGCTGCTCAGAAGCTAGTAGTAATATACGATACTCCCCCAATGGGGCCTATATTGCGGTCACCACCGGCTACTCCTGGAACGGATCGATAAGGCTCGATCATTACAGTGATGAGCCACCCGATAAAGAACCAGATTATATCCCACGTTCACTGACAGCAATGCGAATCTGGGTGGTTACTACGGGAAACGAGATTGCTATCAATCGCTGGCAAGCTCAATCCTTCGCTTGGTCACCTGATAGTACCAAAATCGTTCTTGCAAACCACGAGAAAGAGAAAACAATAGAAATTTGGGATATCGCCGCTAAAAGTATTATCAGAACACACACTGATCATTCTAAGAGAGTGAGTGCTGTCAGGTGGTCACCTGATGGTGCCAAGATCGCTTCAGCAAGTACTGATGGAACAGTACATATTTGGAATATCCACTCTACAAAGCCTATCTTGACTTTCAAGACCAACCCTGGTGGTGGGTATAATTTTCCTTTTGTGATCTGGTCGCCTGATAGTACTCAGATTGCTTCAGTGTGCCGAGATGGTATGGTACAGGTATGGCAAGCCATCTAACAAACAGAGCAAGCATTCTCTTTGGCATTTTAGAGTTCGACGGGCTTAGCGTATGTTTTGCCCGCCCCAATCTAGTGACTCCATATAGCAACTATTAGCAATCATCTCCACTCTGTAGTGACAATTAGTTGGTCACCTGATAATACCTGCATTGCTGCCCTCGGCATCGTTGAGGGTTCTCACAAGACAGCAGCGGTAGAAGTACGAGCGGTCAATACTAGTAATCAGATTGCCAATTATACTCTTGGTTATCCTCGCAGTCCTGACTGGGCGTCACCATTCTCCACGACTTCTGGAATGGGCTTGTATTCAGGAAATATTAGATACTCCCCCAATGAGGCCTACATTGTAGTCAAAGGAAACTATCGCTATTATGGAACTGTACTGCTTGATCAGCCTAACTATGGCCAAGGAAAGTACCAAAAACGTGTAGAAATCTGGGAAGTCGCTAGGGGAAAGAAGGTGGCTATCGAGCGCCCGTTGGAGACCTGTAGCTTTGACTGGTCACCTGACAGTACCAAGATTGCTCTCACCAACGGCGAGGATAAAACAATAGAAATTTGGGATATCGTCACTAAGAGCGTTATCAGAACGTATAAGGGACTCTCTGCCGCTGTCGCATGGTCATCAGATGGTACCAGAATCGCTTCAACGAGTGGTCATGAGATACACGTTTGGGATATGTACACTGAGAAACCTATCTTAACTCTCAATTCAGTAGGAGAAGTACGCTCGGTGATTTGGTTACCTGATAGTACTCAAGTTGGGGTGATATGCGCGAAGCTGACATGAAGTGCAAAGAAGCCGTTCGCTTGCTTCCAAGCAGACCAAAGACAGCTCCCCCTGAAGTCCCTTCCCCCTTGCGTTTTCTCACCATTACTGCTAGACTGACTCGGAGCAGAAAAGTCGCAGCAGAAGATGCTTTCTGCTGCGAGTTTGCACCACTTTTGAGGCTTCAGCCTCATCATTGTCCGACTTTCCACGACGAGGTAGGTTGTTTTGCTCTGAGATAAAAGTCCCTCTCTCTATCGATAGCATTGCCTTGTTGCTCTGTCTCTTGCTATACTCAGCATGAATAAAGAAGAGCAGTAGAGAGTGCATATCCATGAAGCGTCAATGGGATATTGAAGAACTTATTGAGCATTTTACACTCATCGAAGAGGATCTCCCAGTTTTGGCCAACAAGACTGGCATCACTCGACTTGGGTGTGCACTCTTACTCAAATGCTTCCAATATGAAGGGCATTTTCCTCCCACTCGCAATGACATCCCGAAGGCTATTGTTGATTATGTGGCTCGCCAACTGAAGCTTGATGCGGTGCTCTTTGCCCAGTATGACTGGGAGGGGCGCACCATTAAAGGGCACCGAACACAAATTCGGGAGCACCTCTCATTTCGTGAGACAACGATCATTGACACTGAGGAGATGAAAAGCTGGCTCATTACAGAAAAGCTGGCCTCTGATCAGAACATGGAGCACCTCAAGGCCGTTGTAATCAAACGGTTTCGAGACCTCAAAATCGAGCCACCAACGACTGACCGTATGGAACGGCTTATTCGTTCTGCTTGCACGACCTACGAGCAAACGCTGTTTGCGGAGATTATGCAGCGTCTTCCCCTCTCGACTCGCACGCTGCTTGATGACTTGCTGACACGCAGCACTACCCTGGCTGAACAGGAAGAGCAACTTCAAGATGATGAGCCAGCGGGAACCCCCATCCAGGCACGCCAGACCCCCATTACCTGGCAGGATTTGAAAACGAATCCTGGAGCGGTTGGTCTGGAAAGTGTGCTTCACGAGATTGATAAGGTACGGGTGCTCACCCAACTTGCGCTTCCGGCAAACCTTTTTGAGCAGGTTTCTCCCAAAGTCGTCACCCTCTATCGGCAGCGAGCTGCCACTGATACGCTCTACGAACTGCGCCGCCATCCTGATGCTACCAGGTACACGCTGCTTGCAGCTTTTTGCCAGCAACGAACAGGAGAAGTAACGGATAGTCTGGTTGATCTCTTACTGTTGGTCATTCGCCGTATTGGAGCCAAGGCCGAGAAACACGTCAAAAAGCAGTACCTTGATGAGATCCAAACCGTCGAAGGAAAACAGCGGCTCCTGCGTCGGGTTGCGGAAGCCTCACTTGCAGGCCCAGAGAAAACCATTCGAGCAGGTATCTTCCCTGTGATGAGTGAGGAGAAATGCAAAGCGATTCTTAAAGAGTACCAGGGAAAAGGGGAGTATCAAGAACAAGTCTATCAGCGCATGCGTGCTTCCTACAGTGGGCACTATCGTCGGATGGTCCCCCTGCTCGTCAACATGCTCGATATCCGTTCTAATAATACCGCTCACCAGCCTGTTGTAAATCACGGTTGTCAAGTCGGCAGGGCTGCGGTCTAAAATCCAGCATCCCACGAGACGTTACCCCTTCTCCCGAGACGGAAGCTCCTCTGATTTGGCCGTCAAAGTGACCTGCTCTTTCCCACGCAGGCGATACGAGCTGCCTCGCAAATAAAAGACCTCGCCATGATGCAGCAGGCGATCCAGAATGGCCATCATGAGAGCCGTATCGCCCACCAACTCACCCCAGGTCGCCAGGCTCTTGTTCGAGGTGAGAATGGTGGCTCCTTTCTCGTAGCGCCCGGCGATGATCTCGTACAACACCGGCCCGACCTGCGGCTCGACGGTCAAATAGCCAAATTCATCCAGGATGAGCAGGTCGCAGCGGATGAGCGGGTCGATCAGGCGCGTGATCTCGCTGCGCGAGGTGGCGCTGACTACCGCATTGGCGAGCTGCTGAGCCAGCAGAAAGCGCACGCTGTAGCCCAGTTGCACCATCTTGGTCCCCAACGCGATCGCCAGGTGCGTCTTGCCAAGCCCACTGGGGCCGATGAGGACCAGCGAACAGGCTCCGGTGACGAAGCTGCTGTCAAAGTAGCGCAGCAGCACGGCACGTTTGAGCTCG
>DAIDJF010000100.1 GCA_027451525.1 Ktedonobacterales bacterium
AGATCAAGCGCATCACGCCACGCCTGCAAGAACGGCATATCACATTGCAACTGACGGACGCCGCGAAAGAGGCATTGGCAAACGAGGGCTACGATCCGCAGTTTGGAGCGCGTCCACTCAAGCGCGTCATTCAGCGCGAGATCGAGAACCGTGTCGCACGTGCTATACTAGATGGAAGCATTCACGAAGGCGATACCGTCACATTCGATGCCAGAGATGGCAAACTGGTCATGACAACACATGAATAGAGAAACCCACGAACAACTGATACAAATGCTCAGTGCCATTTCAATTCAGATCAGCGCACTGCAAACCCAGATCGGTGATGGCTCACAGCAGTCCATCACCGACCTGCGGACATTGCGGGCGGATCTCGCCCAGAGCGCGCAAATGGTGCGTGACGCGCTCTATCTGGCACGCAGCGAACAGGTCGAGGAACCCTTGCCCGAACTGGAAGGCACGACGCTGGCAAACGCCCTCTCTCAGCTGATTGATCAGACCGCCGAGCAGTTAAATCTCTCCAGTCGCGTCTCGTTCTCCGGCGTTGACGAGCAGGGCCGTTCCAAAGAACACACGCTTTCGCCCATCGCCGAGCGTGTCCTCTTTCTCAGTGCGCGCGAAACGCTGTACAACGTGCAGCAGCATACAGGTGCGCGCCGTCTACGTCTGACGTTACACTACACGCAAGACGATGTGCATCTGCACATTGAGAACGACGGCATTTTCATCGGCCCAAACATGGAAGCAACACACACGCAACTATCCTCGGAGAGCAATGCCATCCCGTCAATCCCACTTTCACCTTCCACGACCTCAGAGGAGCAGGCAGGACCATATGAGCGAAGCACGCCCTCAATCATGCTTGACCTGCGCACACGCATCGAACAACTGGGCGGCACATTCAGCATGCAGCACAATGAGCAGGGCACGCGCACCAGCGTGCATATTCCCTACGCGACACATACACCACATACACCACATACACATAGTACACCAAATGCTTCAAATATCTCACAGACACTTTTACCGTCTGTCACCCGCATAGCAGCACAATCCGCGCAGATCAGCGTGCTGGTTGTCGAGCCACAGGCGGTGACACGGGCGGGACTGCGCCGATTGTTAGATAGCTATGCTGACTTGCGCGTCGTGGGCGAGGCGGCAGATGGCGTGCAGGCTGTCAGTGAGACACTGGAACTGGGACCTCAGGTCGTATTGATGGACGCGCATCTCGCCAATGGGCAGAGCATTGAGACGTTGCGCCAGATCAAACAGCTCAATCTTGAAACGCGCGTCTTGTTGCTCTCGACGCAGGAACGCGAAGAATATCTTTATGAGACGCTACGCGCGGGCGCGGATGGCTATGTCCTCAAAGATATCGTTCCCGATGAGCTGGCACGCGCAATTCGCACGGTGGCACGCGGAGAAGTGTTAGTACAGGCACAACTGGCTGGTCGCCTGCTCTCACGTTTCGGCAAACAGGGCACAATGCCTTTTGAGACGCTGACCACACGCGAACTGGAGGTCTTACGTCTGTTAGCTCGCGGACTGCGCAATAAAGAGATCGCCGCGCGTCTCTTTGTCAGCGAGCGCACGGTCAACTTCCATCTCGCCAACATCTACCAAAAGCTCAACGTCTCTGGGCGCACTGAGGCGTTAAGCAAGGCGTTGGAGCAGGGACTCATTAGCGCGTAAGCTAGCTCCCTAGTCGTGAGTATGTTCAGCATGATATAATGCTCAAAACCCCAATGAAAGGGCTATTGGCGAGAGGAGCTAGGTGGAGCCTTATGCCTTCACCTGTGACGATATGTTTCGTAAGATTTTGATTGCTAATCGTGGCGAGATCGCGCTGCGCGTCATTCGCGCCTGTCGCGAGATGGGCATTCGCAGTATTATCGCCCATTCCGAGGCTGATAGAGATTCCTTACCGGTGCGCATGGCGGACGAACGCATCTGTATCGGCCCCGGACAAAGCGGAAAAAGTTATCTCAACATTCCTAACATCATCAGTGCCGCACTTATTACTAATGCGGAGGCTATTCATCCCGGCTATGGCTTTCTCTCTGAAAACACAAGCTTTGCCGAGATTTGCGCCGATGCGAACATCACCTTTATCGGTCCAACGGCAAGCGTCATGGCGGTGATGGGTGACAAGGTATCCGCGCGTGAGGCAATGGCAAAAGCCGGTCTGCCAACACTAACAGGCAGTCCCGTCGTGCGTACCGTTACTGACGCGCTAGAGGTCGCGAAGGAGATCGGCTATCCACTGATGCTCAAAGCAGTCGCCGGCGGGGGTGGACGTGGTATCCGCCTGATTCGCCGTCCCGATGAGTTGGAGCGCATCTTTACGCTTGCACAAAACGAGGTGCGCGAGGCATTTCGTGATGATGGCATTTATTTCGAACGCTACCTTGAACGCGCACGTCATATAGAAATTCAGGTTTTAGTCGATAGCAAAGGACATGGCGTTCACCTGGGAGAGCGCAATTGCTCTTGCCAGCGACGCAACCAGAAGGTCTTAGAAGAGTCACCCAGTCCACTGCTACCCGCCAAATTGCGCAGTGAAATTGGCACAAAGGCGATTAAAGCAGTACAGAAGGTTGGCTATCGCAACGCGGGCACGCTCGAATTTCTGGTTGATGAGCATAACCATTATTACTTCATGGAAATGAACACGCGCTTACAAGTCGAGCATCCCGTCACGGAACTAGTGACAAGCCTGGATCTGGTCAAGGAACAAATTCGCATTGCGGCAGGCTTGCCGTTGCAATTGCAGCAGCAGGATATCAGATTTCATGGACATGCCATCGAGTGCCGTATCACAGCAGAGGATGCCGATAACGACTTTCGTCCGCAGACAGGTGTGATTGAGCAGTATCTCCCCCCTGGCGGTCCTGGTGTGCGCGTCGATAGCCACCTCTTTACAGGCTATGAAGTGCCGCCGCATTATGACTCGCTGCTCGCAAAACTGATCGTCTGGGCCGAGACACGTGATGAAGCGATTGCGCGTATGCAACGCGCCTTGGACGAATTCATCATTGAGGGCGTGGCAACAACCATCCCTTTCCATCAGCGTCTACTGCGTCATCCCGGTTTTGTCAGCGGTGATACCTATACCCGCTTTATTCAGGAAGAGGCTACCGCGCTTGGCATTTAGCACGAAGCCTTGTGACGCTTCATTCGTTTAACAAGATAGGAATAGTTATTTTTAGATGACCAACATCGATCACAAAGACAACAAAGACATACAGGAGGTGGCTTGATGTCGCGTGTAGTAGTAACCGGATTAGGATTAATTACCGCGCTAGGCAACGATCTGGCAACATCGTGGGAGGCACTTTGCCAGGGCAGATCGGGCATTCGCGAGATCACACACTATGATTCAAGCAAGCATCGTGTACATTTCGCGGCTGAAGTACGAGATTTTGACCCCACACCATACATGGATCGCAAGGAAGTGCGCCGTAACGATCCTTACGAGCAGATTGCGATAGCAACGACCAAGCAGGCACTTGCACAGTCGCAGTTACAGATTACTGATGAAGTAGCCGATGAGGTTGGGGTCTATATAGGGAGCGGTATTGGTGGACTTGTCACACTGCATGACCAATTCAAGATCTTGCATGAGAAAGGGCCAGACCGCATCAGCCCATTCTTCATTAACATGATGATTATTGATGGTGCGCCGGGCATCGTTTCTATCATGACGGGTGCGCGTGGCCCTAACTGGGCAGCAGTCTCCGCCTGTGCGACAAGCGGCAACACCATTGGCGAGGCTTGGGAAACAATCAGGCGCGGCGATGCGAAGGCCATGATCGCGGGCGGCGCGGAGATGGCCGTTACCCCAATCGCAATGGCGGCCTTTGACAACATGCACGCCCTATCACGCTATAATGACGAGCCTGCAAGCGCGAGCCGTCCTTTTGATGCTACCCGTGACGGCTTTGTAATGGGCGAAGGCTCCGGTATGCTCATTCTGGAAGACCTGGAATTCGCGCGGGCGCGTGGAGCCACCATTCTAGCTGAACTGGTCGGCTATGGTAGCACAGGTGACGCACACCATGTCACTGAACCAGCCCCCGGCGGTGCCGGACTGGTACGCGCCATACGCCGTGCATTGCAAAAAGCCGACCTGCGCCCAGAGCAGATTGATTATCTCAACGCGCATGGTACCTCAACGCAATACAATGACCGCACAGAGACCCAGGCTATCAAGACTGTCTTTGGCGAACACGCCTACAAGATGGCAATCAGCTCCACTAAATCTATGACAGGCCATACGCTCGGAGCGGCGGGCGCGGTTGAAGCGGTAATCGCCATTCAGAGCATCTTGAAAGGTATCATTCCGCCAACGATCAACCTGCATCACCCAGACCCAGAGTGTGACCTTGACTACGTGCCGAACGAGGCGCGCCATGCAACAGTCAATGTTGCGATGTCCAACTCGATGGGCTTTGGTGGTCATAACACCTGTCTGATCTTTAAGCGGTACGAAGAGTAGGCAACATGAGTACACAACAAAAGCAGGCAGCGTGGTTAGAGCGCGTTGAGGCAATTATACATGTGCTTGAAGGAAGTTCTATTGGCGAACTAGAGTTGAGCGAAGCGGGTCTCGAGTTGATTATCCGCCGCTCACCCGGCATGGTATTGGTCAACGCACCACAGATAACAGCCATGACCGCTATCTCCAGTGATGGTAGCAGAGCGGATGTAAGTCAGAACGCACCCAAAGCGGGGGTAGCCATCCTGGCCCCATTAACGGGTGTCTACTACTCCGCTGCCTCACCGTCTTCGCCGCCTTTTGCCAATATCGGCGATATCATACAGGTCGGGCAGGTTGTCGCGTTGGTAGAGGCAATGAAAGTCTTCAACGAGATACAATCAGAAGTTGCCGGGCGCGTCATTGAGTTACCAGCGCAAAGTGGCAGTGTTGTCCAAAAAGGGGAAGTGCTCCTGCGCATTGAAGCTCTTTAAGTGCTAAATGCTGAGTGCCTATAGGAAAAGCTATGGGCATTCAGCATCCATCATCCCACTATGTGCAAAATGAAGTGATTGACAAAATAATCTGTGGCTTCTATCATTGAAAAGAAATGGTCTTTTGCTTGATGCGCACGAAAGGGGGTATGTATGATAGAGTTGAATGGAGAAAATTATCTCGACGGACATGAAGCCTGTCATTTGCTTGGTGTCAAGTTATCAACACTTTACGCATATGTTAGCCGTGGAATACTAAAAAGCTATAAACAGGGAATTAAGCGACAGCGGTTGTATAAGAAAGCTGAACTAGACGCATTGTTACAATTGCGTCCTAGCAACACGCCATCCTCTCCCTCACCAATAGCACCAGCTTCAGACAACCAATTACCACACGCTGAAGAATGGGTTCCCTACATCTAATGCCTCTTATGCCCATACCATCGCCTGCTACGCAGGCGATTTCAATGGGCGTTTTTGTCGATTACGCCCCACTTCTGCAGAACACTCATACGCTCCTTTAGTGGTTTACACCGTGCTTATAGTGGTTTACACCGTGCTTACCACTTTTTATTCTGCACAGTCATTTCCTCAAATCCGGCCTCTTCTACTACGTATCCTCCCATTCTCGTATCCCTCATCTCTAGTGGCGATAAGCATTATGCCCTATTTTAACGAAGAGCCTGTAACCAATTGGTACCAATCAAGTAGGAAAAATGCCTGAAAAAAAGCTCTTTAGTGATACTTAGCTCTATTTATCGTTCTAGACAAGTAGACGGTAGAGACTATGGGGCAAATACACAATTTCGCTGCAACGACGATATGCATCTGTCATCTCATCCGGTGTGTGCATGTTGTTTCGATGTGCAGAACAGGAAATGTATGTTAAAAGATTGGAATACTTCGCAGTAGAAGCATTCTGTATGGAGTTGAAAATCGTATGGAAATGAAACATGAGCGAGGCGTGCGTGGGCAAGGAAAGCGTATGCGCGTATTCGTCGGTGTTGGTCTGGTAATGTGTGCAGTAATTGCCAGCCTTGCGGCAGGACTCTCTCTGCTTGCCAACCATCCGACCCAAGCGCATGCCGCTGGCATTGGCGCAGCACCTACAGCGGACCATCCCTGGGGCATGACATTCGATAGCACAGGCAATCTCTGGGTTGCCGAGCCGAACTGTGATGGCAACCCATTTTGTGGAGCAGGTGGTACACCTCCTGCCGGTATGATTGGCGAATACACATATTCATCTACATTAACACTCGTTAAAAATTTTACACCACCAGCCACGGTCTCTTATAATCCAATGTTCGTCGCGATTGATAAGAGCGGCAACGTCTGGTTTACCGACCCTACCCATGCCGCCATCGGCGAGTTGATCCCCTCCACCAACACATGGAGCGAATGGATACTCACTGATCCAAAGGGTTCAAATATCGCGGGTGCTATTCCGGTAGACCTGACAATTGATAAAAATGGCAACATCTGGTTTACGGATTTCGGTACAAGTGCCATTGGCGAATTCAATACAACAACCGACATGGCAACCGAAACAGCAGTACCCACAGCCAAGACATCGCCTTATGGTATCGCGATTGCCTCAGATGGCGTCACTGTTTGGTTTACAGAGAATTCAGCAACGGCTGTCGGCAGCTTCACGGCTCCCGCTTCCAGCGCACTAACGACTGCTGCGATTACCGAGCATACCTTCACGCCACCCGCTGGTACGGTTGGCACAACCCCCCACCTGATCACCGTTGACAAGAACGGCAACGCCTGGTTTAGCGAAGGCTTCAGCGGACAGATCGGTGAGGTCGCAGGTACAACGGCAGCCGCCACGGTCACTAACTATTGTGTCTCCAATACAGTCAATAACCCGCATATTTCCGGTATCGGTGTTGACAATACGACAGGTAAAGTCTGGTTTGATGACTCAATCAACGCGCGTGTCGGCTATTTGACCCCAGCACAATATCAGAATGACTGTGCTACTCCTGGTTCAAGCGCGGGTGTGACCTACACCTTCTTTACGGGAAGCGCGCACACGCACGATGGCCTGATTGTTGACGCCAGTGGCAACGCTTTCATCGGCCAGGAGTTCTCCAATCTGATTAGCTACATCCCAGCAGGCGCGGCTCTACCGCCGCCTATCGTCAGCTATCCACCAGGACCAACCGCCAAGACCTGGTACTTTGCCGAGGGGCGCGTCGGTGCGGGCTTCCAGGAATTCCTGACCATTGGAAATCCCGATCCCGCGAACCAGTGCATCGTTGATATCACCTATCTGTTGGAGCAAGGCAATCCAGTCACGGTCAAGCAGATTATCGGGCCAGCCAGCCGCTGGACGGAATCGGTCAACAATGATCTGGGCACGCCCGTCACATCCACAACGGGCAAATCTGTTGCAACCATGATTCAGAACGACCCTGCGTCATCCTGTGTCGGTGTTGTTGCCGAACGCCCTATGTACTTTAACTTCCACGGTGATCAGAGCGGAACCGACGTACTTGGCGCAACGACGACATCCAGTTCTTACTACTTTGCCGACGTGCCAAATGGTGCTGGTTTTGCATCCTTTATCACCATCTTGAACCCTCCCACGGGCACAGCCTCGACAGTGACAGTAAACTACTACGCTGGTGGCAAGCTGGTCGGTTCGCAGAACACAGTGGTTCTACCGGGTCAACGCGGCACACTCTCGCCGGGTTCTCTCTCTGGTCTACCCACGCACATGGCAGCCATCGTCACCTCGACGCAGCCCGTTGTCGTCGAGCGTCCAACCTACTTCGCAGGCATTAATGGTGGCTTTGCGGGTATCGTCACGGGAGCCGCCTCGGTCATTGGATCGCAGGCAGTCCAACACGAATACTACTTCGCGGAAGGCTACGCAGGTCAGAATGGCTCTGGTGGCAAAACACAAGAGAATCTGGTTATCTCCAACCTTGACTCGGTTGTTCAGGGTACGGCAAATGTCACCATCTCACTAGAATACATCAATGGCACAAAAAACAACTTTACGGTTTCCGTTCCATACAACAGCCAGGTTATCTGGGATGTCAACGCGAACGGCGTTGGTGCAGCCTCTAACGAGGTTTCTGCCGATGTGGTCTCAACAGGAGCCGGTGTCGTTGTTTCCCGCCAGTTGTACTTCAGCTATGCCCATACACTCTCACGTGGTCGTCTGACCGCGACGGGCGGCACTGAAGTCACGGGCCTACCCGCGCCAATGATTGGCTACGCCTATAGCTTTGCCGAAGGCTATAGCAACAACGGCTATAACGAGTGGTTGACCCTGCAGAACCCGACCACGGCCTCTGAAAGCATTGTCATTACAATGGTCAATGGCTACGGGCGCGTCTACAGCATGACTCTCAACGTCGGTGCGAACACACGCGCCACGCTTGATGTCACCGCAACCATCATCCAAAATCTCCTCCAGCCTGGTGATGACCATCGTGGCTACGAGGTTTCCATGACGGTTCAAACACTCAATCATTCGCTCTTTGTCGTAGAACGTCCCATGTATTGGAATACCAACGGCTACTCGCCATCCCCCACAGTGGGTGGTAGCGATGTCATTGGCTACTAAACCGTTCTAGAGCAAGCATACCTTCGGGCATGCCAGCTCTATAAAAAGGAAGGCCTTTCTATCTCGTTGCGTGAGAAGAAAGACCTTCCTTTTTGATTATGCCTGCTTCGCACGACGTGTATGCTGCCCGTCACGTTGTCCGTAAGCTACGTAAAATACCATCGTACAATGCTTTTGCTCCCACTCTTGCTGCATCTGCCAGATCACCTGCTCATATTCACGCTCTTTAACGCGCCGCTGCATACAGATGCGCTCTTTCATCCCTTGACACTGCGCCAGCATGTCAGCCGCCATCAACCTTCCAATCCGTCCTCCCCAACGGCCAATCGGTAGCTCGATAGAACGCACATCTAGATTTTGTAGTTTCATCATCCGCAGAAAATCACCAACGCGCGTGCCCATATGTGGATCAATGCCGGAAGCACGACAGACCTCCGTTGCCCATGTAACGATTTTCTTGTTTGCCATCCCACCATTACAGATATTCACATCCACCTCCACCAGTTCAACCCAGCCGCCAGGGGCGGTCACACGCACAAGCTCAGCAACGCCGGCATGCAAACGGCGAACTGCCATGCGCGAGAAAACCAGACGTTGATGTACAAAATCAAAACTACCGTCAGCAAACGGCAAATTTTCCTCTACGTTGCCGCGCATGGCGATGAAGTTTTGCGGACGGCTCGCCAATGGCGGCAACATGGTATCCAGACCAATAACGCTTGCGCGTGGAAAAACAGTCGCCATCTCAATACACCAGCGTCCTGTGCCCGCGCCAATATCAAGAATACGACGTGGCTCACTAATAGGGGCGGCGTAGTTCCCACCCAACGACTGGCGCAGCGCGTAGTGCTGAAATTCCAAGCGATTGGTTTCTTGCGTATTCCACAAAGATGAGCCAGAACTGACACTATTTTTATTGCTAGAGACGATGCCACGCTCACTACTCTCCGTTGCAATACCACTCCCCTCAGTAGCATCATCCAAGGGCGGAAGTTTGGCCGTTCTTGATGCAGCTTGCACCTGCGTTGCTAGCGTGGTTGCTGAAGCAGCGACAGGATCTGTCTGCCTGACGGAAGAAATGTTGTTTGGCGATATTCGTACATAATGAGAGGCTGATAATGATGCATGCATAGGAGTTGATTGTAATGCTTGCTGGGGGAGCGCAAGCGAAGCTGTTCCACCTCGTGGTAAAGATAGATGGGTAGGCACTTGTTCTACCATGTGACCCATAAGATTTTCTAATTGGTCGTCTTGATTATTCAGGTTATGCGGGTCATGCATCCACCAGCGCAGTCGAACCATAACCTTGTACTCCTTTCTGCACAAACAGGCATCCTCAGATATTTCGCGATGCATGTTAAATGGCAGACAAATAAGTTTGTCCGAAA
This sequence comes from Ktedonobacterales bacterium, assembly GCA_027451525.1. Taxonomy (GTDB): domain Bacteria; phylum Chloroflexota; class Ktedonobacteria; order Ktedonobacterales; family Ktedonobacteraceae; genus DTNP01. The sequence continues at coordinate 9,946 of DAIDJF010000100.1, forward strand.
ACGACAGAAAGTTGCATTGCTTTCTGTAGCTATCCTCGCTTGTAGTACGTGGCAAACAGACAAATATGATACAGAAAAGAGATTATTTGATAAAAATAAGTACTTTAAGGTAGCTTTTATAGTGCTAGCTAAAATGCTCTTTTTTGAACTATCTCTACTATTTTTAATGTAGTCTAATAATGCGCTACGGAAGAGGGCAGCCTGTACAGCGTTTTCTTGTACGATAGAGGATAATTCTGCTATACTCTAGCATAAGTCCCACCAGGACGGATATCTGGACAGACAAAGGCAAGAACATGAAATCAGGCAAAAAGCATCTTTACGAACTACCAGTGAATGACATTTCAACGTTGGGCACTTATGCCGAGCAACTACAACGCGAAGCAGAGGCACGTGGCCTCACGCTACCTCCATCCGCACGCCTCCAAATTGGCGAACCGAGCTTTCGCACGCCGGAACATATTCGGCTTGCAGCTCAACAGTCGATTGAGCAAGAACTCATGACCTATGGTCCGGCGGCGGGTTGGCCCTGGTTACGTGAGCTACTCGCACAGAAGATACAGCGTGTCAATGGCTATCAAGTCGAGTCACAGCATGTAGCAATCGGCATGGGCGGCACGGGCGTTCTCCAGGCCACATTTACCGCAACGGTCGGGAGTGGGGATGAGGTATTAATCCCTAACCCTTGTTGGCCTTTCTACCCCATGCAATTAGCTACATGTGGAGCTACCGCTGTACCTTACCCACTGGACCCCGCGAGCGAGTGGTACCCTGATATTGCCCAATTGGAGCGTCTGGTCACGGAGCGCACACGCATGCTGGTCATCAACACGCCCGGCAATCCAACGGGGGCGGTCTTCCCACGCGCAGTCATCGCGGAACTGCTCGATTTTGCACGCCGCCATGACCTCTATCTGCTCTCAGACGAGTGTTATGACCAGATAATTTTCGAGGGCGAACATTGCAGCCCCGCCACGCTTTTGGAGCCTGACGAATTTGAAAATGGACGCTTTATTGGCATTTATACCTTCTCTAAAAGCTACGCGATGACCGGTTGGCGTATTGGCTATGTAGTAACGGGCGCACCGCTCATTAAAACCATCACGCAGGTCTTAAGCGCGGAGTTCACTAATCTGGCGACAATGGTGCAACGGGCCGCCGCCGCCGCGCTGACAGGTCCACAAGCGTGTGTAATCGAAATGCGTGAGGCATATCGTCACCGTCGTGATCGTACCGTCTCTCTACTCAAGGAGTATGACCGCTATATCTATAGCCCCCATGGAGCTTTTTATGCCCTGGTCAATGTAGAGAGTCGCAATGGCGAGAAGCGACAGGGCCGCCAATTTGCACTCGACCTCCTACACGCGCACAATGTCGCTGTCGCCCCTGGTAGCGGTTTTGGCTCTGTTACAGACCCCTATGTGCGTATCTCACTCGCTGCCTCCGACGAAGAAATTGAGCGCGGAGTGCGCGCCATTTGTGAATTTGCAGATCGTTAATATCATCACCCATCACGTGAGAGCGGAAGCCATGCCATACAATACATAGAACAAGCTTCTGCTCTTAAGTACAAATTTCCATAGTATTTTTATTTACCCCGCTGAATAAGAGCACACTTATATGTTATAATTAATGTGAATAAAATGGCGTTACTGTTAGCTTGATTATAGTTGTGATATACAGATATGAGATTTTACGATTTATATGGAACCAAGCAAATTTTCCGCCGCTGAACCATTGCAAGCTTTTCTGCAATCTATTGACGTAACAACGCTTTCAGCCGACGAAAAACTCCACGCGCTCTACAATCAGATGATTATGCTTTTAGAGCGCATCACCGATGCATTTATTGCGCTAGATACATCCTGGCGCTATGTCTATGTCAACCAACGGGCCGAGGAGATACTTGGTTTTCCACGCGCCGAACTCATCGGGAAATCATTATGGGACGTTTTCCCTGCTCTGCTCGACACGCACGTTGAACAACTTTTTAGAAAAGCCATGCAGACACAGCAACCAATCCAAAGTGAGTTTCTCTCCCCTGCGCTTCACATCTGGCTTCAAGTTCACATCTATCCCTCATCTAACGGCCTTTCAATTTACCTTTTGGACATCACACAGCGCAAATGCATAGAAGAGGAATTGGAACAGCGCAGCACATTAGCCAAAAGGTTTGTTGACTCTAATATCATCGGCGTGCTGTTAGCCAGCGAACACTACATTTTTGAGGCCAATGACGCTTTTTTAGACCTCTTAGGGTATACACGGGCAGACCTGCAAGCTCCTGGCATCAATTGGCAGAGTATTACACCCCCTGAATATCACGCGCAAGACCAGCAAATGCTCCAGCAACTCAAAGACGGAGTACATCATGTCACTTTTGAAAAGGAATATTACCGTAAAGATGGAAGCCGCGCACCAGTGATGCTTGGCGCAACGCTCTATCAAGCACAGCCTTTTCAAGTTGTTTGCTTTATTCTCGATATCTCCGGGCGCAAGGCGATAGAGCAGCGCAAAGACGATTTTATCAGTATCACAGGTCACGAATTAAAAACCCCTATCACGACCATTAAAGGTTATACGCAACTTCTTCACAAAATACTGGAAAGGCAACGCATTCAGGAGCCACTGCTCTTTCTTGAGAAAATGAATGAACAAATCGACACATTGACGCGCTTGGTCAATGACATGCTCGATGTCTCACGAATGCACGAGGGAAAATTAGAGTTTCAGTTAGCCGAGATGGAGATTGATACGCTCTTGCACGATATTGTTGAAACCTTCCAGCAGATGAAGGAACAGCCATCATCCGCCACGCATACCATTATATTAACAGGCGAAACGCATGAGCGCATTGTGGGCGACCCTAACCGTTTACGTCAGGTTTTTATTAATCTCATCAATAACGCTATCAAATACTCGCCGAACGCAAACAGGGTAGAACTCCACGTTGAGAAGCAGCATGACGATATTGTGGTAAGCGTGCGCGATTATGGCATTGGTATTCCTAAAGAGCACCTTTCGCACATCTTTGACCGTTTCTACCGCATTTACGATCTGCAACATAAAGGCATTCAAGGCCTGGGTATCGGTCTGTATATCTCCTCTGAACTGGTTCAACGCCATGGAGGAAAAATTTGGGTAGAAAGCGAGGTAGGGAAGGGAACAACCTTTTATGTGAGCCTGCCCCCTATTTATAAGCGACAACTCCAAATGCCTCCGGGTGTTTGACAATCCGTGTAAAACCGCTCTCTTGCAGGCGACGCAATGCCCCGCGCGTCACAGTACCGCCTGACTTACTATTCAAATCGCCAATATAGTGAAAGAGGCGACCGCCCGGTTTAAGTACACGATAGAGTTCACGATAGAACTGGCCCGAATAGAGTTCACCCGCGAGACTAAAAACGGGCGGGTCGTGGATGATGCGCGCAAAACTGGCATCTGCGAAGGTCGGCACTATTTCAAATGCATCGCCCATCACCTGTTTGATTTTAGGATGAGTAAAAAGTTCACGCGACCAGGGATTATGGTGCGCGATCTCTTGCGCCCCCGGATCAAGTTCGATAGTCACCACCTCGTCCGCAGTGCGCGCAGCTTCGATAGCTGTATAGCCCAAACCTGTCGCCGTGTCCAGCACACGCCCAACAAGCGGCGTGATGGTGGCGATCTTCTTGCGTGTATCCTGCATGGGGTCAATATCGACGATACGGTGCATGGTAAAGCCAGCGATCAGCATAGTTGGTGTGCGTTTTGTCGGCATGAGGCTACACATGCGGTTGGTTGCCTCTGAGAAAACCTGTATCGCACGGATTGATCTATCTTGCACGAGAAAACAACTGGTCTCGGCACGCTTAATCTTCTCTATATCCGACCAACTTACCACTTCATCCCTAAACAAGCGTACGCCTTCATCTGTGAGCGTGACGGAGACCGTTGAAAGGCCCAAGTCGGGCGACACCTCAACCTGCTGCACCCCTGCACGCCGTGCCGCTAGCAGCGTCTCAGCTTGTATATAGGAAAGAACAATCTCTCCTTCTCGCGCTTTTGCTTCCACTCTATCATATCTTTCTATCGCTTCTACATCTCCATGTACTATCGACTCTCTTCCCATACAGGATAGCATGTCTGTTCATTGAGAACAAGCAGCATAAATACAGCCCGTCCCAGACCTCAGCGGGCCACACACAAGTGGCAATGCGAGGGGTAATGTGTGTTTAGCGAATGCGCTCCAGCACCTGCTCGAACCATGCCTGACCAAACCTGATACCGCCATAGAGCAGTAGATTGGGTTCCCCTGTTGCCGAGATATTGCCGTGATGCTCGACAATAAATGCGCGCAGGCTCTCCGCCGTGACATGCAAGGTATGCAGTTGTTTGATCTCGTCCTCTTCTGGCTCACGGGTCTGCACGACTGCCAGTGGGATAGTGAGCCGTGTCAGGAAACAAATTTCGCCGTGGGGAGTCTCTGCATCGTAGACCACACCCAAACAGTGTTGCTCAGCGATATCGGTAGCCTGGATACCCGTCTCCTCGCGTATCTCGCGGCGCATGGCTGCAAAGGGATCAGGTTGTGCCTCCGCTGTCGAGTCCAGGTGCCGCTCGAAGAAGCCACCAATGACATGATAGCGACCCACGTAGACATCAACGCCCTGCCGCTTATCAAGCAGAATAAAGCCATCGCTGGTCTCGACAACGGAACAGACGGAAAGAGCATTGCCCAGTTCCTGACGCGCATGTGTCTGAGCAAACTCAGGTACGCGCGTCGTGACATACTCTTTATAACTGGTATTGCCCAGGGAGAGATGGAGCATACCTTCTTGACGGGACTCGTCGGCTGCAATCAGGCGGAATAGAGGGGCATCGAAGAGGGGGATCTGCTTTTCACGCGCAACAGCCAGTTTTTGCGTCCATAGATCATCCATCCACGCCTGAATAGCCGCCGTCTTGGGCATGGTCAACGTGGGATCATAGGTAATAATAAGTTGCTCAGGACGATAATAACCCTGCGCCAATATCTCAAATTCTAGCATGAAATTCCTATATGCAGACCGGGCGCGTCATTGCGCCCATGCCTCGATTTATTCCCATTCAATCGTAGCTGGCGGCTTGGAAGTAATATCGTAGACAACACGATTGACACCCGCGACCTCATTGACAATGCGATTGGCAATGCGCCCAAGCAGATCGTAAGGCAAACGTGCCCAGTCTGCTGTCATGAAATCGCCCGTTGTCACGACACGCACCGCGACCACATTGGCATAGGTGCGCCCATCACCCATCACTCCCACGCTCTGGATTGGTGTCAGCACGGCAAAAGCCTGACCCAGTTCGCGGTAGATACCAGCACGGCGAATCTCGTCAATCACAATCGTATCGGCTGCACGTAATATGGCAAGCCGCTGCTCGTCTACGGCCCCAATGATGCGAATTGCCAGACCAGGACCAGGGAAGGGATGCCGCCAGACCCATTCTTCGGGCAACTCTAACGCGCTACCAATCTCGCGTACCTCGTCCTTGAAAAGCATACGCAGAGGCTCAACCAGCTTAAAATCCATTTTTTCCGGCAGACCGCCAACGTTGTGATGCGTTTTGATCCGTGTCGCCGTTTTTGCGGTATCGTGGCTGGTGCTTTCAATCACATCGGGATACAGCGTGCCTTGCGCAAGAAAAGCAATCTGCCCGACCTGCTCTTCCAGTTTTTTTGCCTCTTGCTCAAAGACACGAATAAACTCTTCACCGATAATTCTGCGTTTCAGTTCAGGATCGATGACATCAGCGAGGCGAGCCAGGAATTTTTGGCTGGCATCGGCAACAACGAGGGGGATATGCATATGATTGCTAAACGTCTCGACGACCTGTTCGCGCTCACCCTCGCGCATACAGCCCGTGTCCACAAACACACAGGTCAATTGATCGCCAATTGCACGGTGAATGAGTAGCGCGGCAACCGCCGAATCGACGCCACCAGAGAGGCCGCAGATCACGCGCTCATTGCCGACAAGCTGACGAATCTGTTCAACCGCCTCGTCAATAACCGAGCGCGTGGTCCAACTGGGGGCACAACCACAGATGCGGAAGAGGAAATTGCGAATAATATCTTTGCCCTGCGGCGTATGCGTGACCTCTGGATGAAACTGAAGACCAACCATGCCTTGCGCATTGGCAATCGCAGCAACAGGGTTGCTCTCCGTGCTGGCCAGGACCTGAAATCCGGCAGGTAGCGTATCGACGCTATCGCCATGACTCATCCAGACGGGCAGGCGAGGCGTCGTCATCGAGGCAGGTTGATCGAGATGCTCGGTCTGGGCTGGCGAAACGCCAATTCCTTCAAAAATGCGGTAGTTTACTTCATCGTTGGCAGTGCGCGGCAGCAGTTCTACCGTAGCAGGCCCATATTCGCGTCTTCCATGCGCCAATGCGACATGTCCACCCAACTGGCGAGCCATCAGTTGCATGCCATAGCAGATACCCATAACAGGCACACCGCTTTCCAGAATAGCGGGGTCACAGGAAGGGGCGTCCTCATCATATACGCTGGAAGGTCCACCAGAGAGAATAAAGCCTTTAATATCGAGATGTGGATTCTCCCGCAACTGTGCGAGCGTAGTATGTGCTGGCACAAGTTCGCTATAGACGTGGCATTCACGAACGCGACGGGTAATCAACCGACTATACTGTGAGCCAAAATCCAGAACAATGATCGCCTGTCGGCGTTCCGAAGCTTGCATAACTTCCCTTTCAATCCCTTTCAATACATTCAATTCCGCAAAAACCCATAAATAACGATAATCGTGTTAAACAAATAAATATGCCACGAGATGCGTAATGCTCTGTCAAACGTCATTGCGCACTTTTCGACGTGTGGGGGGCAGGGCGAGGGCAAGCCTCGCCCCTACAATGATG
>DAIDJF010000101.1 GCA_027451525.1 Ktedonobacterales bacterium
AAAAAATAATGCGAACAGGTCACACGATGGTGTAGGGGCGTGATGTATCACGCCCTGCCTGTACATAGATCCGCCTGGGGAGCCATGTGAGAGGCCATACGAACGGGGACGAGGGCGTGATTGAATCACGCCCCTACGATGAAGACGGTCTTTATTTCTTCCAGGGTGTGGCCTCGATAGCGGACATCGTTCCCTTAAACTCCATGGCTAGTTTGAGGGCGGCATCGTGCGCGGCGTTCTCTGTTGTATCATCAAGCGGTGTCAGTTCAACTTTGCCGTAGCGGCGTTCGAGAGCGCGCAGAATCACCAAATCGGTAAACCAGGGATTTTTTGGCAGGAGAGGACCATGTAAGTAGGTTCCAAAGATGTTTTTGTAGGAGGCTCCCTCGCCGCCATCTTTGCCATTGTTGCCCCAACCTGCCAAAACCTTCCCTAGCGGCTGTGCTTTTGGCCCCAGATAAGTGCGTCCACTATGGTTTTCATAACCGACAAGAACCTTATTCCCTGTTTCTGGAAATGAACACTCCAGAGCCATATGGGTCATAAAGCGCGTGCTGCCGCCCTCCGTGTAGAGATCAAGCAAGCCTACACCCTTTAGTTCTGGTCCTTGAAAGGGCTTGTAATAGTGCCCGAGCAATTGAAAACCCGCGCAGACGCTTAAAAAGACTGTGTTGGACTCAACCGCTTCGCGTAACGATGTTGCTTTGCTCTGAATGTCGCGTGAAGCAATCTCCATCTCACGATCAGCGGCACCATGCAACAGCAGGATATCGTATTGTGTGAAATCAGGAGTCTGTTTCACAAAGATTTGATCAACCTCTGTCGCAATCCCCCGCCATTTGCAGCGTTTTTGGATTGAGAAGAGGTTGCCGCGATCAGCGGCCACGCTCATCAAGGTTGGATAGAGATGACCGATTTTCAGTGTCATGCCTGTGTTGTTTCCCTGTTCGCTCATGTCTATTCCTCCCAGAAGTGTTTGACCCAGCCGCGTTTCTGCATAATGCGGCGGAACTCGTGTGTAGGTGTATAGCCACACAAAATGTAGAGTGTGCCACCTGTCTCAACATTATTGAGCGCGGCATCCAACGCAGCCTCACGATCATGGACCAGCGTCACTCTATCGGTCGGCACTTCCGCGTATTTCAGGCGCATTGCCAGTTCTTCGGCCTTGTTGCCGCTACAGACGGCATCAACAATATTGTCTGCCATCTCCTCGATATCAACATCCCACAGCCACGCGAAATCTTCGCCATCGACAACGGTGTTGCTAGCGGCGAGTAGTAAGTGTTTTTGACCTGCGTGCTGTGCGATCAGACGGAGCATCAGATTAAACGACGTGGGATTTTTGACAAAGGTCAAGTACACCGTCTTATCGCCTGCCTGTATCTTTTCTAGACGCCCAAAGGCAGGACGCAGGCCACTTAGCGCACTCTGAATCTTGTCGGTCTGGAAACCGGCCGCCATTGCCGCCCCCATTGCTGCGGCCGCGTTATAGACATTGTGCAACCCCGGCAAAGGAATACTCAACTTTACAGAACCCTGTGGTGTGCGATAGAGGACATGGGTTGGTCCCTCGCCATCAGGTGCAAGCTTGACCGATGTTGCGGCAATGTCGAGCTTGGGTAGCGTATAGCCACACGCGGGACAGCGATACACGCCCAGGTGAGACATATAGGCCACTTCGTAAAGCAGGTCTTCGTTACAGCGGATGCAACGGATGATATCTGCCGATTGCTCAGGAACGGGTGTGCCGACCTCGTCCGTCTCAAGACCGAAGAAGAGACGACGCGCTTTGGCGTTTTGTCCAAAACTGGCAACCTGAGGGTCATTGCCGTTAAGGAGAATGGTTGCGCTCTCTGGCAGATCTTCAAGCATCTTGTCTAGAGCACGTGCGACCGCGTAGAGTTCGCCGTAGCGGTCTAGCTGATCGCGGAAAATGTTGGTAATGACAACCACATCGGGTTGAATTTCTGGCACCGCCAGCGGAATTGTGCCCTCGTCAATCTCGAAGAGCAACACATCACTATCAAGCCGTCCAAAGATGTCAGCAAAGTTTACAGCGACAGATGTTACTCCCTGTAAGAGGTTTGAGCCGGTACGATTCTGCGAAACGCGATGTCCGCTAGAGTCGGCAATAGCTGCAGTCATGCGGGCGGTTGTTGTTTTGCCGTTGCTGCCAGTGATAACAATTTTTTTTGCTTTACTTGCGCCAACAACGGATTTTAGAACGTTAGGGTCGATGCGGCGCGCAATCATTCCCGGTAAACTGGTGCCGCCGCCAATGCGGAAGAAGCGCCCTGAAGCACCAGCCAATTTGCCTGCTGAGATGGCGAGCGCAAGACGCGCTCTGCTCAATCCCGATGGAGCCTGACTCCCGTTAAAGCCAGTGCCCTGTGAAAATTTCTCCTCTGTTGCCATAAGACCTCGCTACCCTGGTGATAAACTCACGAAAAGCCGTTTGCAGTATAACAAACCCGTACAGATGAGGCAAGTAACGTATCCAATAGTACGCTTGAGAAAAAAGTCATGTAGTCGTACAGCGTTTGGTCGTGAGATCACATTGAATGTTGGCATGTTCAAACGCTTGTTGGACTAACGTACTGCTGGTAAAGTGTGGCTGACCAATAGGATAGCCAAAGTGCTTTAAATTGCCATTGCCATTAAAATAGCTGAGGATGGGACCAGAAATCTCATATCCGGTATAAATGTAGTATTGTCCTTGATCCTCGGTTGGGATGGTGTTCGTCTTCTTATCGTTCGCAAAATAGTTCCAATCGTAGTCATAGGGAATAGGGGGATGCGCAATATCGGCATCGTAGGGCGAAACCCAGTTGAAATTGTTAAAACCCCAATTCATCAGGTCACGCATATCCGTCCACCAGTCCTTCGTATTCATGGTGACACCGATGAGATGATGTCCGTTGCGTGTGCAGGAAACGACTTGAATAAAATCGCTGGCTCCATCCCAGCCAGGTTTGCCACCATCCGCACCAGGATACCACCAGAGAAATTGGTCGCCATTTATCAACACATGTTCAGGATGATCTGCTGTTTTTGTAATATCATAGGTTTTTGTCCCGCTGATTGTATGCAGCAGCGAGTTATTCATCACGTCTCGACCTAGAAAAGCCAGATCATGTGCGCTGGAATAATGGCCTGTGTCCAGCAAACCATGTGGGTTCATGTAGTGTGTGTTATAAAGTCCTAGCTGTTGAGCCTTCTGATTCATCAATGCGACAAATTTGGGGACGCTCCCACTGATCGCATCGGCAATCGCAATCGCCGCGTCGTTGCCGGAGACTAGAAAGAGTCCGTAAAGTAGTTCGCGCAAGGTATATGTTTCGCCTTTTTTGATGCCCATTACGGAGCTATCGGCGGAGAGCTGACTGATATCGTGATTAATCTGACTCGTGATGGTGATACGTTGATCGAGATTTCCCTTTTCAACTGCCAGCAATGCGGTCATAAGCTTGGTCGTGCTGAGCATAGGCAGGTGCAGAAAAGGATTGTAGGCATAGAGCGTTACGCCCGTGTCGGCATCAAGCAGATAGGCAGATGTAGCAAAGACTGGCGGTGGTGGATGGTCCGTATCAGAGGGCATAATCAGCAATTCATAGGGATTTGTGGGCTGAATGTTTGTGCCATTTTGACTTTGACTTTGGCTCCCATTCTGGTTGCTCTGATAGATGCCACTATTGCTGGCACGGAACATCGCACTAATGAGCGTTGTGGCAAGAGGTAGCAGAATGAGTAACACGAGCAGCGTGATGCCAATACCCATGAGACCACGATTATGGCTCAGATCCTGTAGAATAGCAAGTGCTGAACGTGTAGCACGACGATGTGTGGGTGTTGAACGGATACGGCGCGTCGGTGTAGCCGGAATTGGGCGATGGCGTGGTGGCTCATAAATCTCTGAGCGACGATGTGGGACAACGGTAATCCGCTCTCGTTGCTCTGATAAGCCATGCTCCTCTTCTATGCCTATGACAGACTCTACATTTCTTGTGCGCTGAGCACGAGATGGGCGCGTTGAGAGTGGGGACGGCTGTGAGAGTGGCTCTGCTTCTGCTTCTCGTTCCGTCTCAGGCGGTAATTCATTCAGACGTAAAGATGCACGACGAACTCTTGGTACTTCAGGATGTTCGTCGCTGTGAAAATGCGTTTCCTGACGACGGGACGGAGATGCGCTCCTGCGTCTCTGGCGCGGTACATGGCGTGTTTCTGAATACTCTGGCTGATCTTCGTCATGCTCAGGCGTCCTGGACATCGCGCAATCCTCTCTGCTCAATCCTTCTGGCGGAAAACCCTTCGATATGCACTCTCTCATATTATTGCTTGTTGGCGGAACTGTCAACCTGTATAGACATATTCTCTCAGATTAGTTATTCCTATAATTAATAACTCATCAATTGTGTACCGTGCGCAATGGAGCGTATGATCCCATTGAGCGATATCCAAACAAATTCTTTACAAAATCCTCAACATTTCTAAATGATTTCCCAATATTTTTCCGCTATAGTGACTGATAGCAGTGGATAAATTTCCAGATGCGTACTGTGACGCATAACTCGCGTATTTTCCAAACCTGATGTGTCCGCTTACATGTGTGCAGAAGGATATAATTGTATGTCGCTATATATGCAAGAAGATGTAATAGAAGAAGCAGTAAGGATCACTGAAGACTGTTCAGACGCTGTATTGATGGAGAGTGCCCTGGCTGGGAATGAACAGGCATTTGAATATATTGTGAGTCGTTATGATACGTTGCTCCTCAATTTTGCGGTACGTCACGTGGGAGATTACGAACGTGCGCGAGATATTGTGCAGCATGTCTGGTTACAGTTGTACCTCTTTCTCCCCAAGCTATCGGCGGGCATGCCGTTGTTTCGTGCCCAACTCAAAGACCCGCTCAAGTCCTGGCTGTTTAAGGTAACAATGAACCGCTGTATTCAGGAGTTGCGCAAGAAGCGTATGGCCGTTTTTTCTGAGTTAGAGACGACGGATGATACGTATTCTATTGTGGAGTCCATTCAAGACCCTGAGCCGTTACCAGAAGAGGTCGCGGAGCGGCACATAGTGGTGGATGAGGTGCGACAAGCAATTTCACGTTTGCCTTCACGCTATCGGGCGATTGTGATGTTGCGCACCTTGAAAGAACTGAGTTTTTTAGAGATCGGGCAGGCCCTCAATATTCCAGAAAATACAGCCAAGACATACTTCCACCGCGCCTTGCCCAAACTTTTCAATGAATTAACTGTCCCAGTATCACGCATATGATGCAATTATGGAAGAAAAAGAAGACGCTCATGGCGTGACGATGCTGTGAGCATCTTCTTTTTGGGGCACCCATGATTTATGGTTTTTCAATCCACCCAGAGTCTTCATGGAATTGTAGCCCTTGCGCGACAGCCTCTTCAGCGGTGAGGTAGGGCAGTAGGTGACCTATGAGCGGCTGGTGCGCTTTATAGCGTTGTAGATTCTCCCATGCGCGCTCATACATCATGTGGGCGGCGACGAGCGGATCGCCCAGAGTAGTAATAAGTGTGCGCAGTGCCGCGGCACCTTGTTCTTGCTCGGCTTGCGTCTGTTTCTGGCGACCGAGAAGGCGTGAAAGAGCGAACATATCCTGCATCTCTACCAGACCTAGATGTTCACCCTGCAACATCAAACGTAGCCCATGGGCCAGTGTATGGTCGAGGGTCGCGACATTCATTTCTGTATCATCGCGCATGCCTCTGTTATTGAGGTTGGCAGAGCCGACAGTAGACCAGAGATCATCAACAATAGCAACTTTGGCGTGGACGTAGATTGGCCGATAATGGATGCCATCGTTCATACTTGCCGAGCTTGCCAGTGTGAAGGCGTGCAGGCGACCCTCTTCAACCGCATTGGATACTTGTGTGCGTAGACGGTGCAGCCCTGCGTCAGAGAAGGCACGTCCCACATTCGGGTGATCTGGGAGAATGATGGTCATGGTCGCGCCACGTTCCAGGGCCGCGCGCAGGAGATTGAGGTTTTTCTCCATCTCTGGGCTATCTTCACCTAGCAAGGAGATATCAATCCCTGTATAGGAACGGAGCCAGAGATATTGGTTTTCCAGATACACGAAATGCTGGATATTGTTGAAGGCGTTGGCGTAGAGTTGCGCAATGCCTTGTATAGCATTCGGATCGAAGTGGTAGGTGTGTTGGGGGATTGTGCGCGCGATTTGAAGTACGTTTTGTGTCTCGATGGCGGGTGGTACAGGATGTTCGCTGATGAGCAGCTTTTCATGCAAATGGTGGCTATGGACCACGCTATTCCAGCGTTGGCGGAAGTTCAATTCCACATCCGCAGCGGCTGGACCTTCAATGATAGAATGGACATCGTGCCAGGAATGAGGCGTTTGCCCTTGATCGTTGACACGAAGCGGTGTTGGGAAGGGATGTTCTGGAATATCCCAGCGGTCGAAGAGTCCGCCATTTTCTATGAGCAGATCAATGCCACCTACAAAGGCATGTGTACCATCAACAACGGCGAATTTCTGGTGTAATGACTCGACAGGGTGATGGAGGATTCCAAAAGAGCTATCATCCAGCAAGCAATCGACGCCGACCGCTAGCAAGTCCTGATGTGATTTTTCTGTATCGGTATGCGCGAAGAGGGGTGAGCCTTTCCAGATGAGTACCTTGACTTCGACGCCGCGTTGAACGGCATTGCCCAAAACTGCTTGAACGGTCAACTCATTGCCTGTCCAAAATTGAATAGCTTCTTCGCTCAGGCCGATGGCACGTAGATTGGCGAGCAGTGCCTCCTGTTCTGGACTGCCATCGGGGCCAGCACGGTGATCGCTCCCGCGTACCAGGGCCATTGTCGCGGTCAAGCCCCAATCGGCCAGATAGATATAGTGGCGCGCCTTGAGAAAGTGATGGCAAAGTGTGAGAAGTGTCGTTCGCCCATCAACAAGGTAGGTAATCTGGCTATCGGTATGGACGGGCGTATCACCTTCTGCCCACCAGTGGCGTTCTTGTTGTATGTCTGGTTGTTGCATTTTTGCTCTCCTGCATGGTATTGAAACGTTTGTGGATAGAGAGGGCAGCAAAATAGGCAACTATCATAAGTTGCCTATCTTGTTCTCTTATCGTATCATATCTGCTACTATACACGTACGTCTTTGCGTTTGAGGAAGATGCCAATCAGGATGACGAGCACGATCATGATCGCGACCAGTGCGCCCCAGGAGACCAGGATGCGTTGTACGGCATCTGCATGGCTATAGGTCGAGTAGAGCGTGCTGTGGTATGTGTAATCGTTGCCGAAAAGCTTGTCACCACCGACTGTATCAGCGTGCAGACCGATAGAGGAACCGAGAGCAGCCATAGCCCAACGGGTTGGAAAGATGGTTGCAATGATCTGGGTTCCCCAGTCCTTCAACGGAATAATTGCTCCCGAGAAAATGACCTGCGGAATGAGAATAATGGGCACAAAACTAATAGCGCGGTCATTGTTAGGCGCAATAGCCGAGATGGTCAGGCCAAACATCAGGCCACCTAATGAGGTAAGAACCAGTGTGACGTACGTTTCTGCAATAACAGGCAGAATGACGCCTTGATGGAGTGGCTCACCTAGCTCAACGATGACCACGAGGATGGCACTTTGGAACAGACAAAGGATGCCCAAGACGGCAATTTTCGAGAACATATAGGGCAGGATCCCCAGGTTCACAGCGCGTTCACGCATGTAGATGGGAGCCTCTTTGACGATCTCGCGCGCGCCATTAATACAGCCGAACAGTACCGTTGTAAAGCCGAGGATAAACAGCACTTTTTGTGCGTCTGTACCGGAGCCAGGTAGGATGAAATCTTGTAGAGCCTTTATGGCACTGCCTTTCTGCTGCGCGTAAGCCGTCCCATTGGGATCATTTTGCAAGAATTTCAGCACGACATCGCAATTTGTTTGCTGCGCCTGTTGGTTAGGTACGGCAAGTGGCCCTTGGGTAGTGAGTATCTGTGTACGACATTGCATGAGTTTGTTGGCCTCAAATACGCCCGAACCTATCTCGAAGCGTACCATAAGGACGAGCATGATGCCGATGACAGGAGCCTGGAGGAGCAAGATCAACAATGTGCCGAGGTCATTTTTCAGCAACTCAAGATAGCGGGTGGAGAGCAGCATAAATTGTGCCCAGGGGTTACCACGGCTCACCCGTTTCTTTTTCTGTGCTGCTTGCGGAGTCGCCGCACTTGGCCCAGTTGGCCGCTGGCTTAGCGGTTGTGTAACATAGCGGCGATATTCGGGCGAGGCTTTGAAACGCTCCTCTGCCTCTTGCGCGATGTTGGGATGCTCTTTGGTGACCTCAAGTGAGCTATAGATTTCAGCAAAATCGGTCTTGTCGAAGTAAGTTTTGGCCTCATTGGGTGGGCCAAAGTAGGCGACACGGCCGCCTGCCGCGAGAAAACAGACATAGTCGCACGTGTTGATATTGTTTGTCGCATGGGTCACTAGAATGACTGTGCGTCCCCGGTCTGCCAGACGGCGGAGCAGCATCATCATCTTGCGATCCAGACCGGGATCCAGACCCGACGTTGGCTCATCCAGGAAGAATGCGCTAGGATTTGCCAGCAGTTCCAGGGCAATCGAGACACGTTTACGCTGACCACCAGAGAGCTTGTTGACCATCAGTTTGCGCCGATCAGTCATCTCCACATCTTCCAGCACTTCGTTAATACGCTGGTTAATCTGCTCTTGAGTAAAATCACTGGGGAGACGGAGACGGGCGGCGTAGTAGAGTGCGCGTTCAACCGTAAGTTCGCGGTGAACAATATCATCCTGTGGAACGTAGCCAAGCTGAGTGCTAAAGGCGGCAAGGTTTTGATAATAGTCTTGCCCATTATAGAGCACTGTGCCCTCTTGAGCGGGGCGCAAGCCGTTGAGTGCGTCCATCAGCGTGGATTTGCCAGCACCTGAACCGCCTACTAACGCGACAAAGGAGCGTGGTGGAATCGTCAAAGAGATGTCATCGAGCAGAATGACCTGATTGTTGCCACGTTTCTTGAGGTTGAGAGCATCAATGCGAATGTTACTGCTTTCGTCGTATTGGGTAATTTCCGTTCCCGTATAGGCTAGTCGGAAAGGACCAATCCGAATCTCGTCATTAGTCCGTAGTGGCTGTGTTGTAACAATCTGCCCATTGACGTAGGTGTGGTTGGTGCTATTGAGATCGACAAGGCGGTAGCCACCAGTCGCTTCGCGCTCAAGGCGGGCATGGTGAGATGAAACTTGCGGATGCGTGAGCACGATCATATTGTCGGGGCTGCGGCCAATGGTAATCACCGCATCCTGAAGCGGAAATGGGTGTATTTCGGGCAGTTGTTCCTGGCGATTGCTCGTGCCATCGTTGAATGTCAGTGTAATTAGCGTGCCGTGCTCATCTCCAATGCGGAAGATATCGCCGCGCTCTAGCGGTTTGCGAAATTGCTGGTCACCTGCGATCTTCTGGCCTTGATAGAGCAGGCCATTGAGTGTGCGTGCGCGCGAAGGATGTGGATGCACCAGCACAAACTTGTTGCCCTCACGTATAATCTGCGCGTGAAAAGTGGAAATGACCGGCTCATTAATTACGATGTCGTTCGAGGGATCACGCCCAATGGAGAGTGCCTGTTTGCCAAGAAAATGTACTTTGCGGTCGGAATGGGTATTGCTACTCACGGCGAGTGAGGGCATGCCGATTTGAGATTGAGAGGCAAGCATTGTTGAGTCAGGAACGTAGTCATTGTACGCCTGGGGGGTAGAAGGCAACGGTGAATCCATCGGCATGGCTGTAGCTGCAAATGGGGGAGGGGCTACTGGTGCGAGCGATGGAGGGGGCGGCACTGCTAGTGGCTGAGAAAGGAAGGTAAAACTTGTTTCCTCTCCCAACATGACTGTGATGTTATGCTGTAATGCTCCTTGCTGTCTGGGTTGTTGATTAATGAGCATCGTGTTCTGCGAAACATTCTCAATTAGCCAGGAACCAGCTTGCCAACGAATGACCGCGTGCCGTCTGGACACTTTCGGATCCAATACGACAATGTCATTGTTAGTATCGCGACCAATCGTCGTCACTGGTTTTTGTAACCGAATGGTTTTGCCTGCCATCGGCCCGGTAAGAAAGCGTAGTGCGCTTTCTGTCATTGGATGGTTATCTACTTCCATGTGCTCTCCCTAAAATAATTTTAAAATAATTGGGGCAAGCCAAATACTATAATAGCCGTACAGTATTATCTCATACTTCGCCTGGATTGGCGAGAGTAAGTGTCTCGTTATTATAACGTGCGTAGGTGGCGCTTCTTGCTTATCGCTTCTTGCCTGTTTTCTCTAGGAATGTCGTGATTATCTTGACAATTGCTTGTAAACTGAAGAAAATAGCATGCAACGACAGATATATAAGGAACAGCTATGTATACAGCAGACCGACAACGCAACCAACCGTATTTAGCCCATGTATCAGGGCCGCTTTTTGAGCAGTGGTATCTTCTCCATCATCGTATGGTACGTATTGTCACGAATGAGCACGTGGTAGCGCAACAGGTGCGCTCTTTCCTACATTACGCGGATTTGCTTGGAACGTATCGTTATGAGCATGCCAGTCAGCTTCCCGCTACGATGCCGGAAGAGGTATTTTGGCAAGCCGGGCAACGTTTGCACCGTCTGGTCGCGTTGACCTGCTATCTTTTTCAGACAGGCCTAAGCGAACCATTCCCGCCGTCTGTCGTGCCTGCACGCACGGGGGAGGCGCAGTGGGAAGAGATCAGCGGGGTCAGTGGCCCACGGCGAGCGCGTTGGAAAGTGGGTGAGCAACGTTTTCGCGAGTATGAAGCCTATCCAGGGGTGTCAAGCCGTATCTGTTCCGTGCTCGACTATGATGACTTGTGCGCGACACTGTATATTGAAGATGTCGCGGCATGTGCCTCTTGGTTTACGATGCGTTTTGTGTTTTATATGGTGCTAGGTGCATTACTGGCCTCAAATGGCTATGAGGTTGTGCATGCAGGAGCAATAGCGCACGGAGAAGCAGGAGCCTTAATTGTTGGCACGCCAGGGAGTGGCAAAAGTACGCTGGTGCTTTCCTGTCTGTTATCTGGAATGTCGTTGTTGGCTGATGATGTCCTCTTTATCGCGAAAGATGATGGTCTGGTCCGCCTGTATGCTTTTCCAGAGGATATTGGTGTGCGTAGTGGAGCGGTCAAACTGCTTGATCATTACGAAGGAATGCAGACACTCACGAAGGATGAGCGCGATAAACGCTATCTGGCTGTGCAGGAGCATTTCCGTCAGCAGGTTATTGGTTCCTGTCCTGTGCGCGCGCTCTTCTTTGTGGATGCCAAAAATCGGGCTGAACAGTTTCGCTCTGAGCCAATTTCGCAAGCGCAGGCGGTCTCAATTCTCGTCAGGGAGTATATTTCGCATCAACGGCTGCAAGAGGATGAGATCCAGGAAGTCTTTGCCCTCTTCAGTGATATGGCGCAACAGGCGCGCGCATATCGTCTCTGGCTGACTCCAGACGCGCGTGAGAATGCTCTACAAGTGCGTTCTTTACTGGCGCAGGAGGCGTAGAAGGATCTCACATGCGCCCATAGCTGTTGTAGAGATGCCAGTAAACGCCTCTCTGCTGTAGGAGATCATCATGTGTGCCATATTCGGCAATACGTCCCTGGTCAATCACCACGATGCAATCAGCGTGACGAATGGTGCTCAGGCGATGCGCGATGATAAACGTCGTACGGCCAACTGTGAGTCGCTTGAGAGCCTGCTGAATCAGGGCCTCAGACTCGTTATCAAGTGCTGATGATGGTTCGTCCATAATCAAAATGCGTGGCTGGCGTAAGAACATACGCGCAATCGAGAGACGCTGCCGCTGTCCATTGGAAAGACTTTGTCCGCGCTCCTTTAAGGTTGTTTGGAATCCCAGCGGTTGTGACTCGATAAAGTCCAGGATATTGGCGTTGCGTGCGGCCTCGCGCAACTCCTCGTGTGGCACCTTGCGTAGCAGGCCAAACGTCAGGTTTTCCTCTATCGTGCCGCTAAAAAGCGAATCGTCCTGGAGAATGACACCAAATTGCTTGCGCAAACTCTCGATATTGAGATCGCGCAGATCGTAGTTATCAATTTTGATCTGTCCGCTGTTGGGATGATAAAAACGCATCAGCAGGTTCGCAATTGTCGTCTTGCCCGCGCCGCTTCGTCCGACTAGGGCGATTGTTGTGCCCGCGGGAACTGTGAGCGTAATATCGTGGAGTACCTCAACTGCGGGCGTATACGAGAAGGACACATGCTCAAAGCTGATCTGTCCATGCACCTGCTCAATCTCGATCCCTTTTTCTGCATCCGCCTCGACAGGATGGTTTAAGATTTCAAACAAGCGATCAATTGCGACCGCAGCACCCTGCACTTGTTGGTTAATGCCGTTGAGTGTGGTAACGGGCGTAGAGAGTTCACGCAAGATCAGCACAAAGGCGGCGAGCTGTCCCGCCGTCATTGCTCCTGTAAGGACCAGATAGCCGCCAAAGCTTAGAATACCAATCACGCTCAGCGATTGGACAATCCCGATAATGAGATTGGCTTTTGATTGGAAGATTGTGCGTTGAAATGCGAGTTGATTACTCTGAATCACCAATTTTTTGACTCTGCGTCCAAAACGATGCTCGGCTGCCAGTGCCTTGACGGTCTTTAGTCCTGTCAGCCCTTCATACATTGTGCCGTTCATAACAGCGTAGCTTTCAAGGACTTGACGGCTTAAGCGGCGTGTGTGGCGGTTGAAGTAGAGGCTAACGCCGAAGTAAAAAGGGGCTACGACGATGACAGCCAGCGTAAGCCGCCAATCAGTGATAAACAAGACGGCAGCATAGATCACCGTGAGGATGGTATTGACGGCAATATCAATCAGCATCTGCAAAACAGTCTGCTGGGCCGTTGTCACCTCATTCAAACGGCTCAATATCTGCCCCGTACTGTTCAATCCTTGATAGAAAGAGAGCGGTAGGCGCAGCATATGGCTGTAAAAGCGATAAATAATGAGCAGATTAGCAGAACGGCTGAGCGAGCCGATGACGTTGCGATTGAGGTAGCGTAACCCTTCTTCTAAGATAAAAACCAGCAATAAGAACAGCAATGACCAGAGAAAGAGCGCAATATTTTTGTCGGGGAAGACCTGATCAATCATCAGATGAAAGACGAAAGGCATGGGCAGAGCGGTCAGACCAACGCCAACGGTAAGGAGAAATGCCGCGATAATCTGTCCGCGAAATGGGGTGACAAATTGACTAAATTGTTGCCAATCGCGCCAACTCAGCTGTTTCTCCTCAATACGCCGCTGCTTTTCGAGTCGCCGTGCATCTGCGGTGCTGGTATAGATCAGATTGTCCTGCGCGGCAGGAGGAGCATCAGGTGTAGGCGTTGTGGAGCTTAGAGAGGTGACGCTAGGCATATGAACTGTTGGCTGGCTACTGATATCATCGTCATCATTTTTTACGGGCGGTTTGATGGCAAAGCGTTCAGCTGTGCTACGCAAGGCAAAATGTAGCTCTGGGTGGGGTGTGTGAGCTGGTCCATTCGTATTCGTAACGTGTGGCAGGCCCGGTGGGGTTTCCACGTTGTTGCCCGAACGAAATTGCCCATGTTTGAGACGGGTTGGACGGAGCGCAGGAACATGATGTGGTGGTGGAAGCTGGTCTTTGTTCATACTGACCTACCTGTCGATAAGAGAACGAATGAAGGCGGGCAGATCGTCTCTGCCACGCGCAATCTGTACGCGATAGCTTGTTGCTTGCATCGTCAGCGTCGTCAACAATGAGAATAGCTGCTCTTGTGTTGCGCGTGTCGTGTGCGCGCGGCTGATGCTCTGTTGGATAAGATAGTGTAGTGCGGTTGCCTGACTTAATGCATGTGCGGTATGGTTCTCTGCCTCTGTAAGTGTAGGGAAGAGCAAGAGACGTGGCTGCGTGATAAAGCGCATGGCTCCAGCACGCAGCTGTTCGATAGCGCAATATCGTTTATCTCGTTGATCGGCAGGTGTCGCTTGTAGGAACGCGAGGCGCGGTAACAGGGCAAGCGACGGCGTGCGAACTGAGACCTCTGGCAAAATCGCGTAGACAGAAAGTGTCGCTGGCTGTGTGAGACGGAGCAAGACAAGGTCATCGCCCAGCAGACCGTAGGTTGTACTGGCACAACTCAGGCTGAGTGTTGTTTTGCCACTGCCGGAGTCACCGGGAATGAGCACGCCATAGTTATCATCGTCGGGGGCAGAAAGTGCCGCAGCGTGATAAGGGACGAAGCCATAGTTGTGTAAAAGCTCACCAATCGCAAGCAAGAAGACGTAACGGCGTAGAAAAGCTGGCGTGTATAGCTCAGCGCGTTCAAGTTGAATAAAGGCCGTCTGTTGCTGTAGGGAGAGCACTGTAAGTATTGTGCCATTACAGGCAGTTTGAGGGGCATAATATTGGTAAAGCAAGTGATTCTCTTCGTGCATGTAGAGCGACAACGTGGTATCGGTGACTAGTTGCAGTGTATCGATCTGACGGGCATCTGCTGGAATGGGCAGTGGAAACTGGTCTTTGCTGTCATAGCAGGTAATGTAGCAATGTAATGCCCCATGTTGTTCGTGCGCGGCAGGAAAGCATGTGAGTAAGGTATCGAGTGCCGTCTGAATGGCAAGATCGTTTGTATGGCATAGCAGGTGTATGTCATGAAAAAAATAGCTTTGTGTGTAAGAAGCTGTTGTATTTTGTTGTAGAGAGAAAAAGCCATTCGTAAATGCAGTTGTATCAGACATGGTAGTAGGTAGCATTAGTGGGTTGAACCCGGTTGAGTCTCTACAATCAGGTGATGGGAGCGCAGGTCGCTGAGCAATTGTTCGAGGTCAATGCGTGCGTGTTCTGGTTCGACCTCATATTGCGTGCAGAGGGCAGTCACAATCTCATCCATGCTCGTGTTTCCATCAAGGAGTTTCCACACAAACGTTCCTACCTGATTGAGGTTGTAAGAGCAGCCTTCAAGCGGATCTAGCAGAACGGCCTCACCCGCGAGTTCGCGCCACAGCACGGCGTTATTTCTTTGGATATATGGATTATCTTGTTGCATGGAGCCTCTACAACTTCCTTTTAGATAATGTCATCAACTCGCTTTGAGTACAATAATGAGCGAGATACCAGCGATAAAGATCACACAAAATCCGTGAACAGACACGTAAACACTGTTTGAAAATCGGTTGCGTCTCATGTAAGTATAGCTGATAGCGTACGCTTGCGATAGCTTCCCCCCCCCAACGGGCTAGTCGTGAATGTAAAGTGATATATTCTCCTGCTCGATGGGCGGGACGTATTGCAACCACGCGCCCTACTACATTGGCCGCTGTTAACCAGAGCGGTTGAAGCGCACCATCGCCTGACTGTAGAAAATGCCTAGTTCCATCCCGCTGTTCACAGTGCAGCAGGCGGTGGACAAGTAGCCCATCGGGTGTCTCAAACGCGACAATCTCTCCACTGTGTATATCATCGGCACTAACGGATTCAATCTGGATAGCATCATCCTTATTGAAGAGAGGGCGCATGCTTCCGCTGGCAACACGAAACCAGAGTGGGTGTGTCTCATGTGTGAGTTGTCCCTGCCGTAATGCTTCAATAAAGAGCGAGACAAGCGTGCTATCGTGTTCTATAGGCATGAATAGTTCCTGTGCTAAGAAGAGAACATACGAAGACAAACTTTTTGTGAAGAAATGTTTGCTTTCGTATGTTCTTGTGAAGTTTTTGCTGCATGCGCTTTGGAAGAAGGCACGCTGAGAAACTAGTGTTTCCCGGCGTCACCATCAACTGAGCAGCTCAGAGAATGCTTGCTTGTGGTAACGTGGCAACCACGATGACCAGATGTTGCCAGAGCTGGTGGAAGATCACGCAGGCGATGAACTTCGAGTTTGGGGGCTTCGTAGCGGACGCGAACCGTTTTGGGTGTAGTGTTCATAAGAAAGAAATCCTTTCGTGTTTGTTCGTTATGCTCCGGTATGGATAACGAACACTTTAAGAGTTTTGAGAAGAATGAGACTATCTGAAAGCAGTGAACGGGTATCGATATAGCTCATGTCGAGCAAAACGCGCTCGTCATAAGAAATATGTTGTCGTCCACTGATTTGCCACAAGCCAGTGATGCCTGGCTTCACCGAGAGTCGCTTGCGGGCATAC
>DAIDJF010000102.1 GCA_027451525.1 Ktedonobacterales bacterium
AGAAAACCCTTATCCGTTCTATAGCAAAGCCAGACGCGAAGAGCCAATAACGTATTGTCCAGACCTAGATGCCTGGCTTGTGACCCGTTACAAGGATATCCAGCAGATATTGTTGCAACCAGAAATATTTTCTTCACGCGAGACGTTGGCCTCGCCAGTAACATTTTATCCACAGACACTTGAGGAACTTATTAAGGGATATCTGCCCGTCCCCATTGTGCTCAATACCGATGGGATGGAGCACACACGCTTTCGCGTGCCTTTGACCAAAGCGTTTGCGCCTGCGCGTATTAGATCGCTTGAGCCATTTGTGCGTGAAGTAGCGCATCGACTGGTAGATGGTTTCATGCACAACTCGCGAGCGGAGATCGTGAGTCAGTTTGCCTATCCCCTGGCACTAGAGGTAGTGCTAAAACTGCTTGGCGTGCCAAGAGAGGACATAGAGCAGACGCGCATATGGAGTCAGGACTGGCTGATGTTGATGTCAGTGCAATTGGATGAAGAGCGTCAGGCGGAGTGCGCCAGAAGCACAGTTGCCTTTCAGCATTATCTGGCAACTTTACTCGCGGAGCGCAGGGAGCATCCACGTGAAGATTTGATCAGCACGCTGCCAGTCTCACATGCACCAGGGGATGCTCCATTGACAGAGAATGAATTGATTATTCTGTTGCAAGGGCTGATCCTGGCCGGTCATGAGAGCACAACAAATATGATCAGCTCAGGGGTACTCTTCCTGCTGGAGCAACCAGAACATTGGAAGTGGTTGTGTGAACACCCTGAAACGATTCCGCAGACGGTTGAAGAAATACTGCGTTTTGATGCGCCGATTCAGATGTTCGCCCGAACGACGACACGAGAGGTTGTTGTTGGCGGCGTGACATTGCCTGCAGACGCGTCACTCTTGCTTCTTTATGGATCAGGGAACCGGGACCAAACGGTCTTTGAACATGCAGATGAGTTTCGACCGCAACGTACGCCCAATCACCATCTGGCATTTGGACATGGCGTGCATTTTTGCGTCGGAGCTGCATTAGCACGACTCGAAGGCCTGGTTGCCTTTGAAGTGCTCTCTCAACGGCTACCACATCTGCGTCTTGTGCCAGGACAAACGCTCAAACATATTCCTACACTCCTGTTCCGTGGCTACGAACGCCTGGAAGTGGCATGGGAATAGAGAAGTTGCTTTGCTCGCCGACGACTGAGGCATTTTCAGAAGAAGGAGGGATCTATGTCCACCGTACTCAGTGTCCCACAAGAAAACAAGGTGGCACGTGAGCATCGTGTTGCAGGCTGGCTTACATCTGAGGAATTTGCGCTCTTAGAGATGATTTGTGATACATTTCTTCCCACGTTGGAGCCACCAGACGGAAGTGATGAAGAGATTGTCGCCTACTATCGACGCAACGCCGCTGATTTGCATATTGCGCAGTTAATAGCAGAAAAACTGGCAGAGGAGGGACCAGAGGTACAAGCAGACCTGCATCGCTTCCTGAGCTTGTTTACGGCAGCACCCATCAGTCTGCTTTTCGCGGGAAGCGCAAAACCGTTCGTGGAACTGACGCAGGAGCAGCGCGAACGTTATCTGCTGGCACTGGCGAATAGTCCTATAGGGGTCTTTCGTCAGGGGTATCAGGGTTTGAAGCGTCTTGCAGGACTATTCTACTTTTCCGCGCTGAATGAGCAGGGTGTGAATCCGAACTGGTCGGTACAGGAGTATACAGCACCAGAACCCCCGCCAGCGGTGGCGCGTCCAATTACACCACTGGAGATCACGGAAGAAACCACGTTGGAAGCGGATGTGGTCGTGATTGGTTCGGGGGCAGGCGGAGGAGTTGTCGCGGGCGAACTGGCGACAGCGGGCAAGCGAGTCGTGGTGTTAGAAAAAGGGGGCTATAACTACGAGGGGAATTTTTCTCATCATGAAATGCAAGCCATGCCAGAAATGTTCTTAAAACGTGGTGCGCTAGCGACAACGGATCTGGGAGTCATCATGATGGCGGGAAGTACACTGGGCGGTGGCACCGTAGTGAACTGGATGACCTCATTTCGGACTCCCAACGATGTGTTGGAAGAGTGGGACGAACAGAGCGGATTGCGCGGGTGTTTCACCAGCTCCCAGTTACAGGAGAGCTTTGCCGCTGTAGAGCAACGTATAAGTGTCAATACAAAACATAGCCAGCATAACCGACAGAATCAGTTGCTCTTTGATGGTGTGAGCGCGCTTGGGTATCACGGAGGTGTAATACCGCGTAATGCAATAGGATGCGAGCAGCGGTGTGGCACATGCACCTTCGGTTGTCGGCATGGATGCAGTCAGTCTACCATGAAGACCTATTTGCAGGATGCCTATGAGCATGGCGCGCGTATTGTGGTGCGTTGTAGCGCGGAGAAAGTGCTGATTGAAGGTGGACGCGCAGTGGGGGTTGAGGCGTGTGCATATGATACCCAAACGGGAAAGACGCATCGCGTGACTGTGCGCGCAAATGTTGTTGTTGTCGCTGCTGGTGCCTTACAGACACCCTTGCTTCTACAGCGTTCAGGGGTAGAGAATGCCCATATTGGGCGGCACCTGCATATGCATCCTACCGCAATTAGCGTTGGCGACTATGCGGAGAAGGTGTATGCATGGCGCGGCGTGTTGCAGTCGGCCTATTCTGACCAATTCAGGCATCTGGATGGCAACTACGGCTATAAACTGGAGGTGGCACCGACCCACCCAGGGTTATTCGGTCTAGCGACTCCGTGGTACGGAGCGCAGACCTATCGGGAAGAGATGGCAAATGTTGCCCATCTAGCCTCGGTGCTGGTGTTAACCCGCGATAAGGACGAAGGGCGCGTCACAATGAATCGCGCAGGGGAACCAGTCATCCAATATGTCGTTTCGGCATATGACCGCAAACATGTTTTGCACGGCTTGCATCAAGGGACACGCATTCACTTTGCGGCGGGGGCGCGACGAGTCATTTCGCTTCAGAACAGGCCAACAGAGCTGAAACGAGGGGCGAATGAAACCGTGGCAGAAGTGCAGATACGCGCCTTTGATCGGTTAATAGCGCAACGCGGATTAGGACCAAATCGCATTGTCATGTTCTCGGCGCATCAAATGGGAACCTGCCGCATGGGGAAGAACCCTCAGACATCGGTGGTAAACGAATACCAGCAGGTACACGACGTAAGAGGGCTGTTTGTTTGCGACAGTAGCGTGTTTCCAACGGCATGTGGAGTAAACCCGATGTTGTCAGTGATGGGACTAGCCCATAGGGCAAGTCAGTATATAAAGAGTGTGGTGTAAGAAACATGTGGTAGCACCACGTGAGATGAGATAAACTTCCTGTTTTCCAATACAATCTCGATAACGCAGAAGCATAATCGTGTTCTCTTTCTTCGGTTTACTTTAAGAGAGAACACGATTATGCTTTATTTCACGCAATAACAGTACAGGAGAAGAAATCAAATCAACGATACACACAAAATGTCGCTTTTACTCATTTTATAATATATTATTTTAAATCCCGTAAAACGTAAAAACCGATATTTCAAATGAGGGAATTACAAAAAGACTGTTTATCGGCATGCAAAGCATAACCGTTGTCGAATCGCATAGACTATCGTATACTATCAGTAGCTCTTTTGCGTGAGAGAATGAATTTTATAGCGAAGTAAGAGCTATATTTGTTTCATGCAGGCTAGTTTGATGGTAGCCACGAGGAGTTCAGCAGCCTCGTGCTAAAACCGCCGATATTGTTTACGAGATGTATTGTATCCGACGAGGGTGCAGCAGCCTTCGTTGGGCGCTATAAAAAAGGTAGACGAGCTACATGTATCTATTGCAACATGGGGGTTGTTCGGTAGATACAGCTTTCATCGCTTCACTATTTCCGTATTTTCGTGAAGTGAGGCTTTTTTGTTGTTCTCGTACAGTGTTTCTTCTGAATACCTCATCTTTTCAAATTCGTATTATGAGGGATTTCATCCCCATAACTGATGAGCGTGAATAGTACGAATGGCGAGCGTTCCGCGTACCTCATGATAGATATAAGCAACGTCGCTTACGCATGCGCAGGAGGCAAAAGAGGTCTGTCCTGTTGTGTATCCGCATGATATGCATCGTTCAAGGAGTATTTTTATCTATGAAGGGTAAGCAATCTAAGAACGGACATCAGGCATTTGAGGAGGAAACACCTCCAAACGACTTAAAGAGCGAGAAAAAAGCTCCGTCTACTGAGCAGAGAAATAGTCTTATAACACGCGTATCGCGGCTCCACGCGCAGCAATATTTTCCTGTGCCTCTATTGCCATTAATTGGACGGAGACAAGAGGTAGAATCTATTTGCGCGTTGCTCCTTCAGCAGGGGGTACGCTTATTGACCTTAACGGGACCGGGAGGCGTAGGCAAGACGCGTCTGGCCTTAGAGATCGCTCTTGAAACCAGTACCTTCTTCGCTGATGGTGTATATTTTGTCTCGCTGGCACCCGTCCATAGCGTTGAGAGAGTTTTGCCAACTATTGCCCAGACACTGGGACTGACGGAGACACAAGGCAATGATCTCTTTGCGCAAGTGCAGTCTGTCATGCGGGAAAAGCATGTCTTGCTGCTGCTTGATAACTTTGAACAGGTTGCGACAGCCGCTCCCGAGCTGAAGAAACTGCTGGCACTCTGTCCACATCTGACGATATTGGTCACAAGTCGTACTGTATTGGGTCTGCTAGAGGAGCGGGAGTTTCGCGTAGCCCCGCTGGGATTGCCAAACTTGACGCATTTACCTCGGTGCGAAGACCTCTCACAGGTGCCCGCAGTGGCACTCTTTTTGCAGCGTGCCGGAGTCGCTCGTCCTGATTTTGCGCTTACCATCAGTAACGCACAAGCAATTGCCCAAATATGTGTGCGTCTAGATGGCCTTCCCTTAGCCCTTGAACTGGCTGCGGCGCGTCTAAAGCTCTTTTCGCCTCAAGGCTTATTGGCAAGACTGAACGATCGACTTGCCTTGCTAACGAGTGGGACGCGCGACGCGCCGGAGCGACAACAAACGCTCCGTAAGACTGTGGAATGGAGCTATTATCTACTTACGCCGCAGGAGCAACGCCTCTTCCGTCACCTTTCAGTCTTTGTAGGTGGATGCTCATTACAGGCAATAGAGGCTATAAGCGATATCGCTGGTATGCAGGGCGAGTCGCTTCTGGATGCTGTGACCTCATTGCTTAATCAGAGTCTCCTCCAGCGGGAGCCGCAGGTAGGGACCGATGAGCAGCGTTTCACCATGCTGGAGACGATTCGCGACTATGCATTGGAATGTTTACAGAACAGTGATGAGGAGGAGATCATCCGTGAGGTGCACGCGGAATATTATCTGGAGCAGGCGCAGTCACTAGAACTCAGGGTTATAGAGGGCGAGCCGCCATACTGGGTGGAGTGGTTTGAGAGCGAGTTTGAAAACCTGCGTGCAGCTTTTGATTGGTTTCTCACGTCACGAGATGCAGAGCGTGCGTTGAGCATGAGCGGGTCGTTGTGGACGTTCTGGTTACAAAGTTCGATTGCGGAGGGGCAACAATGGGTAAGGCAGGCACTAGATTGCTGCCAGCAGAATGTCGTACAGGTGAAGGATGAGACCAAAGCACGGACCCTACACGTAGCGGCGATGCTTGCCTGTTATAAGGGAATGTGGGAGGAGTCCGATGCGTTTGCGCAAGAGGCTTTCCAGTTGTTTCAGGCAACAAACAATACACATGGAATTGCCAGAGTACACATCACGCAAGCCATCGGCTCACTACTGCGGGAAGACTATGCTACAACCGCTACTATAGCGGAAGAGGTTCTTCGTCTCTTACCAGAAACACCGCACATATGGTTCTCAGCAGAGGCGTTACTGGTTCTGTCCTACAGTAAATATTCCCAAGGTGACTACACGAAGGCATATGAGCTTGGAAGGCAAGGTTTTACGCTGAGTCGGCAGACAGGTGAGCTCTATTCGATAATCAGAGCTATTTACGCGCTTGCATTATTTGCGCATACGCTCGGACATCAGGATGTGGTACAAGAGATGTATGAAGAAGAGATGAGCATTACCAGAATGATGATTGAAGTAGGGATACGTTCTCCACTAGCGGTATGCTTGATCGGGATGGGGGCAGTGGTCGCATTACAAAAGCAGTATATGTGGGCCGCCTCACTATGGGGAAAAGCGAAAGTGTTGTATAAGAGGCGGGATGGCCTGTCAGAACTTGAGCCATACAAGTGGTTAACAACCATTTTGAAAACACATCTACTCTACGCACAAGTGGTGGAAGAGGTACATACACATTTGGGGGAGGAACGTTTCGCACGTGCCTGGGATGAAGGGCAACATCAACCATTGGAGCATTTGCTGACCAGACCGGAGTCCTCAGAACCTTCTGCTAATCCTCTGCCGTCCGACACTATTCTTGTAGGTATGCTTCCTTCGGGAGAGAGTTTGACACCACGAGAGCGAGAGGTATTGCAATTGCTGACGCAAGGATTGAGCAGCCAGCGCATTGCCGATAGTCTTGTGATCAGCCAGGCAACCGTCAATTCGCATGTGCGGACTATTTATAGCAAACTGGGGGTTTCGTCACGTAGCGCGGCGACTCGCTATGCGCTAGAACATCATTTGGTGTAAATGTAGATACATCCACTCTTCAGTCAAAGATCACATAAAACATGACATAACGCCGAACTAAAACAATTTAGACGCCATCTCGACGCAGTTCTGGAGCATATGCTCAGTGGTGCCTCGGACCTTTCAGGAGGCCAGGCAAGAGTATAGATCTTCGGAGGCCAATTCACTTTTTCCGAGAGCCAGATATGACCTCGATAGGTCTGCAGCATCCTGGCAGTAGTGGCATCCCAGACCTGTACCTCGCCATCACCTCCATGTGCCCTGCACTTAAACAGCGAAACTTAGACTATTTCGGCTTTAGTTGCTACCGCTGGCGTGCTCGGTTGCGCGGCAGAAACTGGCTTTCTTCTATAACGCCCATAGACAAGCTCGAAAAGGGGTGAAGCCATCAACGTAGTAGCTATCGCCATAAACACCAGCATCGTAAAGAGCGTTTGTGAGATGATGCCCTGCTCAAGGCCAATATTGAGGAGAATAAGTTCCATCAAGCCCCTGGCATTCATCAAACTGCCAATAGCCAGAGCTTCGCGGTGAGGTTCTTTGTTGCACAGTGCCGCCAACCAGCAAGCAATACCTTTGCCGAAAACGGCGGCGACAAGGATCAACAGAGCTAATCCCCACAATAGCCAGCTATTGACCAGGCTGAGGCTGGTATTGAGACCTGAATAGATGAAAAACAGCGGCAACATAAAGTTTGTGACAATTGGTTCCAGAATACTCTTGAGATGCCAGGCGAAAAGACCACGAGGCATGGCGACGCCGAGAATAAACCCGCCAAAGATGGCATAAATCCCGATCATATCCGTCAGCCAGCCACAAAACATGACCAACATCAAGACAATGACCAACATTGGTCCAGTTATACCACCAACACGATCAGCCATTCTCCCCAGGTTGCGCAGTAACACCCTACCGATAGTCAAGGTCACAATCGCATAGAGTACGCCACCCATCACAGCAAGAAGAGCAATAGCCGCATTTTGCTTAAAAACAGCCAGTACGACGGCCAGGATGCACCAGGAAATCGCGTCATCTGTAGAGCCTGCTGCCAAAGCCAGCGTGCCTAGAGATGTACCCGCCAGACCACGTTCAAAAATAATACGGGCTAGCATTGGGAAAGCGGTGATAGCGATGCCAGCCCCTAGAAAGAGCATCGCTTCGCCTAGAGTAACTTTCGTTCCAAATAAACCTGGCTGGTGAATCAGTAGCAGGGTCAGGAGGCAACCTAACGCAAGAGGCGTCAGAATACCCGCCAGCGAGACAGATATAGCACTGCGTAAGCGTTGGCGAATCA
The DNA here is from genome assembly GCA_027451525.1 of Ktedonobacterales bacterium. Classification (GTDB taxonomy): domain Bacteria; phylum Chloroflexota; class Ktedonobacteria; order Ktedonobacterales; family Ktedonobacteraceae; genus DTNP01. The sequence continues at coordinate 7,930 of DAIDJF010000102.1, forward strand.
AACTCGTGTCAAATTCAAGGCCAATCAAAAACATGTATAACACTAGACCAACCTGGCTAGAGGCGTAAAGGATACTCATAGAAACACCGCCGGGAAAGATTTGATGCTGCAAACCAGGCACGAGCAGACCAAAGAGCGAAGGACCCATGAGGACGCCTGCAATCATCTCGCCAACAACCTGTGGCTGCCCTATTTTTCTAGATAGGAAGCCAACGAAGCGACAGATACCGAGGATAATCGCTAGTTGTAAGAAGAAACGAACCGCCAGTTCCGTGTTTTGCATCTCATTACTCCTGCTGGTGGTCTAAATAAGACCACCTCACTCATCAGCTCCAACACTGGAGGTTCCAATGACTACGCCTCAAAGGTGTCTGTCGCACGTGATGCGAAGTAGTCAAGCAGTAGGTGATGGGGGAAACTGTATCCTTCGCCGACTCTGCACAGCAACACATGTTCCGTTGCATAGTCAAGAAAGTGGCTATAATTCCAGGGCGCATCTCCTCTCAACCACAGAATACATCTCAACAATCTATGCCATACCCAGCCCGCGCAACCTTTTTTCAACCCGATAATCATACCCACCGCCAGCGAGAGCATAAAACTTCCAGCAAGCATCTTGCCTAAAGGCAGAACAAGTTGGGGAAGCATAGCTCTGACGAGTACCAGGAGACTCCAATAGAGCACAGCAGCGATGATGCCATCACGCAAAACAACATAAAATGAACTGCGTGCGCCTTGCCATAGCTTCATCAAAAAGTGCTTCTCAATCGCTCGACCGGCTAACTCTCCGAGGAAGCTCGTACACCAGAACGACAGACAGCCCACAAGGAGTAGCCATACGTGGCTAGAATTCGACGGCATCGCAGTTATACGGAAAGAGACATTGTTTAAGGGCGCAGCCATACACAGCAGAAACACTCCTGTCACCAGGACTGCTTGCAGGCAGACAAAAATACGTTGCCAGAACGGCTGTAACCAATCTACTGATAACCAGTCTATACGTAAATGCTCAAGTCGAAATTCCCGCTGACAACGCGACTTCATCTGGCGCGCAAGATAGGTCAGCCAATATATGCTCTGTTTAACAGGATAGGTGGACGCAACATTTTGCATGTTCAGTGTATATTCCACATAGGTTGCCAGAATATGTTCGCGTCTCTCTTCAGCTGACGCCACGTTGATGAGTTTATTCATCGCTTGCCCCTGATAGGCCGCAACGAGCAGACAGAGCATGCGCGGAGTCCTTACAAATTGCTGAAGTTCCTTGTCATCTCGCAAAGCACAGCGCAGAATGTCTAATGGCTCTGCCAATTTCGCAAAATATTCATCAATCTGTTGAGGGCTAAGTGCCTGTATACAGACGGCTTGCTGCAACATAACGGCTTCCATCACACCACAATAGGCCTCTTTCTGACTGCATAGCACAAAAGGAGCCAGCCCATGAGTCTGGCGGTATACGTTGATCTCTCCCAGGCACTGTCTGCGCATGGCCGGACTCACCGCTTCAAATCCATCAACCAATGGCAGGATATAGTCGTTCTCAACCCATTCCAGGCCAACGCGCTGTGGTACCTGATACTTATCGCATAGCTCTTCGACCAGCCAGGCGGCAATTGGCAGATGCTTCTCTTCCCAGGAGGCAAGATTGAAAATGACAGGGATTGGATGCACATTCTGCTCAAAAGCTCTCTGCAAGAGGGTGCTAGCCAGCTCTAGCAGCAAGATTGTTTTCCCAGAACCAGTTTCACCCAGTAGCAGCAACTCACCACAAGCTTCGTCATAGACATCAAGAAGCGTTGTTTCTGGAGCCAGCGTAGAAGTCCGTCTCTCAGATTGGACAACATGATGCCAGGGGTTGAGTACAACATTCGCCTGTACTTGCAAGGTAAGCGCAAGATGTGGAGTATGCATAAAAGACGGCTCCAGGATATCCTTGATCCAGAAAGCACAGACCTTCTTTAAAAGACGTTGGCGATTCCAATAGTTCGGAGTAGAAGCAGCTTGCTCCAGTGTGTGCAACGCTTGCAAGGTAAATGGTGCTTCAATGGTCGTTTCCGATACACTGGCGGTTTCCAGCAGAAGATCGCTCTTTTCAACCAGATGGATAGGGAGCGGCTGCTCCGTCACAAGCCCCAGTTCCTCTGGACTCATTGCAAAAATCTCGCACAGTTTTGAGCGATAACGCAGGCTGGGAACAGAATCGCCACATTCCCAACGCCGCAAGGTGCGTGCATCTGGCAAATCGATATGATCTGCTACGTCTCTCTGTGTCCATCCCTTCAGCTCACGTGCCCGTCGTAGCTTAGAATTTGGAGAATATTTTCGCTCTTCCATAACTCAGTTCTCCCTGCTTACTGAATGCTTTTATCGGGATCGGCTGAATAGTATACCTACGATACATTTTCATTCCCAAGCAGTTCCAAAAGTCTGGTGGTAAACTGATAAATGTTATCAGCTTTGATCTCAGCCAACGCTTTTCGCTCAAGGGCGGTTAAGGTGAAGTGTTTTTTCTCCACTGCCTCAAGCGGGTGCTCTAATAATTCCTTCTGGAAATTGAGATCAACCACTGCCAGACCAAGAATCTCGTTCAATACAAGCCAAGACATCGCAATTTCTCTCTAGCAGAATGAGAAGGGAGGTCATCGTTTTGCTACTCTCCCTTTACTTCGCCTGACAATGTCACAACGTAACAAGTGAGTGTGGTGGGACGGCAAACAGAGGCCATGGATCAGTAACAGCACTCAGAACAACTTCCCGCAGAGGGAACATGACACCGAGGAGCAATACCACAAGAAGTACAAGTACAAACCACATGAGCCGATTTTTCACGATTTGCAGCACCATTGGTCGGCACGCTTGAAAGATTGTTTGTAGAAGCATCTGATTCTCCCTTTCCTGGACTGACAATCATTTGGCATATCCATCTCACCCGGTGATCGCTACGGGACTCTTTACCTGTCCACTGGGAGAAAGTATACGGATGCGCTGTTATAAAACAGTTTCAAGCAGTTACACGCTGTTCAATTCACATTGTTTAAGAGAGAGCAAGATGCTGGTACAGCTTTTGGAGGGAGGGACCGGGCGTAACGCCCAGTTCTTCTTGCAGGATAGCAACACAACGCTGATACTGACGCAATGCCTGACTGCGTTTTCCTTGTTTCAAATAGCAACGGATCATCCCCACGTGCGCCTCCTCCAAACAATCATCGATCATCACGATACATTTCCAATGCTCAAGACACTCCTCTAGCTGGTTAGCGCGCCAGCAGAAAAGAGCAAGCTGCCGACGCGCTTCTATATAGAGGTCGCGTAACTCGGCACGACGTTGCACGCACCAGTCACTATAAAAGGTCTGCGCATAATCCCCTTTATAGAGTTGCACCATTTTTTCGAATAATGCCACTGCCGCAGCAGGCTCGTCCGCCAGGATTTCTTTGGCTTGAGCAGCATACGCCCGAAATTCCGCTACATCGTACCAGATATTGTCAGCATACAGGGCTGACAGTTGCAGTGCATAGGTTCCAGCGCGATAGAGAATGCCCTGCTCGCCAATCACCTTGCGCAAATGATAGACCGTTGTGCGCATATTTTGCTCGATGTGTTCATCCGCTTCCGGCCAGAGTGCCGTCATGATCTGCTCTTTATGCACTGGCCGACCGCTATCAAGTAAAAAGAAGAACAGTTCCAGTGCCCGTGCAGTACGCCAGCGTGTAATTGGCTCGCCTTCCATGACTACCTTTGGCTCGCCAAAAGCATATATTTGGCACCCTGCTACAACCTCACCAACTTCTATCGGCACCCCTTCGGCAGCTACACGTTCCTGAACAGCCACCTCCACCGCCGCATTGCCCCATAGAGACGCCAGTGCTGGGACCCCTTGCGCAACTTGCGCCAATGTGGGCAGTCGTCCCAGTTCCACAAGCGCACTATGCCCGCAATTCGTCTGCTTCACCAGTGCGGCAACCTGCTCCAACACGGTTTTTGCCTGCTCACGTTTCCCTTGCGCTAACTGACTTGCCGCCAGATATATACCTGTACGCAGGGATAATGGATATAATTCAGTGCTGACCAGCACGCTATTCAACGCGCTAAGACGCTCTTCCGCTTCCGCATAGAGACCCTGCCAGAAGAGAATGATGCTCCTTGTGAGACGCAAAAGTGCCCCCTCATAACTGCTTTCAGCAGCTGCACGCACGCTGTCCCCACTTGCAAAAAGCAATGCACTGGCAGCATCACCCATAAAAAGATACGTGAGTGCTAAAGAGCAAAAAATAGCATTGAGCAAATAGGTATCGTGCATCCTCTGCGCGATTTCTAAGCCCTTCTCAGTCACACTCAGCGATTGCCCATAGTTGCCCTGGTCCTGGTAAATCTCACCCAGATTGAGTAGCGCGTAAGCCTGTCCACTGAGAAAGTTCGCGTGGCGTGCCAGTTCCAGTGCTCGCTGCACTATCTCCTCCGATTCGGTCAACATCCCCTGCAAGCGTTTTGTCGCGCCCAGACCAATCAGGCTGTGTATTCGGCCCCAACTATCGTCGATAGACTCGAAACCACGAATGGCACAGAGACGATGATGTTCCGCCAACGCATAATTTCCCAGATTGTTATACGCATTTGCCAGGTACATATGCAGTAACGCAGTCTGCCGTGTCTCTGTATCGCGTCCCCACAGTTGCAGGGCCTGTTGCAGATAGCCCACACCAATCTTACTTTGTCCCAATAAGCAATAGCAGGCCCCCAAACGTTGGTATGCTTGTGCCCTCAACTCACGCTCATCTAAAGCCAGCAGGTCAAGGGCTTGCTCACAGAGTTGGCGCGTGGCAAGGTAATCGCCAGATTGAAAAAGGGTTGCACTCTGAATGATCAGGACCTCCGCCTTGATTGTCGGTACCGTCTCATCTTGTATGCGTGCCAAGGAAGACAAAGCCTTCTCAGTGAGCATATGCACATCATTCAGCTTGTACTTCATCAGCGCGAGTTGCGCGCGTATCACCAGCAAGAGCGGATAGCGTTCCTGCAACTCCAGCGGCAGAAGATCAAGCCAGGAGGCCAGCATCTCCGAGTAGCCCTTGCGCAATAGCACGCGCGCACGCTCAAGAATCAAAGTGATCCCAAAATCATATGCCTCTGCTTCAAGCGCGTGCGCTATTGCACGATGATAGTCGAGCGAGGCATAAAAAAGCTTGGCCGCCCGTTCATGCAACTGCTTATAGTGCTCCGGCTCCTTCGTTTTCAAGTCATTGATGAGCAATTCGCGTAAAATCGGGTGACAGGTATACACTGTGCGTTCTTCTACACTCGTGTGCGTGACAAAGAGGCCCTGCTGTTCGATCTGTTCTAAACGTTCTTTCGTATCGCTCATTGCGAGAAACGTATTACATAGTTCAGGGTCCATCTGCGGGAAAATAGAGAGTTCTCTGAGAAAGGTAAAAACATCCCGCTCATGCTCGAAAACTTCTGAAGCCAGATAAGCAAACAGATAGCTGCGATTCTTCTCGGTCAGCAGCGCGAGGCCCGAACTATCACGCTGACGCTCCAGTGCCGCAAAAGGCTGCACTCTGCCCAGATACGTCCCCAGGAGGATACCTGTAATCCATCCATCATAAACGCTGCACATCTGCTCTGCCTCTTCTACTGTGAGGGCATGTACATGGAGCAATTGGGTGAGATTACAAATATCTTGCGCTGTAAAACGCAGATGCTCAGTTCCAAAACCAATCAATTGGCGGCGCACGAGTAGCGGAGCAAAATTAAGCGTGGGGATAGAGCGACTTTCGATCAGAATAGTACACTGTGTTGGCAGTTTGCTAAGAAGGCGATCCACCAAACTGTTGATTGCCATCTCTCCATTGACTTCCTGATAATTACAGAAGATGAGCACGAAATGTTCCTGAATTTCTTCCTCAATGGCAACAACCAGATTATCAATAAATCGCTCTGCATGAAGCGTATTATCCAGATTATTCATCTGCCTAGACACCATAAAGGACAGTTGAGCATCCAACATGGGACCGAAATGGGGAAACACGTGACGTAAGCTCAGGAGGACAAGATGGAGAAAAGTGAGTACTTCGCGTTCTGTGGAATCTATATGCGCCCAACAACATTGCGTCTTGCTCGTGCGCGCAAAGTCAGCCAGGAGCGTCGTTTTCCCGTAACCCGCCGGAGCGCACAGCAGGATTAGTTTATGCCAGGACCCACGCTGTCCTGCCAGAGAGACAGTGCCATCAACAACTTGAGCCAACGAAGCAATAAGAGATGTACGTTGCAGTACCGTCGGTGGAAGACCTGGGGCCACTATCTTCCCTAAAGGAACCATGTCCATTACATCGCACCTCCGAAGGTGTTCTTGCTAAATATCCTGCGGTTCTCTTGTGAGACTTCATCAACCGCCCTTTCCCTTATCTTGCCTCTTACGAAATACACGTCCCCTTCTAACCTCAGGCCATTATTTCACATACATCCACACCATTTGCACTACTATTTAGACATGATTCACAACAATGTCTAGTTTTACTAGTGACATACAATTATTTTTCCTAATGAGTAGAAAAACCTGTTTTGACAAATTTCAGTTGTCGATGAGCATTGGAGAGCAATTAAAAACGACAGATATAGCACACTTACCTGTCGTATAGGTATTTATAGCATAACATACTTTAGTTGCGATGACAATCGTATCTGGCATCAACACCTCTACACTATGCACACAGCAGGCAGTTGAATATCTTCTCGCTCTTTTTCTCTGCAATGAGAGAAGCTCTTCACAGGATAAAAACGGCTACAAGCAGAGGGCAACAGGCGTTTGCCCCCACTACGTCCTCTAGAAGCCCTGATAAGGACCTCGTTACACAGTGCCAGAATTTGATACGCTCTAACTGCGCATCCGAACAGCGCAAGCGAGAGAAAGGAGGTGTAACGCTAGAGGTTTTCTCGCCTGTCGTTCTCTAAGTATCTCTCATTATGATGAAGCACATTCCGCTCTTTATACACGTACAGCGGAACGCCAGAAAGGATTACTGCAATGACCTACGAGCCAAACGCTGATCTGGAGCAAATTGATCAGTGGATAGTTGAACTCCACGAATTGGAAGTTGACGCTTTCGAGATCGAGGACATGGCTGACACTGAGCAACATGCTCGACTCAATGCATGTAGCAGTAATAGCCTCAGCTCCTGTGTCTCTTGCGGTAACAAGCTGGACTAGTTCGCGCCGACTTTAATGAGTGGAGTATGTGCGTAAGTGCGCAGCAGTTGCTGTGCTTGTCAGTACAAGCCTGCCTCTCGCCACTATCCTTGTTTACTGTTCTGTTATACACATGCATTGCTTCTATTGAAATAGAGCAACGCACAGCCTGAAAGGATCACACACATGAACAAAGACCTCATCACCACCACCGACGCACAGCAGATCGATCAGTTGGCCGTTGAACTCCACGAGTTGGAAGTTGACACCTTTGAGATCGAAGACATGGCCGATGCCGATCAGCACGCTCTCAGCAGCACGTGTAGCAGCAGCAGCAGTTCCTCTTGTAGCTCCTGCAGCAAGGCTGCCTAAAGCTTGAGCATCGTCTCAATCTCTCTCTACGCCTGATCATTTGCAGGTCATTTGGAATCTACTCTTCCTGATCTTGGAAGAGGGAGAGTAGATCCAAAGACCTGCCAGGTTTTTCGCGCTATGAAAACGCCAAAGAGAGCACAAAATACTTGTTAGATGTTGATATGTTTTCACTATCCGCGAGGTTTTTCACATGGAACACATCACAGAGATTCGGCCAAAATTCAGGCATAACGCCGTATTCATACAAACCGAGAACGGGCTTTTCGTGACTGGTGAAGGAGCGAGCTTTCAGATTAAAGGCAAATCTATCGCGCGCTGGATTTCTGTGTTAAGACGAAGCATGACCGGGCAATATACGCTCGATCAGCTCTGCTCCCGCCTTGCCCCAGAGCAACGCGAACACGTTGCACGCATTGTGACACAGCTCCTAGAGCGTGGCATCGTGAAAAACAGTCTGCCAGAAGCACCAGAAACGCTGCCTCAAGAGGTCACTCACCGTTTTCGCGATCAGATAGATTATATTGACCACTTTG
>DAIDJF010000103.1 GCA_027451525.1 Ktedonobacterales bacterium
GCCGTCTTATCACCAATACCAGGGACGCCTGGAATATTGTCTGACTTATCGCCGACCAGGGCTTTGTAATCGGGCAACTGCTTGGGCAAGAGGCCATAACGCGCAATAACCGCCGCCTCGTCATACTCCGTGACTTCTGAGATGCCACGCTTTGCGACTTTGACTGTCACCGCGTCATTGACCAGTTGCAACGTATCCATATCGCCCGTATAGATGATCGTATCAACGCCCTGCTGTTTAGCTTGAACCGACAAGGTGCCCAACACATCATCGGCCTCATAGCCATCTTTCTCGTAGATGGGGATGCCAAAAGCCTGCACCACTTCGCGAATACGCCCAAACTGAGGACGCATGTTGTCAGGTAAGGTGGGACGATGGGCCTTATAAGGCGCAAATTGCTCGTGGCGGAAGGTTGGGACAGGACGATCAAACGTCATCGCGATATAATCCGGCTTCTCTTCCAACAGTGCCTTCATCAACATTGAGGTAAAACCAAAAGTCGCATTGACTGGCTCACCCGCACTTGTTGAGAGGTCTTCCGGCACGGCATGAAAAGCACGGTGGATCATGGCATGCCCATCAAAGACGACAAATTTTTTGTGTTTCATCACAACCTTCGTTCTGAAAAGCTATTTTCTTCTTCTCTACTTATTCTCACGCTCAGCTAAGAATGCGGTAACGGCCCTGCATACCCTCTTCCCAGACACAGAGATTGGCATGTGAGGGTTTGCCTTCTTCCGAAATAACCAGCGCGAAAACCAGTTCCGTCACATCATGTAAAAGTGGCTGTTCCCAAACGGGATCACGCAGCCACGCCAAAAGAGCCGCGCCCTGTGTACCTTCAAAGTCAGCAGGCGTGGGCAGAGCTACACGAGTTGTCCAGCTTCCCGTGTTGAGATATCGTCGGGGCATCGCAGCCCCTTTCTCATCCACGCCATCCACACGATCCACGCGCTGCATATGCGTATGACCAGCAATCACATAGCGCACTTCAGGGCGTTGCTGAAGCACAGCATGCATACCATGGACGACATCTTCACCCATAGTATAGGGCACAGGAGTGAAAATCGTGGCGACAGCTTCAGGAAGAGGCAAGGTCAGCGTCTCACGCATATGCTGAAATTCCTGCAGAGCGGCGGGCGAAATCTGCATATCTTCCTGACTTGCCGACCAGTCTGTTTTATGCGCAACCATATCCTGCTGGAAAAGAATAAATGCCATGATCGTCTCTTCGTAGACGCGCACAGGATTTTGCTCCTCTCCTGGTAACAACGAAGCATAGGGCACAGGGGGATGAGAGAGCAACTGCAACATGCGGCGGGTTGTCTCCATGACCAATTCAGGAGCGAAGAGACACAGCAGAGCAGTCTGGCGCGTAATGTTCATCGAGGGGTCCAGATGATCGAAATAGGGATAACGGCGACTGAGACTATGCGCGGCATGTTGAAAATAGCGTGAGCCGGGGGGAAGCGTAATACGTTCAGGAGTGCGAGTTAGCGGTTGCCCATCCTCGCTCCATAGGCCAGCAATGGCATGATTCCAGAAATCATAGTAGTTGCCATGCTCAATATAGACATCAGTAGCGGGCTGATAGAAGCGCGTGGGACAGAAGCGAACACGTGCATCCGTAGATACACCAAGCAGTTCCAGACAGATACGTTCACGAACTTCGGCAAAGCACAATTCAATATCATGATTGCCAGTCACGAATGTAAGCATACGGCCAGGCGTAGAGAGAAAAGAATGTAAAATCGCGAAAAAAGCGTTATGGGCCGCAATAATCTTTTCCAACTTTTCTAGAGCGGTTTTTACGTCGATCACACCATAGAAGTCATATGGAGTTGTTACCAGAAAATCAAAACAATCTCCATTAATAACAATTTCTATATTATCATCTTGACTAATAAGTGTACTAGGTGTACTATAAGATGCATATGTATCCGTTGCGTTCTCATTATGTAAATGAATGGATGAAATGAAATGTAGGAGATGAGCAAATGCTTGTTGTTGGCGGTCTCCGAAACATTCAAAGACCGAGGACGAATCGGCAAGGTGAAGATCACTCAAAACGAAAGTACGAGTAGCCATCTGAAACCCTTTCTTGTGCGTAAACATACCCTGTTATACGCATCGTTTTAACCCACGCTTCTTGCTGTATTTTGCTGTGTTTATGTCGAGATGTATAGTATAGCTTCGTTCGCTGGCAAGCGGTGTTACTGTTTTTTTAGCGCACCCACACCAGATAGCCAGCGTACATTCCCTCGGAGCAATCAGGGGGAGAGAAATCAAAGTAGTAGTAGAGCCGTAATGTATTATGGTATGAACCTAAAGGAGGTTTTATGGCACGCAAAAGTAACACCACTGTAGAACAAGTAGAACAGAGCGACATCATTAGCTCGCGCCTGGAAGATTTGCTAACCGTCCACGAGGTGGCTCGCCGCCTTCGTGTAGACGACACCACGGTGCGCCGCTGGATTAAGAACGGCGTTTTGGAGGCGATTACGCTTCCACACAAAGGCAAGCGGCAGGCATATCGCATCAAGCAATCCACACTAGAGGTATTGATCAATAATCCGGTAATGCTCGTAGAGGCCTAGTTCGCGGCATCTCTCACACTACTGGTGAATCTACTTGACGGAGTTCGCTTCTTCTCTTCTAGAAGAGCGAACTCCGTTTGTGTCTCCCGGTTTTCCGCGCTCTGGTACACTAAAAGAGGTGAGAGCAGCGATGCTTAGCCAGCTTACTTTTTATATCACGTTGGTGTTATATAACAGGGAGAGTGGAGGAACAGCAATGAAAATTGCGATTACAGGGGGAGCAGGATTTATTGGGAGCCATCTTACGCGAGCGTATCTGGACGCAGGTCATGATGTGCTTGTATTAGATAATCTCACACATAGTACACGTGAAGCGGTAGATAAGCGCGCACGCTTCTATCAGGTAGATATTCGTGATGAGCAAATACGTACAATCTTACGTCAGGAACGCCCCGATATCGTCAGCCATCATGCCTGTCAACCGGGCACACAAACGCACGCGTTGCCACGCGAGCGCGCACTTGCCGATGCAGATATCCATATTCGTGGGCTTTTACACGTCCTTGAGGCGTGTGTAGAGGCACAGGTGCGCCACTACATTTTTGCCTCTGGCGGCAATCAACTCTATAGCGGCATTGACGATGAATGCGTACCAATCCGCGAAGATGCCGCTGTGTGTCCGCGTCAGGTCCATGATATCAGCAAAATTGCGGGTGAATGGTATGTACGTTACTACACGCAGCACTATGGTCTGTCCCATACCATTCTGCGTTACGCCGATATCTACGGGGAAGAAGACCCCAGCCACCTTCATCATCCTTTGAGCCATATTATTTACGCTCTGCTGCATGGACAACATCCAGTGTTGCGCGAAACGGGCGAGGAGGTACGCGACCATCTTTTTATCGATGATGCCGTACAGGCCAATCTTCTTTTATTACAATCTAGTCAACGCTATCCTAACCACACACTGCATATTAGTTCTGGCTATGGCAGTACGATTGAACAGCAGTATAGACTTGTGACACATATGCTACAGCAAAACACGGAACCGCTCTATCTGCTCAGCTCTCAGCGGAAACGATGCGCAACCGTGCTGGATAATAGTCGCGCGCGCCGCCTACTCAACTGGCAGCCACAAGTGGCATTGCCAGAGGGTATTCGGCGCGCGCTTGACCTCTTACAGAAGCGGCAAACAGAGCAGATACAGTATGTAGGGGTACTACATCATAGCTCTACTGTTGCAGGCCGCTGACGACACGTGCGTATTTCTCGGCCAGTGCCTGTGCTTGCTCGTTGGAGACAGACTCTGCTACCACATGGAAGAGAGGACTGTCGGCATCGGGCAAGACCAGGACCCATTCTTTGCCAAGATCAATTTTGATGCCATCAATTGGCTTAGAACGTCGCTCACGGTATTGTTCGCTCAGGATACGCATAACTTTCCCTTTATGCTCCCAGGGGCAACTGACCCGCGTTGTACTCATGTAGTACGCAGGCAAATCATCCACCACATCGGAGAGACGCATCTGGAAGGTTGCTAAGAGTTCGAGAAGTTTTGCGATTGCCAGCATACCGTCAAAAGCAGGATGGAGCGCGGGGAAGACAAAGCCTCCACGTCCATCACCCACCAGCACGACGCCATCGCGACCCGCCGCCGTCATTAATGCGTGCGGCATGACTTTCGTGTACTGCACGTGACCTTCGTACTGCTCGGCAATATGCTCTAATGCACTGGGAGCCGTGACAGGGGCTGCAACGGTACCATTGCGATACTGGCGCAGGAACAGGCTGGTCATTACGGCCAGGATCTTCATACCATCCAGGATACGCCCACGATCATCTACCACCGAAATGCGCTCCCCACTGGGATCAATGCGAATACCCATATCGGTGTTAAGAGCGGAACTGATCGTGGCAAGCCGCTGCATATCTTTACCCAATTCATCGAGCGAGCGAGAGGTAGACATCTCGTCGTTGCTGGTATTCAGCACGATTACCTCGCAGCCCAAACGGTTAAAGATGCCGGGCAATAACTGGACAGTGGTGCCATGTGCATAGTCAACTACCAGTTGGAATTTGCGGCGACGCACCATTTCATAATCCACAACCTTGCTGAAGCCGCTGAGATAACGCCCCAACACGTCTGAGTTCTCTAAAACTTCGATTGGGCCAATCTCGTCCAGGTAGACACGACGGAAATCCTCGCGGAAAAAGAGATTTTCGATCTTGCGCTCTATGGTTTTGTTGATATCAAGGCCATGCTGATCAAAAAACTTGATATCAATCACGCGCTGATCATAGGGCGAGACCTGGACATGCACTCCGCCAAGAGCCTCCGTGTTGCGAATGAAGTAACGCGCCACTGGCAAAGGAACCTGATTGATATCGTGAACCGCGATACCCGCCGACGGCATACCCGCCACCACCCCACGCTTGACCATACGCGAGGAACGATGCGCGTCGCGGTTAATGCCGACAACGGCCCCTTTCGGTAAAATGGCTCCGTAGGCAGCCCCTAGTTTGGCGGCAAATTCAGGAGTGAGATCAACATTAACCAATCCAGTTACCCCGTAACGACTGAACAAGCCACGCCGTCCCTGGGAACCCCAGATAATGCTCGTGTTGATGACCGCGCCTGCCTCAATTTCCTTGTCAGGCCAAATTTTAATGTTCGGCTGAACAATGGCACCTTCCTGGATAATCGAGTTATCGCCAATCACCGACCCCTCAAACATGACCGCCTTGCTTTTAATACTGGTCGCGGAACCAACAAGGGCACCACGCAATTCCGCGCGCTCACCAATATATGAGTTGTTCCAAACAATACTGCGGTCTACCTGCGCGCGCTCATCAATGATCGTGTAGTGTCCAATCACACTGGGGCCATGCAGAATGGCACCTGGACGCACCTTACAGTCATGGCCCAGATAAAGCGGACCATAAAGTTGCGCCTCATCCGCGATCTCAACGCCCTCTTCGCACCAGATATTGTTGCCAATGTTCTTGGCAGGAATATCAACGCTGACATGACCGAGCAGCACATCGGCATTGGCACGCATATATTCGCTGAGGTTTCCAACATCGCACCAGTACCCGCTGGATGCGACATAGCCATAGATAGGATCGCCGCGCTTGAGCATCATCGGGAAAAGTTCCTGACTAAAGTCAAACGCCTTATTTTTCTCAAAGTACGAGAGAATTTTCGGGTCCAGAACATAGATGCCCGTATTGATCGTATCGCTAAACACTTCACCCCAGCTTGGCTTTTCCAGAAATTGCGCGATGTGTCCATCTTCGTTGGTGATAATCACACCATACTCCAATGGATTATGCACATGCGCCAGTAACAGGGTGGCCAGCGATTTTTTCTCTTTGTGATACTGAATCAGATCAGAGAGGTTGTAATCCGTGAGAGCATCACCACTGATGACAATAAACGGCTCATCTTCCTCATCCCCATGTGCGAGAAGAAATTCCTCAGCATTTTTGACACTGCCCGCCGTTCCCAGCGGAATATCCTCACGGGAATACGTGATATGCATTCCCATCTGAGAGCCATTACCAAAGTAGTCTTCTATATTGCTTGCCAGGTACTGTACCGTTACCACAACTTCAGTAATCCCGTGTCGTTTGAGGAGGTCAAGGATGTGTTCCATGACTGGTTTACCTGCAATAGGTACCATGGGTTTCGGGCGTCGTATCGTCAGTGGTCGTAGCCTCGACCCTTCCCCTCCTGCCATAACTACCGCTTTCATAGAGGCCTGCCTTTCAAAAGCGTTCTAACGTATCCCGCCTCGTCGAAGAGGAGAAACAGAATACGCTCGCTTCTCTGTAGAAATATAAGAACGGCGCAGCAATGCCACGCCGTCCAATCTGCTCCACCAGCAATATTTTACAACATTGACAAAATGGGTCGCAAGAGATATCAGATGTCTTATAAAAATGGAATTGGGCCTGACATGAACAAGTCATATCAAACCCAATTCTGTCCGCGTTACCAGTCGCTTAAGCGACCATGTTCTACCAACCAGCGAATAAAGCGATGATAATTCGTCTCTTCCTTCGCTATGCGCTCTTCGTACTCCTCTTGTAATTGGATGAGTCGCTGTGCCTCTTCAACGCTGAAACCCTCATCCAGGAGGGCGTCGATGAGCAGATCCATATACTGCTGCTGGTCCTGCATATGCAATGTCCTCCTTCCATTGACTCGTCATACGTGTATAGAAGTAAAACAGAGATACGACTGATCGTACCTCTCCCATTGTCAGTTATGATTAGCAACTACTAGTGCTTTGACGCAAAAGCTGGCAGTAACGGGTAAGCTCTTCGTTTCTCCCCACATCTCACTACACTTTTATCCGCTACTATGAATAGTATAGCGCAACAGAAAACATTTTACCAGGGGTTTGAAGACAAGATTGCGAAAAACGTAAGGAAACATAGGAATTGCTGCGCTCTTCGGATAACTACGTGGCCAGTAAGCAGCAAAAGCGCAAAAAACGTAGCGTTTCTCGCACAATTTCTGAAAACACCATGACTATTCTCGGACAGAGCGTGTGAAGAAAATAACGCACTGACGGCGTGCGTTCGCGTCGGGATAACTGATCGGCGTACCTGTGCTATAGCGGTACGTACTAGCACTATAGATAGTGTAACCGGAAGAGACACAAGCGTCAACCTTTTTGTGACTTAAATAACGGGCATTTCTGCTATTCACAGAATTTTCACAAAATCCCATTTATCTCATCCGGCTTGTCAGGCTCTTTCGCGCATTTTAGCTTAACAATAATATGAGCAAAATTTCAGAAAACTTGACAAAAAGCGTTGTTCCATGTACAATACAGTCATCGAAAGGAGGTGGTGTGTAATGGATCAATGTAGTCGCTGCACAGGCAGCATGACAGGTTCTCACACCTTTCCGACGAAGAGGGTTGAACGCTAGTTCGCCTTTTCGTTGCACCTAGCTTTGGAGCAAGGTGAGGGTAAGAAAACGAACAGGTCGGTAGGTAGTGAACTACTTGCTGTCTGTGCAGCACCCCCGGAGTGAGGGCAGCAATAATTTGCCCTTGCTCTGGGATTTTTATACACCTGGAACGCTCTTCCTTCGCATGTTTTGCCCACAGAGCTTACCCCACAGCCACAGTAGATGCATCATGGCAATCCTGAAATAGACGTTAAAACTGGTAGGTAGTTTGTTTCTTCATCCTATGTACAGTTTTGTATCTTTTATCTGGTCTCATCCCTATTTGCAACTTATGGATAGAGAGAACGTAGTAACACGTGAACGAACGTAATGCGACAGTAGAGCAACTTGATATTGCACGGCTACAGAGCTTGTTGGAGACCCATTATTTTGGTACAGCGGATCACCTGATCTATGTTCCAAGCATTGATTCTACCAATACATATGCGATGCAGCTTGCGCGTCAGGGAATGCCAGAGGGTATGGTGGTACTCACCGACAATCAAACGGCAGGCAAAGGCCGACAGGGACGTCGCTGGGTCGATGCTTCTGGGTGTAACGCCATCACCTCTCTTATTCTACGCCCATTGTTTGCGCCTTATCTGCTCGTATTACTGGCTTCGCTAGCGGTTGTTGATACCATTGCACAGGTATGTGAATTAAACGCAAGCATTAAGTGGCCGAATGATGTTCTCATTGCGGAACGCAAAGTGGCTGGCATTTTGATCGAAACCAGTCGAGATTTCCAGGGACATATGGTTGCTATTATGGGCATTGGCGTGAATGTTAATTCACCAGCTTTATCACATGTTCTGCCTTCGCCCGAAGATGCCACATTAACGGCAAGAGCGACCAATCTGGAAAATGTTTGCGGGCAGCATATCAGCCGTGAGGTATTTATCGCCTCACTACTACGCTTTATCGAACAGTCCTACCAGGCTTTACAGGATGAGGTGCTACACACTGGCGTATCATTAGATATAGCTCAGGCACCTGCTTCCCGCTTATTATGGGGGCGGTGGCGTAGCAAACTTGCCACGCTCGGTCGTACGATAGACGTGCGACAAGGAGCAACCATGCTCAGCGGTGTTGCTGAGGATGTAAATGACAGCGGAGAACTGTTACTCCGTCTTCATTCAGGAGAACAGGTCAGCGTCACCTGGGGCGATATTGGATAGCCCTGCCAAGACGTTGAACTGGTAATGCATAAGGCGCAAGGATCTTGTGCCTGATACATGAGGGGAACAGCACATGGAGACACAAGACGTATTCCTTACCGATGATGGACGACGGCACGCATTAAGTCAGTTGGAATTTTTGCGCACCGTTAAGCGTGCGGAGGTAGCCCGCTATTTGCATGAAGCAAAGGAGTCGGGAGACGTCATCGACAACGCGGCATATGAAGATGCCAAGAACGAGCAGGCACGTCTCGAAGGACGCATCCAAGAGCTGGAGAAGCTCCTTGCAAGTGCTAAGACTATTACACGTGAACACATGGATGAAGTGACACTCGGCTCCATTGTTCACCTTTGCACCGATGACGACCGTGAATATCATTATTCCATTGTGGGAGCGTTTGAGGCCAACCCCAGCCAGGGACGCATCTCCAACGAGTCACCGGTAGGGCGCGCCCTTTTAGGCCATAAAGTCGGCGATATGATCATTGTCTCAACGCCCGGTGGTGTACGTGAATACACCATTCTTGAGATCAGATAGCTCACGCACGTTGCACGCTACAGCCGATCCGGCTTTCTCTTACCAACAAGAAGACGGGTCGGCTTTTGTTTGCCCTGTTCCTATCTCTTGTTTCCTCCCTTACATACACGTGCAAATCGGCTAAAAGGATACCCATCTAAGGCAAACAATGCTACAATAGTCCCACGATGTGCCAGATCGCAGGCGGTGATGGAAAGTGTGGGGCCTCTGTGCCAAACCAAAGGCTATCCCGATGCACAACGCAACTTGCTGGCACGACTGAACGAAGGAAAAGAAGAGGTTATGACAGACGAACGAGATATACGTATGCAACGCCTACACGCATTGCGTGAGCAAGGCATCAATCCCTACCCCAACGCGACTACACGCACACACACAATTGCCGACCTGCTCGCCAATTTTGATGAGCTAAAAGAGCAAGGCACAGCAGGCTCTTTCACGATTACGGGCCGCCTGCGCCTGCTGCGCGACATGGGCAAATCTGCTTTCGCCAACATCGAAGATGGTACAGGACGCATCCAGGTCTACTTCCGTGTCAACGATTTGGGCGCAACCGCCTATCAGAACTTGAAACTGTTAGACCTGGGCGATTTTATCGAAACCACTGGCTACCTGTTCAATACGCGGACAGGTGAGCGCACGCTGCACGTTCTCCACTATCAGGTCATCTCCAAAAGCCTGCGCCCTCTGCCAGAAAAATATCACGGTCTTGAAGATCGCGAACTGCGGCAGCGCAAACGCTATCTGGACCTGATTGCTAACGGCGAAGAGGCTCGTCAGGTCTTTATCACGCGCAGTCGCACCATTAGCGCGATGCGCCGCTACCTCGATATGCATGACTTCATTGAAGTCGAAACGCCGATCTTACAGCCGCTCTATGGCGGGGCGACGGCACGTCCCTTTGTCACCCACCATAATGCATTAGACCGTGATCTCTATCTGCGCATCGCTGTTGAACTCTATCTCAAACGCCTGATCGTGGGTGGCTTTGAACGAGTCTATGAAATTGGGCGCGATTTCCGCAATGAAGGAATCGACCGCAGCCATAATCCCGAATTTACCATGATGGAATGCTATCAGGCCTACGCGGATTATAACGATATTATGAAACTCGTTGAAGAGATGATTGCCTTTATCGCGCAAGAGGTCAAGGGCGAGCCACGCATTACTTATCAGGGAACAGAAATTGACCTTACCCCGCCCTGGCCGCGTATTCGCCTGCTGGATGCCATCGCCGAGTATACAGGGATCGATGCCAATGCCTATCCCGACCGCGATAGTCTGGCGGCAGCAATGCGCGCGGCTGGGTACGAGGCCGACCCCAAACTGGGACGTGGTCGCCTGATCGATGATCTGATGAAAGCTATGCTGCGCAAGGGCATTCCCGCCTTGAAACAGGCATTTTTCATGATCGACTATCCACTCGATATCTCGCCGCTGGCAAAACTTCATCGCAGCACAGCAACGCTTGCCGAGCGTTTCCAGCCTTTCATCGGCGGTCTGGAATGTGGCAACGCCTTTACGGAACTCAATGACCCACTCGACCAGCGTGCGCGCTTCGAGGACCAGATGCGCCAACGCGCACAAGGGGATGAAGAGGCCCAGGTCCTGGACGAGGACTTCCTGGATGCAATGGAAATCGGCATGCCTCCGACCGGCGGTTTGGGCATCGGCATTGACCGCCTTGCCATGCTGATGGCGGATCAAGAGTCTATTCGCGACGTGATTCTCTTCCCCACAATGCGTAAAACAGCCGAAGAGATGTAGCAGCGTCTTCTATCGCTTCTGCACACATGGGAGAAGGCACAATGTCGGAAACAACAGCAATCTCCTGGTGGAGTTGGCGACCGGGTATCAGGCCAGGCTTCGCGCTGGCGTTGGGCAGCGGTATTACGTTGCTCGCGCTTGTGCTGGTAAGTCTTGGCCTGTTTGCGCTGTTCGCGGGCATCCTGGATAGCTTCTCGCCCCCACAACAGGTCACTGGGATTGTGACAAAACACGAAATGAGCGCGGATAGCCTGCCATACCTCACATTACAACTGCATACGACTCCACCAGAGACGCTTTCGCTCGTTGTCTCTACTGCCGCCTTTCAACATTTGCCCGTCGGCACACCTCTACGCATCGATTATGCGCCTCGTCTCTCCCAACCCTACGCACTAGACTTCCAGGGGCAACACTACCTCCTTCCGGGCAGAAATGCAGATGGCAACCCCATTGGCGCGCTCTCTCTGCTACTCATCGCTCTACTCGTGTTACCTTATCCCGCCTTGATCGCGCACTGGGGATGGCGCGACCTGCTTGATCGCGCGCGTGGCGTAGGCTACTGTAGTCTGACAGCGCGTGTGCTGGCACGCCGTTCTTCTGGCAACCCGCTCGCTAGCCACAGGCAACAACCGGGATTGAGCGCACGCATTGCCCATTCCTGGTACGCAGTCGCGCTGCAAGCACAGGATGGTCCACCACTCGTTTTTCATGTCAGCCAGGAGATGTACGAGGAGGTCCATCTCAACGAACAGATACGCATCACTTACACGCCCCACACGCATTATCTGTATAAGGTGGAACATGTATCATGATAGTTAAACCACAAACATCACTCCGTGAGAACGTACAGACGCTTGTGACACAGCTTGTAGATCTGCTTTTCCCGCCAAAGTGTGCCGTGTGCAACCATGGTGGGCAAGTGCTCTGCTCAACATGTCTGGCTACGATGCCTGTGCTCACACCCCCCTATTGCCTCCATTGTGGCAGTCCGCAAGGCGCACATGGCTATTGCCCATTTTGCAGCTTTCATCCATTGCATATCAACGGATTGCGCGCCGCCTGCCGCTATGAAGAACCGCTTCGCAGCTGCATTCACGCTCTCAAATATGCCAATCAGCCCCGTTTAGCGGAACCCCTGGGGCAGTTGCTTGCTCAAACCTATCTCAACGCGCGTATCGCTAGCGAGATCATTCATCCCGTCCCACTACACAAGGCTCGACAACAGGAGCGTGGCTATAATCAATCGTATCTGCTTGCCAGGACATGTGCCCATCTGCTCGGTCTGCCCTTAAGTACCGCGCTCGTTGTGCGCGCTCGCTCAACGCCCGCTCAAGTTGGATTAACGGCTCCGCAACGGCAACAGAATGTCAGGGGTGCCTTCGTCTGCCCGGTAGAGGCTATGCCCACGATTGCGGGACGGAGTATCCTGCTGATTGATGATGTCTCGACCACTGGTGCGACATTAGAGGCGTGTGCGGCTCCGCTCTTCGCGGCAGGCGCACGCTCTATTTGGGGACTGGTTTTAGCACGTCCTGTATGATATTGGCATCTGTTTTCACGAAAAATCTTCTCTGCGTGTGCTATAATTGAGGAACACACGAGTCAGAGATAGTCACAGTTATGATTATAGATCACATGGTCGGTAACCTTTTCGGTTGTATAAAAACGCAACAACCAAATAAAGCAAGACATATCCGTTACTGACACTATACCAAAGGGTAGAGAGGAGCCCTAATGACAAATAACGGGAAATGGCTCAGAACGAGCTTTTTCTGGCTCCTGATTGCGCTAGCAATAGTCGTAATCGCTGTATTTATCTTTCGTCCATCGCCAGATACAAAATCGGTAAATGTCTCAACATTGCTTACCGACATCAAAACCGACATCAGTAAGGGCCAAAAAGATACACTACAGGTCGGCAGCGACACAATTACGCTCGTTCGTCCCAATGGTTCCGTTGAGTCTGCTACTATTAATAGCACATTTGATATTACGCGCGTTCTCACAGATAACGGTATAGACTATGCCAATACCAGTCGTCTCTCGTTACAATATGACGCACCAAGTGCCCTCGCAGGCTGGTTTAATATACTGGGCACACTGCTGCCTTTCCTTTTGCTGGCTGGCCTGCTTTTCTTTATGATTCGTCAGGCACAAGGCAGCAATAATCAGGCCATGTCTTTCGGTAAAAGCCGGGCACGTATGTTTATGGGTAATAAGCAGGCCACCACGTTTGCTGATGTCGCGGGCGTAGAAGAGGCCAAACAGGAACTACAAGAGGTAGTCGAATTCCTCAAATTCCCTGAAAAGTTCGTCGCGCTGGGAGCAAGAATACCAAAGGGCGTGCTACTGGTCGGGCCGCCAGGAACAGGCAAGACCTTGATTGCGCGTGCCGTCGCAGGTGAGGCAGGCGTACCATTTTTCAGCATCAGCGGCTCCGAGTTTGTGGAAATGTTTGTCGGCGTGGGAGCCAGTCGCGTGCGTGATCTCTTCGATCAGGCTAAACGCAATAGTCCTTGCATTATCTTTGTAGATGAGATTGATGCAGTTGGTCGTCAGCGTGGAGCAGGCTTGGGCGGCTCACACGATGAACGCGAACAGACACTCAACCAGATTCTTGTGGAGATGGACGGCTTCGACACCAATACCAATGTCATCGTGATCGCGGCAACCAACCGTCCCGATGTGCTAGACCCCGCACTGTTGCGCCCTGGTCGCTTCGATCGGCAAGTCGTGCTAGATCGCCCTGATATTCGCGGTCGCCTCGCCATCCTCCAGGTTCACGCACACGGCAAGCCACTCGACCCAACGATCTCGCTGGATACGTTGGCGAAACAAACACCCGGTTTCTCTGGGGCGGACCTCTCCAACTTGCTCAACGAAGCGGCGATCTTAGCCGCACGGCGTAGCAAACGGCGCGTGGGCATGAGCGAACTGGAAGAAGCCATTGATCGCGTAGTCGCGGGACCCGCACGCAAGAGTCGCATTATCAGCGAGCGCGAAAAGGCCATCACAGCCTATCACGAGGTCGGTCACGCGATGGTCGCGCGCATGTTACCCAACACTGACCCCGTTCACAAGGTCTCCATCGTGGCACGCGGACAGGCAGGCGGCTTTACAATGCTGCTGCCAACGGAAGATCGCTACCTCTGGAGCAAACCACAATTCGAGGATATGCTGGCCTATGCCCTCGGCGGCCATGTGGCGGAACTGATTATCTTCGGCGAGGTCACGACAGGGGCATCGAACGATATCGAGCGCGTCACCAAAATTGCGCGTTCAATGGTGACTGAATACGGCATGAGCAACAAGATTGGCCCCGTCGCGCTTGGACATAAAGAAGAACTGGTCTTCCTGGGCCGCGATATCGGCGAACAGCGCAACTATAGCGAACAGACCGCGCGCGAGATTGACGAAGAGGTGCGTCGCATCGTGCAGGAGGCATTCGACAAGGCCTACAATGTGCTTATCCCACACAAGACGCGCCTGATTATGATCAGTGAGCGTCTGATTAAAGAGGAAACGCTCGAAGGCTCGGTTTTTGAGGCTCTTTTTAGTCAGCCAATCAATGAAGAGGGCGGTAGCGACATTGAGGTAATTGCTGGCCTACCAGACCGCAGCGCACCCCCACTTAACGAACAGAAAAGTCTTCCTCAGCCCAAATCACCCTATCCATACCAGTCGCCCTATGACGGCGAGGTAAGCGCGTAACAGAAAAATGCAGTACAAAAATGAGCAGGGTGAGGCTTGCCCTGCTCATTTTTGTACTGCATTAAATGTAAACGGTTAAGCGAAACTGGCGGCTTGTCTTCTCTGTTTGAGGCCCAGCGCGTTATAGATGGCATCCAGTACAAACTCGACAATCAAACCAGCGAGAATATCCAGAAGAATTTTGCTGATGAAGCTCCACATGATCTTTTAACTCCTTTAGCTTACTTTTTATTCTTACCCATAAGTCCCCATCTTATTTTATAGCCTGCTCTGCTGTTTGTTATCCCTACTTTAACGCAGAAATGTTAAGCGAATTTTAAGCCAAGATTAGAATTTCCCGTGACATGATACAACAGATAAACACAAAGCCGCTCTAGAAGCCACATCAAGCCAACGGCAATAAAAAAACTCAACGACCAGTACCTTATAAAAGTGCCAATCATTGAGCAAAAAGCGGGATTGTCCTATGTTAACTTTGCTAACCTCTTGACTCTGCCGCAGGAGACATATGCTAGAGCACATGCACGAGTTTCACACTTTCCGCTTTGAAGCCCAGTCGCTCATAGAGGCGCCGTCCACGCTCGTTGGCAAAACCCGTGTCCAGCACAATCCGCGTATATCCCTGTTCGCGCGCCCATCCTTCGCACGCGCGAACAAGCATCGTTCCTACTCCCCGTCTCTCCACCGCTTCATCAACCGCGAGTTCGCCGATGTAAGCCTGCGACTCACCAGTGAAATGCTGACTGCGCGAAACGCTGGCAAATCCCAGGCGATCTCGGTGCGCATCTTCGGCAACAAACACCACTGTCTCGCAGCCATGCCTGACAATGCTGCTCGTAATCCACTGCTGTGCAGCTTTTAGCATGCGCTCAGGATCAATCCAGGGGGCTGCACCAATAAGCAGGCGCGGCGCAAGACTTAAGACAAACTCCTGGTCGGCAGGCATGTAGAGACGAACATGTATTCCTATGTTTTCCGGCTGCTCACTCCAACGGTCTATATGCATGAGTCACTCCCCTCTCTTTTTCATGTGACGTGTTCCGAGAAAGAATATACACTATTTTTATCATATTTGCAAATTATTTATTAATTTATAATAATGCCAAAGGAAATACGTTTCCCCT
>DAIDJF010000104.1 GCA_027451525.1 Ktedonobacterales bacterium
GGGCATCGTATCATTGTAGGGGCGACCCTTGCGGTCGCCCTGCCTCTCCCAAACAGTGGGAATGACGTTTGACAGAGCAGTGGGGGCGTGATGGAATCACGCCCCCACTGCTCTGTCAATCTTCAAACAGCCTTTAACCCAGGCGTGCGCCAACCAGCCGCCCAAGACCAAAGGTAATCAGGGCCGCAAGAAGTCCCAACGCGATCTGGCGACCTCCAGCTTTTAATAGCGGTACACCTGTTGTTAACGTGATACCAACACCAATTATAAACAGACCGAGTACGCTTAGCAGCACGCTAATGCCAATAATCAAGAGCGTATTGCCGAAGAGAAAGGGAATAATTGGCAAGATCGCACCAGAAGCGAACAGCAGAAACGAGGTAATCGCCGCTTCTAAGGCCGAGCCACCCAACTCTTTGGGATCAATGCTCAGTTCTTCACGCGCCAGGGTATCAAGAGCCGAATCTTTCTGCAGCATGATATTGTTCGCCAGCCGTTGTGCAGCGGCCTCATCCAAACCTTTCGACTGATAGATCAGTGCGAGTTCCTCGCGTTCCTCTTCTGGCGCATCGCGCAATTCTTGCCGCTCCACTTCGATCTGATGGAGATAGAGTTCGCGCGCACTCTGCACCGAAAGCCATTCACCAATCGCCATCGAGAGCGCACCCGCCAGCATGCCAGCAAAGCCTGTTACCAGAATAGCATTGCGCGATAGGTTCGCGCCCGCCACGCCCATCACCAGACTTAGACTCGTCGTCAGGCCATCACTAGCTCCCAACACGGCGGCCCGCAACGCATTGCCACCACTCGTATTGCGGTGACGACCCTCAAATTGTGCCAAAACGGGACCAGTTATGCCACGCTGCGTTCCGTTTGCCCCCTGCAAAGCATTGACTATGCGCTCGTGAGACTGCTCATCCTCCATGATAGTAGTGCCTTGAACCTCTGGTTGCCGTGTATATGTTCCACTTGCCTTCTGCTCCATGGAGTTCACAATCGGCAACACGGTTGCTACGCCCATATGTTGCGCAATCCAAATTAACGCGCGCACGCGCCATGTAGGAGTGTAGGGCGGAACTGTCTCACCCGCCTTACGTAAATGTTCTGCCCAGATATCGACATGGTGTTGCTCCACTTCGGCAAGACGCCGATAAAGTTCGGCCAGATGCTTGTCTTGCTCAGCCTGCGCAAAGGCTTGATAGAGCGCAATGCTCTCTTGCTCATCACGGATATTCGCGCGATAGCGTTCAATGTCACTAGTTGTTGCCATGATAGCTTCCTTTTCTCATTATTTACTGTGTTACCCTAGCATATCACTGCGTTCTCACAAACCCATCACAAATATACCTTACTATATTGCATATCGTATCAATACAATACTTTGATAGACAGGCACATTCTTGTGACCATACCGTGATAGACTGAACTGCAACAGTGATGCTCTTGTGATGTCGTTCCCTTATGCTTAAAGAGAAGTATTAGAAGAATTTTTCTGAAAAACCGCTCAGCGTCAACCGCCAGATTCTTGTATAACGCTACAGAGATTGCGGCACTGAGTGCAATAAAGTGAGGGAAAGCATCATGTTTCAACATATTCTTGTCCCACTTGATGGGTCACAAAGTGCCGAGCAAGCTCTTCCAGTCGCAGCACGTATTGCCCGCGCCACACATGCATCACTTACGTTGCTACAAATCATTCCACCAATGGAGACGCTCCTCAGCCCAATTGAGCCACAAGTCTTCGTCGAAGATTTTTCGGAAGATGATGTTGCCGAGGCAAAAGACTACCTCTCTGAAGTTGAGCGCAGAGAAGCCTTCGATGGGCTGGGCATTCGGATAGAGGTACGCATTGGACCAATCGGTGCAACATTACTACATTTTGCGCGTGAGCAGGACATTGACCTGATTGTCATGTCCAGTCACGGGCGCACAGGGTTGAAACGTTGGATTATGGGCAGCGTAGCACGGCATGTAGCCCGCGAAAGCACCATTCCAACCCTCATTCTTCGCAGCAATGGCCCATCGCCCATTACAGCTAACAACACGACGAATGAACAGGTACAGACAACGCGCGTGTTGGTCGCCCTTGATGGCTCGCCGCTCGCAGAAACCATTCTATCGGCTGCAGCAGGCGTCTGTGCCGCACTTGCCATGCCTGAGCATGGAAACCTGCATCTCGTGCGCGTCGTCCATGTTATTCCTACCATCGAAGAGCATAAAGAAATGATTGCGCAGATAAATACACAGGCACTTGCTGATGCACGCGCATATCTGGAAGAGATTGAACAACGGATACACACGGGCGCTTTCGCAGCTTATCACCTCAATGTCTCTGTTTCAGTTGTATTGGACTCCAGTGGAACCGATATTCCTCTCCGTCTGATCGAAACCAGCACGTGCGCAAAAGGCACACAAGGCTTCGATGGCTGCGATATTATCGCCTTGGCGACACATGGACGGCGTGGATTGCGACACCTCATCGAAGGGAGTTTTGCCGAAGAGGTCTTTGACACAACGCGCTTGCCGCTGCTTGTTATGCACCCACTTGAGGCTCAGATACGCAAGAATGTTGTCGCCGCATTTGCTCTCGTGTAAACCGTTTTTAGACATATAAAAATGCGCAGAAATATCATGTTATTATATTTCTGCGCATTTTCTATCTTACGGGCGTTAATCTTTATATGTTAGAACCACTCGCGCTTGTGCTGCCCGTACCAGAAATTGTGCCTGAACACTGCCCACTATTGCGAGACACACGAATATCCATCGTCACCAGGATTTGCTGGCTGCTCGCCCCTGTTCCTTTTAGTAGCGCGGTCATATGCCAGAGGCGATCTCCATTGAGTTGTGTCAACGGACCACTATAGGTTACCGCGCTTTGGCTACCGCCGAGCGTGACGAGCGAAGATGATACCGCCAGACCGCCGTCGTCACCGCCCTGGCCTTGCCCTTGCAATGTAACTTGCACTGTGCCCTGCGGACCATTCAAAATGGTCATGTGCAACTGTAGTGTCGTCAGACCATTGCTATCCGGCCCGCTCTGCGTCATCTGCCCTTGTAACTGGCCCGTAAACGAAGGCAAGAAGCTGTTATTTGACGAACCGCTGCTCTTGGCGGCAGAATTGTTCGTCACTGGAACCCCAATTGCCGCGCCCGAACCGTTGCCATTATTGGCAATCACGTTCCAACCGGGCTGTAGTGGCCCTAGAACCGTCCAGACTGTCCCGACCAACGTTATGACCAGCACGAGCATGGCGATCACTGGATGCGCATTACTCTGCGCGTTGGCAGGCCAGTAGAGACGCTGCCAGAGCAACGTGCCGACCAGCAACACACTGCCACCGTAGATGATAACGCCCCACCAGGTACTTGTATCACTGCCGGTCGCGATGCCATGCACCAGAACCAGCCCGAAGATTACAAGTGTAAAAACGTGCAGTCTACGCCACCAGGCATAACCGATATACGGACGCAACCATGTACTGAGAGCAATCGCTAAGCCCATATAAAGTGAGACAATGCCCAAAGCCATCCATGTTGGACGATAATGACTCGCAAAAGGAATGAGCACCTCATTCCAGCCAAAGCGCGTAAATGGGTCAATCCAAACCGCCAACACATGCACACCCGTGAAGATAAGGGACAGCAGTGTGACAAAATTATGCATCTCGCTATTAATTAAGCGCGGCCAGCGAGCAGATTGCCAGTGTAACGTTAACGCCAGACCAATTGCGACCGAGAGCGTCAGCAGAATATAGGCCGCAAAGCCGCCAGCCCGCGCAATATCCCAGGTGACTGTACCCCAGACATTCATCACAGTTCCTCTTTCTTTTGTCCACGCAAGATCACCTCAACAGGCCAGGGTCCTGCTGTCGTCCAATTGCCATTCTCACGGATAAGCATACCAGGCAACCCACGCTGTTGTAAGAACGCGCTCCCCTCTTGTATACCAAGCACAAAAGCCACTTTTGCTGCCACTTCGGCCTGCATACAGGTTGCCGCAACAACCGTCACCGACCACATCCCGCTCTGCGCGGGGAGTCCAGTGCGTGCGTCAAGCAGATGATGACGCTGCTGCTCCCCCTGTTGCCAGTGTCTCCGTGCAATGCCAGAAGTCGCGATTGCCCCGTGTGTCAGTGGCAAAGTCCAACTCTGTGTCTTGCCAGGAACGGCGATATCCCATTGTTGTTCTATCGGCGGTACACCCAATACCGCGAGGTCTCCCCCCGCATTGACCATTGCAGTGGCGATTCCCACGTCACGTAACCGCTCCAGGGCGGCGTCAACCGCCATACCTTTCGCAATGCCACCAAACTCGACGCCGACCCCGACAGGCAAGGTGACACGCTGTTTCTCATGATTGAGGCGTATCTGCTGCCATGCCCCACCCTTTCGCACTGCATGTCCATTAGTGTTTACCTGAACCGATGCATTTTCTATAAGTTCAAAAGAGCGATCATACCCAATAGTGTGCAAATTTTGTAATAACGTCGGGTCGTAAAGACCATCCGTCGCTTGCGCAGCCGCAATTGCTTTTTCTAAAACCATAAACAACAGTGGGCTGACAGCAACACTGTGACCCGCACGGCTATTCAGGCGCGAAAGTTCACTCTCTGGCATAAAGCGGCTTAATGTCTGCTCCCACTCAGCGAACAGACTTTGCACCGCTTCTGTGCCTACTTGCACCTGCTCCTCCGGCAAAAGTAACGAAACCGTTGTGCCCATTGCATGAAATTGAGCACGAGCCATCCCTATCGGGAGCGCGTAGTCATTAGGAGGTTCTTGTTCCTGAGAAGGGTGATTGTGATTGTGAGAAGCTGCCATTACCAAAACCAAAGCCTCCCTGTTGTTGCTGGAAAAATCCACCATTATCTTGTGTTGACTGATTTGATGTATTTGTAGGCGTCGTTTGCTGACTTTGCGAAGTTACCCCTGTCGTGTGCGCGGCAACCAGCCCACCCAACACACCAAAGCCAAGCACCGAGGAAACAATAACCCATTTCTTCAAGCTGCTTACAACTGAAAGAGCCTCCGCTTTCGACATACGAGCCTGCGCGGGGGCTGTCTGGCGCGGCGTGGCAGGACGTGGGGCGGCTTGATATGTTGCCTGGCGCATTCCTGGCTGTTGAGACGCCATGCTATTAATATATTCTATATAAGGCTGATACGGTTGTGTATGTTGACCATCATATTGATTTGGTTCATACTGCATGAAGCGGAACCTCCAACTATTCTCATAGCGCGTATAATATATCAGCTTGCCAGCACTGGCATTACGCATGTTTTCATTAACTTCTATTACTATAGTTGGTAGAGATGGGAATAAGATGAAAAACTTGTAAGGGATTTGTAATGTTTTTATAAGAATTTTCAAAAACACGCATCTATCCCATAAAATATGCGGGCAAGGCGAGAGCGAACTTCGCCTTGCCCGCTGGTTGCCCTATGCATCGTGCTATAACGGATTGGGCATCCGCGCATGCCTAGCTATTCCACTCGCCACGCACATCCAGATCTAATTCTAAATCAACGTTGCAATGCGTCCAAACCTGTTGATGCACCTCTTCTATCAGGGTGGCGATATCGCGCGCGGTCGCCTCACCCAGGTTGACAATATAGTTTGCATTTTGACTCGAAATCTGAGCCGCTCCATGCATATGCCCCACCATACCCGCATCCGCGATCAGATGCGCAGCAGTAACTGCGGTTGGATTTTTAAAAATGGGGGCCGAATGCGCCTGAATCGGTTCCACTGTTTTGCGCCAGTGATGCTGACGTGTAATCATCTCATGCAATTTCTGTGGATCATCGCGATGCAAACGTAGCGCAACCTGGAGCACAATTTCCGATGGCTCAATCAGGCAACGCGAGGGTGGAATCAGATGCCCTTGCTCATCGTATTGCGTGCGTCGCTGCTCACGAAAACGGCTATAGCGATAGCGTAGATCCAGTTCATCATGGCTATAACGGCGCAGCATGGGAATCGAAACAACATTTTCTTCCTGGTTACAACCACGCGCATCCAGCACCTCAATCCATTCCAACACATGACCCAATTCACCAGTATCAGTACCAGCATTGCTTACCACAGCCCCACCGAGTGTACCGGGAATACCCACCCCAAATTCTAGTCCACCCCACCCCTGAGATGATATTTCACGCAATAAGCGCGGCCAGCGCACACCAGACTCGGCAATTAATAACGCAGTCTCGTGTTCCTCCGCCTCTAGCGTATAGCTATCCAGGCCAACCCGTGCGACAATACCGCGCACACCTGCGTCGGCACAGAGAATATTTGTACCACTCCCAACAATTAACAGAGGCCAGTGCTGTTCCGCACACGTGTTAACGAGACTGATCAGCTCATTGCGTGAAGTGAGCGAAACCCAGATATCGGCGGGTCCTCCCACACCAAAGGCGCAGTGTCGTCCTAGAGGCTCATCTTTATATACGCGCCCTTGAAAATGAGGATGCAGGATAGCATACGCCATTTCACGATCAAATTTCATATTCTTCTCCTCTCGTTTTCGCTCTCCCACTCGTGGGTCTTGCTATTTCAACACGTTTCGCTCTTAACACTGGTTTATTCATCTGGATGTATCATCCAGATTATTCTCATAGCTGTGTCAAAAGTATCGCGCCATGTCCTCCATCTAGTACATGTTTTGGCTCTGGTGTGAAAAGCTTTTTTATCTGTATCAGAATAGTTCATTGCGCTCACAATTCAGCCACAATGCCACTCTATAGCCTCACAACGCAATCACAGCCCCGTTTTTCTCCACTTGGCGACAATACATGTTCACTTATTTGCGCTTGTACAGCCTGTGACAGTATTGAGAGAGAAAAAAATTTTGTCGTGATACACCTGTGAGCACGTAGCCCTATACTCAATGCAGAACAACGAATAAGGATAATGTTTTTAGAGAACGCTTCATCCGCCATGTACGACTGGGACGATGAAAGTATGTCTTGAGGAAGGAGAAGCCGTATGTTTCACCACATTCTTGTACCGCTCGATGGTTCGCTGCGCGCGGAATCCGCTCTTCCTGTAGCTGCACGTCTCGCTCGTGCCTCTGGCGGTTCTGTGATTCTCTTGCGCGTTGTAACGACCGCAACGGATTATTGGCCTGCGCTCGCGGCTACGACACAGCCGAGTATCGCACAGAGTGTTGCCGATGCCGACCTTGCTGATGCCGAGCAGTATCTGGCAAGTTTAAGTGTCTCACCTGAATTGCACAGTGTTGCGATAGAAACAGTTGCTCTTTTCGGGTCTGCTGCTCCCACCATTTTATCTGTCGCCTACTCATATTCGGCAGATTTAATCGTGATGTGCAGTCACGGATATACAGGTATGAAACGCTGGGTAATGGGGAGCATTGCAGAGAAGGTGGCACGCCACGCAGCGATCCCCGTGTTTATTCTGCGTGAAGGTGGCCCAACTCCGGCCCATCATCATCCAGACCCGACACAGCCCTTGCGCGCACTCGTCACGCTCGATGGTTCTGCCTATGCGAAAGCCGCACTTGTACCTGCGGCACAACTGATTGCTGCACTGGCGACTCCGAGACAGGGCACACTCCATCTGGTCAGAGTCATCAAGCCCAATGCAAAAGACCAACAAATAGATGGCGTTCGCGACGAACATGCCGCACAAACGCAGAAAGCGGTTCATTACCTGGAAGCTACCGCTATGCACCTGCGCGAGGGGTTAACGGCAACGGCGGTAGCCAATCTCAATTTGCCTGTCACATGGTCAGTCATTACTGATACAGATGTGGCGGAAGGTATCCTGCAAGTGGCAGAGAATGGCGAAGCGGCTGGGACAGGCATTGCTGGACATAGCGATGTAATCGTGATGGCAACGCACGGACGTGGCGGCATGCAACGCTGGGCAATGGGTAGTATCACAGAGCGCGTCCTTAATACAACAAGGTTGCCAATGCTTATTGTGCGCCCGCCAGAGATGATCACCTCTGAGCATCATAGCAAAGAACATGCAAAGGCCACCCTTTCTTAAATATTGAGAAGTCTAGTCCACCACTTCGGGCGTGAAGGATCACGCTCTGGTGCAGCAATCCGTAAGGACTGCGACACGAGGGCGTGATTTATTCTGTCTTGTAGCATAATCACCCTGCTAAAGGAGTTTTTATGGACGCATTAGCACTTGCCCGCTGGCAATTTGCGATTACGACGATCTACCACTTCTTTTTTGTGCCATTAACATTGGGCCTATCGTGGATCGTTGCCATTATGGAAACCGCCTATGTACGCACTGGCAACGAAACATACAAACGGATGGCACAGTTTTGGGGACGTCTCTTTTTAATTAACTTTGCGATGGGCGTAGTCACTGGCATCGTACAAGAATTTCAATTTGGCATGAACTGGGCCAGTTACTCTCGTTTTGTCGGCGATATCTTTGGAGCACCACTAGCTATTGAGGCTCTGCTGGCGTTCTTCATGGAATCGACATTCCTGGGCGTCTGGCTCTTTGGCTGGGATCGCCTTTCAAAGGGCGTTCACCTGACCGCTATCTGGCTAGTCGTCCTCGGCTCAAATCTTTCGTCACTCTGGATTCTGATCGCTAATTCCTTTATGCAAGAACCTGTCGGCTACACCCTGCGCAATGGACGCGCCGAAATGACCAATTTCTTCGCCTTGCTCACAAACCCGAATGTATGGGTGCAATTTCCGCATGTGCTGATGGCAGGATTAGCAACAGGCGCATTTTTCGTGCTGGGAATTAGTGCCTATCACCTGCTCAAGAAGAACACTGACCGAGAGATTTTCCGCCGTTCCGCGATCATCGCGACGGTCATCGCTGTTATTGCGAGCTTTCTAGTCTCCATCGTTGGACACGTGCAGGCCCAACATATGGTTCAGACCCAACCAATGAAAATGGCAGCAGCCGAGGCACTCTGGAACAGCGAAGACCCCGCTTCCTTCTCAATTTTCACGATTGGCAACGAGCAAAACAGGAACGATGTCTTTGCCATCCGCATTCCTGACGTGTTAACGATCCTCTCCTACAATAGTCTGACAGGCAACGTACAGGGCATCAACCAACTCCAAGCACAGTATGTCAAAGAATATGGCCCTGGCAACTATGTCCCTCCCGTCGGCATCACCTATTGGAGTTTCCGCCTGATGGTTGGGGCAGGCGTATTGATGATCTTGCTATCTCTACTTGCCCTCTTCTTGATGATGCGCAAACGCTTTGAAACGGCAGGCTGGTTCCTCTGGCTGCTACCATTCGCCATCGCCTTGCCCTATCTGGCAAACGCAACGGGATGGATTATGACCGAGGTCGGGCGTCAACCCTGGATTGTCTTTGGCCTGCTGACCACTGCCCAGGCCGTATCGCCCACCGTTAACGCAGGGTCTGTACTTACCACGCTGATCCTGTATGCATTGGTCTACGGCGCGTTAGCCGTCGCCGATGTCTACCTGTTGGTCAAATATGCGCGTATCGATGTCACCACCAGCACGAAAAGTGGCGATGAAGATGTAACCTCACTGGTCGGCGCGTATTAGTGATGCAGACGAAGGGAGTTTTTTATGGACCTCAATATTCTCTGGTTCATCCTGATTGTCATCCTGTTCACGGGCTTCTTCTTCCTGGAAGGATTTGACTACGGCGTGGGTATGCTGCTTCCTTTCCTGGGCAAAACCGACAGTGAACGCCGCATTATCATCAACACCATCGGCCCATTCTGGGACGGTAACGAGGTGTGGCTCTTAACAGCAGGAGGCGCGATGTTCGCGGCCTTCCCCAACTGGTATGCAACGCTATTCAGTGGATTTTATCTGGCACTCGCCTTCATGCTGATCGCGCTGATCCTGCGCGGCGTGGCCTTCGAGTTCCGCAATCGCGACGAGCGTCCCGCATGGCGCAACTTTTGGGATTGGATGATCTTTATTGGTAGCTTCCTGCCTGGGTTCCTCTGGGGTGTCGCAGTTGGCAATGTCATTGAAGGCGTACCGATTGACGCACACATGAACTATGTCGGCGGCTTCTGGAATCTGCTCAATCCCTACGCTTTGCTTGGTGGAGCGGCCCTGACAACCGTCTTTCTCCTGCACGGCGCAATCTTCTTGACACTGCGCACAAAAGGTGAACTGCTAGAAAAAGCGTTGAAGGCCGCCAATCGCGCCTGGTTACCTGCCGTCATCGCCGTCTTCCTGTTCGTCATCATCGGCTACTTTGTTACCGATGTCTTTATGCGCCTGGGTGTTGACCCTGGTGTGGCCCCACTTGGCGCGGGTGCGGCTCTATTAGCCGCTGGTTGGTTTGTCAAGAATCGCCATAGCGGTTGGGCCTTTATCATGACGGCCCTGACCATCGTCTTCTCGACGCTGACAATCTTCCTGGGACTCTTCCCGCGCGTGATGATCTCCAGCCTCAACCAAGCCTGGAACCTGACCATTTATAACGCCTCGTCCAGTCCCTATACGCTCACCGTCATGAGCTGGATTGCCCTCACCTTTGTGCCAATTATGCTGGTCTATCAGATTTGGAATTACTGGGTCTTCCGCCATCGCCTCGGCGAACACGACGCGGTAAGCCACGCCGTCTAACATGTATGACTTGGCTTGTGTCCATGCGTAAAAATATTTGCGCATGGACACAAATCAGCACAGGAAAGAAACTTGCAATGAAATTCGACAAACGACTTCTGCGCCTTATACCACACTTGCGTTTCTACAGCTTGCTAACTCTCGTTCTGGGACTGCTCACAGGTAGCGCAATTATCTTGCAAGCGCAGTATATCAGTCGCATTATCGCGCACGTGTTTCTCGCGGGCCAATCGATTTCTCAGCTTATCCCGCTCTTCCTCTTGCTCCTGATCGTCATCCTGGCACGCGGTGTCCTCTCATGGCTCAACGAAATGTTTGCCAGCAAAAGTGCTCGAACCGTTAAAACGCATCTGCGGCAACGCCTTTTCGCCCATCTTCTGGCTCTCGGACCATCGTATACTCACAGTGAGCGCAGCGGCGAACTGGCAAACTCACTGATTGAGGGCGTGGAATCGCTCGATGCCTACTTTAGCCAATATCTGCCTCAACTCTTCTTTACCGTGCTCATTCCACTGGTTATCGTGATCGCCGTCTTCTCTACCGATCTACTTTCCGGCTTTATCCTCCTCGTTACAGCACCACTCTTGCCGTTTTTTATGGCACTGATCGGTATGGCGGCCAACGCACTCACGAAACGTCAATGGAAATTGATGAGTCTGATGAGCGCACACTTTCTAGATGTGCTGCAAGGCATGACCACGCTCAAGCTTTTCGGGCGCAGCAGCGCGCAACAAGAGACGATTAGACGCATCAGTGAGCAATTTCGCATCAGCACCTTACAAGTTCTGCGCGTGGCCTTTCTCTCCTCCCTCATCTTAGAACTGGGTGCCACTATTAGCACTGCAATTATCGCCGTCGAAATCGGCTTGCGCTTGCTCTATGCACAAGTGGATTTCACACATGCCTTTTTCGTCTTGCTGCTCGCACCAGAATTTTACCTGCCATTGCGCACATTGGGCACGCGCCATCATGCCGCGATGAATAGCACGAGCGCAGCACAACGCATCTTTGCAATTCTGGATATCCCCTTAGCAACCCATAATGCGCATAGTGAGCAGCATCTCACGACACAAGCATCAGAAACGACAGGAGAACAAACTGCACTCCTTGCCGTTGAGCATGTCTCTTATCGCTATAGCGAGCAACGCACCGCACTACAAGATGTTTCGTTTTGTATTCAGCCCGGTCAAAAGGTCGCACTCGTGGGTGCGAGTGGCGCGGGCAAAAGCACGCTCGTCAACCTGCTAATGGGCTTTCTCAGTACGGATACTGGAACCATACGTATACATGACAGAGCATTACATACGCTACCAGCACACGAGTGGCGCGCACAGATCGCGCTCGTTCCACAGCGTCCATACCTCTTTAATATGAGCGTGATAGAGAATATTCGTATGGGACGCCCAGAGGCAACACCGGCAGAAGTGATTGCGGCGGCAAAACAAGCAGCGGCACATGATTTTATTCAGGCCTTGCCACAGGGCTACGATACTGTCATTGGCGAACGCGCCACGCGCTTGAGTGGTGGACAAGCACAACGTATCAGTATCGCCCGCGCACTACTGAAAAACGCCCCACTTCTTATTCTAGATGAGGCAACAGCAAATCTGGACAGGGCTACAGAAGAACATGTTCTGGCAACGATAGCCCCCACCGGACTAGAACACGCGACACTCATTATTGCTCATCGCCTCGCTACTACCGTCGATGCGGATCAGATTATCGTTATGAAACACGGGCACATCGTTGAAACAGGCACCCATGCCGAACTCATGCAGCGGCGGGACGCATATTACCAATTGTTTAGCGCGTATAGCGAGAGAGGGGTGGCAGCATGAAACGACAACACAAGATTTTCTGGCTTTTGTTGAAACTGCTCGCGCCGCTGAAAGGATGGGTCATACTTGCGGTTCTGCTCGGTGTCGCAACTATTATTAGCGGTATCGGACTGATGGCTACGTCCGCATACCTGATTTCAGAGGCAGCACTGCATCCCTCTGTTGCCGCATTGAGCGTGGCGATTGTGGGTGTACGCTTCTTCGGCATTGCGCGCGCTGTCTTTCGCTATCTGGAACGCTATACATCGCACCATGTCACGTTTCGCCTGCTCACCAACCTCCGTGTCTGGTTTTATAGCGCACTAGAACCACTGGCTCCTGCCCGCTTGCTCCACTACCATAACAGCGATGGCACAACGCTCAGCAGCGGCGATCTTCTAAGTAGGATCATCGCGGATATTGAAACGCTGCAGGATTTCTACGTGCGCGTGGTCGCTCCTCCGCTAGTAGCGGCTTGTGTCGCGCTCGCACTCTGGTTTTTCCTGGGTGCATTTGATCCCCATTTCGCTTTTGTGTTACTCTCATTCTTCCTGCTAGCGGCCATACTCGTCCCGCTACTTGTGTATCTTTTAGCCCAGAGGACGGCACGGCAAGCCATTACATTGAGAGCACAACTCCATACATTAACCATTGATACGGTACAAGGAATCACTGATCTGCTGGCTTTTGGGCAAGAGCAACGGCAACAGGAACATATGACAATAGTGCAGAGAGAACTCGATGCTGTGCAACGCACCCATGCATGGATTGGCGGTATGCAAAACGCGCTCACCACGTGGCTCATGAATCTGGCAATGTGGACGATGCTTTTGGTCGCTATCCCCTATGTACACAACGGACAACTGAACGGTGTCTATCTCGCGCTGCTTGTGCTAGTCACGTTAGCAAGTTTTGAGGCAGTTCTACCACTTGCTCCCGCCGCCCAATACCTGGGCAGCAGTTTAGCGGCAGCAGAGCGTCTCTTTGCTCTCGTTGACATCCCCCCTGCCGTTCACGACCCAATAGAACCGTCACCGCTCCCACAACGCTTCGATCTCGCCGTACATAACCTGCGTTTTCGCTATCATGAACAGGAACCCTACATCCTTAATGACCTCTCCCTGACCATCCCTCAAGGACAGAGCCTTGCCCTGTTAGGTCCAAGCGGTGCTGGCAAATCTACGCTCGCGCATCTCTTGCTACGTTTCTGGGACTATACAGAAGGCCAGATCACACTTGGCGGTCACGCCCTGCATGACTATACGCAAGATACCATTCACAATCTGATCAGTGTGGTTGAGCAGGACACACATCTTTTTAATACCAGTATTCG
The DNA here is from genome assembly GCA_027451525.1 of Ktedonobacterales bacterium. GTDB lineage: Bacteria > Chloroflexota > Ktedonobacteria > Ktedonobacterales > Ktedonobacteraceae > DTNP01. The sequence goes on from DAIDJF010000104.1 coordinate 13,729, forward strand.
CGAAAATATCCTGCTAGCCAGACATGATGCCAGCGATAGCGAATTGTTTACAGCCGCACGTCAGGCCGGATTACATGAATTTGTTCAGAGCCTGCCTCTCGGCTACGATACGCCTGTTGGCGAACATGGACTTCTTTTAAGTGGTGGCGAACGCCAACGCATCGCGATTGCGCGTGCCCTGCTCAAGGATGCTCCGCTGCTCATCCTGGACGAGCCAACGGCAAATCTGGATGCTCTGACTGAACAAACCATCATGCAGCATTTACAAACACTCATGCAAAGCCGCACAACGCTGCTTATCACTCATCATGCTGCAAATGCTGCATATGCAGACTACATTGTACATTTGAGAGATGGAAAAATCACCCCAGAGCGTTCTGTTCACACCAACCTGACTAAAGTTGGATAAGCAAGACAGAGAGCGAGAGCCTGGGGTTGGCGGAGGCGTCTGTGCCTGAATATGGATAGAGTCATCTGTCATCGTGTTTTCTGCTTTCCATTCTCAGAGAGACGAAGCCAGTCTTACTTCACCACGCGAAACGAGAGATGGGTGGCACCCGGCGTCTCAAGCGTGCGAATATGTTCCAGGTGAATCGGCTTTGAGCCAAGGTGATCGAAGAGGCGCACTCCCTCACCCAGCAGGACATGGGCCACACTCATATTGATTTCGTCAAGCAGGCCAGCCTTCAGAGCCTGTTGGACCGCGCTAGCCCCGTGCAGGGCAATATTTTTCTCACCTGCAAGCTCCCTGGCTTTGGCGATCGCGCTCTCGATACCATCGGAGACAAAGTAATACTGCGTCTGGCCCTGTTTCAGGGGTTCGCGAGCTTGCGATTGCAAGACAATCACCGGGCCAGGAAGAGATGTGCCATCTGGCATGATCCACCCCTGCTCATTATCAATCTGATGAAAGCTTCGGTGTCCCATAATCACTACGCCGCCCTCGTTGAGTTGATCGCCTATGACCTCATAGAAATATTCCATAGCGCGTCCCATCCAGGCGAAGATTTCTGAGACATCATCATTTTTATCGGCGATAAAGCCGTCGAGCGAGACCGAAAGGCCAAACGTAACTTTTCCCACGGTGTTTCTCCAATCTTTGTGAATGCGATGCTACTCAAACTCCACTATTTAGCTTGGCCCGCAAAAGAAACCATCCAATGTCATCGTCATGTTAAGAAGCACTTTTCTCATAATCTCTTCCGCATTTTATCCTTGTTCTCATTTCTGCTCTTGCTCACGCTGCGCGAGCTTTTGTTTCTCAGTTGCGAGCACGTTATCTAGTGCCTCAAAACGCTCTTCCCACCGCTGTCTCGTCTGCTGAACCCATGCTTCAAATTGGGACAGTGTTTGTGGATTGAGGCGGTACAAGTGCTTCTGCGCGCGTTTTTCCATCACCACCAGTTTGGCCTCGCGTAAGACCTTGAGGTGCTGCGAGACCGCCTGTGGGCTGACGGAAAAGTGCCCGTAGATGTCTGTGGCAGTGAGTTCGCCGCCGCTGGCAAGAAGCTCTAAAATGGCCCGTCGTGTAGGATCGGAAAGCGCAACAAACATATCCATGCACATATTATAAAGTATCAGCTTAATTAAGTCAATACTTTATCACACGTGACCTGTGCTATCTAAAACGCGCATGCCGACGAAGCGTACCAAAAGTCGAGTCGTTGTAGCAGAAGGACGACTTTACGTGGCACTCGTGTCAACTAGAGAATGAGAGAGGCTGGAATAATGGCGGTAAATGAGGGAAGAGATAAAACATGTTTCACATCATCGTAGGGGCGTGATTCCATCGTATTCAACAAAATAAT